>NZ_JASJUT010000010.1:0-267172 GCF_030135505.1 Pseudoalteromonas obscura
TTATCAACAACGGATAATTTAAAGGCAAGCGAATAATCTTTTTGAGTTCTCTTAGATATTGATGTCATGACATTCTCCAAATTTAAGTTGGAAAAGTGTCAACCTTATTTAGGACGGGACACTAAAAGAAAAAAGAGGCCTTATTTCAGGCCTCTTTGTTCAGCTGACTAGAATTTTGTTATTACAGTTGCCATGTAATGGTGGCGCGAATATCGCGTCCTGGCTCCGCAACACCTGTATCAATTGGGCCAAGTGCTGCATAGGTTGCATGGTCATAATAAAACTTGTCGAACACATTCTTGATGGCGACATCCAGTTTTAAGTTTTCGTTGTCCGTGATATACCACGTCGCTTTTAAGTCATGAACGCCATAGCCTACCTTTTCTGGTAATTGGGTATTGTCCCAGACATAGGTGCCAGCATCATCAAGGCGTTTAACCAGACGTGCTTGCCAAGCCAACTCTATTGAATCGGTGAGTGAGTAGTCAGCGCCCAAGGTTAAAGTATCACCAACAGAGGTACCAATAGACCAGTCTTGATCGGAGATAGGGGTTCCTGCAAGCGCTGGGTTTATATGCGTTTTCCACTCAGGGCTGCTGCTATTAAATGCCAGAGACAAAGATACTTTCTCAAAGCTATAGCGAGCATTGATGTTTAGCCCTTTATTCTCTAAATCACCGACGTTGCTCAGTATGTGGGCGGCCTGTGTTTCGAGGTTCTTTGCGGTAGAAACAGCATCATCAATCGTCGATACAAATACGTCAGCTTGCACAACGAGGTTGTCACCGAGATATTTAAATCCGAATTCGATGTTTTCAGCAACTTCTTTGCGCAAGTTTACGTCATTATCATAATAACCAAGGACAAATAGCTCTTTTACTTTTTGACCTCGAACAGCCTTTGCGTAACCAGTATTAACCGATAACTCAGGCGTAAGCTCATAAGTAAGGTTCACATTAGGGCTAAAGCCGCTAGAGTCAAAATTGTGACCGTTGTCATCGTCAAGTTCGTAGTTGTCGTATCTTACACCTGTGCTGATCTGAAATTGTTCTGTCACTTGGAAGTAATCTTGAATATAGATACCCAGCACTTTGCCTTTCTCAACACCGGACAGCTCATAGTTTGATCCAATGTCTTCTAATATCGCTTCGTCGTCTCTGTAGTCAAATCCAGCCACAATTTTGTGAGTGTTATAGAGCGCAATATTCTTGATATCAAAACCTTGTGAGTCATACTCGGCGAAATAAGTGTTTTGAACAACAATACCCGCTCTATTTTCACCTTTAGGGTGTGCGTGCGTGATAGAGTTTTTAGTTTGGTACGCTGAAAAAGCGACATCAATGAGATCATCATGCGGTGCGTAAAAATAATTTAGTGTATTTGTTGTACGCTCGCTTTCTTGCGGCAGTGGTAAGTTTTTACGGCTTGGGTGCCAATGGGCACGCAGTAAGCGTGTGCCGTCATCGTGGCGCACATCGTGACTTAGGCTAAATGATTGTGTGTCAGTTATATCACCACTAATTTTAGCAAAGCCAACTTCTTGCTCTGACTGAGAGTAAGGGATTTCATCACCGTTTCCATCTTCCATGTTCTCTGTGTCGCGCTTGATCAGTGATACCAATGCATCAATATCGTCAGTGACTCGACCATATACGGTAGAGCTTGCTTTGAAGCCTTCACTGTTGCCGTAATAACCTAGCTTGAATAAGGCGCCAAAATTTTCATCTGGTGCAAGCAAGTCTGAGGCACTCTTAGTTTTAAATCTCAGTGCACCACCTAGCGCGCCCGAGCCAGATGTGGCGTCCCCCGCACCTGCCACCACGTCTACTTGCTTGAGCAGTTCAGGTTCAATTGATAGACGACCTTGGTGGTGAAACAAATAGCCAGCTTGCAACGCGCCATCAATACTGACATTAAGCATGGTATCTTCTAGACCGCGAACATAAATTTTTTGCGCGACTGGGTTTGAACCACCTACCGATACTTGTGGAAGTGATCTGAATATATCTGACAGGTCATTCGCTTGTAGTTGAGTCAGATCAGTTTGGTCGATGATCATATCGGCGTCAGAAACTTTGCCGTGAACTTCGATGATTTCAATCTTTTGTTGTTTGTTGTCGGCTAAAGTAACAGGTGAACCAAAAGTTGCAACTGCCACAGCAAGGGCGATAGATGAGCGAGAAAAACCAAACTGCATTGGTGTGTTCCTTTATCTTAAATGAAAATAGTTATCAATACGCTGTGTATTATTCATGGTTCTGTCCCAAAACAAAGCACTTTTACAACTGTTACATTTGCAGTGACATTTGGTGCTAATTTATGTGACTACGGTTGGCTTTAGAGCTCAATGACGATACATAATCCGGATTTGGGTGTATTTTGTGCGTAGATATGTCCGTTTAGGCGCTCCATCTGCCTTTTACACAGTGCTAGACCCAAACCAAACGAGTGACTATCAGGTTGCGTATGCGAATAACCATGACTGCGATAAAACGGTTGAAATATATCTTCTAGCTCACTCTCAGCGACACCGGGTCCATCATCTAATATTTGAATTGTGTGCTTATCAACTACCACGGAGATATGCTTTGTGGCATACCGGCTGGCGTTTCTGAGCACATTCTCTATGACCTGACCAAGCACTCGGGCGTCACTATTGTGCTGCTGTGTTTCTGGCATGTTCAGCTGAAAGTGTAAATGTGGGGCTTCAAACTTAACTTCTTCAGCAATACAATCAATCAAATCAACGAGATCAAACGGGCTATTTGCAGTGTCTGTGTGTGGGCAAAAACGTTCGTTTTCGAGCCATGTTAGTGTGAGTGTATTTTCGGCAAGTTCTCTCATGGTGTTGGTGTTCTTGGCCACGCGAGAAAGCATATCTGGTTGGTCTAACCCGGATTTGTGGCATTCCAAAGCGGTTTCTATACGCGTAATTGGCGTTCTAATTTCATGCGAAAAGTCAGCGATAAACTGCCTTTGTGCGCGAATGGTGTTGGCGGTGCAGTGGGCCATTTTGTCAAATGTCGCTGCAATTTGTTTGAACTCCGTATCTCGGCTCGAAATTTTGTCTCCCACACGGCTGTCTAAATCTCCATCGGCAAAGGCGCGTGTTGTTTGTTCAAGTTGTTTTAGAGGCTTCATGATGGCGCGATATAGCAGCCAGCAAATGCCCGCTAGAACCAAAAATGGTACGAAAAATTGCAGTACAATGTAAGTGACTTTCCAGTAATTGCCTGGACGCATATGGCTGGGAAGCTGAATTAAAAAGTGAGTCCTGTCATCAGCAAAAGGAATGTCCATCACTGGGTTACGGGGGAAATATAAATGGATTTTCCAGCGTACATTTCGGCCCAGTGTAAACTCATCGAGGTAGTATTGCTGAAGTTGGGTATCTGCCAGTGGGGTCAGCTCACGCTGTACGACCGCAGCCCAAGTATTGTGCTCTTGCTCTATGTTTTTTACGTATGTACTCAAAGCCGCCATATCACCGTCTAAGAACAGTTGTTCTGCTTGTTGGCCTAGTGCAATTAACTCTTCTTGATGTTCTACTTTGATTTGACTCATTCTGAATTCGGTGTGGTTGACCAAGTAATCGATCACACCGAACAATATGATTGAGCCCGCTATGACCAGCGCGCACAAGCGTAAGAAATAAGAGGCTTTAAGGTTGAACATGCAGACGGTACCCTTTGCCATGTACGGTTGTAATCGACTCAGGGCTTAGCCCTACCGCGACTAGTTTTTTTCGAAGTCGACTCAAGTGCATGTCTAAACTGCGGTCATACCGGCTAAATTGGCGTTCAAGTACGCTCTGGTAAAGGAATGCTTTGCTAAGGGTTTCCTTGTGATTGTGGGCTAACTGCCACAGCAACTTAAATTGAATTGCAGTGATATCTAGCGTCTCTTTGTTATAGGCGGCAAGCTGCTTTTGTCTATCCAAGTGCAAGTCAGCCAAGACAATCTCAAATGGCGTTTGTGCTTGGGTATGACTTGCGTGGACACGCCTTAAAATTGCTTCTATACGCAATACCAACTCATCAAGGTTAAAAGGTTTAGAAAGGTAATCATCCGCGCCTAAGCTGAGGCCTTTAATACGCTCTTGCTCAGCACCACATGCAGATAAAATCAAGACTGGTGTGTGTTTTATTTTTCTAAGCTGAGCCAAAATTTCGTAGCCTTCCATACTTGGTAAGCGAATATCCAAAATGATGAGGTCATAATCGATAGCCAGCGCCTGACTAAGTCCTTGTTCGCCATCGTGAAGACAGTCTACCTGATAGCCCCTGTTGCTAAGTAGCACACAGACTTGTTGATTGAGAGTAATGTCGTCTTCTACGACTAAAATACGGTTGTTCACAGATTTGTGTCTTCTAAAATGAGAATGATTGTATTTTAAGATTATTGTGCCTGTGTATACAATAGCGACAAGGTCGGATAGTAAACAGACGTGCGCTGTATGAGTTTTTTTCAAATGGAGTGAGTTGTATTTGATCAAATTCCCAATGACTGAAGGAGTTAACCAGCATTGGGGTATATCACGAGGCAATAGGTAACATTGGAATACAGTCTCGGATACAAACTCATTTAAGGAATGACACATGTTAAGGTTAATATCTATCAAATTGTCGCTACTGGCATTTGTGCTCAGCTGCGTCGGAGGGCTCTTTTCCAGTGCCGTATTTGCGAAGAGTTATAAGGCGACCCATCATGCCATCGTATATGAAGGGCGAGTTAGTAAACATTACAATAAAGGCCAAGTAGAGTTTAACTGGCCGGGAACACAGCTCAAAACCAAGCTAGTTGGGAAATCACTTAAAGTTACAATGGCTGGATATGGTGATCAGTTTGATGTCTTAGTAGATGGGGTACTGCACAAGAAAATTGTCACAGGGCAAAATGGCAACTTTGAGGAGCACGTCGTATTTGCCCAACAGGATGTAAAAACGGTAGACATTGAAATCGTTAAACGTTGGGAAAACTACAGTAATAACACCAAAATTTTAAGCTTTACGACTGATGGTCGATTAGAGGGAATTTGGCAGCAGCAACCCCATATTTTATTTATCGGTGACTCTATTAGTGCGGGCTTTGGCAGTGAGTCAACTAAGCGCCAGTGCACTTGGAACGAAATTGTAGATACCAGCAATGCCAGAGTGGCGTTTCCTTATCTAACGGCGTCTCTGTTGGAGGCCAGTTTTACTCAAGTGTCTTATTCGGGCCTAGGTTTGATCCGCAATTGGAGCGGCAATGATCCTCACCACAATTTGCGTACTTACTTTGACAAAGTAACGGCTGTGTTTGGTGACAATAAAGCTTATGAAGATACACATCCTAATTTGGTAGTGATAGAAGTGGGTACTAACGATTTCAGTACAGATCCTCAGCCACACGAGCCTTGGGAGACGATTGAGGACGTGAAAGCAGACTGGGTTTCGACCATGGTAGAGTTTGTTAACACTGTGCGCTATCGCTTCCCCAACGCACCAATTGTTTTTATGCCAAGACCTGCATATCCATATGACTTTATTATTCCGGCAACATTAGAGGCAAAAGCAAAACTAGAAGAGCAGGGAATAGATAAGCTGTACTCTCACACTTTCTCTTCACCACTGGAAGGGTGTATTTGGCATCCAACAACAGCTGAGCATACCGATATTGCAAATAAGTTGTCGGTATTTGTTCGAAGCCATAATTTGTTGAACTAAAGGCTTAATCTGCCTGTTAAACCCATTAATTAGCGTTTTGCAATTGGTGGGTTTAACCACTCGAGACTTCATTTAATAACTTTGCCGCTGAGCACACTTGTATACTGTCCAAGCAGGAATAGTCAGCGTTTCTCAGAACTGAAAAAGTTCCGTTAGGGCGGCTTTAAATTCAACTACTGAGCCGCCCAAAATAAGGTGAATTGCATTGCCTTGAGAAACTTTTTATTGAGATAGCAAGAAATATCAAAAACGCGCTTTGGATATTTTCTAAAGTACACCTATCAACACAACACACACAGGTGTACTTATGAAAGTAACTAAAAAAATCATCATCAATAAACCCGCAGAGCAAGTCTGGCATTTAATCGCCCACGAATTTGATAAGGCACATTTATGGATGGGCCCTATCCCAAATTCAGTGGCTCTGGGGGCTGGTAAAGGGTTGTCTGGAGCGCCAATGGAAGGGCGTATCTGCGACTTAAATTCTGACCCCAATGGCGCTAAGGTCAAAGAGGTGATCACAGAATACAGTGAGCAAGGTAGATATTTGGCATTTGATGTCTTACCTGTCAACAACCCTAAAATTGTGCCTATTAAGCAAAACCATGTTCATATGTCAGTGCGTTCAATCGGCCACAATAAATCAGAGGTAACTTGGGTTGCCTCTCCTCAGCTGAAGCTGTTTGCTTACCCATTTTATCCACTGTTGAGATTGGTATTTCCGATTGCATTTGGCAAACTGCTCACGGGGTTGAAAAAATATGCTGAAGAAAATGTGCTAATGTCAGATATGGCACGTGCTTGAGCAATTTAGTAAAGAACTTTGAGGATTATGAGATGGAGCGGTTTTTTAAGAGCATTGAATATATTGAGTCACACTTATTTGAAAAAATCAGTGTGCATGAAATTGCGACAGCCTCACACTATTCAACTTATCATTACAGTAGGGTGTTTAAAGCATTGGTTGGAGATACACCTAAAGAATACTTGCGTAAGAGGCGCTTAACATTGGCGGCAAAACGTTTGCTAACAGAAGAGGTTGGGATTTTAGAGCTGGCAATTGAATGCCAATTTGAATCTCAAGAAGCGTTTACACGTGCATTTAAGGCGTTGTTTGATATGACGCCTGCACAATATAGAAAGATCAACGAACCGTTTAGGTTGTTGTATAAAAAACCAGTCAGCCAAAATGACTTGGCATTTTTACAGAATAATATCAGCATGGAGCCCGAAATTATTGAGCAACCAGCAATGAAAATTGTCGGTATTGCAAATCAATATGATGACGGTGATTTAAGTTTGCCGAAGTTGTGGTCGGGCTTTAGACCATACAGAGATAAAATACCAAACCGTGTCGGCAGTGACTTTTTTGGCATATATGAAAACTATGAAGAATCTGAAGATACCACGCGGTTTGTTTATATATGCTCAGCACAAGTTGAAAACTTCGACGATGTGCCTGAAGGCCTTATCACGCGTGAGCTTGAAGCCCAGACGTATGCTCGGTTCACTCATATAGGGCCCATTGCTAAACTAGAAGAAACACTGCGCTATATTTGGGGAAGTTGGCTACCTAAAAGCAGCTATGAATATGCAGATAAACCGGACTTTGAATTACTGCCCGCTAACTTCAATGATGCCGACCCCAATAACAAAATCTACTTGAACATTCCAATAAAGCCCAAAGCCTGATCCGTCAGGCTTTTTTTTGCTCAATAAACAAGACAGCAAGAAATATCAAAAAATCGCTTAGTGCATCGTTTAATCTAGTCGTATTGAACATTACATCATCATTAAGTGAAAGGTTACATCATGATCAAGCGCGTATTAATTACAGGAGCAAATGCAGGTTTAGGTAAAGAAGCAGCGAAACAGCTCGCGGCTCGCCCTGAGGTTGAAGTTGTCTATTTGGGTTGTCGAAACCGAGAAAAAGCCTTCATTGCGCAACAAGAACTAGAACAATTAACGGGGCGCAGCATTTTTAAAATAGTTGAAATTGATGTCAGTGACACTAGCTCTGTTAAACGCGCTGTTGAGTCATTGCCTCATAGTGTGGACGCATTAATCATGAATGCTGGCGGTACAGGCGGAAGGGACTTCTCGAAGCTAAATAGTGACGGCGTTACGCAGATATTTGCTGTGAACTTATTAGGGCACAGTGTGCTAACGGAAGAATTGCTAAAATATGGCAAGCTGACTCAAGTTGCTGTGTATGCGGGCTCGGAAGCTGCTCGTGGCGTGACTGAAATGGGTATGCCACGTCCCAATCTAACCACCTCGTCAGTGGAGGAGTTTACGACCATTTGTAACGGCTCTGCGTTTTCGAAGAATCAAGATGCAACAGCGCACTATGGGCCAATAAAGTATATGGGGGCGCTTTGGATGTCTGCCATGGCTAGACGCAACCCACACATCAAATTTATCACCATGAGCCCTGGGGCTACGACTGGGACTGAAGGGTTTAATACTTTACCTGTGATCAAGCAATACGCAATGAAAGGTATGATGCAAGTAATGTTATGGTTGGGTAAGGTGCACCGAGTTGAAGTAGGAGCTGGGCGGTATTTGTCCGCTATTTTTGATAAACAGCTAACATCAGGTCAGTTTTATGCCAGTAAAAAAGGGCTCACCGGAGTGATTGGTGAGCAACACCTTTTATTTGCTGACTTAAATAATGAGCAATATCAAGAGAATGCCCTTAAAGCGATACAGCGATTCAACAGCCATTGAGTTCATTGAACTACCTTAGAGCCTTGTATGAACGTGCGTCACAGTAATATTACACTTCACGAGATACACGATATTTAGAGACTAATTTGGGTAAAAAAATGGATTCAGCACGCTTAATTTATGCCTGATTTCAAATGGATCATCTATTTTTCAACCCGTTGACCTAAAATTCGCACTCATAAAGCACCTATGCTTTTCTTAGGTGAATCTCGGTAGATAGTGCTGTTAGTTACAAATTCGCCCGGCTCTCTAGCATAGCTATAGCCTGTTTCTTTATTGTCTTGAGCCTTAAATAGTTGGGCTGAATGAGCCTGGCTTATCAGCAACAGTGTCTGAACCACCAACAAGCTTAGTTTACAATTGTCGTGCATGGTTATTCCTTGCTTAGACTATGGCTTATAACTGCTGCGTCATTCACTATGTTATGGGCCGAAGATGAAGTCGGTGTGTCTGAAATATGAACAAATTAAGTTGTGAGCATGCGGGTTTTTAAGCTGATAGTTTGGAGAAGATAGTAGTGTCGGTTCAATGTGTGGAACGACTATTACCAAGCTCTGTTAAGTCATTTAGCAATATAGAAAAATTAGGAGAAAGCGCAGTGGGCTTGCGCTTTTCAATTGGTGGCTTATTCCACAGGCGTAACCCAAAGTATGCCCACTGATTTTTCGATGACTTTGACATGCGTGCCTTTAGGTAAGTCAGATTTACTTTTAATTTGCCATTGAATACCAGAGTATTGGTAATGGACTTGGTTTGATTCGGTCAAGTCCTGTTCTAATGTAAAACTAATTTCAGCAAAATCACTTTCCACGGGTTTGGTGTCTTGTTGTGCTTGCATTGCTTTGAGTGGTTTCCATAAAAGTAGCGCTAGCACCGCAGTTAAGATACCGTTTATCCATGCCGCGTTGAGTAAGTTTGGTTCGACCAGTCCGAAATACATGAATGTACCACTGGCTACAAGTGACAGGCCTAGAAAAAACAACACAAATGTTGAAAACCCTAGAATAATCACTTCAATACTGAGTGCTAACAAGCCAAAAATAATTAATGCTTGTGGTAAGTTTTCTGTGAGATAGGCCATACATTACCCATTCTTTTGACTGTTTAAGGTGTTAATTATCGACATGCCCTGAGCAACGAGTGAACTGGCATCCGTTCCATTGTCTGGTAGCAGTACAACTGACGATTCTTTAGCAATCGCTTCTTTTGCAGCAATTGCTTTGGTTGCCAAATCGAGTTGAATGGCTTTTTGGCCTTCTTGTGTATTGGCTGCTTCACCCACTTTTCTCAATGCATCTGCTTGAGCTTCTGCAACAGCAATGATGGCTTTTGCCTCACCTTCGGCCTTTAATATTTGCTCTGCTTTTTCAGCTTCTGCCGCTAAAACCTGAGCCTGTTTTTTACCTTCGGCAACATTAATTTCGGCCTGACGATCGCCCTCAGATTCTAAAATTTGAGCACGTTTAACACGCTCAGCTTTCATTTGTGCTTCCATAGCTTCCATGACTGAATTAGGTGGCACAATATCTTTGATTTCGTAGCGTAATACTTGAATACCCCACGGCTCTGATGCAGCGTTAATCGCAGTCACAATATTGGTGTTTAACATATCACGCTCTTCAAAGGTCTTGTCCAGTTCCATTTTGCCCAGTTCACTACGCATGGTGGTTTGAGCCAATTGTGTGACCGCGAACACATAGTCATCAACACCATACGTTGCTTTATACGGGTCGAGTACTCTGAAATACAAGACTCCATCTACGACTAAAGAAATATTGTCGCGAGTAATCGCGGATTGAGAAGGTACATCGGTTGCTTGCTCTTTCAAGCTCCTATCGGCCGCTACTTGGTCAATAAAGGGAATTATAAAATTTAAACCCGCTTCTTTTGTTGATTGGTATTTACCAAAACGTTCAATTATCCAGGCGCGATTTTGCGGGACAAATTTAATTGAGCCTTTTAAAAGTACAATAACAAAAATAAGTAAAACGGCTTCAATGGTAAAAAGAAAGTTCAGTATCGTTGTAACTGGGTCCATAAGATTTGAGTCCTTTTATTGCTAGAGCCTTTACAATAGCATGATGTTGTTAAGAGTAAAAATAGCTCTTTTTTAGTGTTGCTAACGTCATTATTGATCTATGTTTAAACGGTTTCACGATTTCAACTAGTGGCTGATTGTCATTATTTTGTTATACAGGTTACCTATCATAGATACTAAAAGCAGATACAATCAATTGGGGCCTTTGTACCATGACCGCGCAGTACTACGAACAAAACGCATTGAAATTAGCACAGATATACCAGACAGACTGCTTTGAATCATTACACGCAAATTGGCTTACTCATCTTAAACCCTATCTAGTGAAAGAGCATTTGAGCTTCTTGGACATTGGTGCCGGTGCAGGCAGGGATGCTAAGTTTATTGTTGAGCAAAATAGAAGCGCAGAAGTGGTCGCCGTTGAGCCTGTTAGTTCTATTAACCGATTAGGTCAGGCTTACACACGAGAGCTGCCGATTATTTGGTTTCGCGATGAGTTACCGCGTCTTGTTAAAGTGAAAAAGCAGTACGACACTTTTGACATTATATTGGTAAGTGGAGTGTTTAATTATCTTGATAGCCATGCTTGTATTCAAGCTCTCCTAACAATAAGGCAATTGCTTAAACCGCAGGGGTTATTAGTCATCAAATTGCGACACTGTACTGACGAGCAGCACCTTGAGCTCCGAGGTCTCACTAATTTTGACACCGAAGTGCTTGTAACTATGGCACAAAGTGCTGATTTAAGTTTGGAACTTATTACGGATAAAGAACAGGATGCGCAGGGGCGTGCCCACACAACTTGGCAAACAATGCTGTTTAAGCCAATATGAATTGGCTTTTTAGCATCTAAATCAAGGGCGCATCATTACAAGGCGAGGATTTCTTTTTTGTTACTTGCAGACCATGCTGTATTTGCTGCATCCTTTTGGTCTAGCCAGATGTAGTCTGTATGCTCTTCAGCGCATAACTTGACTGCAATATCGTTTGGAACACAAATGCTAAAAACGTGCTCTGAATTGATTTTTGCACTGCTTTCATAACGATGTCGCCATTGAGGGCGAATTTCATATTGATTAATTACGTCATGAGATCTTATTTCGAGGCCTAGGACATGAGCATCTATGCCGGTTTCTTCCTTTAACTCACGATAGGCAGTGGCTAATGGAGCTTCACCTCTATCTATCCCTCCGGTAACTGATTGCCAAAACTCGGGGTCGTCTTTCCTTTGCAGCAATAGAAACTGTTTATTTTGATTGTATATAACGACAAGAACAGAAAACGGTTGGCGTAGCATTTCTTTTTCCATGGATATAGGTACCAGATTATTATACCAAGTGATACGTATACAAGGGAGAGTTTGGGTCCATTTACAATACAAAAAAAAGGCAGGCTATCGCCTGCCCAATCTCCAATAGCAATAATCTTTGCCAAGGAAATACCCAATAAACCAACATCCTTATCAGTAAGCTCTACTTCTCGGGAGTTCTAGGAGTTACTTAATTAATTAAGTGGTGTCTCCAAAGGAACAACTTCATCCTACATGGATGTTTTCAAAATGTAAACTGTTTATGATGAAAAACTTCATATGTAACTTAAATGCGTCTTTTGTTTTTATTTGTTGTATTTTTATGCGTTTTTTCATATGAGTTGAAAAAATCCAATATTTACAATGTTGTATGTTTCTTGAATTTCTATTGTTGATTTTAGTAGTTTTATCGGGTACTTTCTTTTCATTGTTATGTCATTGATTTTTAATGTTAATAAAATTGAATGAATTTTTTCATATGTTTTATTTGTCCCGAAATGTTAAATAAATGTTTTCTTGATGCGTATTCCAAACAAATTTTCTTGTACTCATTGCGGGCGAACTTGTGGTTTGATGAAATGAAAGTAATTTGGTGAATTCAGGTCAATTGAGAAATTCTTAACCCAAGCTTGGTTTTCATTATGTTCTATACCATGCTTAGACAGGGTACCAAGAAAGTAGTGGCATTATGTTTATAGCAGGTTTGTTATCGGTAGTGGTTGTGATGTCACCAAGCGAAATGTTCATGACTCTCAATAAAATAAAAGAGCTCAATAGTCAAAACCCGCAACAGGCCGCACATGTATTTAGCTCGATACAATCCAGATTACCTAAAAAGCCCAGCCGAGGGTTATTAGAGCTCTACCTTGTCGGCTTGGAGTCAGGTGTTAGAGCCAATGATGCTGCAATCGTACAGCATGTTGTGTCCATATTTGAACGTGATAGTTGGCAAAGTGCAATAGAAGGCACAGAGCTGGACATTGCAACAGCAGTGGCAATTTATCATCGGCGTATTCACGACTACAGTTATGCAGAGATATTGAACGAATGTGCTATTTCGTATGCGGTCGACCCTAAAGAGTTTAGTCGAGTGGCTAACAATATGGCTGTCGTATATCGGTATAGTGGTCAGCCACAAAAAGCGGCAAACATCCTAAAAGAGTCTTTAATGTTGGCCGAAGACAGAGAAATAATAGCGAATATCAAGAATAATCTGGGTAACATCTATTTCGATCAAGAAAAGTATCGTCATGCTCAACTGATGTATATTCGCGCATTCCGTTTTCATTCTGAAATGGGGCAATCCGCTTATGCTGCTGGGACTGGGTTAAATTTACTCAACACGCAAATTTTTTTAGATGACTGGAATAGCTTTACGCGATTTCGAAGCTCAGTTGCTTTAGAAGTAGAACAAAGTGGTCAACCCGCTTTCAAATTGTTTTTTATGTGGCAAAAGTACTTGTACGAGTACATTAATTCAGGTGTTGATCTCTCGAATGATAGAGTGCACACATTAATTGAATCAATACCAATATTGCTCAAGAGTGAACTAGGGCCCTCTCTCCAGTTTTATTCAAAGCTTTTTCAGCGCGAAGATTTAGCTCAGGCATTGCAAGAGCAACTTAAAAAAACTCCAGATATCAAACGTATAAAGTCTCCAAGTGGAAAAAAAGTTAAGCTTGAAAGGTTATGCTCTTCGCGGATCATTGCAAAAAAATACTTCTCTGACCGTTAATAAGAATTGAATTCGGTTAAAAAAAGGTCAATACTTTAGTTTCCGTATCAGGAAAACTTGTAAAGGAAACTATAATGAAATTAGTAAGAAACATTGTTGCGTTGTCATCAATCCTTTTGCCGACGCTATCTATAGCCGCTATTCCCTATCAAAATGAAGAATATCAATTTACTCAGCCCAATGGTGAAGTTGTCTCTGTCTTTTTACAGGGTAATACCTATTATGCAGAGCAAAGAACGCGCTCTGGCAAATTGGTTGTATTTGATGAAAAACTCAACGGGATGGCTTATGCATCAGTGAACAAGGCAGGAACAGGCCTTGTCTCGACAGGGGTATTAGTTTCAGATCTAGATGAGGCAAAGAGTGGGATAGTTAGCATTGCCTCTGGCCCAGAAGTTGGGTTATCGAAAGAAGCTATTCAGGCATTAGTAGAGCAAAAGCAAAGTGAATTGTTACCAGCTCTTGAAAGTCCACTACTTGTCCGTACGCAAAGCACAGATGTGACGGCACAGGTGACTGGCCAAATCAAAGGGTTAACCATAATAATCGACTTCCCTGATGAGCGAGGGACTATTTCAAAATCTCAAGTAGAGCGCTTTTTAAATAATCAAAACTACACTGAGTTTGGGAATGCACAATCAGTACGTGGTTACTTTTTAGAAGTATCGAATAACAAGCTTGACTACACCAACACGGTCACTGCTTATTACACAGCGAAAAAGAACAAAGCCTATTATGCTGATTCTAGCTTGAGTTCAACGGTGCGTTCGCAAGAGCTGATTAAAGAGGCGCTCGATTGGCTAGAGTATCAACAAGGTTTTGATTTTTCCACTTTATCTACCAATAGCAGCAATCAAATTCGCGGATTAAACATCTTTTATGCTGGCAATTCTGACAGTGCATGGTCTAAGGGGCTATGGCCTCATATGGCAAGGTTGAGTCCGAGATTTTGCGCTGATGGAGTGTGTACAGATCGATATCAAATTACGGATATGCGTGCGAGCCTTTCAATAGGTACCTTTGTACATGAATCAGGGCATCTAATTACAAATTGGCCTGATCTCTATGATTACGATGGCAGCTCTCACGGATCTGTGGCCAGTTACGGGGTAATGGGCTTCGGTGCAATTGGCACTACTAATAAGTTTAGGCCGACACCACCTGTCGCGCATTTTAGAGCGATTGCTGGATGGGATACAGTAACTGAACTTAATCCAGCTGTAGATGCTAATGCACCGACTGGTCGCTTAAGTCATACATCAGGCAGCCATACATCTTATAAGTGGACCAATCCGAGCAATCGAAATGAAGCGTTCTATATCGAAGCAATTCATAAGTCAGGCCAAAATAAAGAGCAACCCAGCCAAGGTTTAGCTATCTGGCACGTAGACTCCAAGGGAAGTAACTCCAATGAGTGGTACCCATACATTCAAATGGAGCATGCTGATGGTAATCGTGACCCTGAAAATAAAGTAAATCGCGGTGACAGCACGGACTTGTATGGGGCCAGCGGTGAATTTAGCAGCGTCCTGCCAAATAGTTTGTCGTCACGAGGCACAAATGCATTGTGGTGGAATGGGTCTGACTCTGGGCTATCTATATCAGGTATCTCAGATCCCGCACAAACCATCTCATTTGATTTGGATTCGTCTGTTGTTGAGCCTCCAAAAGGTGAGACTTATCGCGGAACACTCGCGAATAAAGCCCAACAGATCCAACCTAATGGCAGCTGGTTTCAGTATGCAGGTGGTGTCATCAAGCTTGACCTAAATGGCCCAAGCAATGCGGACTTTGATTTGAAATTAGAACGCTGGCAAGGTGGTAGTTGGCAAAGAGTCGCAGTATCTGAAACACCCACGTCGGTAGAATCGATCTCTTACAATGCGACAAGCGGTTACTACCGTATTATTGTTTATTCTTACGAAGGTGCTGGTGACTATACGTTAGTAGTAAATAAGTAAGGTGTAGTCAACTTAGCTCACAATCAATAGTGGACCTAGACCGCTAAGACAGGTCCACTTTGAATATTTAACGCTCATATTCCTGTCTCAATATTTTTTGCACATTTCCTTGATACTTCAATAATTGGTTGCTGCAACTTCACTTTATTTTTGCGTGATAAAGGTAAACGAATTTCAAAGGTTAAAATTTAGTAAAATATTTGTTTGATCTGAAATTGAAAATCATTATCATTATTACCCGTAAAGGGGACTTTGTGGTTTAGCGTGCTTTTTACACACAATATGATTAAGGAGTAATTATGTCTCGTAGATTTCTATTAACCGGCGCGACAGGCGTCGTGGGGCTCTCAATATTAGAGCTTTTATCCCCAAATGATGAGATTGTTATTCTAGTTAATCAACGATCTTTTAGTGACTTACCTCAGGGGGTTAGTCAGCAAATTCAGGGTGATATACGCAAGGCCAATTTTGGTTTAAGTGAAGAACAAATAGCACAGCTAGCAGGGGTAGAGTGTATCGTGCACAGTGCGGCACTAACTGACTTTACTGCCGATCCAGATGTGTTGGCTGGCATTAACGTGGCGGGGCTGCAGCATGCCATTCAATTATCCGAACAGCTCAATGTACCGCTTATCCACATTAGCACTGCATTTGTAAAAGGTCGAAATGGCCATGATTTTAATAATTATGAGCAAAGTAAGCGTGAAGCTGAGGCGTGTCTGAGTGAACATATTACTGTTGTGCGTCCGTCAGTGATTGTTGGTGACAGTACGCTCGGATTGATGCCCAAAAAACAGGGGATCCACAACATGCTCAAGCTTGCGACGAAAGAAGTTATTCCAATAGTACCAGGGGACGCCAATACTCTGGTTGATGTAATCCCAAGAGATATTGTGGCCAAGTGCATTTTAACCATTGTTGATAAAAAGCTGACGGGTGAGTTTTGGTTAACGGCAGGTGGTCTTGCCAAAACATTAGGGGACTTGTTAACACTCGGAGAGGATGAGGAGATCACCTCACAATATCCAATCGGCTTTAAAGCTCCAAAACTGATGAGCCCAACCACCTTTGAGCGATTGGTTAAGCCAGTCTTTATGCCTGCACTGCCAAAACGTTTTAAACGTATGTTTGAAGAAACCTCTATTTACTTAAAATACCTAGATATGTCTGAAGGGTTTCAATCTGATGTGCCCAAGCTAGCGGAAGTTGCAGGCGAATGTTATGAATTTGATGTGCGCCACACTCTGGCTAAAAACTTGGTTGCTTATGATCAAACTCACCCGCTGATCACTGAATTGTCTGGAGCAGATTAACGTGAGAGAACATATACTTGGTCTACTTAAGACACACAGTAATCGCTCAAAAGCACGTTTATCCAACTTGATGAATTTGCCGATTGAACAAAGTGCTCAATCGGCGGAAATTCTCGATGAGAAAGGTAAAGTTTATTTAGATTTTGGTGGTTTTGGTGTTTTTATTTTAGGTCATAAACACCCCAAAGTTGTTGAGGCGGTTAAATCCCAAATTGATGTGATGCCGATGAGTTCACGTACATTAGTGAGTCCTAATTTGGCGACCGCGAGTAAAAAGCTGGTAGATATATGTCCTGATGCCATCCAATACGCTTTTTTCACCAATTCTGGTGCTGAGTCAACGGAGTTGGGGTTAAAGCTTGCCAGAGCCAACGGTTGCAAGCACATTATTGCGCTCACCGGTAGCTATCACGGAAAGTCATTGGGTGCGCTGTCTGTAACGCATCGCGATGAATTTCGAGCACCTTTTTCTCCTTTATTTGACAATGTTGAGTTTGTTGAGCGCGATAACATCGCTGCTTTAAAGTCGGCATTTGCAAAGCGCAGCGAGCCTGTTGCATTTATCGCAGAGCCAGTACAAGGTGAAGGCGGTGTTTATGCCTTGAGTTATGAATTTTTACATACCGCAAAGCAATTATGTGACCAGTCTGGCGGTTTGTTTATTTGTGATGAGATCCAATCTGGTTTGGCACGCACAGGCGCTATGTGGGCGATAGATAAACACAATATCGTGCCCGATGTGATGTTAGTTGGCAAAGGTCTCAGCGGCGGCGTCGTGCCCTGTGCCGCTGTAGTCGCGACAGAAAAAGCATTTGCACCCTTGAATCAAGATTTTATGTTGCATTCAAGTACCTTTGGAGGCTCGCCCATTGCACTGGCGGCGGCAGAGGCGACCATTGATGTTTTGCTCAGTGAGCAAGTAGCGCAACGCGCGGCTCGTCTGGGGCAACAGATCCTCGATAAACTCAACGACATCGTACACGCTAAAAATGCGCAACACGAGGAGCAAATTATCATACGAGGAGAGGGGCTGTTAATTGGTATTGATGTAGGCACGCCAGCCCGAGCTGGCCAGCTGACACTGTTACTGCTCAACCAAAATATTCTTACCAGCCATTCATTAAGTAATGCTTCAACTGTGCGCCTTACCCCTTGCGCATTTTTAACCGACGATCAGTTAGCACAGTTGTACAGCGCATTCACCATCGCAATTGAAAAGATTTAAGGAAAGACCATGAGAGACGTAAAATACATTCAAACTGTTAACGCTTCAGCACAGCAAGCGTTTGATAAGATTGCCGACTTCAAATCGTTTGAAAGTCATTGCCAAGCTGTGATCTCTGTGGAAGTATCAGAAGTTAGCGAACATGAGTCTGAGTCTGCCTGGCTAGTGCATTTTCATGACGGCAAAATGTCTTGGCGAGAGCGCGATATATTTGACAAAACCAATCTAAAAATTGAGTTTACGCAAATAGAAGGAGACGCAGACATCTTTGAGGGGTGTTGGCGTATCGAAGCACTAAATGACGCGCAGTGTACCATCGCATTCGATGCTCGTTTTTGTATGGGGATCCCAACACTTGCAGACATTCTTGAACCGATAGCAGAGTCCGCAATCAAGCAAAATGTCGAACAAATGTTGAGTGAGTTATTTGCAAGCCAAACAGAGGCCGTTGCATGAGTACCTACCAAAAAGCGCAGCAATTGCTGCGCGACACATTACCTGAATTGGCAAGTCACTTGAGAGAATCCCATTTTGATGAGCTTGAAGGGGAGCAAAGCCAAGCAATTAATATATTCAAATCAGCTGGCGGTGCGTCCACTTTAGTTAAAGAGAAATACGGTGGCAAAGGGCTCAGTGCATGGCAGGCTGTGCAATTACAAATGGCAATTGGGGGCGCTTCTCCGTCTTTGGCGATTGCCGCGGGTATGCATCAATTCTCAATTGCGACACTGCAAGAAATGGCCAAAGTTGGGAACGGATTAGAGTCACTGATGTTAGAAGGGATCTCTCGCTCAAACTTACTTGTCTCCTCGGCGTTTAGTGAGGGACAAATTGGCAAAAGCATTTTGAAGAGCCAAATTATTGCTAAAGAAATTGATAAAGGATACGTCATATCAGGTGTGAAAAAGCCGTGTAGCTTAGCCCATTGTATGGACTTATTAACGGCAAGTGTTCAAGTCGAGCCAAAATCCGGTGAGCCGTATTTTGCTGTGGCAATGATACACAAAGCGTGCGAAGGCATTTCTGTAGAAAAGTTTTGGCAAGCACCGTTTTTAAAAGCGAGCCAAAGCGAAGCCGTGGTGCTGGAGAATGTGTTTGTACCGCACTCAATGTTGGTCAATGTTGATGAAAAATCGGCATATCAATCGCATGTTGCTGGGTTTGTATGGTTTGAGCTGATCACCTGCGCTTCTTATTTAGGCATGGTATGTGGTTTAGTCGAACGTGCCTGTGAATTGGGTAGGTTACAAGATTCAGACAAAGCAAAGGTACATATTCAACTAGAGGCATGTGCACTATCACTTAAAGCAATCGCGAATGATATGAACGACCAAACTCAAGATACCCTTGCCCAAGTATTGAGTGTCCGATATCACTTGCAAGATGTGCTTGCTGATGTGACCCAAAATATACTGAGTTTGGTCGGCGGTATTAACTATATCAATACAGGCTATTTCGCGACAATAGCCCAAGTTATCCATGCATTTAACTTCCATCCGCCTGCTAAACACGCGATGTATGGACCCCTGAATCAATATTTTGATGGCCAAGAGTTGGAGATGGTGTAATGCGTTTAGCGCTGTGCAATATTGAAAATATGGCGACCTTGCCGGCAATTCTTAAGGTTTTGGAAACGCACAAGGATGACATCAAGTTAGTGATCACCAGCGATCCATACTCAAAGAAAAATGGTGGTTTTATAAAACAAGCCTATAAAAATATGTGTAACCGAGGTTATAGCTTTACAGAGTATCTGTTCGTTAAAATGGTACTTGCGACGCTTATCCGTCCTATATTAAAACGCTTCGGAATGGACGTTTTTCCCAGTATTAAACAGCGCTGTGAAGATCTTGGGATCACACACATCAAAGTCAAAGATGTAAATTCTCCTGAGGTGGTTAATCTACTCAAGGATAAACAAATAGACCTGTTGACCATTTATTACTTTGATCAGATTTTACACGACGAAGTCATTGGCATTCCAAAACAAGGCGTGGTTAATTTTCACCCTGCTTTTTTGCCTCAGTGCAGAGGCTTGTTTCCCATTATGTTCAGCTACCTATACAACCAGCAGAGATACGGGATCTCAGCCCATTGGGTAGAAAATAAAGAGATTGATGCTGGCCCTATCATCGCACAACGCATGATTAAAGTGCCAAAAGCTGAGTGCCTATTAGATATTGATAGGCAGGTAAGCAATCATTTTCCACAACTATATGGAGAGGTAATGCGTACGCTTAAACATCAACAAGCAGATGCTCAAAATCAAGCACATGCTGGTAGTTACTTTTCATATCCAACCAAGGAGCATCTCACCTTGTTCAAACAGTCACTTTGTTTGGTTAAATGGAGATGGGTCCTAAATGCGTTGAGAAAACAAGGCTAAGAATCTGCGGGTGAGTATGGATTTATTCACGAGATTAGTACTTAAATGTTATCGGTACATCTAGTATAAAAATCAAACAGCGGTACAATGAAGGTAAGTTTAGTATTTTTATTCTAATGTGACCGTTTATAGAGGGTTACTTAAGCGAGCGAAGTTGGCTCGCTTTTGGTTTTTAAATTACTTTACTTTGCCTGACTCTACAGAGTTTTGGCGCAATACACTAAACTGAAGGTCTACAGGGCAAGTATAAACAGTAAAGAAGTTCGCAAGGATCATATATGAGAGTTTTATTAAGCTTGATGTTGTTACTTAACGCACACTTTTGTGTCGCGGAGGATGACAATGCGCAAAATCAAGGGCTGCCCGTGGCGGCCTACAGTGTGCAAGAAGCGACAGGCTTTTATCAGTTTCGCCAAGTGACCGGTCAGGTAGTCAAACATCAAGAAGCGGAAATCGGGTTTGAATTTAATGGCGTGCTTGAAGCACTTTATGCTGATCAAGGCGATGCGATTGAAAAAGGGCAATTGCTTGCGAAGCAAGATACCCAGTTACTCGAGGTTGAAAAACTTGAACACCTTGCCAACCTAGATAAAGTCAAAGCCCAGCTGACACTCGCACAGCAAGATAGCGAACGACTCTTAAAACTCAGTAAATCAAACTATTCGGCACAGCAACAGTTAGATCAAAACCGCTCACAAATCGCCGTACTCAACGCGGAATTACAAGTGTTGAAGGTCAAGATTAAAGGGATTGATATTCGACTTGGTAAAGCCCATTTAAAGGCTCCTTTCGATGGTGTTATTGCTTCGCGAAATGTGTCTCTTGGTGAAGTGGTGGGACCGGGGCAAACTGCACTGCGTGTACTGGAACAGGGTAATTCAGAAGTGCGCATAGGTGTGCCACAAAACTTGTTGGTAAACATCCAACAAACTATGCCCATTAGTGTGGGTGGACATGTATATCAAGCTGAAAAGCGTTCCGGTGGTACAAATTTAGACCCCGTATCTCGCACAGTTCAATTGCGCTTTGCATTACCGCATGATGCGGTTGTTTTTTCAGGGCAAATGGCATCGATGACAATCGCAAAGAAACAGCAGAAAAAAGGGTATTGGGTACCTATTAGTGCACTCACTAACGGTACTCGCGGCACTTGGCAAATATACCAAATTGAGCAAGGCCATTTACAGCCTACAGCAGTTGAAGTGCTGCATAGCGATGGTCAATACGCTTATATAGACGGGGATTTGCAAAATGGCACAGAAATCTTAGCCAATGGGACTCACAAAGTTGCAGCGCATATTAAAGTAGATATTGTCCAATCGGTTGCTACTCGAGGTGAGCAGCAATGATTGCTTTTTTGTTGAATAATGCGCGTTTTCAAGTCCTACTCATCGCCTTACTGTTAGTGTCGGGTTTTGCGGCTTTAAGTAGTTTACCTCGCACCGAAGATCCACGGATAATCAATCGCTTTGCATTTGTGACTACCTACTTACCCGGTGCATCAGCAGCGCGAGTAGAAGCGCAGGTTACTGAAAAAATAGAGCAAAAGTTAAAACAACAAGCAGAAATAAAAAACTTGATAGCGATGTCCCGCTCGGGGATCAGTGTACTGAGTATCGAGCTAGAAGATGCGGTCATCGATAGCAACCCGGTGTGGTCAAGGTTGAGAGACTTGCTTGACGATGTGCAAATTGAGCTGCCCGAAGAGGCATCATCTCCCTTGTTAGAAGATGACCGGGGTTATGCGTATACCAAAATTGTCGCGTTAACCATTGAGCCCGACCAATCGGCATCATCGTCGCTGCAACAGACAAAACAAATAGCAGTGAACCGATATACCAAAGAGCTTCGCAATCGATTAAGAAATCAAACTGGCGTTGAAGTGGTTCATTTATTTGGAGTCGCAAATGAAGAGGTGAGAATTACCTTAGACCCCACTAAGTTAAAATTGGCCAATTTGTCATTTGAGCAAGTCGCGCAAGCGGTAAAAAATGCAGATGCAAAAATATCTGCGGGCATGATCACCAACTCACAAGTTCAAATGCAAGTAGAGCTCTCTGGCGAGTTTACTAACATTGCTCGAATTGCAGCTATTCCTATCCAAAGTGATAGTCGTTATGGTCAGATACAGCTCAGTGATATTGCGAAAGTCGAGCGCATGCTGGTTGAACCGCAGCAAGAGGTTGCTTGGGTGGATGGTATGCCCGGGGCCTATTTAGGAATACGCATGCTGCCAGACGTACGTATTGATAAATTCTCAGCGCAGATAGACACTTTACTTAACGAGTTCAAGCATACGCTCCCCAATAATATTCAACTACACAGCTTGTTCGACCAAAAAGGTTACACCGAAGAGCGACTCGGTAGTTTATTAGACAATATTTTGCTCGGTTTTGCGCTAATCCTTGTGGTTCTATTCGTTACTTTGGGGCTCAGGGCTGCGATAATTGTTGGCCTCGCTCTGCCACTTACTGTGATGTTTACACTGGCATGTATGAATATGTACGGGTTACCAATTCATCAGATCTCCGTGACCGGTTTGGTAGTGGCTCTGGGTATCATGGTCGACAATGCCATTGTAATTACCGACGCGATTCAAAGATATCGACAACAAGGGTTAACGGTAATGAAAGCCGTATCTAAAGCGGTTAATCATTTTTGGCTACCACTTCTGAGCTCAACCTTAACGACCATTTTGGCATTTATGCCCATCGTATTAATGCCTGGGCCTTCAGGTGAGTTTGTAGGTGGTATCGCTTTAAGCGTGATTTTTGCTTTAGTGGGATCCTATGCTATCTCTCATTCCTTAATTGCTGTATTCGCAGGAAAATATGTTCAAACTGACAATACAAAAGGCAATGGATTCTTAGTTCAAGGGATCCGGCTTGGCGCGCTAAGTGAGGCTTTTGAGAAGATGTTAAAGCGCTCTTTAAAAACACCATTACTCACTACATCATGTGTCATGGTATTGCCTATTTTAGGGTTTATTTCAGCAGGCCAATTAACCGAACAGTTTTTTCCACCTGCAGATAGAGATATGTTCCATATCGAAGTCCGGCTATCGGACAATGCCAGTATTCATGCAACCAATGCATTAGTTAAAAGAATGGACGAACATATTCTTAAGCATGAAGGTATTGAGCGTCTTGATTGGATGGTCGGGCGTAATATCCCGATTTTTTACTACAACTTAATGCAAAGGGACAAAGGAGCGCGAAATTACGCTCAGGCGATGGTTAAAGTCACTGACTTTGAACGAGCTAATACACTGATAAAAACCTTGCAAAGTGAATTAGATAGGGCATTTCCTGAAGCACAAACTCTGGTTAGAAAGCTTGAACAGGGGCCACCATTCAATGCCCCAATTGAAATTAGAATATTTGGTCCAGAGCTCGATAAGTTGGCTGAGTTAGGTCAACGTGTAAAGCAGACTGTGATTGCGCATCCTGATGTGACGCATACGCGAACAACATTACAATCTGGCGCGGCGAAAGTTGAGTTAGTTGCACAAGAACCCCAGTTGATCCATGCTGGTGCTCAAGCACAGCATGTAGCAGCTCAGCTTCAGGCACAATCACAAGGCGTGACGGTGGCTAGTATTTTGGAAGATACGGAAACCGTGCCGGTAAGCTTACGGTTTGATAATCAGTATCGTGATGGATTGGATGGTTTAGCCAATGTGGAAGTGATGGGTGATCAGCCTTTGCTCTTATCTGCATTTGCTACAAGTCGTATTGTGCCTGAACAAAGTACGATCCATCGCCGAAATGGAGAGCGACTTAATGTGGTGGAGGCATTCTTGCAAACTGATGTCTTGCCTGCAAAAGTCTTAAAAGAGATACAGGTGCAATTAGAAAAAGAGCAATTTGTGCTGCCTGTAGGCTATCGGTTGGAAATTGGCGGTGAATCTCAACAGCGAGATCAAGCTGTTGGGAGTTTACTGGGTAAAGTTGGCGTAATTTTTGTCTTGCTGATAACTGTGCTTGTGTTGACATTTAATTCCTTCACGACAACAGGTTTAATATTGATAACTGCCTTTCAATCAGCGATGTTGGGCATTTTAAGTGTTTATATTGCTGGTTATCCATTTGGGTTTACAGTCATCATAGGGTTACTCGGTCTCATGGGACTTGCGATCAATGCTGCGATAGTTATTTTGTCAGAGTTGAGAGCGAGTAAAGCCAGTACCATAGACGAGATTGTGTCGGGTGTAATGACGTGTGCTAGGCATATTACGTCTACGACTATCACAACGGTTGGTGGCTTTTTGCCTTTGATCCTTGCTGGTGGTAGTTTTTGGCCTCCATTTGCAATCGCGATTGCTGGGGGCACTGTGCTGACAACTGTTCTATCATTTTTCTTTGTGCCTAGTTGTTATTGGTTGATGAAGAAAAAGCAATCCTCTTCTTTTATCACCAATCTCAAAAAGATAAAATCATGAAATTAGCGAGAATGGCTGGGTTATATAGCAGCCATTCTTTATATGTTCGAACATTACCAACAGTGTCTCTCCATTTTTTTTGCATATTCTGCCGATATGCTTGGATTAATAGAAAATAAAGTCGATTTTAATACCTTCCAAGCAAGCAGAGTCACATGGACGTGGCTTCTTTTTCAGTTAAGTTCACTTGTCTGTTTATTGTTATCCTTTAAGACTTAAACGGATAGCAAGCCTGAAATAAACGATCCGAGTAATATGTAAATGATAATCAAGCTGATAAACTCTCTCGAAAGATTATGCAATCAAGGGTGAGCATAACGTGTGGTATGGCATTATCAATATTTAGAAGATATTAAAAGGGAGGGGCTGATTTTGAATTAGAAAGCCCAAGTTAAATACCTTGAGCTATTCATCATGTTTTTAACCAGGTTATAGTGGGTGTTTACATGTTCCAACTTGCATGTGTGTAAACCAACGACAGCCTTTTTCAAAAACCGTTGCTGGGAAAGGGTTACCACCTCCACCTGCTATATTAGGCGTTTGCATAACAGGAAGCGCTTTGCTGTCTTTTGATAGTGACTTAATTGCTTTTTTATTTATTTTTAATTTCACTTTATATTTCCCTGTTGAATCAAGTGTTCAATATTTACATTATCAGAGTTTTTACATCTGTTAAAGCGCTTGGTTTGTAAATTTCCTCTTCATCCTGTAGGTTAACTCATAATTTTTAGATGTTTTTACTCATATTTCCTCGCATTTTAAATGGATGCCTTTGTGGTTTTGTTTTTTGAAATTGTAAATAATGTGCGCCTTATATTTGTACATTGTCAGCTGTGAATTGGTGGCTTTGGTAAAGTTAAAAGGTGTTAAATCGATTTAGTGCAATAATGATTGGTTTGGGTGTGTGTTGTTTTTTAAATTTTTATATGTTTTTAATTTTTATTTTTGAATAAATTATTAATTATTGGGCGTGTTTTTTATTTGCCCATATAAAACTTATCCTATCGAACAGGCATCCTTGATGCGCGTGACGAGATTACTTTTAACTTAGCCTTATCACCCTAAATTTGTTTCAGGGTCCATCTATTTCCAACCTTAGCGTCAATCATTCAACCAGCTACGAATATGGATTGCGGGGCGAGCCCACAATGACGAAAGGGGATAGTAACAGTTGATTTCAAGTTTTACCCTTTGAAATAGCACTAGCTACCCTTAATCCATCTCCATGAACTAAACCTCTCGTGTCTCTGAACTAAAACCCGCATCCCTGAACTAAACCTCGTCATCCTGAACTTGTATATGGACTCCACTTGTTTGACATCATGTTTTTAAAATTAAAGATGCTTGCGTATATGCGGTTTCTTTTGAGAGCGCTACTCTCTAACCTTTGATTTATTCGCACCTTCTGTCCTAAACGTTTCGCTAGTGTATTATCACTTCAAGTTCAGACAGGTTTTCAGAAGGTTGGTCTTACCGTTTTAATTACATTGTTGTCGAACTCTTTTGAAGATGTTTTTTAAATCATAACGGGCTGGTAATTCGTACCTTGTTTTAGCATTGCCCAAGCCGTTCTGATATTTTTATTCACCAGCGCAATACAAGCTCGCTTTACACCTGAACGAGCAACCAACCTTAAGAGCCATTGCTGCTTTAATGTCTTGGGCTTTTCCGGTAGATTAGAAATGTATGACAATGCCCCCAAAAATAAACAGGACTTTAGCTGTTTATCTCCAGCACATCTATCAATTCCCAGCATCACGGTTTTACCGCCACTGCTAAATTGTTTTGGGGTAACGCCTAAATATACTGAAGCACATCGTCCATTTTTAAAGTGCTCTGTTTGACTCAAGCTGGCAATTAGCCCCGCTGCACCTAAAACACCCACACCTTCAAGCGCAATAACACGTTGGCATTGCTCATTTTGAGAAACAAGCAGTTCTAGGTTTTTAGTGACTTTATTCAGAGATTGCTCTATTTGCTGGTATTGAGCTTTTAAGACATTAACTAATGGCAATAACACCTCTGGTAAATCATTACGCTCAGTTAAAACCCCTTTTAATGCTTTCTTGGAGCGAGGAATAGTGATGCCATATTCATAAAATAGGGCCCTAATATGATTACCGAGTTGTGTAAGCTGTTTATCTAAAAACTGACGACTTACAGTGAACGTTTGGAGAATTTGCTGTTCGATATTTTTGACTGGGGAAAAGGGCATATTAGGCTGCATAGCAGCAACCGCAATCCCGATAGCGTCATTGGCATCTGTTTTTTGTTTGCTTACATAAGGCTTAACATGTTTCGGAGACATGCCTCTAACTTCATGACCATAGGACTGAGCAATCCGCCCCCAATAATGAAAGCGCCCACATCCCTCCATGGCAACAATACTAGGCGGAGAGTTAGCGAGTATTTGGCGAACTTTAGATGGAGACTGTGCTTTATTAAACACAATTTCATCATGTTTAGAGACTTTTGCGACTTGAATAATATTTTTTGCAAGATCGAGCGCAATCACGTTACGATTATTCATATATGGACTCCTTTGTTTTGGTCGACACCACATTACGCTGTATGTGAGATGTGGTGGAGTCCATATATCGTTTCAGGGTCCATCTACTTCCATTCTTAGCGTCAATCATTCAACCAGCTACGAATATGGATTGCGGGGCGAGCCCACAATGACGAAAGGAGGTAGTGACAGTTGATTTCAAGTTTTACTCTTTGAACTAAATCCTGCTCTGAGCAATCTCATTTATCTTTAAAGATAATTTATTTTATCCAAGCTTTGCTAGGCGAAATTCCCAGTTGTTTTGGCGGGTGTGTTGCTGTATTTTATTGTGAATTTCACACTTATTACAGGTGTGTCATCTGGTGATTTTTCTCGCGCTGCTTGATAAAAAGCCTAAATTCCGAGTGTTTTTATCGTTCCCTAATTGTTGCTGAATATTGTTTGTACTAGGTCCAAAACGTAGAAAGAGAGTGTTTCCGTGCCGCCAATGCCAGAATTAGAGTTGTATAATCTCATTGCGCTCAGAGGGTTTCAAGTTTGTGTGTTTAGCATTGCTATATACTTTGCTTTTGTAGCAAAGAAAAAAGGCATCGCGTTTTTATATGACAAGCGCTTTAAACTAAATTCTGACTACAGCATTAAACTAGTATCCTATTGGATCACATTTGGGGTGATTTTTGTGCTTCACCTTGGTGATGAGCAAATTAACTATGCAATTATTACCGCAGACGTCGACTATATATTTAGGAGGCGGCTTTTCTATCTAGTTAGAGTGTGGATTGTACTGATGTTTTTGACATCTGTATACGCACTACATTCGCTCAGAGGCTGTCCGTTTTCATATACAACGCGATTGGTTTATTATCTTTCTATGCTTGTTGCGACAATTAGCTTTGCACAATTTATTTTGAGAGGGTATCTACACACGGATATCTTAAGCCCTGTTTATCGGGGATTTAATGCGGTTCACTACTTTTTTCTTTCTATTACCTTATTGTCTTACCCTGTAAAGGCGATCTATCAATCTTATCGAATTCGAGCGACTTAAGCTTTGATGGTGCTTTCTATGTTCAAATATGATAACCAACGATTTTAAATGACCACATGAGACCAGAACGCATTTTTTTCTGTATTCGCCAGTTTTTAATGTTAACTCAATACGTAAAATAACAAAAAGATGGTAAGGATAAGACTGTTTAATAGCAAAGGGTGAATATAGTATTCTTTAACTACCTGGAGGTATTGAGTTGTTTTGCCGCTATTGTTGGTGTATTTTATTGTGGTTTTTACATCTATTTGAGCCTATTATAGACTTGCATTTTGATTGGCATACAACCCGGAGTTAAGAGATAGACCCTACTTAAATTTTACCTTGTCCATATCTATTGATAACACATAGTGATTTACCAAGTCCAAATGTAGGAATGGAGTGTTTCCGTGTCCCAAATGCCAGAAATGGAATTATACGATTTTATCGCGCTCAGAGGGTTTCACCTTAGCGTTTTTTGCATTGCTATATATTTTGCTTTTGTAGCAAAGAAAAAAGGAATCGCATTTTTGTATGACAAGCGCTTTAAGCTCGACTCTGACTACAATATAAAACAAGTATCCTATTGGATTACATTTGGCGTGATTTTCGTATTTCACTTTAGCTTCGATAAAATTAACTATGCAATTATTACCGCAGATTTGGATTATATGTTTAGGAGGCGGCTTTTCTATCTAGTTAGAGTATGGATTGTACTGGTGTTCTTGGCATCGATATATGCACTGCATTCGCTCAGAGGTTGCCCTTTTTCACAGACAACGCGGATGATTTTTTATATTACCATATCCGTCGCGACACTGAGCTTTGTGCAGCTAATTTTGAGAGGATATTTGCATACAGATATCTTCAGCCCTGTCTATCGGGGAGTTACAGCAGTTCATAATGTTTTGATTTCTATTACTTTACTATCATACCCTGCAAAGGAGTTGTATCAATCTTATCGAATTCGAGTTGGTTAAATGTGTGACTAGGTGTGATATCGCAGTGTCCTGATTATTTGTTGACTGAGCGTAGCTTGGTATTTGGTAGAAAGAGAAAATTAACAGTGTTCCAGTACATATTTGAAAACTACCCTGCAGTTCCTTTTAGAACCTTTCAAGTCATCATGACTGTTACTTTGTTCTATTTTATTTATGAAATAAAACGTCATGACATATCTATGTTTTACGATAAGTCTAGAGAGTTAAAAAGTGATGATGATAAAGACCTAGTCTCTTGGGGAATAACATTTTGTGTTGTTTATATTATGCAGTTTATTGATCACCCTATGCATATCGCTATTATAGGTTTGGATATGGACTACATTTTGAGGCGTAGACTCTTTTATCTACTTAAAATTTGTACAGGCTTGGTAATCTTTTTTGCAATCTATGCTCTGCATGCCTTAAGAGGATGTTCATTTTCTCAAGCAACAAGATTTATTTACTACATTTACTTGCTGCTGATAACAGTACACTTTTTGCAGTTTATCTTAAGGGGGTATATGGAAACCAATATTCTAAGCCCATTGTATCGAGCGAATGCATCTCTATGTTATCTATACCTGACTATAACAATACTGACTTTACCCATATCACGGCTTTACCGACGTTGGTATACGGCAAGAAAAAAAGTTGATTAAAGACTCGAAACTGCTTTCAACTGGATTTTAAGTTCAATTACCCAGTACTGAAAAACAGCAAAACAAGGTCATTACGGTAATATAAAGCCCGCAATGAAAAGAGATATACTGAGAATTCATCTATGACACGACCGGACCAAATAGAACTTGCAACAATAGCATATTGGGGCTACAGAACTGCAGTATATACGGCATTCTTTTATTTTATTTTACAAGCTTACAGGCGTGGCATCGCAATATTTTATGATAAGCGTTTAAAATTAACAGATACGTCAGATAAAGATCTAGTTTCATGGGGAATAACTATTTCAGTCATGTTTGTTCTGCAATGGATTGACCATGTACTCCACTTCTCATTGATTGGGCTCGAGATGGATTATCTATTGAGACGAAGATTATTTTACGTGATAAAATTGTCCTTGGCCTTGTTTTTTATCTTTATCATCATAGCACTGCATACACTAAGAGGGTGCACATTCTCTCGCCTTTCTAGACTGTCTATGTATTTGTTTATACCTAGCGCTACCATGAATTTTATGCAATTGATTTTTAGGGGCTACTTGGAATCAGAGGCTTTACGGCCTTGGATTGTAATGGTCATGGTGAGTGTCCAGATATGTTATTTTGTTGCAATATTTATATACTTAGCAATACAACTATTTGCCGATTACAAGCGATATATAAGAGGTCGAAAAAATGACCAAGAAGAGTGTTAAACCGACTGAGGCTATGCTGTGGCACAGTCTTTAGAACCCGAGTTGTACAACTGGATCGCAGTAAGAACCTATCAAGTGGTCGTGCCTGTTGTTTTTATGTACCTGATTTACATGATAAAAAAGAAAGGCGCGAGATTCTTCTATGATAGAAATCAAGCTGTAAAAACAGACTCTGAGAAAAGTTTGATTTCTTGGAGCATCACTGTTTGGACCATAGTTATGTTGTATATGACAGATGGGTATGTGAACCAAGCAATCCTTGATGCTGATATGGATTATTTGGTTCGAAGGCGGCTATTTTATTTTACTAAAATGTGCTTTTTAACCGCATTTATGCTTTGTATATACACGCTTCACAGACTGCGAAATATCAGTTTTTCTCAATCTACCCGCGTAGTTTTCTATAGCAGCACCTGCAACATTACAATGTTTTTTGCTCAGTTTATATTACGCGGTTATTTGGAAAATGACATTTTGTTGGCCGCCTATCGCCAAGTATCAGCGGTTCATTACATTGTCTGTTGTTTGGCGATATTGTACTTGCCACTTCGTTTGTTTATCGCTGATTTAAAGCTACGAAAAGGCGAGTACTGACTGAATAGTATTAAACTGCAACCTCTTTTGCATAAACAATCGAGTATTTGGCACAGTTCTGGTTGTCTTGCCAACCAATTTGTTTAGTGACATGCAATGGCACTCCATAGAACTGTGCCATTCCAGCAAGTACGCCCTCAACCAAATCGAACATTCTCCTCGACGATGTGTATATCAAGTTAGCTTCGATGGGAGAAAGTGCATCATATTGAAATCTAGGAGGTTGTGCGTCAGGATAGAGCTTTTTTAATTCTACGTGATGCAAGTCGTCCAATTGTTTTAAAACATAAGCCGGGTGTGCGTAGTCTGTAAATTGCTTTGGTAACAAGCCTGACAGACGAGGATATAACCACTTTCCAAAACCAAAATGCGCCTGCTCTAGGCTGAACCCTGCTTTTTCGATCACAATGTCGACCAATTCGATGAGTTGTTCGTCTGGGTAGTTTTCCGTGCGGACAAAACCTGTACTGGTGTCAAACGAACAAGCCTCCAATGCGTCATATAATAACTCTTCACCGGCGACTTCACTGACAAACTCTTCGAGTAAGATAAATATATGTCCTTTCATGATACGGGCTCCTGTGTAAGCGGCAGACTAATGGTAAAAACTGTCCCTTTTCCCTCTGTACTTTCAACTGCAATACGGCCCCTATGTTGTTGAATTATTTTGTATGAAATAGATAGTCCTAGGCCTGTACCTTTTCCAACGGGTTTTGTGGTAAAAAATGGATCAAAGATATTACGTAAGTTTTGTGCTGAGATCCCAATGCCATTGTCCGCGATGGTGACATAAATGTTTTTGTCATCGAAACTACTTGTAATGTCTATCTTACCGAGCTTTTCGATTGCTTGCCCGGCATTAATTAAGAGGTTTAAAAATACTTGGCACAGCCTATTTCCGCTGCAACTGAGCTTGGGTAATTGACCAAGTTGTGTGTTTAATGTCGCATGATGTTTAAAGCTGCTTTGCGCCAAATTGATAGCTTGATCTAACACCAAGTTAAGATCTTCAGGTGCCATCTCTTCATTGTCAACGTGTGTGTAGTTTCTCAGCTCGGTGACGATAGAAGCAATTTTGTTTAACCCACACAATGACTCATCCATCAGATCAGGAATATCATCTTGGATAATGGCCACATCATAACTGGACTTTAGCGTCAGCATTTGCTGCTCATTGGGAACCATTTTTTCAAGGTCATCTTGGTAAGCTAACAGGGTGACCAAGTACATTTTTAGCGTTTCGATATTGGACCTTGCATAGCCTGTAGGTGTATTGAGCTCATGTGCCACACCCGCAGAAAGTTGGCCCAGAGATGCCATTTTTTCTTGCTGGATCAATTGCTCTTCTTGTTTTTTCAGCGCATCGAGCGCCGCACACAACTCTTCGTTTGCCTTATACAAACTGCGCGACTTTGACTCGAGCAAATCCTCAGCGTGTGCTTTGCCAGCCAGCGCACGCTGCAATTTTTTTTCGAGTAATACGATGGTGTTATTTGCTTCTAGTGTTGTCATGCAAATCCAAATCAGTCGTTACACTTAGTTACTTACAAGCAAGAATGGCTCCATATTATTTCGTATGTGTTGTCTAAGATACTTTATTCATTGAAAACAGAAGGTAACGATAAGTGCTGAGCTTTTCTTAAACTGGTTTTGGTACCATATTTGCATTTTGCAAATATGGTACAAGGCGGAGATTTTTATCAAAATGCAAAAATAAAGGTTTGTTAAGTCAATTTGCGAAAAGCAAAGCTGTTTTGCAATTTGGTACTGGCAATTTCTGCCAAACTACTCGCCAATTGTGCCATAAAGCACCCCGGCGGAATATCTTCACTTTTCTTACTTATTTGCTTTCTAGGCTCCTCAAAGTGGTCAAATAAAGGAATAAAAGGCCTTTTTATCAATTACTTTGGGGATACAAAATGACATTTAAAAAAAGAGCAATCTGCGCTGCTTTAACTATAGGCCTATCGAATTATGCGTTGGCGGGCTGCGGTGGTTTAAGTGACGGTGCAAGCGCTTACATTGACGGCGATACATTAAAAATTAATGGCACGAATAGCAGTGAAAAGTTTACGTTGAGTGTGTCTGGCGACAACTTAAAAGTAACCAGAAAAGTTGGCAACAGCAGTAGCTGCGATACATTCTATTTGAGCCAAATTGACAATATTTACGCATCCTTAAACAGTGGTAACGATACATACAATGGCAAGGATGTAAATGTCATTCAAAAGGTGTATGGCGGCGATGGTAACGATCACATCACTACAGGTCGTCAGAGCGACTATATTCGCGGTGGAAATAATAACGATACGATTTTTGGTAACAGCGGCAACGACACCATATTAGGTGACAACGGTAATGACGAAGTGGATGGTGGTTATGGTAACGACTACATTCGCGGTGGAGCTGGCCACGATAAACTGCTGGGTGCTCATAATAACGATAAGATTTTAGGCGATAGCGGCGGCGACCTGATCATGGGTGGGCAAGGTGAAGACCGGCTGTACGGCGGCGATGACAATGATTACATCGGCGGTGGCTGTGTACTTGAAAATGCCAATGGCGGTGACATTTACGATGCGCCGCACTGTGATCACAGCAAAGATGGCGCAGACAAACTCTACGGAGGCAACGGCCACGATGTACTGAGTGGCGGTAAAGGCAGTGATACCTTATATGGTGATGATGGCAACGATTACCTTGCGGGTAATGAGGGCCGTGAAGACCGCTTGCATGGAGGCGACGGAGATGATGCGTTATTTGAAGATGGCGACGGCAATTCGAACAATAAACGCTGGCACAAAGCGTGGGGTAATGATGGCGACGATATTCTAGTAACCAACGGCGAGTTCTCTGATCAAGAAGGTGGCAAGGGTAATGATGTGATCATTGCCCTTTCAACGGGGTATGATGCCAAAATTGAAGGCGGCAAAAACGGCGACTACATTTGGACTGGCGACAGTGCCCCACAAGGTTCGTGCGGTCAGGGCAATGACAAAGGTATGTTCTTACTAGATAAATGCGAAGGCACAACTTGGGTAGATGATTATCAAGGCCTTCTTTCAAAAGTGGATAAACGCAGTAACTTCGATAATCCGTATTTTGACGCAGCAGATGCCGTAGTAGAAATGGACGGCTCCCACACTGGCTTTAAAAATGGCTGGCGTAGCTATAAAGAAAATCAAAAACCCCATGCCTTATACGACATTGTTTCATCAATGGTGTTTTATCGTTGGTTAGACAATCGCGCAACAACGCCATGGTCATATTACGAGTGGAAAGTGTCGTTTAATCCTGGCAGTGGTATGTACGGCACATACACACACTGTATGGAAAACAACATAGCTTATACTTGCGTTTGGCAAATCGGTCAAAGCCAGCAGTGCTACAACAAAGACGGCAATATCATTTCATGTGACTGATCTAATCTGGCAATTAGATGTTAAACCAAAGCCCACACTTGTGGGCTTTTTTGGTTGGAGTGTTTGAATATTCAGGTTCGTGTGTCCCGCAGTTGTCCCAAATATTCTGTATCGTACACATCTAATATCCGTAATCATTTTTTCAGTAAATACAGCTTTTACAAATGGGCAATTTTTTATAAAGTTCAAAGAGGCTTATTACTTCCAAAGGATATGAGAATGAACAAGTGCTGCTATGTACACAAAGAGATTACAGTTGGAGAAGAAACTTGGGATCCCGAAAAAGATGGTGGCGATGATTGCCAATATTCTAAGATAGAAAAAAGCTTGGCAGAGATCGAGTATTTTACTGTTGATGGGAAAGTTTGGTGTGAGTTTCACTGTCCAATATTTGATAAAAATGGACATCCTACGCTAAAGTCAAAATGGAGTGATGAGCGAAAAGATGAGTTCGAAAAGAAACTATTTTTAATTGCTGGTAAGAGTAAGGATGTGTTTGAACATGATCGCATTGATTACAGTGGCACAATATTTAATATCCCTTTAGATTTTAGTTCATGTATACATAACGATTACCCCAACTTTTCATATTGCATTTTCTATCATGAGGTTGATTTTAGCGAATGCAGGTTTACGGGTGACGTCACATTCAGAGGGACTGTGTTTCATAAAGAGGTTTCTTTTTATAAAACTAGATTTGATGAAGGTCTTGATTTCATCTCATGTACTTTCTACGACTCTTTTAATGTTCAATTTTCCCTAAAATCGACTTTTGAAGACAACGAAGAGCGAGAGCTTATAAAGAGCATTGACTTCAAGGGGTGTACTTTTTTTGATCAGGCAAAGTTTGACAATCGTAAATTTAAAGGACACAGTGACTTTACAGCTTGTATATTTCATAAAGCACCTACTTTTTTCAATTGTGAGCTGCATCAAGAGACTGACTTCCCACCTTTTTCAAATTTTTTAGATACCGCTCCAAAAGCAATCAAAGCTTACAGAGTTTTAAAGCTTTCGATGGAAAATGTTAGGAACCGACATGATGAAGCTTCTTTTTTTGCTTTAGAGCAACTCTGTATAAGAAAATCAAAAAAGAGAATGGGTTATATATCAATTGGGTATTTATATGAGTTATCAAGTTTATACGGATTAAGTACTATTCGGCCACTTATATGGGTTACTATCGTTACAGCAGCTTCTTTTTTGCTGTATTTTATAGCCTTTCACATGCAACATAATTATGGTCTTGAGGCTGTAGACTTTGCTATGAAGCAAATATTCAGACCGTTTTCAATTTGGTCCCATAAAGAAACCATGTATTTGCAATCTCAGTATAAAATTAACACTTTGATAACTTTAAAACTCATGGCATCAGTGCAATCGATACTAACTTTCTCACTATTAAGTATTTTTTTCATTACAATAAGATGGAAGTTTAAAAGGGGCTGAGGTTAGATATACGACAATGAAACTTTGTAAGCGTATTTGTTCTAAGCATCTAAAAAGGGCTAGGTAGGGACTTTACTCATGTTGTTTTTGCTGGTCGATATCTATTCTAAAGCTTTTTAGAAGATCTCTCTTTTGATTTTGCTCTCAAGAGAAACACCTGCGTTTGCACCAGAAAATAACTCGCTTTGGCTAAGCCCTGTTTGCGGGAATATGTCTTTGCTATAACTTGGTAGGTCGCTAGAAATAGGGTTTTGCTTGTCAAATAGGGCGGTGAGGATACGACCTTGCGAATCAATGAGGTTTTCACTGATTAATTGTTCGTCTTTGATGTGATCTTTTAACCAAAATACTAGCTTGTTGGCCAGTTCAATTTGCTTGGTGATGCGGTTGTCATCACTATTTGGGATGGCTTCAATGGCATGGGCGACTAGTTTTGAGAGAAAGCGTGATAGCCACACTGAGGCTTCGTTTGATTCAAGCTGACGCTCTCCGATGTAAAACTGCTCGCGGTCTAAGTTTTGCTCTACCACTTGGGTAATCAGCTGCTCATAAATGCCAATTTGCTGCATGGCCAAATCCTGTTGTTTTTATTCTAACTAATTGATAGCGAATGTATCTTATCGTTTTTTTAATGAGTGGGCCAGGAAGTACACAAATAAGCGCTAATCCTTTCTGTGCAAAAAGAATGATAACGATTGGATGCGTCTCCTGAGTGCGGCATTGCGTATCAATGGGTAAAAGAGTAACGTTTAGTAGCTATCATTATTCAATATAAAAGGGACTTCTTTTGATACACTCAATGGCCCGTAAAACTATCTTCGCTTTTTCACAAAATACACAACACCAGCCTGATTATAATTACATTGAAGGGTTTTTGGTTGGACTTGCAACCCTAGGCATCGAGGTTCGGGTTGATGAATGGTTAGTTAACATATTTGGCGACTACCAATCGATTGAGAGATATCAGCTGGAAGCCTTAATAGAGTTGTGTGAGCAGTGTAAGGTGACTGTGGCTAAAGCAACTTATAAGTTGCCAGAACAGTGCACGCTATCGAAAAAAGATATTGCAACGTCTTTAGATGAAGAGGCGCCTTTACCTAAGTTTTGCACTGGCTTTATAGCAGGTCTGAGTACTGTATTAAATGATTTAAAACTGTCTGCCGAGCACAAAGAGGCGATTGTTGAAACACAAGCTTTTTTTGCTGGGTTTACTAGCCTTGATAGGGCGAAGCTGACGTTTTCTTACTCTGAACCGACTCGAACATTTGAGCAAGAAGCTTTATTGGCAAAAAGAAGATTGGCCTCAACAATACATGCTCTTTCCGATACGTTGAGTATGCTGCCGTTTGATCTTGATGACTTTGCAGATTCAGAATTTAAGGGAGTTGATTACAATGAGTTTAGTGATGAAGAGCTAGAAACCAAAGATGATACCGTCAGTTTCTTGCTTCAACTAGATGATGTTGACTCTCTGCACTTACTTGATGAATTTCTTAATGTAGAAGAGCAAATTTTTATAACTCCTGCGTTCAAACAACAAAACGAAGGGCATTTCTGGCTTATTCATGAGACTCGGCCTTATATGGCTGTGCGTTTTCACAAAGCTAGGTTACTGTTTGAAAGTAATCAGTTCCAGAAAGCATGCATTGAGTTAGAGGCATTGTTAAAACTTAACCCGAATGATAATCAAGCTTGCCGCTATTTGTACGCAAACTGTTTAGTCTTGCTAAAACAATGGGATAAGTTAAAGGTGTTGTTGAACGAATATGAAGAAGGCGGGGTTTTTATGAGTGCTGCCGATGTTTTGATGCGATTTGCTTTAGATGGAGAGTCTGCTGAGCTAAATGCAATCAAACAAAGCTTGATTAAAGCAAACAAACACTTTGTAAAAATTTTAACAGGGCAAGAAAAAGTTAGACTTCACGATGTGTTAGGTTACACACTTGGTTCTAAAGAAGAAGTTATCACCTATATTGAAATGGGCGGTAAAAAAGCATGGCTAAGCGTTGAGGGGAGTTTATTTTGGTTACGGAATAAAAAGAAGTAGTCTTTGTTCTTAATTATAGAGCTTAAACAGTCAGTATTTGCAAAGTTTAAAAGTAAGCGATTTTGTCTCCCTCGTCATTGCTGGCTTGCCCCGCAATCTATTTCGTTGGTTAATGACCCTGAAACAATCTCAGGGTGACAGGGATGAGGATTGGCGTGTTTTTATCAAGTGTACTTCTGTATGCTGAAGGTGTTACGACTTAAATCCTGTTGCTGATAGCCTATGTAATAGGTTTGTTTAGTATGATGAAGTACAAGCGGTAGAGGTCGGTTTAAATGGTTTAATACTATCGAAAAAGGCCAAATATGCATCTCTTGGCCTCAATCCAATACTTATAACTATATTATGATTGAACAAGTATTCTCTCTATACTGCTTAAGCGTATTATTGCACAGTTTGATAAAATGGGTCAGTCGGTTGGTAAGTAGTACTACCACCGGCTATTTGAGGTGTAGCCTCAACCGGTAATGCTGTTTTATTTTTTGATAGTTTTTTTAGTGGCTTTTTATTTAACTTAACTTTCATTTTCAATTCCTTTATTTTTTATTATCGGTACTTAAACTAACAAGTGTAAGTTAAGAGGTCAATAAGTTGAATTAACAACGAGCTTAAAAGGTCAATGCCGTGCTCGCGCTGTGTGTGGAAGTCGTTGGACAAGGTTTGTCTCTAAGCTGCTTAAGCGCATATAGTATAGTCTGTATAAATAGGCCCTGAAACAATCTCAAGGTGACAGGGATGAGGAGTCTCGCAGGCATGTGCTCGGTGCAGGCTCCTTGATTGAAGCAATTTTACTCCTGAGTATAAATATAGCCCCAAAGCGGCATTGCCAAGTATCTGTATTTGAGATTCAAATTCTGGATGGGTTTCATCACCATTCGAGGCCAATATAACTGCCGACTTATTAGTTTTATTTATGGCAAAATAGCTAAACACGCCGGGATCTCCGCCATCAGGGTGGATATGTTCATGGTCAAGAAACCAAAAATAGCCAACGCCTTCACTACCTCCTGTATTCGGGGTGTTGGTTAACGGGCTTTGACGATCTGGACAATTTAATTAGCCAAACATTGGCGTTATCTCGATATAACCGGGCAATGGACATCACCCACTTTGCGAAGTGCCACCTTGCGGGCAAATTGAACGCGAATTAGAACAGCTCCGCCAGCAGCTTAGCAATCTAGAAATTGACTATACTGTAGACAAGGTATTGGCAAAAAGTCAGCTGTTTTTGGACCGTCGAGCATTACTGCGAGCATTGAACAACTTAACGTCAAATGCCTCGCATTTTGCCAATAACAAGATAAACGTGTGATTGCTACTCGTTGAAAATTCATGTTTATTAATCGTTGAGGATGATGGCCCGGGCATTGAGCAAAGCCAATGGGCGCGCATTTTGAATTACGCTCGCCACTTGAGATCACCACCTGATTGATACATTTGGCAGTGTGGCTGTCACAATGTCGTTGCGACAACTTCGTTGCGACAACTTCGTTTCGACCACGTCGTTGAAGGAGAGAGGATGAATCTATTGGTACGTTTTTTGTTTTCCATAACCATTGTCATTGTCGTGTTTGTTGTCTCTGCAACTCTTGCTGGGGTGCTCGCCGATATCGCAGGGGTTTGGAAAAAGCCGATGATTGGCGGCGTGGCGGCTGCATGTGTGGTGTTTTCTGGGTATGCCTCCGCGCCAAAACATAAGCTAATATCAGCATCTGTTTGGCTTATAGTCGGGGCGGTTGCAGCGTGGATTTTATCTAGTGTATTTATGTACGCTGAGGATGCAGCTACGCAATTACCTTTATTGATCACGTATGCTAGTGGTGCATTGAGTTTAATGTTATGTTGGCTTTGGCATAAAAGGGCGTTAACGATGAGTTCCGACAAAGCCGAAACGCATCGTTAATCGAGATTAAAAAGTAAAACAGACCTTTTTATAACTCATTTTTGTTTTGATATCGTAACTTGCCACCAACCCAGGTTTGCAGCACTGGTATATCGCGAATTTCTTTTGGATCTTTAATGCTTAATGGATCTTGCTCTAAAATCACATAGTCCGCCAGTTTGCCTTCTTCAAGGCTACCAAGCCATTGGTCGGTATGACATTGCCATGCGGCATCATAGGTGATGGCGCGCAATGCTTGGTCACGAGTAATGCATTCGGCTTTATTGAGAACAGCGCCCTCAGGAGATCTTTCCATAATTCGGGTTACCGCTTGTTCCATCATGCGCAGCGGTCCCAGTGGACTTACTGACAAGTCACTGTGTAATGTGATCCGTGCGTCAAGGTCTAGCATGGTCTGACAGCGATCTAACAGTTGCGCTTTTTTCTTAAAGATCACTTGCTCAAAAGCATATCCCCAATAGCCAACATGACCGATTAAAAAGCTCGGGGAAATCCCCAGTTGTTGCATTCGTTTAGCGTTCTTATCACTTAGCAGTGAACAGTGTTCAATACGGTGGCGACTCTCCAGTCCCGATTGTCCATTGAGCGCATTTTCATAAACGTCTAAGGTTATTTCTATGGCGTGGTCACCATTGGCGTGGATAAGCATTGGCCAACCCTTCGCGATAATATTATTAACCATTGTTTGGAAGTTTGGCTTTTGCGGCTCTTGATCAACTGGTGGTGTGGTCACAATGGCAACCTCCTCGGTTTGCTGATCTGTTGTTACAGTGGCAGTCACCTTGGCATGTGGATCTATAACAGCGGAAACCTTCTTGGTTTGTCGCTCTGTCACAGTGGCAATCACTTCAGTATGTGGATCTGCAACCCCTTCGGTTGTAGGCGATACACTAAAATTAAAAATACCGTAGTTACCCTCTGGGTTACAGCTATATTGATCAACTTGATACCCAGTAAGTCCCTGATTGGAGCCATCTGAAACCAGTTTAACGGCTGCTTGAAATGGTTGGTTCAAGTCGACTCGTTCAAGTGGCTTAAAGGGATGGATATCGTCTTCGGTATTTTGCACGTTGGAGCACAATTTTGCGTAGCCGACGCGTGCACGTTGTGGGGTGAGAGCTTGATAAGCTATGAGCACGTCTTCCATAATGGGCTGCATACCAGCTTCAAGCATCATGGTGACACCACGCTCATTGGCAGTTTTAAATATACTGCTGATATTCTTTGGCAAGTCTTCAATAATTTGGGCTTTTTGTGACAGTGGGATAGCGTCAAAACCGTAGCCCATTTGATCCAGCTCTTGTAAGGCACCTTGTTTCTGAACCAATTTGGTCAACTCATCACGTTCACTTTCGGGGAATTTACTTACGATCTCATTTAATGCAATTGTGTTGATGTAAGCCGTGTGTAATGATGCTGCTAGCCAAAATACAGCGCGATCAGGAAACTTTTGGTCTAGCCATTTTATGTCAATCACTTGTAGTTGATTATCAACAAAAGGCATCAGAGATGGATCTACATCGACTCCAAGCAGCCATTCGCCCTCTGTTAAATGTTTTTCAGCTTCAAGGGCTGCCTCGAAAATTGTTTCTGGGCTATAGTCTTCTTTCAAACGCTGGCTATCATATGGCTTATCATTATAAGGTCCAAGCGGTGCCCAGCTCATAGTCATTGCTGTTGGGACAATATGCACATGTGGCTCAATCAATCCCGGTAAAAGGGTTTGTTGTGGAGCGAGTTCAATGTGATCTTTGTCTAGCATACCCAGCGCATGCATTTTTGTGCTGACTGAATCCAAGTCACCCACAGCGACTACAGTGTCACCGGCAAAGCCAACGGCATCTACTTGCTCTGTTGAGCCATTTATCATTGGGCGAATTTTTCCACCGGAATACATGACCAACTTTTTCAAAGCTTCTTGATCCGTTTCTTGCTTATTGGCATAAGCTTGGTTAATACTGGTTTTTATTTTGTCTAAGCTTGGCTGATTTTCAAACGAGGACCAAAGAGGGTTGTGGCATGCGCACTGGGCGCATTCGTGGCAATCGTGATGACTCATAGTCGTCTTCCTTTTGTTTGCTTGATTGTGAGTGTTTAAAACTATTGCAAAAAAGCATACAACTAAACGCCAATATATAAGTATTACACTGTGTTACAGGTAAGAAAATGGAAATAACTATTTGTACCTATTGTAGTTAGGTACGATTGAATATTGGTGCTTGATGGATATGCACCACATGACCTAATGTAAGGATGAACGGAAAAAATGTACACATGGAAGGATCCTATCAACAAGATATGCATTATTGTTTTGTCGATATCGCTTTATCTATTTTTTGATGACAGGCAGTTTTGGTTTTTTCAAGCGAGCTCAGAGTTTGCAAATGATTCAAATAAACCAAGGGATACCGAAGCTGAACTCTCAGTGGTTGGCGTTGATATTCAGAGTGAACTCAATGGAAAAAATACAGTTAAACTGAGAGAAATTGTAGACCATCAAACTAACCTACGTCGTTTTGGACGGTGTGAACCAACACTTGGAGAAAGTATTAAGTACCGAGTCGAAAACGGTATTTACACCTGGGTTGATAGCAAGGGAATAACCAATTATTCGGATCAAAAACCTAAGCATCATGCAGCTTTGTATCAACCAAAAAGTAATCGAGTTTTGGATTACTTTGAGCTAACAATCACAGGGAAAACGGTTACTCATTCTTTTAAAAATGCGCTCATTGCGCGACTAAACGCAATATTCAGAAGCTATACCAGTGTTATTGGGCTGAAAGCCATGCGAAAGGTCACACTTAGCATAGAGGTGCTGCCAAACAGGCATGAGTATGAGCGCGTAGTGAAATCGTACGGTGGTGTTGGCGTAAATACAGCTGGGATTTATTTTGGCAATAAAAACAAGGTATTGGTAGTGCAAAGGTCCTATGAAGATACTATGCAAACGGCTGTCCATGAAGCATTGCATGCAATCAATCAAGCTGTAATAGGTTACTCGCCACGATGGTTAAATGAAGGGCTGGCCGAGTACTTTGAAGCCATACAGGTAAACATGCAGCACGCTAAAATAAAACCCCAATACTTCCTTGATAAGCATGGTCGCATTCGGGGGAATATTGTAACCCCTTTGAATCTAGTAAGTGCTGAGCACCTTTGGAAAACTGAACAAGCAGAATCTCTCTACAAAAGCAGTTGGGCATTTGTTCACTTTTTAATGTCATCAAACTCGGGGCGTCAGACACTCAAAGATATTTTGTTGCAAGAGCAATCAGAGCCGTGTAGCTCACTCTCTGCGAAACAGCTTAAGGGCATATTGGCAAGTAAGCAGCCCAAGTTGGTAGCGGCTTTTCAAACATATTTGAATCTTCCAATTAAAACGCAGCGCCTGTGAATAGTGCGTTGTAACTCTTTATTACTTGATAGATTGGAGTGGTAAATTTTTAAGTGAATATGGTAAAGGACGGTGGGTGAATTGAGTGCAGCTCACTCCTGTTCGTGATTTAAAAGCAAAGTGTAAGTTTTAATCTGGGACTATATGCAGTCCCTCGGGCTAAATGTACAACGGTAACCAGATCGCAAGATGGTCGCTGCTTGGTACATGCAAATCACTCTGAATTCAATAAGGTTGAAATTGCATATCGCTACCTTGTAGATACTTCTGTTCGTAACTCTTTGTTGATAAGTCCATCGGATAGAAAGTGATGAGTTTGTCTGGTGGGATTGTAAAGTGCAGCGTTGTCGCGAAAAATGTTGGTTGTCATCTGTTTTAGTGGTTGTTAATTGTTTTAAAAATGGAAATTAACTGCGCCGTATAGCGGCAACAACATCTCGAAAGGAGTGTATAAGGGTCTATAAGGGATGCATAAACATGACTAGTCGACGACAATCACCGGGTTCGGCTGGTGGACACTCTTTTTAGTCTCTTTACCTATATTAAACACTATTTACCGGCGGGGGATACTGGTGCACTTTTGATCCTAATATTTTCAATGGTCTCAGGATTTACTATGTCACTGAGTTGTCAAGCCGCGACTATTATCGGTAACACCTTTACACCCAAGAACCTCTTATATCGAAGCCACATTGACCATTAAAGCTTAAAACAGCAGTTTGAATATTACCTGAACTTAAAACAGTAGTTTAACAGCAAAGAGCAACGTTGCATGAAGCGCCATTATAGGCCAAGCGCCATGAGGGCCTATATCGGGTTGTTTGATGTGGTTAGCCATTTCCCTATCTGTGAACAGTTTCTTAGATCAAAAATTCTTGAGCTAAGAAACTGCAAAAGCGTGACAACACTTTACTAAAGTAAACTTAAAATCTGTTTAGCGTTTTTACGGGCTAAACAACTTTTTACCGGGTTATTCGAAAACGCTTTTGAGGAAATTTCTACTTGCTCACCTTGATGTAAAGTATCGCCTTTGTAGACCTTTACTCGACAGGTTGTTTTGTCTTGTTTATCGGTGTAAACAAGTTCCACTTTTTCTGCTTTCATAATTAAGTTTTTGTAGGGGTAGCCTGCGTTGGTGAAAATTCTTTCAACCTGTACCTGCTGAGCCACTGATGTAAAAGCGACGAACGGAATTGCGAGTATAATTGCATATTTCATGATAAAAAGTCCCTATATCTCTGGTTTCATGGCTAAGTATTAGGCGCATTGAAAAAACTGACAAACGAGAAATTTTGTTTCATAGTTAAGTTTTAATTAAGTGAAAAAGTTATGAAAGCACCACCATTTAAAGGTCTTTGGTACTTTAAAACAGCAGCAGAACTAGGCAGCTTTAAACAAGCCGCAGAAGCGCTATTTGTGACACAAGCAGCTGTAAGTCAACAGATCCGAATTTTAGAACAACAGCTAGGGTGTACTTTGTTTGAAAGACAGACTAGAAAGGTACACCTAACTCAACAAGGGCAAGATTTATTGCCATATTTGCACAAGGCATTTGGGCAAGTTGAAATGGGTCTATCGATGTTAAAATCAGACCCCAATCCAAATACCATCAGTTTGTCTGTTTTACCCTCATTTGCTACGTGTTGGCTGCTACCAAGGCTGACGAGCTTTAACAAAGCTTTGCCAAGTTACCAGCTTCGGATAGATCCTACCGAGCAGCTGGCTGACTTTAATCATGAAGATATCGATATTGGGATCCGTTTTGGCTTGGGCGACTATCAAGGATTAAAAAGTGAGTTAATTGCAAAAGACGAATTAGTTATTGCATACCGCCCCGGGCTTATAGATCCGCGCAAACCTTTGCGCGCACAGCTGTCTAAGCTCAACTTCATTTACGATGAAGGGCGTGACAATGAATTGGCTTGGCAAGCATTGAGCTCGCAACTTGACTTAGAAGGTCATACATTGAGCAATTTGAAAATTGACAATGCAGCGCTTGTACAACAAGCGACGGTTGCCGGGCAAGGGTTCTCTTTACTGCGTAAACGCATGGTGGAGCAATCCCTGGAAATGGGGCAGTTAGAGATCTATCCCGACTTCGCTTGGTTATGCGAGTACGGTTACCATTTGGTTGCGCCAGAAAACCATTTTGAATGGGCTAAATTCAAAGCGTTTCGTGATTGGATTGTTGCTGAGTTAAACGGGATAGAGGCCTGTTAACCGAGGATTTTAAGGTTAAGACATTACTGTTTGAAAAGATGTCCGAGACATAGATGCGACTGAGTTTATTGACTTGGTTTTGCTATCAAAAATATAACGTCACTGTTGTTGTATATTTGCCCTAGCGTCATTATGAGCTTGCCCCGCAATCCATGTTTTAGTGTAGAGCGCCGTTTGAGATGGACTCTGAGTCAAGCTCAGGGTGACGGGCCTAGGGTGGGTGATGAGATTGGGGTGGTGACGAGATTGGGGTGGTGACGAGGTTGGGGTGGTGACGAGGTTGGGGTGGTGACGAGGTTGGAGCTGGGTTAAGGGGTTGCGAGAGGTGGCGCAGAGTTCAGCCTTTATCTCCATCGTCATTATGAGCTTGCCCCGCAATCCATGTTTTAGTGTAGAGCGCCGTTTGAGATGGACCCTGAGTCAAGCTCAGGGTGACGGGCCTGAGGCGGGTGATGAGATGTGCGACAGGGGTTCTATGTTGGGACTGGGTTAAGGGATATTGACGGGTTGCGAGAGGTGGCGCAGAGTTCCGCCTTTATCTCCATCGTCATTGTGGGCTTGCTCCGCAATCCATGTTTTAGTGCAGAGTGCCGTTTGAGATGGACCCTGAGTCAAGCTCAGGGTGACGGGGCTCAGCCTTTATCTCCAGCGTCATTATGAGCTTGCCCCGCAATCCATGTTTTAGTGTAGAGCGCCGTTTGAGATGGACCCTGAGTCAAACTCAGGTGACGGGGTTGGGCGGGTGATGAGATCGGGGTGGTTGCGAGGTTGGAGCTGGTTTAAAGGACTGATATAGAGTTATGGAAGGTGGCGTAGGGCTCAGCCTTTATCTCCATCGTCATTGTGGGCTTGCCCCGCAATCCATGTTTTAGTGTAGAGCGCCGTTTGAGATGGACCCTGAGTCAAGCTCAGGGTGACGGGCCTGAGGCGGGTGATGAGATCGGGGTGGTGACGAGGTTGGAGCTGGTTTAAAGGACTGATATAGAGTTATGGAAGGTGGCGTAGGGCTCAGCCTTTATCTCCATCGTCATTGTGGGCTTGCCCCGCAATCCATGTTTTAGTGCTGAGTGCCGTTTGAGATGGACCCTGAGTCAAGCTCAGGGTGACGGGTCTGGGTGGGTGATGAGATCGGGGGGGTTGTGAGGTTGGATCTGGGTTAAAGGACTGATATAGAGTTATGGAAGGTGGCGCAGAGTTCAGCCTTTATCTCCATCGTCATTGTGGGCTTGCTCCGCAACCCATGTTTTAGTTCAGAGTGACGTTTGAGATGGACCCTGAGTCAAGCTCGGGGTGACGGGGTTGGATGGGTGATGAGATCGGGGTGGTTGTGAGGTTGGAGCTGGGTTAAAGGACTGATATAGAGTTATGGAAGGTGGCGCAGAGTTAAGCCTTTATCTCCATCGTCATTGTGGGCTTGCCCCGCAATTCATGTTTTTGCACTTATAACCCTGTGGACATATAGGTGTGGAAGGTGAAGCACAAATAACTGCCAAATATTTGAACCTTGGCTAAAATTACAAGCAGTGGCTTGCAAGCGCAGCTCTTTGCTGGCAGTCTTGGATTTGGCGTCTCTTGATTAGATTTTTGTATGAAACTCATTGTATTTGTTGTTTTATTTACCTTTTTGTCTGGTTGTAACTCGATCCAAAAACCTGTTGCTCCTCACCTGCTATTTCACCAGCCAAATGATGTATCAACCGATGCTCTGGTGGCTCAAAGTTACCTATTACTATCTCAAGAGGCCTACCGACTAAAAGATTATGACTATGAGTTTGAATTACTGAATGAATTAGCTGACTACGAATACGGGCCTGCTCAACTAGAAATCGCCAAAAAGCTGTTAAAAGGGCACGGTAAAGAATATGTACACGGAACCCCTCTTGAATGGGCAACGAAGGCTGCTGAGCGAGATTATACGCCCGCAATATTGTTTCTGGCGCAATGGTATCGCTATGGTGGGGATGGCGTCGATGTAGACCTTAAGGAAGCAATGAACTTATATGCTCGTGCCATTGAATTGGGAGACTATTCAGCTGCTACAGAATTGGGGTACATATTTATAAGGCATTGGCGAGAAGAAAAAGGCTATGAAACAGCACAGCAGCTGTTCGCTAACGCAGCATATCATGGCGATGTTAAAGCGTTATGTGGCTTGGGTATTGTTTACCGAGAGTCACAGAAACTAAAAGATTTAGAGAAAGCCGCAGACTATTTTCAAGTGAGTTATGTGAGAGGTTACAAAGAGTGTGCATTTGAACTTGGATACCTTTATCACAGAAGTAAGCCCAATACACAACATGCATTGCGATGGTATCAAGTTGCGGCAAAAAACGGGTCGCGAGATGCACTTAATAATTTAGGCATGATGTACAACAATGGCGACGGTGTAGATATCGACTATAGTCGTGCAAAAAGCTACTTTGAGCAAGCTGTTGAACTAGGTAGTAGACTGAGTTTTGGTAATTTAGGCAGTTTATATGAGTTGGGCAAAGGCGTAGAGCAGGATTATGATAAAGCGGTCTATTGGTATCAAAAAGGCGTAGATCGGCAAGATGCCCAGTCAATGCACAATTTGGGTACTTTATACAGCTTAGGGAGTGGAGTAGAAAAGAACCGAGAAAAGGCACTATCTCTGTTTGAGCAGGCTGCCGATTTAGGTAATCGATTTTCCGCTTTTAACTTAGCCAATGCGTACTATTATGCTGATGGTAAAGAACAAAATGATGAGTTAGCACTGGAGTATTACCTAGTCTCAGCCAGGGCAGGATATGCGCCGGCATTTTGTCAAGCCGCAGAGGTTGCATTAAAAGATAGTTGGACACTGGCAAGGTCATACTTCCATGAAGGCGCCAAACTTGGACAGGAAACTTGTCTGAAAAGCTTAGTGAAAGGCTTGCGTGCTAACAAAGAGCAAGATATACCCATTGTTGGGCTATTAAAAGCATTTGCTAATCGCGATGTCGCTTTTGCGAATGAAATGCTTGGCCACATTTATCAATTTGGTGAATTTGGTTTATTTAGAAGCTTTGAAAAGGCACAAGCTTTTTATTTAAAAGCAGCAGAGCTAGGCGCAGTAAATGCGTTTGCAAATTTAGGCTTTTTGTACGAACAAGGTGATTTAGTCGAGCAAAACTTAGATACCGCGGCCTCTTTTTATCAAAAAGCAGCTGAATTAGGTTCAGCACTAGGAAAGAATTACCTCGCAACTTTTTACTTAAATGGCGTGGTTGTTAAAAAGGATAGAACTAAGGCGGTAGAGTTATATCAAGAAGCTGCTGAACTCCATAATACCGCTGCTCTAATCAATCTCGGCGATATTTATTTAGACTATGGCTCGCGTGATTTTCAGTTAAAGGCATGTGCCCTATTCAAAAAAGCATATGAGTTAGGCGCCAAACGGGCGGCTGTAAGGCATAGTCGTTGTGTTGTTGAGCAAACCGGTGATATTAAATCAGCGTACCAGTTACTTGAAGATAGTCGGGGACAAGATTGTAGTTTATGTGTTGTAAAACAGGCCGAGTTGATTTTGAACAAACAGATAGAGGGTAAATCACAACTAGAGGCGTTTGGTATGCTGCAAAATGCAGCGCAGGCCGGCAATGCAGCTGCTGCATATAAACTTGCTAGCTTATATGAAAGTGGAGGTATTAAATCTCAGGATCTGGCCCTTGCTTTCAACTGGTACAGAACCTCAGTTACCTTGGGGGAAGTAGATGCGCTTAATAAAATTGCGGAGTTTTATTGGGCAGGGAAAGGGGTGGATAAAAGTGAAGACGATGCTGTAGAAGCAATTTCTCAATTAGCGAAGGCCAAAAACTTTAATGTTGCTTCATTTGTAGGAGAGCATTTCTATCATGGTGTTAACGTCGATATAGATTTAAATAAAGCCAGATATTATTTTATGAAAGCGGCGCAACAAAACGATGGTATTGCGTTGAATTCACTTGGAGTGATCTATCGCGATGGTTTACGTGTCGCTGTAGATACTGAGCTTGCAAAAGACTACTTTGAACGCTCAGCACATTTGGGGGTGCCAGATGCGATGCATAACTTAGGTGCATTAAATTTGTCTCAAAACAAAGAAAAAGACGGACTTGAATGGTTGCAGCGAGCGGCGGAGAAACAATTCGTTAAAAGCTATATCTTATTGGGTGATTATTACGCTAGCCATGATGCCAATGAAGAGTCCATGCGCAAAGCCGTTAAATGGCTGAAGTTAGCTGCGGATGAAAAAGCCCCCGATGGTATGTACAAGTTGGCAATGTTACTCAAAAAGCAAAATCGCAATCAATTTACAATTGAAGTTCAAATGTGGTTGAAAGCAGCTGCATCTGGTGGTCACCAAGCTGCGGTTAGCGAGCTTAAAGTGTTTGAATTGCAGAGGGAATAAACTGAGGGATTTATTTTGGTAATGTCAATGAAAAAGTTAATATTGATGTGAAGGGGATTTTAAATATATTTTAATCTAAATCAGTGTTATTTTTAGGTTTTGTCATCGTTTATACTTAGTGTGCACATAAAAATAGAATTTAATTAAAACTAAATAACACTAGATATTCGACAGTTATCATCGAAAAAACAAGTGCTTCGATGTAGCTCACAGGTGCTTGTATCGTTACATTCTGCCTCGCTAGGTTGAGAAAGCAGTTTTAACATTTAAATACAGACGACTCATTTTCTCTGATTTTTATTGCACTTTTTTATGGGGTTATATTTTGTGATTTAGCTAAAATGGAAACTGCAGGTTATTTTTATGTGTAAATAACTTTGTCAGTCATGTATCATATTAATATAAACATAAATGTTAAATGGCTTGAAGGATTGCAAAGCATTAATAAAATTAAAGATGAGCTGTCTTTTTTATCTGAAAAGCAGCCTGACCCGTTTTTTATAGAAGGGTACATAGTTGGGTTAGGATTAACGCCACAAACAGTTTTACCAAGTGTCTGGATCCCTAAACTGTTTGGTGACGATACTCCTGATGATGAAATGCATTTAAGATCGTTAATGGACTTTTATCATGTCTATATGGATAGAGTGATGGAAGGTAATTTAACACTACCCATTGAGTGCTCATTGTCGAAATTGGACCTGCAAGTGGCACTTCGAAACGACATGCCATTGCCAAACTATTGTATGGGCATGCTACTATCCTTATCTTTTATTGAGCAAAATAGCCTTAGCCCTGCTCAATGTAGTCAACTTGAAAAGTTAAGACAAGTGTTGAGTGGCATGAAGAGTTATTTAAATGCACAAAACACTTTCGGAAGAAACTGCGACTTTCGTGAGCAAACATTATTGGCTCATAATGACTTGGTACTGTGTATAAAAGAAACCGCTTATGAAATGCGGTTTTCAGAGCAGTGTATTCAGGAAGCTGAAGAAACTAGCTCGCTACCAGGTTTTAATCGTGACCAAATAGAAAGCCATCTAAATGATATTCTGAATAAAGATAGTCAAGCCACACTTAGATTAATTGATGAACTTATCACCGTTATTGAACGAGAGCTTATCACTGTAAACTTTATAGAGCAGTTCAGGGAGGAGATTGAAAACCTCCATGAAGCACAGCCTTATTTTATATTGAAAACGAGAAAAGCGCAGATCCATTTTAATTTAGATGAATTTGATATAGCCCAGTGTGTTTTAGAAGAGTTATTGGAGCTTGCCCCAAGTGACTATTATAAAAATCGATATCAGCTATATAACTGCTATATTAAACAAAAAAAATGGTCGAGTGTGAGTGAGCTTATTGATAAGTTTAATTCTTGTAGTCTTCCAGATCGTGCAACTCAATTACTATGTGAATACGCCCAAAACGGTAATAGTCAAAAAGCTCAAGAGTTAAAAAGTGCTATTAAACAAAAGTTTCCAGACTTTATTACCTTAACTGAAGCCGATTCTCAAAGAGAAACCAACCAAATATCTGATGCGTTGACTGAATACCTAGGTAAAGGGGGGGCGAAAGCTTGGCGCTCAGTAGAGGGAAGTTTGTTTTGGCTTAAGGTTTGAAACAAAGATTGTCGGTTTCAGTGGTCGTGCAAGAAACCGACAAATCGAAAGGTGATTGCACTGAGCTAAGCTACTTCTTCTTGTTCTTGAGATAAGAATTCATTCATTGTGAGCGGTACAGATGCAAAGTATCCTTGAATGTATACATTTGGAAAGCGCTTCATATACTGGTATTGAAATCTATTTTCAACCCCTTCAACAATAATCGTTTTATTACTGTTTTGTGCTGATTTTATAATGGCGTCTAGTCTTGGAGCTTGTGCTTCTTTATCCTGAATATGCGCAATATACGTTTTGTCAACTTTAACTGAGTTGAAGTAACGACTGTTCAATAAGTCACTATTTCTGTTTTCTTTACCAAAATCATCTATCGCAAAACTAAAACCAAGATTAGACATTTTCCTCAATGTGTTGATCGCATTATCACTGAGCTTTAAATCGTTACCTTCAGCTATTTCAAAAGTGATAAATGCAGCAATTGATGGCGTATCTCGAATAACCTTTTTGAGATAGTTTATTAGGCTTTCATCCTCTAATAGTTGCGCCGAAATGTTCATATGGATAGGCTTTAGCCTTTCACGGGCTTCAAGCTTTATTTTTAGCATAGAGTAAATCTGGTTGATGACTATTTTTGTTAGTTCACTATGTAGCTCAGGTTTGTCCTCTATCATCGGCATGAAGGCTTTCGGGCCCAGATTTTTGGTATTACGCCATCGAATAAGCGCCTCGTAGCGTCGAGGTCTATCTATATTAGATGTTTTGAAAATAGGTTGAAAAACAAGGTAAAAATCATCTTGGTTAAATGAGATGCTGTTCATCAACTTGAGTAGCACGTGTTTTCTATACATCTCTGCTTGATATATTTTCTCATTGTGAAAAAACGTACCTGTTGGTGATTCCAGTGCGTATTTCATTGAAAATGTCAGTCTGCGTTGTACTTTGTCTATACCATACAGAGAAGACTGTCCCGTCAAGCTCATAGAAGAAATTGCATAGTCAATCGGAACTTGTGTGTTATTTACCCAAACTTGTTTGGGCAGCTTTTCTAAGATTTCTTTTTGTTTTGCTTCAGCTTCTTTTTGGTTGGATTCTGTATCATGGGTAACAAATGCCATGACCATATAATCAGAATCGTGCAGCGCTAAGGCAAATGGCTGGCAAGACTTACCTACCTCTTTAAACAGTTGAGTAAGTGTATCTTGATTGTTTTCGATAGAATCAAAAACGGGTGTTCTTCCTAGCTTAATTAAAGAGACGTGAAACTTAGAAAACTTCCTATCTACTTTCATTAACTTCTGCATAAAAAACAAATAATTAGGGATGTCGCTAGTGCCGTGATACAACACTGACTTACTTAGCGCTTCTTTTGCTTTTTTTAGTTCATTTAAGACTTTTAAATCCTTTTTATGGAGTCGATTAGTCCTTACGAGTGCAATGATGCTCATTGCTGCAATAATAATTGCTATGCTTAAATAAATATTGTTCATAAAAGAAAAACAGTTGAGAAAAGTACGGATTGAATTTAAATACAAAAAAATGGACGAAATATGTGTTTTTTGTCGATTAAGCGGTTATTTACATTACAGTCAATTACAGAACAGTTCACAGGCTGAACAAGATTCATGATTTAAATGCAATTTTAGAGATGTTAATTACCAAATGAGCGTTCGATATGTTCGTCAATTTCAAACTCGTGGTTGCGAAAAGATTTGAGTAATTTATAGCTTAAGGGAAGGCGTCTATGAGGCCTGGACTTTTTGACTTCTCGGTATGAGGGGTTTTTATCAAGATCGATTAGTCCCATAGCCCATTTGCGAAAATTGCGCTTTTTAATTGGGTTACAAATCAGCGCTTCGACATTAATATGTCTTTTATCCTGTTTGATATGCTCAAACAGTTGCTCTACTCTAGGTCTTTCTCCTTCAATAACTTGCATAAAATGGTGGCCATCGTAAAGTAGCATTCCCGATATACCTCGAAGTTGATTGGCTGCGGCGCACTGCCTGCGTAGGGACTCTAATTCTTCATCACACAGTGGGGTGGTCACCGTGCTAATATAAATAAGCTCAATCAATTCCATGGCATTACCGACTTTATTGCAATATAAACAAAGATAGACAGCAATGCAGAGTTTTGCACTTTAAAAAGCGGGTTAGTGGTTGTGATGAGTCTAATTGAGGGGGAAGCCCCCTCAAAAGTTCTGTTATTTCAAGCCAATGCTATGTTTAACAGTCACTTCGCATGGCGAAGAGTTTTTACCAAATGCCGATTGTACGAATAGCTGATCGCCAGGTTTTAAGTTAGACAGGATTAACTTAGTTGTATCGTAGCGACGCTTAGCAACCTGATCATCCCAAGCACCTGAACTATCTTTATTTACATCATAATAGATCATACAACCGCCTGTGGCGCCCTCATTGGTTGTCCAATCAAAGTTAATTGTATAGTTAGAAATGCTATAATTGAACTTAGCATTTTGATTTTGGCCATAGCTGTCAGTGATGTTGACATATGTCCATCTGGCTTGTGGTACACCAGGACGCGGCTGTTCGGTAATATTAACACCTAAACTTGAGTCTGCATAAGCCGAAGCGCCAACAGACATTGCAGCAGCCACGATGGCCAATTTTATATACTTCATTTTAAATTTCCTTTTTTATATTTTCATTTTTATATTTTCAGTCAACCTCTAATTTATAAACTGTATTTCTGAGGTTAATTTGAAAACGAACCCAATTTAACACGCCAAGATTACAATTTAAATTCTCTTTTGTAACATTTAATTATTTTAGATAACGCGGTATTTGCTGTTGGTATATATGTTGTTTATCGACTTGTTTGTGTCCAGTACCGGAAGAGGTGAGTTTTGTTGAAGCATCTGGCTTGCGCACTTTACTTTAAAGCAACCCTCTCCTACTTTTTTAGTAGTAGAAACTAAAAGGCTTGTTTATGCGACAAATAGGGGGGCAATGTTAATGCTGACATTGTCAACGCAAACAATATTGCTTATGTGTGCAGTTGGTATTGTTGCGTCAGCAACTGCCCTTACTTTTTTATGGATGGCTAATAGAGACATTAAAGCTACTGCGTTTTGGGCTGTCGGCCCGTGGCTACTGGTTGCCAACTTTTGCCTTTTCGCGGCTCAAAATTCACTTCCCTATTTTTTTAAACACATTGTTTCTAATTTTTGTGGTCAGTTGTCTTTAATCATGATGCTGGTTGGCTTGTATTATGCGGTTCAAAGACGCCCGCCTTGGCGAATATTTGGGGTATATCTGGGCGTGTTTCTAATATGTTTGGGCATTTTTACTTTTTGGCAGGACTCATACGGTTTGCGACTAAAGTTGTCTGTTTTGACAATTTTATGTACCTCAATCTGGATAGTCGCCATTTTAGTTGAACATCGTCGCAATAGATTTGAAGTTTCCGGAGCACTCGTTGTGTTGGGGCTTGGGTGCTTAAACACGGCTGGTATTTTTCGGATAAGTGCTCCTATTAGCGAAGGTTCAACTAGCATTTTGACAGATACGAGTATCTATATTCAGCTGTTTTTTATCACCATCATGATTGCACAGTTAGTGTTTAATTTTGGTTTTGCCATTATGGTTGGGGAGTTGCATAATTTTGCAAATAAGCGAGCCCAACAAGCGCTACTTAACACTAACCATGAACTAGCTATTGCGAAAAAGCGGGCTGAAGAAGCATCAAGGCACAAATCTGAGTTTTTGGCTAATATGAGCCATGAGATCCGCACCCCCATGAACGGTGTTATTGGAATGTTGGAACTGGTGGAAAAAGAAGGGCTGAGTGAGGTTCAGCACAATTATGTAATGACTGCAAAATCTAGTGCAGATGCTTTGATGGTTGTAATTAATGATATTCTGGATTTTTCTAAAATAGAAGCAGGCCGGCTTGAAATTGAGCATGTTGAGTTTGATATCATTGAACATAGTGCTTCACTTGTGCAGGCGCATGCTCACGCAGCTCACGGCAAAGGACTAGAACTAGTACTTGATACATTAGGTGTGACTTCTCGCTGGGTAAAAGGAGACCCCATTCGTTTTAAACAAGTCTTGGGAAACTTGGTGGGGAATGCGCTGAAGTTTACGAGCCAAGGAGAAGTAACAGTGACATTAGTTACTGTGTTACACAACGATGAGGTAAAGTTGATCGGGCATGTTAAAGATACTGGGATAGGTATAGAGTTAGATAAACAAGAAAAATTATTCCAGTCCTTTTCTCAAGTCGATTCTACAACCACCAGAAGATTTGGCGGAACGGGCCTAGGTCTTGCAATAGTAAAAACTTTATGTCAGTTGATGGGGGGCAATACGTCGTTGCAAAGCGAAGTGGGTGTCGGCAGTGTGTTTAGCTTTGAAATTATACTGGAACCGGTGAAAAAGTTAGATCTAGTTCCCGAAGCTCGAATACAGTCGGTGTTGATTGTCGACAGTTCAGAAGCTTCGGCTGAATTACTCAAAAAGATGTTTTGTCCGTTTGCGCATGAAGTGGTTGTGGAGACTAATTTCAAGGATGCACAGTCAAGCTTACGAGAAGACACCGAGTTGCTCCTTTTGAGTCGGTATGTGGCGGGAAAAAAGACCGACAATTGGTTAAAAAAGTGGAAAGTTAGCTCCACAACTACGGCAATTGTTTTAACTTTACTCAGTGATACACACAGTAGTGGGTATTTTAAAAAGCTCGGGTTTTCAAGTCGTGTAAACAAGCCGTTTACCCAAAAAGAGCTTGAGAGTACACTTGCATCTATGAACTCAACTGAAATCACAACTACAGATAATGATTCTCCTCTTGAACGTTCATTTTCTCATCAAACCGTTTTATTGGTCGAAGATAACCCCGTTAACCAACTCGTAGCAAAAAAAATGCTAGATTCTATCGGTTTGATTGTAGAGCTGGCGAGCCATGGACAAGAAGCAATTGATAAACTCCAAGAACAGGAACATGACTACCAGTTGGTCTTAATGGATTGTCAGATGCCGTTTATGGATGGGTTTGAAGCAACGCGCCGGATCCGAAATGGGGAAGCGGGTGAGGCCTTTTTAGACATTCCAATATTGGCACTTACAGCAAATGCCATGAAAGGAGACAGAGAGGCTTGCATTGACGCAGGGATGAATGACTACATTACCAAGCCAATCCAGATGGAGAGTTTAATGAACTTCTTATCTAGGTATTTGTCACCAGAACTTGCTCGCTAACCAACATTATGACCGCTCATCAGCTGAAATATTGCTCTTTTTGAGGATGTATGCAGCGGTTTAACCTGTGGGCGAGTGTGTATACCCTCAACATTGATATATGCCTATTTTTCGCGGTGTTTTATTTATTTCTTTTTTAATGACACTTGCTCGTAAAGCTCAACTTTGTCCATTTTATGCAATACCGGGTTGAACAATAGTAGATGGCAAGTTGGATTTTTTGTGTCAATCAGAGTATCAAACAGTCACAGAAAACGGTGGTGTCGCCGCTAATCCGAAGGCTGGCGCTTGTTTATATTCTAAAGGCATACACCAAATTCGTATGCAGGTAATTTTCTGGTGAATTGAAAACATGGGGCTTTGTCCATATTATATTTTTATTCAATCGCAATGAGGAACTCCCATGATAGACTTTCGCTCGGATACGGTCACCCAGCCTTGCAAAAATATGAGGCGGTTAATGAGTAATGCTATGGTTGGTGATGATGTATACGGAGATGACCCTACCGTAAATGAGCTTGAGCACTATAGCTCAGTGAAACATGGCTTTGATGCATCTATATTCGTAACTTCAGGTACACAGGCCAATTTATTGGCAATTCTCGCGCATTGTGAACGAGGTGATGAGTATATTTGTGGCCAAGGTGCACATAATTATAAATACGAAGCGGGTGGGGCCGCAGTTCTGGGTTCTGTGCAACCTCAACCCTTGGAAAATCTGCCCAATGGAGAAATCTGTTTAGAGAAGGTTGTTGCGGCGATTAAACCAAACGATTTCCACTTTGCGAGAACTAAAATGTTGAGTTTGGAAAACACCATTGGCGGTAAGGTGTTGAGTTTAGCATACTTAAGTGAAGCTCGTTCTTTGACTAAAAAGTATGGGCTTCAGCATCATTTAGACGGGGCGCGCGTGTACAATGCTGCTGTTGCTTTGGGTGTTGATATCAAAGAGATCAGCCAACACTTTGACTCAATGACTGTGTGCTTGTCTAAAGGTTTGGGAGCGCCTGTTGGCTCGTTACTAATGGGCAGCTTCGAATTCATCGAAAAGGCGAGGCGGCTTAGGAAAATGCTTGGTGGCGGCATGCGTCAAGCGGGTATTCTCGCCGCAGGTGGTTTGTACGCACTTAAGAATAATGTTGAACGGTTGGAGCAAGACCATGAGCATGCTCGCTATTTGGCCAGCAGGATTAATGAACTACCAGGGTTTGATAGCACGCCATATGAAGTGCAAACCAACTTGGTGTTTTTGAATGTCGATAGCAGCATTGATATACAAGCATTTACCAAAGCTATGTATGACAAAGGCATAAATATGACGCCAGGATATCAGGGAATGCGGTTAGTGACGCATTCAGGTATTGATAAAAGTGATATTGACAATTTTATTGATGTTGCAAAAGCAAATTTAGCTTAATTGAAAAGCCATTATTTTTTGATTGAAAAGGCATTGCCTAGGGTAATTGAGGGCCGTGTATCTAATACAAGGCCCATTTTCTATAAACCAAGCTGTGTGTTAGCATATTTCCTTTTATTCCAAGCTTGAGCAACTCACATTACAGTTTAAACCTGCCAAGCTCTTCGGTGAGTTGATGGCTATCTTTGTTTACTGTTTCTAACATGCGTATGACTTTGTCCAATTCCGCAATTGAGTCGCCTGCCAAGTCTCGAAGTCGTATGATATTTGAGTCCATCTCTAACGAAGCGTCAGACTGCTGGACCATAGCTTGAGCAATATTATCGACCGCTGCGTTTGCATCGTGCTCCAGTTCCATAGCCTTGTTTAATTGCTCTGATACATCTCTGATTTCATCTCGGGTTTCATCGGTCAACTTATTGCCATTTTCGACTTTTTCGACTGCTTCACTACCGATACGTTGTAGCGCATTAACTGTCCCTTGAATTTGGTCTATGGACTGTTGAGTTCTGTGAGCCAAAGCCCTTACTTCGTCAGCTACAACAGCAAAGCCTCTGCCTTGTTCACCGGCCCTTGCAGCCTCAATTGCTGCATTTAACGCCAAAAGATTAGTTTGTTCGGCGATTGATTTAATCACGTCTAATACGACCCCTATTTCCTTACTCTCTGAACTTAGGCTTGTAATAACACTGACTAGTTCTGACATCTCACTTGATAAAGAGTCAATGTTTTCTACTGAGTGCCGCATTTGCTCACTGGCAGATACCAAATTTTTATCCGTTTCATTGGTACTTTGTGCAGCATGATCTGCATTGCTAGAAATGTCTTTGATACTGACAGTAACTTGATTTATGGCCGAAGCAATCGACTGCGTTTGTAGCTCCTGCTCTTGTATTTTTGAATGTATATTGCTTGTCGCGTTTCTAACATTATTGACAGACACTTCAAGGTGATTTGCTGTTTGCACGATAGACTCAATCAAGGACTTAAACTTCCCTTGAAAGTGATTAAATTGAATGGCAACACTGCCGATCTCATCGTCATCATCAACTTCTATAAATTTGGTTAAATCACTTTGACCAGATGCCAAGTTGGCAAGTGAATCTTCTAGCTTTTTGGTTCGACGCAGTACAAATCGCTCAAACATCATAACCAAAGTGACGATGAGCAGTATTAAAACCAAAAGGGAACCCAACAAAATATAATTTCGAATATTCGAAGTTAGAGCAGTTACATTTTCCAATGGTTTGGTTACTTCGAGGGCGCCTCTCACATCTCCTTGTTTCCAGCCAACTTTTGGTGTCAAAGGGTGCGTATTGTGGCAATTTACGCAGGCTTGTGCTTGCATGGTGTCCGCCACAGCAATCCGTAAGTATTGATTGTTATTTGACTCAATTATTTTTGAATAAACTTCTTTAGGGTTGGAGGTAAGGTAGTTCCATGCCTCTTTTTGAAACTCGTCAAGTTGCCTGTGTTTACGATTTGGAAATGGGTATTCACTATAAAGCTGTATTTTGGTGCCTGACCGAGATAGGAGCTCACTCAACTCATGGATGAGCGTTGCAGGCAGCGGAATCGCATTATTGTCATTGCGGTGTTCAAAATGTGGTGACATACCAAATGCTTTTGCTTTTGAGATCACATTTTTGGTGTAATAACCTCTTAGAGTTTTAAACTGATTAACAGTTACAATTGCGTCGTCCGAGGTGATCTGTAACATGGTTGATTTTATAATAGCGGGGAGTGTAGTTGCGACTAGGATGGCGACAGCGACCATCATTAACCCGAGCGGGAGAACAAACCGTCGTGTCATGGACTGACTGCTCATGGCTATGTTCACTTCCTTTAAAAATACTTTGTTTAAGCATAGTACAAATGACGTAAATGCAAGGCCTTAAGGCGTGTATATTTTGATTGCACAGTCCCTGATGCACTCTGTTGTTTCACGCGACATTAAAATGCAACTTTTCGGTTTAAACCATGCTGATGTATGCAAATGTACATTTGTTTAGGCGAGTACAATCAAATAACATTTATTGCGGCCTAAGTGTGCTTTAAGGGCTGACTTCCTTGCTCGGTGAAACAGACATAACCAGTCGTACATCACTCTTTTGCGTGCTTTGTTCATGTTACAAGGTACACAACTTTCTGACACAGAAAAATCATATTTCCTTGATACTTAAAGTTATTATTTTTTTCACTCAAAGTCTTGCGTGTTATTTTCACTTATTACTGTAAATGGATGTAAACATGTGGTCCGGATTTTACTCATATTTGACTGATATTTACTATGTCATTGAACACATTCATACGGATTTAGCTTAACCCTGTCACTAGTATTATCTGCATGACATTCTTGGAGGTACTTTTGATGAAAAAACAACTATTAACGGCCGCATTGGCCTTATGTGCAACGCAAGCGCAAGCTGCTAATTTAAGTAAATCTTACTTAGAGATTGGGTATTCAACAACAGAATTCACAGATAATACTTACTTTGACAACAAAACAGATTTGGATTTGATTGGCCATCAAATGAGCTTAAGTTATGAGTTTGAAAATGGCTTTTATAGTGGTTTACATATTAAACGACATAGGGATACATTCATAATATATTTAATTGATCAAGATGTTGATTATGATGAAAACCTCTTTGAATTAGGGTATGTCCTAAATCAAACTGAAAAGGGGCGGCTTTCTATAGGTGCTTATATCGGTGAAATGGAAATCGCTGTTAAAGATAATAATAGTGATGCAAATATATATCGATTGTACACTGAGTATGACCATGGCTTTAATAAATACTTTTCTGCTTTTGCGAAGGCCGGATACGAGTCTATCGACGGAGATAACTCAACGAAAGAGGATGGCTTTTGGGCGCAAGCCGGTATTCGTTTGCATTTGGGATCATCTAGCTTTTCGTGGCGGATTTCTAGAGGGGAAGTGGCGGAACAATTAGCATTTGCATATCGATACTCCTTTTAAGACCTAATCAACTCGCAGGTCAACCTTTGGACCTGCGTTTTTTCTGCTACTCCCTTTTTACTTTAAAAATTAAGTTACCTCGCCAATCAAACCAGAAATACAATAAAAGTAACTAGTATTTGCTACCACTAGATAAAGATTGCTGCATATTGAGACACTTTGATACAGACCTCTTTTTTTGACTCATGTACCATTTTTTCATCAGTTAAATTAAAGGTTTAAGAAATGAAAAACAAAATGCTTTTTATCGTATTAACGGCGATTGGCTTTAATGTGCAAGCGACAGATTTAAATAAAACATATTTTGAGTTTGGCTATTCACAAAGTGATATGGGAAATAGAAATAGCCCGCAGCCAAGTGGTATTCAGTTTGGCTTTGGGTACGAGTTTGAAAATGGGCTTTATGCTGGATTTAATGCCAAAAGACAAGGAGATACTATAGAGCGACCCAATTATCAACTAGATGTGGATTTGGACGAAAACATGTTGGAGCTCGGTTATATTGCCTATGAAACACAAAACGGGCGATTTTCTGTTGGTGGCGCCTTGGGAGAAATGAGCTTCACCCTTGAAGACCGAACAAGAGATGGTGAGTTTTATCGGTTCTACACCGAGTATGAACATAGTTTCAATCAATACTTTTCTGCATTTGCTAGGCTTGGTTATGAATATTTTGACCCAGAGCAGGCTAAAAATGATGATGGAGCTTGGGCTGAGCTGGGTTTAACGGCGCATTTGGGCGTATCGAGTTTGACATGGAAATACCATAATGGACAAGGTATCGACCGCTTAGGCTTAGTTTACCGTTATCACTTTTAAAGTCGTATTTGAAGAAAACAGATTATGATTGGGCTTGAGCCATGAAAATACTTGAGCCCTAGTACCAATAGTACAAAGTTTAGGCTCTTTACGCTGATAAATCTGATGGAGCTATAAAGTAATAGGCTTTGGAATATCGTATTTTTAGTTATACATAGCCATTTACTTTTGTTTCTCATCTTCGGAACATTGGGTGCTTAGCCATCATACCGCTTAATGTAGTTCATTCATGTGTAGTGTAGAAAGTTTAAATCAAGATGTATTGATGCGTATTACTATACCGTGACGTGTATAAATTATGATTGTAGTGATTTGGTTTTAATCCAACGGTGCATTAGTGAATCGACAGTTTTTGCTTGTCTAATATCTAGTTAAAATAATCGCATATCATCCCAATATTTATTATGGTATTACTACTTTTGTCGGTTATCAGAACAGTATTAATAGTGTCGTACTAAGGAATCAAATATGAAAACGATAGGTCTACTTGGTGGAATGAGTTGGGAGTCTACTGCAAATTACTATAAGCATATTAATCAGGGGGTTAAGGATTGTTTAGGTGGGTTGCACTCAGCAAAAATCATGATGAAAAGTATAGATTTTGCTCCTATTGCCCAACTTCAAAAGGCGCAACAATGGGAGACTATGGCTCAAATGCTCTGCCAAGATCTCAAAGATATTGAACGAGCTGGTGCTGATTTTATTCTGATTTGCACCAACACCATGCATTTGGTGTTTGATGAAGTGCAAGCTGCGGTAAACGTGCCTTTAATCCATATTGCCGACCCGACTGGTGAGCAAATCGTTAAAGATGGAAAAAAGAAAGTTGGCTTGCTGGGTACTCAATTCACTATGGCAGAGTCATTTTATAAAGATAGGCTTAAAAATAAATTTGATATTGACGTAATTGTACCCGATGAAAATGCTCAGAAAGTGGTCCACGACATTATTTATAATGAATTGTGTTTAGGTCAAATAAAAAGGGAGTCAAAGCAAGCCTACCTAAACATTATCGAGCAGTTGCAAGCAAAAGGTGCCGAAGCGATAATTTTGGGCTGTACTGAAATTGCCTTGTTGGTAAATGAAGATGATTCATCGGTTGCACTTTATGACACCGCAATTTTGCACGCAAAAAGCGCCGTAACTGCCTCAGTAAATAACTGATTAAAGAGTTCCAACTTGGTAATTCGAGGGAATGCTTTATGTTATTATTTTGACTTAAAGTAATAAAAAATTCATAAAATAGAGCTTTTATTTTAATTTTGTGTAAAAATTTACTCGTTTTAAAAGGAGTAATTATGAAATTAAAATATCTTTCATGTGTTGTAGCTGCAGTGGTTACAAGTTCATCAGCAATGGCATTTACGCAATTAGGCGGGGCTGGTGTAATGCCAATTGGTCATGAGTGGCTTACACGAACGGCAGCGCTTGAGCTAATGGGGCAAGATACTCGGGTCAGTGATCCACAAGATCCAAGACTTACTTGGCAAAATGGCCTAGCGAAGTCCACAGAACTCAATGTAGCTCAACACGAAGTGGAAAGGATCTTATCAAAAGCAAACGAAGATGGGACCTATTGGTCAGAATATGACGCAGTCTTTGCAGCCATTGTTGGTGAAAGGTGGGTGGATATTGCCGGGTTCAATGTCACTTCGGCGAGCACCGATCCGACAGGTCCTAACTGTTTCAATGCTGTGGCGCAGGAGCCAGCAGATTTGCAGCAAGATCACTTTATGCGTCGCTATGATGATATTGGTGGAATAGGAGGTGTGAATGCTGCAAAACGCGCACAACAGCGCTTCATTTCTCACTTTGTAAACGCTGCCATTGCAGAGTCAAAAAAGATCAAAGTTTGGGATGGGGGAGGGTATGCCAAAGCGGTTGAGGTCGATCACAACTATTTTTTATTTGGTAGGGCCGTTCACTTATTTCAAGATTCATTCAGCCCAGAACATACTGTGCGCCTAGCTGCCGACAACTACGAAAAAATCTGGCAGGTAAAAGCGTATTTATGTTCAGAAGGTGCAGAGCAACATACGCATGATACAAAAGAAGCCATTAACTTCCAAAGTGGAGATGTAATTTGGAAGCCCGAGTCTCGGGGACAAAGTGGCTGGCAAGCCTACAAACCGAGCAATATAAAACCTGTTGCATTAGTTTCTCTCGAAGCCAGTAAAGATCTGTGGGCTGCTTTTATTCGCACCATGGCTTTGCCTGTAGAGGAGCGTAAATTGAAAGCGGAGCAGGAGGCAAGGCAATTGGTTGATAATTGGTTGTCTTTTGATGAGCAAGCTATGCTGAGCTGGTACAACGACGAAGAAAAACGTGATCATACCTATGTATTGGCCCCAGGGGAGCGTGGAAAAGGAAAATCATTATTGCAATGCATGGCTGAGTTAAATGTCGGTACAACCGATCAGCTTGAGCGAGTTGCACAATTAGAAGAAGAGCGCCGGCATTGTTTGTACAATATCGAAGCAGAAACAGGGTATAGCGATGTAAATGATCCCCTTATCAATATGCCATACAACTGGAAGTGGAAGTCATTAACATGGAAAACACCACCAGAACAGTGGCAGCCGCAGCAACGTGATGCGGACACAGGAGAGGCTGTTCATATTCATAATGTGGCGACTGGTAAGGCGCTAGGCGCTCAATCTGGCGAAGAAAAAAATGCATTGTTAAATGCCAATGGCGTCAAAGCTGTTGAGTTTTTATTAATCAATGGCGGTGGCGAAGAGGTTTATTTTAGAACCAGAAATAACGCGGAGCTGTTCTTAAGCTATAAAAACAACTTTACTGGAGACGCTATGTTGTGGTCAACGCCAGACAAAGCGTCATTTAACATCGAGCCATACGGCACAAATTTCAATCTCAAAAACAGCTATTGGCAACAATATGTTTGGGCCGATGTTAGCACGGGACAAGTGCATTTATCTCGAAAAGGCGAAGCACATAACAAAAATGCGCAGTGGCAGATAATCAAGCCGTAAGAGTGAATAAGCCCAAAGCATGTAGTTGCTTTGGGCGCTAGCTAGTAATAGAGAAATGAGTCACAGTGACATTGTGGATCTGCTTTAAGTAAGTCTGCATGTAAATCTATCTTCCGTTGACTTTTTTCGTCCCAAACTGTGACAACTTGATTGCGTCTATCTACGATTAAAACCTCAACTGGATGGTCTTGGTATTCAAGCCATTCGCCTTTTTGAATTTCTTCAATGTTCATTATTTCACTCCAGCACCTGCGCAGCTTACGTATTCAGCAACTTTGTATTATCGCTAACAAGTGAAAAGTCATTAATATTTGCAAAGAGTATCATTCGAAACGACTCACCAGCTTTGTTACATTTTAAAAAGCGAGATTATGTAAAAAAGATGATGAAGTCCTTTTAAAGTGTAGAAGGACACAGAAAAAAGCCCAACATATAAGGTGATCCTCGTTGGGCTTTGGTCGTTAGTTTTCATGATGCCCAAAATGTGTGGGCTAAATTTGGGATTAGAAGCTATATGCCACGCTAAATTTAACGCTTCGAGGCAAGATATAGCGTCCGTTGGCTGCTGCTGGGTTACGTGGGTCGCCTTCTGTTAAACCTTGCTCATCTGTTAGATTGTCAATGGCAATTTGCAATTGTACTTGCTCAGAAGGCTCCAAAGTGAGGCCAATATCAACTTTTTCGTAGCCATCAAGCACCGCACTCGGGGTGTTTTGAATGTCGCTGAAACGAGAATCTACCGCAGAGAAAGTACCGTAGACTGTTGCGAACATATCACCTAACTCAAATTCATAGCTTGGTGTGATACGTAGCTGCCAGTCTGGGATACGTTGTGATTTATTACCAGTTAAGCTGGCATCAGGGCTTTGAGCCACTTCACTGTTTTGTAATGTACCGTTGAGGTTCACACTAAAACCTGATTCGTGGTTGTAGTTGAAATCAACCTCAATACCCTGTGCTTCGGTTGTGAAACGCTGAGCAGGTAAATCAGGGCGAACAGAGAATGATTCACCTTTTACTTCGTTGGCAAAAATGGTTGCGAAAAAGTCCATGTTTTCTCCCATGAACTTGTAACCAACTTCGCTTTGAGCCACTTCCTTAATTAACTGATCTCCCGCCGAATATGCATCAAAGTTATCTCTAAAATCGTCAAAGTAAGGCATTTTAAAGCCTTTGTTAAAGCGCACAAATACGCCGCTTTGTTGATCTAGTTTATAATCTGCACCTAGGGTCCAAGAAGTTTTACGAGCGCTAAAATCGACGGATTTAGTGATGATACCATCGAGTCCCTCATCGACTGAGTAGTCAACTTCATGACGTTCACTACGAAGGCCTAAATCTAACGTCAGGCTGTCAGTTGCTTGGTAACTGTGAGTGGTGTAAAACGCAAGTGTTGTGGCGTCACCGTTGCTATTAATATCATAGTTAAAGCCGCAGCCCTCAATTGAATCATTACATGCGATACCGGTCAGCATTTCACCGCCTTGAGCTAAAACGTGATATGCGGTATTCCCTAAGCTCCACCAATCTTTAGCAGATGTCGTTGCTGTATAAACACCAAATGCGCTGTTGATAGTGCCAAAGTCTTTACTGACAGCGAGATCATTCGTAAATGCTTCAATATCTTTGTGTACAACCCAACGGCCATAATCCTGTACACGTGTATCGGCATCATACTCTTTTCCAGTAACTGCACCTGTTGCACTAATGCCATTGTCCGCTACTTCTGACAAATTAACGGCATTGCCAGCAGGTACCAAGCCATATGTGTTTGCGTTACCCTGAGTTAAGCTAAAACGATCGATAAAGTGCCATCCATTAGCCAGTTCTAATGAGATACTTCCCCCTGAGACATGGCCATCCCAGCCGCGCCCTTCTGCTAGGTCAATATCAACTTTACCGTTACCTGCATGTATGGTTGCTTGGCGGTTTAAAGTACCTAGTTGCGTAAACTCAGCATCTACACCGGTCTCATTGAGTGGTGTAGGTAAATACCAAGCGCCAGTGTCATCTGTTTGGCGTGTATAAACATTGATTTCGCCATTTTCCAGTTCTTTGGTCAACTTAATCGTAAATTGATGACCTTTTTCAGATGTAAAACCAGCATCTCGGATCCCTGATGAACGTTTAATATACCCGCCCACCATGTAATAGAGGTCTTCACTGAGCTCACCGCTTAAGACGCCATCTACACGCTGCAGGCCGTAGTCTGAAGTCGTATATTTGAATGTGCCTTCAGTGTCTTCTTGGCCTCTTTTTAATCTAAAGTTGGTTGTCAGCCCAGGCTGGCCATTAGACAACACTGGGTTAGGGCCGCCTCTAAGGCCTTCCATCATTGAGATGGTTTCATCAAGGCGAAAAATTGACGAGTTTTCTAAAAATGAGAGTGTAGGAGCTGGGTAGACTGGTGAACCATCTAGGCTGACGGTTAAAAATGGTGCGTCGCCACTTGATGTAAACCCTCTAACATTGATATTGGCGCCAGATTCGCCCCCTGAGCTTTCTACCCAAACTCCAGGAATGGCCTTGAATAAGTCGGCTGTGCTTTTAGGTGCGAGTCGTTCAATTAAGGATTCGTCAACATTTGTAACGGCATAGGCGGCATCCACTTTTCGGATCCCCATACCGCCTGGAGTACCAGAAATTACAATGGTTTCTAGTTTTTCTTTGGCGTTATTTTTTTGCTCAGCATTGGCCACGTTAGAATAAGTTATCGCGGTCATAACCGCTGCTGCAAGTGCAGAATACTTCTTGCCTAAGTTCACAGGAGCTGCTCCCTTGGTTGTGTCATATGTGTTGTCATAATGACCGACTTGCACGTCGGCATCGCTTATCGCCTCAACTCTGAGTTATTTTAATTTGCTAACTCTGCATAATTTTAGTTGGATTGCACTGGGCGTTATTTTAAAATAGAACTTTATGCAAACGTTTGCAATAGGCGTTTGCGATATTTTTTTACTTTGGATTTACCTATTACGGCAAGTGCATGCTTTTTGATAACTTAGCTTGTGGTATGGGAATAATAAAAACAAAGAGTTAATAAAGTAGCGCTTAATTGGCATTACAAAGGTATAGAGGGTAATTCAGTGTGGATGAATTATCTTGAGTAGTTTAATCTAGTGGCTCAAATTTAGGGGGAGTGTAACCCTTTGAGTGATGCCCAAACATCATAGATGTTTTCTGATGCAGTGAATGAGCAATGCCACATAAAAAATTGAAATTGGCAGATTTAGCCAAATTGGCGGGCGTATCAACATCGACAGCTTCTCGAGCTTTGAATGATAACCCATTGATAAAGAAAGAAACTCGAGAGCGAGTTCAAAAGTTAGCTAAAGAACATAACTTTAGCCTCAATGCTGCCGCGAGCCGTTTGCGTTTGCAGAAAACCAAAGTAATAGCGGTGCTCATTAATCTTGACTCAGAAACAGAGCAGTCTATTGATGATCCATTTTTACTGAAAGTTGTCAGCGATATTAACCTTGCTGTGAATCGGCAAGGTTATGAGTTACTGCTATCCAACTCTTTTATGGCTGGAACTGATTGGTATGGATACTTTATCGATGGACGCCGAGCTGATGGTGTGATTGTAGTGGGTCAAGGTAAGCAACAAGCGCTGATAGATAAAGCCGCAAAAGCAGGCATGCCTCTTGTAGTTTGGGGCGATCCAAAGACCGATGCCGATTACGTCGTGGTTGGAAGTGATAATTTCTTAGGTGGTGAACTCGCAGCAGAGCACCTGATTGATAAAGGGTCTAAAAACCCTATGTTTTTGGGAGATCCTGCGCATGCTGAACTCTCAGAGCGCTATGGTGGGTTTTGTGCTGGCGCTGAGCGAGCAGGCGTAACTGCGACACAGCTTTTAAAAATTGATATTACAAGCCAAGCTGCTTACGACGCGATCAATCACAAGTTACGTAACGATGGCCTCGATTTTGATGGTATTTTTGCGTGTAGTGATATGGTCGCACTCGGCGCAATGAAGGCGTTAAAAGAACGTTATGTCAGTATTCCGAACGATGTTCACGTGGTTGGATTCGACGATATTGCAATGGCCGATATCAGCTTCCCTTCGTTGACTACAATAAGGCAAGATACTAGACAGGCGGGAGAATTGCTGGTGAAAAAGCTCTTGGCTCAACTCAGTGGTCAAAAAGTATCGTCTAGCCAACTAGAGATTGCCTTAATTGAGCGCCAATCGAGCTAATAGAGGAGGTAGCAGCAGCTACCAATTCTGAATGATGTAGCTATAGCCGATAGCCGTGTTAATGTCTGTTATTAAAATCTTAAATGCAAACGTTTGCAAAATTAACTTTGGAGCGCTAGACTGAATTACACTTACAGTATTTACGAGTCTTTCAATGCACAATATGCGAACCATTTTGGCCATGGGGGCCTGTTACTTTTTATTTGCCATATTGCTCAATAGTGTTGGTACAGTTATTTTGCAAGCGATCAATACATTTGGTGTTTCTAAAGCGCAAGCGGCAAGTCTAGAGGGGTTTAAAGATATACCCATTGCTATAGTTTCTTTCTTGGTCGCCACTTTCATTCCTAGAATAGGATACAAAATTGCCTTACTTGGTGGCCTTTCCTTAGTCACTATTATGTGCCTAGTCACTCCATTGGTCGGCAATTTTTGGGCCCTCAAAGCACTTTTTGCTGCGGTTGGTTGTGCGTTTGCAATTGTTAAAGTCTCAGTTTATGCCCTCATAGGTCAAGTTACGGATTCAACGAAATCTCACTCTAGTTTATTGAACACTATTGAAGGGATATTTATGGTTGGGGTATTGAGTGGCTACTGGGTGTTTTCTGCATTTTTAAGTGAGGATATTTCGTCAAATAACTGGCTAAACGTCTATTACTTATTGGCTGGGTTCTCCGTGGTTACGCTGTTTTTAGTTTGGTTTGCGAAAATCGAAAAAAGCACGTCAACAACGCCGAGCTCAAATAGTGCCAGCGGCGATTTTATTGCTATGCTGCGTTTAACCTATCAACCATTAGTACTGGTGTTTATTATCAGTGCATTTTTATATGTTCTCATTGAACAAGGCGTTGGTACGTGGCTGCCGACGTTTAATAATCAGGTGCTCAATTTACCCGTCGATGTCAGTGTTCAGCTCAGCAGTATTTTTGCAGCGAGCTTGGCGCTTGGCAGATTGGCAGCAGGGCAAATTCTCAAAAAAGTCGACTGGTATATATTCTTAAATGTCTGCCTTTTCGGTATGGCTATTTTGGTTTTACTCACTCTCCCGATGACTAAAAATATACCCCAAAACGCGGTAACTAGCGTATTCAATGCACCATTGGCTGCCTATTTGATGCCATTGATTGGGTTACTTATGGCACCAATTTATCCAGTAATTAATTCGATTATGTTAAGTAGCTTGGAGAAGCACCGCCACGCGGCAATGACAGGACTTATTGTTGTCTTTTCTGCTTTAGGTGGAACAACAGGATCTTTGATCACAGGATTTGTATTTGAGTATATGAGCGGCCAACACGCATTTTATATGTCACTGGTCCCGATGGGGGTTATCGTAGTTACCTTATTTCTATTTAAAAAGCGTGCTCAACAAGTAGCGTGCTCGTCAGCAGTATAAGTCGAGGATTAATAATGAAGTTTGAGCACAGTCGCTTATTTAAGGATGTTCAGTTGTCAGGGATGTTCTCTGATAGCAAAGTTTTTTCTGATGCTATTCCAAAACAGTCGTGGCCAGTAGCATGCGCCGAATATGACAAAACACAACCGGCCGACTTAGAAACCTTTGTTGCAACACATTTCGAATTTGCAGAAGCCCCTGAATTACAAGCGCTGAATGATGTCAGAACTGTTCCTGATTACATCGAACGACTTTGGGATCGGCTGGCAAGGCAAGGAAGTGAGCAAAACACCAGCTCTTTATTAGCATTGCCTAAGCCATACATTGTCCCAGGCGGTAGATTTAATGAGATTTATTATTGGGATAGTTATTTTACGGCGCTAGGTTTGATGGACTCAGGTCGTGGAAAGCTCGTGGAAGACATGTTAGAAAACTTTTGTAGTCTAATTGAGTCGCTAGGACATGTGCCTAATGGAAATCGAAGCTATTATGCAACGCGTTCCCAACCCCCAGTTACTGCAATGATGGTCGACTTGCTTTGGGAAACAAAAAAAGATGATGAAAATTGGCTTACAAGAGTTACATCATCATTGCAAAGAGAGTACGACTTTTGGATGAAAGGCAGCGACAAGCTTAGCTCTGATCTTTTACACTTTGACCGTGTGGTAATGATGCCCTGTGGCGGTATATTAAATCGATATTGGGATAACGACCCGTCGCCTAGACCTGAGTCTTATAAAGAAGATATTGAAGATGCAGAACATTTCACTAACGATGAGAAAGCGCATTTTTACAGAAACATTCGTGCAGCATGCGAATCTGGCTGGGATTTTAGTAGCCGCTGGCTGCAAGAACCGGATAATTTAAAAACTATTATGACAACGCATATAGCGCCAGTTGATTTAAATGCGCTACTTTATTTTTTGGAAACCCAGTTGTCTCGCTGCTACCAAGCTACCAGTAACAGCAAAGAGTCACATAGAATGGAAAGGGCCGCAAAACGACGCGCAGCTTTGATCAATCAATATATGTGGGACGAACAAGCCAATTGGTATGTCGATTTTGACATTGAACTCAACTGCAAACGCAATATCGTAACTATGGCAGGGGCAACGGCGTTGTTTTTCAACTTAGTGGAAGATTGTGCTCGTGCACATCAGGTGTCACAAAAAATGATGTCCGATTTTTGTAAAGCGGGTGGGCTTGTAACCACACTGGCAGCAACCCCCCAGCAATGGGATAGTCCTAACGGCTGGGCCCCTTTACAGTGGTTTGGTGTTAAAGGTTTATTGAACTATGGCTTTACGCAAGAAGCTAAAGAGGTCGCAAGCAAATGGTTAAAAACACTTGAATCTAGCTTTGAGGTCAACCAGTGCCTTTTGGAGAAATACAATGTCATTGAGCCAAATAAAAAGGCCGAGGGTGGTGAGTATATTGTGCAGCAAGGGTTTGGTTGGACAAATGGTGTGGCAAGTCGCTTTTATACTTTGTTTGGCAAAAGTGAGTAAACTGGGGTAGTAAAAATGAAAAAAGTGCCTTAAAAAAGGCACTTTGGCTCACAATCAAGAGACATACACGTGATACCCGGGAGTATTAATGTGCGTGTTCGCCTCCTTTTTCAATACCTAACCAAACTAGTCTGTCTGGTGTGAAATCTAGTTCAATTTCAACCTTTACTTCAGCGGTTTCAAGGTCATAACCCAATACGTGTTTTGCGTCCGAGTCTGTAACGTAGACGATGTTTTCTGCACCAGAGAAGGCGAGCCTAAAAGTAACATTTTCAGGCAAAGCAGTTAGTTCATGGTCATGAACTTTCACAGTGTGTGCGACTTCCCAGTGATGCTCATCACCTTCGGCATGTTGTTCAAAGATGGTTAGAACACCAGCTGAGTCTAATACAGCAGCGTGAGAGCCATCATAGTTAAAGTCACCACCTGCAATGCTATGGTCTTTTGTGATGGTCCACTCAATTTTTTCAATTTCGTCGTGCTCAGCGTCCACTACAACCAGTTCAGTGCCGGCAATACCGATGAATTGGTGGCTATTTTCGTGACCTCTTAACACGCCGATACGTTGCTTTTCAGCAAAGCTTTCTGGATTTGCGATTTTCTTCGCTGTGAATTCACCGTTTTCTTCTGTGATGATCACAACACCATCACCACATGCAAAAGAAATGTGCTCATGGTTTTGAGCGCTTCCGTGAAGGGCTGGACAGCTCTGTTCAAACACTTTGTCTTGGTCAAAGTGGTCACCATGTTTATGGAACAACCCGATTTGAGTAGGTAATGTAGAAGCCGTCTCAGGGTCGCGAATGGTACTTAAAGTGTATTCACCACGAGATTGTGCTGCACCGTGCATGTTGGTGTCATAGTGGATCTCTGCTAGTTTGTCTTTTTCGCCACCAAGGTAAGCTTCAGAGAAAACGGCCACTTGAGCATTGATTGCATCTTCACCGTTGCCATCAAAGAAGATCGCTGTGTTATTCTCGCCATTTGTAACGTGCGCTGGTTTTACATGGTCAAAAGAAACGTCACTTAATTTTGGCGTCTCTTGATAAGGGTGCATATGATCGCCATGATCTTCTTGCCAAATGCCACCATCAACAAACTCTACTCGCCCGTTGTCAGATTGAACAAGTACGGCATAACGGCTGTGCTCAGTTGCATATACTCTACTCGCATAGTTACTTGAAGCCAGCTCTGCGGCAACTTCTTTATGTTCAATGTCTAATAGGTGGATTGAGTTAGACTCAGGAGAAGTCACCAATAGACGACCAGCTTCACTCACCGAACCATGGTCATGATCATGCTCGTCATGTCCATCTTCCTTTTTAACAGGCTCAACGACTGGTGCATGTTCAACAATGGTAGTTTTAGTATCACCACAAGCCGTTAGTAATGCTGTTGCAACTGCAACGGAGAGTAATTTGTATGCGTGTTTCATATTTCTTTCAATTATTAGAGTAATAAATATGCAGGTGTAATTCCGAAGACACCTTGCATTTGAGATGTTATAAAATAACAATTTGAAAATATGTTATACTATAACGTGTCCGTGGTGCAAGCAGCAATTTAAACAATTATGCAATTTTGTACCCCAAGGGGGTCATGACGTTGTTCACATGGGATTGGACAGAAAAGTCTCAGTTGAGCCAATTTTTAACAGTTGACTGTTAGTGGCTTGGGTCGGTGAGCAATGGTGCTCTTAGTATGCTGAAGGAAAGCCGGAAATGACTAACGTTTTACTCGGATAAAAATATAACTCTAATTGCAATAGCTGCGAAGACGATGAGGAGTAGAATCACTTCGACCCTGTGTACAAGAGATTTTGTTTTTTTGTGTTTTTTTTGGTCCTTAAAAGGCATTTTAAACTCCTCATTTGGATGGCGCTTTTCATAAGCTGCATTGGCTTTTTTAGCAAATGCAGAACGTTTTTCCGGACTTAAATTTTGATTCATCGAATCATGATAATCGACGACTTTTCCTTTCGCTGCTCTTGCTTTAGGTGCGCTACACATTACAACCTCTAACTACAAGTCACTAAAAAGAACGAATAACTCCGCTTAACCGACGCAAATCCCATGCTTTTGCTAAGTGTTTTACGCCCGCTACTATGCGAATATTATAGTACTTTAAGGTTGAGTTGTCGTTTAATTTTCTAAATAAATAAGATTATTATCCGATAAAGTAAGGGTGTAGAATAAAAAACAAACAAAACGTGAATTGTCGAGGTTAATGCAAAAAGGAGTGCGGTATTCGGAGAGCATCAAATGTGTAGATACGTGATTAAATTATTGACGAGCTGCTTGTTCGCGTTGACTATAACCAGTTGCGGGGATGTGGCTAAAAACCCACAGACTGCGTTTTATCGGCTGAGTAAAACACCCATTGAGTTTGGCGTATTTTCCTCTGACGCAACGCTGGCAACATTCTTATCGCAGGGAATGCTAACCGTAAGCAAAGCTGATGGCACCGGTATTCTTCACCAATTTGAAATCGGTGGCAGTAAGGTTACGGGCCTTGCAATTTCACAAGACAGTACGCTACTTGCGGTTAGTTTTGAAAAGTTCATTGTAGTGTGGAATTTAATTAGCGGCGCAGAGTTAGGCAAGTTTAACGTGGTTGGCAGTTCTGAATTCGCGAAGATTTCACACATTGCGCTTTATGCAAAACCTCTTAAGTTATTGGTTGGCATGACTGATGGTACGTTGAACCTACTGGATTTTGAAAATAGTTTGACTAAGCAAGTTAAGTATCATGACGCACGAATAAGTTTTCTTGCACTTGGTTCACATCGACAGCTCATTATAAGTGCCGGTCACGATGGGTTGGTTAGTTTGCATGATGCCAATACATTGGCATCGACCTATCAGTATCGCATGTCAAAAAGGGTAACCAGCCTAGCGCATAATTTTCAGCACAATGTGTTGTTTATATCTGATGCATTAAATGATCAGATTTTGATAAATCCGTTTGCCGCTGAGCTAGCAGTAACAAAGTTAAAATATAAAGAGCGCTTCAGATGGTTTCGGGCCGCAGCAATCAGTCCTGACGGTCAGTATCTAGCGACGGGCTCTAGTAAATTTTGGTGGACATTGTGGCATGCCAGCAATGGGCAAGAAATTGGCGCTTTTGCCATAAAAGCGGCAAGTACAACGGCGTTAATTTTGGATATGCATATAAACAAGCAAAATATATTGACTACTTTGAATAGCGACGGAATTGTTGAACATTGGGATATCAACGCCTTATTAAAAATGAACCGCTAATGGCGCAAACTTTGCTTATTTTGCGTACTTACGGTGCAGTAGGTGGGGCTGCATCAATAACAGGTAATAATGCGCTGTACAAAACGTTAAAAGACTATACTATGTGCATCGCTTATTTATTGCCCTTTAATTTAGAGATCTTGAATCATGTTGTACAGACTATTTCCAATTATTATCGTGCTGATTTTAGCTGGCTGTGAAGACGATATCTCGTTGAGCAATGGCACGGTTACTCAATTGGGCGACAAGGGCATTCTGATAGGTCATTTTTCACAAGATGGCACTAAGCTGGTCACTGTAGATAGTTCAAATTCTCTCTCTGTATGGAATAGTGATACACGGGCACCAGAATTTACTGTGCCTCAAGATAAAATGCCAGATATGGTTAGAGAGGTTGTACTGTCTAAAGACAACAATATGTTAATAGTTGTCGGTGATAATCAACTCAGGTTTTGGTCATTAACAAGCAAAAAACTGGTAACTAAAGTCAATTTTACTGGAGTCAGTGGATACGGATATATTTCTTCCGTGGCGTTATCTCCGGCGATGGACAAGATTGTTGTCGCTATGTCGGACGGTACAGTGAATATGGCGCATTTGCATACTCAAGTGAACAACCAGTTTGCGCCGCATAGCAGACCTGTTATGCACGTTGAGTGGGATGACAAGGGGGAGCTTTTTCTAACTGCGGCGCAAGATGGGAAGCTGGCGTTATGGCGATTTGGCTCGCCAGAGCCTGTATTCACAAAAGAGTTTAATCATAGAGTGACAAGTTTGGCGGTCAGAAACGATTTTTCAGAGTTTTTTGTATCTGATGCGCTTGATAACCAGGTTATCGCTTCACTTATAGATGGTGCAGATAAAAGTGAGCTTAAATATATGGCGCGTTTCAAAGTGTTTAGAAAAGCGCTGTTTATTGAGCAAAGTAGATTGTTGGCTACGTCTTCATCTAAATCTCAGTTGACTATATGGGATACCAAAAGTGGCAATGAGCTAGGTACTTGGCAAATTAATACGGTGAATTCAGGTGCAACCATAGTTGATATGTATGCGCCAAGCAAAGAAAAGCTAGTAACGCTAAGTAGTGATGGGCTACTAGAAGAGTGGGCATTAAATATGTTGGCCAATCGACGGTAACGCAGTGGTGTACCTAGCCAGCAGATTAATAAGGTTATAGGTAATGTACAATGAACAGATGGATTTTGTTTTTACTCCTTTTTGTGGGCACAAGCTCGGCTGAATCAGTGCAGCTCGACGTGTATCAATGTGATAGGTACGCGGCCGAATTGGTCTTTTTGCAGCAAAACACTGAGATGAAGCGATCGGATCAAGCTCGTATAACACGCTTGATTGAACGAATAGAGCACTATTGCGAATCTCCAACGGTGGCAAGAAAGCCCCCAGTTGAAGCACGTGAACGGCAAAGTGTTTTTGGCCATGCGCACTATAGTGACCCTGAAATTTACGCTCAGTGGCAAGCTTTTTTCCAAAAACCTGCAATCTGCCACCATGGAGAGCAAAACTTTCAAAGCGCAGTAAAGTGTGCAGAAATGGTTGCAAAACAAAGACAAGCATTCGAAAGCCGCCTTGATGAACAAAAAGAAGCCAAGGAACGCAATAGGCGTTCTGAGCTAGAGCGTATAAGCATTGAGACATCTAAAGAAACAACGACTGCTTCTAGTGTCTCGCCTGAGCGAGATGATACGTCTTTTCAATTCAATACCGACATTGCCCTAAAGAAAAGCGATGGCCACTTTTCTCGATTTGGTTTTTGGTTGGGCATTGTACTGTGTGGCTATCTCTTCATAGAACTTGTCAAGCGTATGAGTCGCAGTAACAGTACAGTAAACGATAATAAAAGAAGCTTTAAAGCAGCATATCATGCATTGACCAGCAAATTGGACAACAAAAAGTATATTGTTGTGCATCGCAGTATGAGCCCGCTGCTTGAAGAGCTTGATATTGATGGCGTTGCATTGTCTCCTTTTGGGTTATTCGTTTTTGTCTCGTGTCCTTATACTGGAGAGATTGAAGCAAACTTGGATAGTGAAATGTGGCATGTAACACGCGAAGGCGGCGCTCAGTATTTTTTAAACCCATTAAATGCCGTGAAAATACGAGCGAGTAAGCTTGCCGAGTGTGTTGGAGCGAAAAGTGGCGTCAAATACCTTGTCACATTTAATAACGGATGCCAATTTTATCCAGGCAAGCCCGTCAACTGCTTTGAAATTGAACAAGTAGCGTTTGAAGTTATGCGGTACACACAGTTTATTTTTAGCTATGAGCAGTTACGCTACTTCGAGCAGCGATTGTACTCGCAAAGTCATGCACTAGAGGCATCTCATCAAATTGCGAGTTAAGAGTTCCTAAGGCGTGGGCAAAAGATTCTATTTATTTGCTAAATATTGTTATTTTTGATGCGTCTGAAATGAAATAAGGTTACAATCACCGTCCTTTATCACAAGGCACCCTCTAATTTATAGTTACAAAGGTTTCTCAAGTTTCGAATGACCGATCTTACAACTCATGAGGCTTCTCGGAAGCGCTTACTCATTGCGCTTGCATTAACGTGCACGTTTATGGTTATACAGGTTATTGGCGCTTACTTTGCCAATTCTTTAGCTGTACTAGCCGACGCAGGGCATTTATTTGTTCACAATAGCTCTTTGCTCATCGCTCTAATCGCTTCAACTATTGCAGTCAAATTAGCGAATAGCTTTAATGAAGGTTATAAGAAAGCCGAATATACAGGTGGATTGATCAATGGTGTTTTATACGTTTCTATCGCAATTGTTATTTTACTAGAAGCCACCGAGCGGATTGAACTGCACTCTCAGGGGCATACTCATGAAGTGAATACATTTGTGATGTCAACGATTGCTGGAGTTGGCTTTTTGTTTCACGGCGTTGCGGCCTGGGTGTTGTATAAAGGACGAAAAGATAGCATTAATGTTTATGCGGTATTTCTGCATTCGTTTTTTGATCTTCTATCAACGATTTCAACGTTCATTGCAGGTGTCCTGATCCACTTAACGGGCTGGAATATCATTGATGTACTGTCAAGTATGCTGATTTCAAGCTTTGTTTTGTTTACCGGTTTTAAGGTCATTAAAACGTGTTTATCAGGCTTGCTTGATAAAGGGCTTTCTTTGCCTGATGTGGAGGGCGTTGAGCAAGCAATAATCGCAACAGAGCATGTTGAAAGTGTTCACAATGTCACTGTGTCAAATTCGGATAATATCTTGATTGTTGGCGCGCACATTGTGCTAAAGCACCATTGTACAATTGAAATGCATGATGATGCCTGTCGATTCCAAGTCGAAGCGCGACTAAAACAGCTTTTTTCCGTCGAAAAGTGTGTTCTACAAATAGAAAGTCACGATTGTCCCCACCATTAAACTTGGCAAATTACCAGCTTTCCTTTATTTTTTAATAGAATATAAAGAGGAGCTGGTGTTGCTAAATCAATTCGTTAAATTACCCAAAGTAATTATTGCACTTTTTTTAGGCGTGGTTGGCGGGATAGCGAACTTACTCCCTATTTGGTTCTTGGACAGTTCTGAATTCTTGTTTGGGCAGCTGTTTGTGATTTTATGTCTGCTCGCGTTAGGCTGGCGATATGCGATTATCGCGGTTGGTGTTGGTGCGCTGTTTTTACTTTACCGCTGGGGTCATTGTTGGGCTTCACTGGTATTTTTGTTTGAGATCCTCTGGCTGCAATTGTTCTGTATTCGGGCCAACAAACCTCTATTCATAAGAGGACTCGGGTTTTGGGTGTTATTCGGCGTTCCCATTTTGTTTATCGTTGGAAAATTTGTACTTGGCTTAACTTTGCTGGTTATCTTTACTGCATTGGCTAAGTATATGATTAATGCAGCGGTATACTTAGCAATTGTTGATTTGATTTCTCTGTTTTTGTTCAAGCGGGTGTGGCAAGCAAAGTCACTTTATCAAATACTGAATTACATGATTAGCCAGTTGATTATTCTGGTTGTATTGATCACAACTATTGTATTAACAAATAGTCATTACAAGCGCATTGAATACGAGGTAACGGCACAATTACAAGATGCATCAAATAGCGCTCTCAAGCAAATAGATGACTTTCTGCAAAGCTATCGAAGGGCTATTATGGTCGCAGCCCAAGACATTCAATCAGGTGTGAAAAAGCAACAGGTAATTAAACGCCTTGTCGAAACTTACCCAAACTTCCGCACGTCAATAGTGGCAGATCAGGGTGCGTTGGTTACGCATTATTACCCAAAAGCTCTCAAAGTGAGTTTAATTGGTGAAGTTCCCTCCGTGGCTGATCGCGAATATTTCATTCAAGCGCCATATTATCCTAACGGTTACGTGTCGGGTATTTTTCAAGGAAGAGGGTTTGGAAATGACCCAGTTGTGGCTATTTCGGCCCCTCTATACGATGATGGTGAGTTTAAAGGCATTGTGGAGAGCTCCCTATTTTTCGAATCGTTTGAGCAATTTATTCCAAAAGTATTGGCTCAAAAAGGGCATTTGTTGATTTTAGATCATGAGAACAACATTGTTTATAGCTCTCTCAAGTCCGATTTTAATATTTTGGATAATGTTGCCGATCTGCAGTTGAAAGAGCTCACAGAGTCAACCGATCAAATTTATATTAGTAATAACCGTGATGTTTATTACAAACAGAGTGTACAGTCAGATATATTTCAGTGGCGTGTTATCAGTTTAATTGAACGTAAACATGTCAATTTGGCCGTAGCCTCCGCTTGGATCCAGTCATTTATATTGGCACTGTTTATCATTGCAATTAGTAGCTTCTTGGTTAATAGAATGACAAGAGTGTTCACTAAGCCAATTGTCGACCTGAGTCATAGCATTAACTCTTTTGATCCGAGCAAAAAAATGTCAGAAGTGAACAACACCACGGAAGGCAGTTGTTTGGAAGTGATCATTCTACAACAGCAGTTTTCTCAATTGGCATTCAAATTATCAATGAGTTTCACCAAGCTAAATACTGCAAATGATGAAAATGAACAACTCAATCGAAAACTACAAGACTTCAATAAAACCTTAGAGTTAGAAGTTCGGCAAAAAACGGAAGAGCTGATAGGTGCACTTGAAAGTGCCAACAGAGCAAGCTCCGCTAAAAGTCAGTTTTTGGCAAATATGAGTCATGAAATTCGAACACCGTTGAACGGTATCATAGGGATGTCTGAAGCGCTTATTCAGGCTGAACCAGACATTAAAACCAAGGAGCAACTAGATATTATTTATCAATCAGCCCATAAACTGTTGCTGATTTTGAATGATATTTTGGATTACTCTAAAATCGAAGCTGGCGCCTTGCAACTTTCAGTTCAAGACACGGATGTTAAGAAATTCGTGATATCGCTGTCGAGGGCGTTTGAAAAGTCGATCCAAAAGCCAGCGGTGAATTTTACATTTAATCTTGCAGACGATGTCCCTGAAGTGCTGGAGTTAGATGATCTAAGGGTAGGACAAGTTATAAATAACTTGTTGAGCAATGCAGGAAAGTTCACAGAACGGGGAGAAATACAATTTGATATCTATTATCAAAATGAGCAACTAAAGTTCGTAATAAAAGATACCGGAGTGGGTATATCAGAGCTCGCGCAAAAGGACTTATTTGATGAATTTACTCAAGCCGATTTATCAACAACACGAAAATTCGGCGGTACAGGTTTAGGTCTCACAATTTGTAAGAGGTTGGTATCTTTGATGGAAGGGGAGCTTACATTCACGTCTCAAGAGCATGTTGGCAGCGAGTTCGTGGTTAAAATCCCTGCGAAGGTTGGCGGTCGAGTTGTGGTGCCCCAAGCGCGTGTTGGTATTCCAAATTTGCAGCACTGTAAGCTACTTCTGGTAGAAGATAACCCAATAAATCAAATTGTAGCAATGCAGATATTAGCTAAAACAGGTGGAGAAATAAGTAAAGCTAATGATGGATTACAGGCGCTAGATGCGCTGAAGACACAGCAATATGATATCGTTCTAATGGATTGTCAGATGCCTAATATGGATGGCTTTGAATGCACTAGGTCGATTAGGCGCCACCCGGAAGAATATGGGCGACCATATATAATGGCGATCACCGCCAATGCCTTTAGTGAAGATCGTGCTAAATGTCTCCAAGCAGGAATGGACGACTTTATCGCAAAACCCATAGAGTCCGCAGAGTTGTTTGAACGTTTAACACGATGGCATGAGTTGCACTTTGCGCAACAGAATGGAAAAACAAAGTAGGTAAAGTCATTTATAAGGTGAATGGGAGCGAGTACCCAAAAAATAAAATTCTTTATCTATCAATGTTATTAGTAACTATTCGCATTTTTATGTGTAAGTTAGTTGATAACTATTTTTGTTTAGATTAAACTACTCTCAGTTGATGTAATTGAGATTGGTTTTCATTCATGTATATTTGTATCTGCCATGGAATAACAGATAAAAAAATAGCGCAGACGATAGATGACGGTGCAAGATCTATGAGAGATCTAAGTAAAGAGCTGGGTGTAGGCACTCAATGCGGTAAATGCTGTAACTGCACCAAAAAAATATTAAACGAAAAGCTAATCGACATCGTTGATGTGACTGAACAAGTTGCATAGCTAATCAAGGTTTGTAAAAAAGGGCGTCTTATAAACGCCCTTTTTTAATGGATGAAATCACATCTGTGATTGAAGATAGTTTTCTTGACCCATGGTTTTGAGCAACTGCTGCTGAGTTTCTAGCCAGTCAATTTGTTCTTCTTGCTCGTTTTGGATGTTATCAAGCGCCTCACGGCTAATGTAATCTTGTTTTTGCTCGCATAAAGCAATTGCGTTTTGTAGATCTTGCAATGATGTTTGCTCGAATGTCATATTTGCGGCAATCATTTCAGCTACGTTTTCACCTATGTTTAAACGACCTAGATCTTGTAAGTTTGGCAGCCCTTCTAAAAATAAAATGCGCTCGATAAGCCTGTCCGCGTTCTTCATTTTTTGAATAGACACTTTATAATCTGCTTTATCTAGTTTCATAAAACCAAAATCCTTGAACATGCGAGCATGCAAAAAATACTGGTTTATCCCAACTAGCTCGTTAGCAAGTACCTTATTCAAGGCTACGATAACTTCTCTATTACCTTTCATATGCTTCTAATCCTATGCCAGTTGCGATTGTAGATAGTTTTGAATACCAATCTTTTCAATAAGACCAATTTGTTGCTCTAACCAATAAACGTGATCTTCTTCTGTATCGAACAATAACTTTTCTAATACTGCACGAGATTGGTAGTCCTGCTCTTCTTCACAGGCTTTGATTGCGTCTTTTACGCATGCAACAACTTCAAGCTCTAATGTCAGGTCATTTTCCATCATTGATTTCACATCTTGACCGATCAGCAGGTCACGACGTTTGGTCATATTCGGCACGCCTTCTAGGAATAAAATGCGTTTAATAAGCCAATCTGCATGGGTCGTTTCTTCTTCCATTTCATGGTTGAGACGCTCATATAGCTTTGTTAAACCCATGTCTTCATACATGCGAGAGTGGATGAAATACTGATCGATTGCAGCAAGTTCATTTGCCAGCAGCGCATTAAATGCATCAATGATTTTTTGTTTACCTTTCATAGGAGGTTCCTCAAACTCTGACTTTAGAAGGTATTCTATCTTTAGGAAAAAGATTGTCAATAAAAATCCTTTAAAATCAGTGGTTTAACAATTGATTCTTATTCTCATTATCGTTGTCTTTTATGCTTTTAGCACTGCTTGAATTTTGTTCTCTATGTTCTACTGAGCAATTCAAGATTGGGATTTCATATGTAATCCATAGTAATAATTACAATAATGCAAATAAAAACAATTTGCATTAAGGTGTTTGTTTTGTTTATAGTTGTCGGGTGTAAAGCAATCTAAGGGGAGCGTAATGGCCCTAGTAGAACAACCGGAAACTTCAGTGGATACTCCTTTAGAGTACGCCCTAGCACCATGGCAATACGCAATAAAAACAGGTAATCATGCATTTCAGAGTGGTAAGTTTGATTCAGCCCGTGACAAGTATCAAAGTGCATTAAATTTAGCAGGTCATTTGTTAGAGCAATTTGTAAAAAGCAAACCTTGCGATGAACAGCTAACAGCAATTGAGCATTGCTGTCCTGCTTTGGTGGTTGCTGCGCACAATTTGGCTGATTGTTTTCTTGCTTTGTCTAACCCTGAGCGTGCTTGTAGGCAGTTAATAGAAGTGCATTTGGTTATTCTTAACTTGGTCGAAAACGCATCTATTGAAATTGTGGAGATTGCTTGTCACCACTTACACAAAACGAGGCAGGAGTTGATTAATTTTGCTTCATGCCACCCCCATCTTCCTGAGCTGATAGAGAAAGTCAACGCCGCGATGGAGGGGGGATTTACCCGTCCACATATCGTCCATTAAAGTAAATGAGGAAAGACCATGGCTTTTACATTGCCACAACTACCGTACGCTTATGATGCTCTAGAGCCACATATTGATACTAGAACAATGGAGATCCACCATACTCTTCACCACCAAACATATGTTAGTAAGGCAAATGCTGCGCTAGAGGGAACTGAGTTTGCAGATCGCGGTGTCGAAGAGCTACTTGCAAATATTGAGTCACTACCAGATAGTCTTAAAGGCGCGGTTAGAGATCACGTAGGTGGCCACCACAATCACAGTCTGTTTTGGACTATCATGTCGTCTGACGGTGGTAATCTACATGACGGTGAGCTTGCAAAAGCAATTACTAATACTTTTGGCAGCTTTGACGCTTTCAAAGAGCAGTTTACCGCAGCGGCAGTTAGTCGTTTCGGAAGTGGCTGGGCTTGGCTAGTGGTTGATGCTGAAGGCGAGTTGAAAGTAACAAGCTCGTTAAATCAAGACAGCCCTTTGATGAATAACCAAACACCAATTCTAGGATTAGATGTTTGGGAGCACGCGTATTATCTTAAATATCAAAACCGTCGTCCTGAATATATTGCTGCATTTTATAACGTAATCAACTGGACTGAGGTTGAACGACGTTATCTAGAAGCAAAATAACCTTAATCTAGGTTTAAGTACCTTATATACTTATGAGGTACTTTAGGTACCAAAAGCACCAAAATCGTCTCTCTTTCAGTAATACCCCGTAAAAACTCGTTTCCAAGGACATTCGTTCAGCTGTAAGCTATAGTATATTTATAGCCAAGCATTTAACATCAATGCGCACTCTTAATCTTGTTGTGAACTATATGCGTCTATTAGCATTTTTACTGATAATATTGTGGTCATCCATGGCCTGTGCCACCACTTATATGACTTTGTGCTATGAAGACAAAAATATTCCGCCATTTTTTCTCGGAAATGGCTTCGAAGTACCTGATAAGCGCCCTGGTGCGACAATCGAAATTTTACGTAAGCTACAAAGTAATGTACGTACGGTACGGTTTAAATTTGTTCGCAAGCCTTGGCAGAGGTGTTTAAACGATATTCAAAAAAACAAGGTTGACGCAGTCATCGCTTCATACCGTTCTGAAAGAGATAAGTTTTTAAACTTTCCAAGAAATGCTCAAGGGAGTGTCGATGAAAGTTTAGCAATTAGTATGCTAGGGACATGCTTAGTTGGGCAACAAGGGTTAGGGCAAGACGTTGCAAATAACAACTACCCATTAAGCTTGGCCATCCCAAGGGGATACTCTGTTTTACATGTGCTTCAACAAGACTTATACCGTGTCATTCAAACTGATTCGCAAGATGATGCTTACCAACTCGTGTTGAAGGGGTTAGTTGATGGCTCACTTGGTTTGTGCCAAGTGTACGATGAGCAAGTTGCGGGGTTTCCATATAGTGAAACGCTCGATCCTATTTTCCCCCCGATAGATATAAGCTATGGTTATTTGGCCTTATCAGAGGCTTTTTTGCAGCAAAATCCTGAAGTAGCACAAACTTTGTGGCGAGGGTTGGGTTCTATGCCATTGCATGAATATTACTTAGATTACATCAAAAACCCTGTTGAACATAAAATTCCCAGATATTGAATATGGTCAGTATGCAGAAGTTTCTGTAGACTAGCGTGCACTCTAGAATATCCTATCGTTATTATGGCACAACTTTATTTTTACTATTCGGCGATGAACGCTGGTAAATCCACGACCTTACTTCAGTCCGCGTTTAATTATCGAGAACGAGGTATGACCCCATTTATTTTAACCGCTGCTATAGATAACCGCTCAGGTGTTGGCAAAGTTGCGTCACGAATAGGTCTCGAGGCCGATGCGAGTACGTTTGAACCTACAACCAATGTGTTTCAATTGGTTCAGGATGAACATAATCGACACAAGTTAGATTGTATTTTAGTGGATGAAAGTCAATTTTTATCAAAGGATCAAGTTTCTCAATTAACGGATGTTGTCGATTCACTCGGTATTCCCGTTTTGTGTTATGGCCTTAGAACAGACTTTAGAGGCGAGTTGTTTGAGGGGGCGCAATACCTACTGGCATGGGCCGACAAACTGATTGAATTGAAAACAGTTTGCCATTGTGGTCGTAAAGCCAACCATGTCTTGAGATTGGATGAGCAGGGTAATGCCATCGCCGATGGCGATCAAGTGGAAATCGGTGGTAATGACCGCTACGTTTCAGTATGCAGAAAACACTATAAAACAGAACTTAATAGGTTGTAATTTTAACATTTTTTGCCATGCTTAAGGCTATCATTAGACAAATTTGGTAGCCATGCCTAACTCACCTTTTTCTTTTCTTGCAAGTGAATCTTCACAAAATGTGGAGAAGCCGAAGTTGTCTCCATGGAAGGTTTTAATTGTGGATGATGAGCCTGAGATTCACAATGTCACCAAAATGGCGTTATCTAGGTTTGCCTATGAAGATAGGGAGCTGTCATTCATTCATGCCTACTCGAAATCAGAAGCTATTAAATACATGCTTGATGAGCAAGATATTTGTGTTGTGTTACTCGATGTTATTATGGAAACAGATAATGCTGGGTTGGAGTGCGTTCATCAAATACGACAAGAACTCAAAAACCATGATGTGAGGATTATTTTAAGAACAGGGCAACCGAGTACGATCCCAGAACATGAAGTCATGTTGAAGTACGATATCAATGACTATAAAAACAAAGTTGATCTAACTAAATCGAAGTTATACATCACCATGACAAGTGCGTTAAGGGCATATTGTGATATTAAAAAGCAGTCTAAGCTGGCCTCAGAGTTGAAGGATCTCAACGACAATCTTGAAGCCAAAGTTGCACTAAGGACCGCCGAGTTAACACAGCTGAATCAATCTCTTATTGCTGCAAATGAAAAAATCTTAGAGCAGCAAAATTCACTACTTCAATCGGAGAAAATGGCATCTGTTGGTTATTTGGCGTCGGGTATGGCGCATGAAATTAATAACCCGCTGGGTGCAATGAAATGTAACTTTACGGTCCTAAAGGATTATATTAAAGGTCTCAGCCACCATATTAGTGTGCTAAACAATGAGTCACTTAACGGTGATTTAATAGATATATTTGAGCTGCTTGAAGACAATGAAATTGACTTAAATAGAATTGAGCAAATAGTAGCTGCATTGTCCGTATTTAATGGAGTATCAGATGAACGGGCGCAGTTGCATAATTTAACAGAAATATTCACATGTTTTGTCAGTAATCTTAGTACACAAATCGTTTTTGATCATGAGCCTAATAGTGACATCACGCTACTTTGCTGTAGAGAGCAGCTTTTAAAAGTCTTTGATATTTTACATACCAATGCAATTGAATCTGGCGCTCTGCCACGTGATATTTCAGTAAAAGTACGCTTGGGTAGGGGAAACGTGTCTATCTCTTTTAAAGATCAAGGGATTGGTATAGAGCCTACAAAATTGAGCCACATTTTCGATCCCTTTTATTCAAGTAAGCCCGTGGGGCAGAACGTTGGCTTAGGACTTACCATTGCCTTGATGCTAATTAAAAATCATCATGGAGAGTTAATCGCGACGTCTGAGTTGGGTAAAGGGAGTTGTTTTGAAATCCGTATTCCAGTAAAAACAAGCTGAAAAGCTCTTAATAAATCATTGATTCGAAGCTAACTCTCTGCATTACTGGGCGTTTTTCAATTGGCCTCGAGCCATTTTTATTTCATTGCGGAAGATCATATTCTATATTCAATTAGGCAAGCTAAAATGGTTAACTCTGTTGAGCACAGGAAGTCATAATGTCACAAAACAGCAGCACCGACTTAGAAAGCGAAAATAAGAAATTAAAATTAGCGCTTGAAAAGGTCACATCTGAAAGAGACAAATACAAAAACCTCTTTGATGCATCGGGGGATGCATTATCCATTATCGATCTAAAGTCCGGAAAGTTTATCGAATGCAATGCGGCAGCAGTTGAAATGCACGGTGTTCAGAATAAGGACAAGTTCTTACAGCTTGGTCCTGCAGATATTTCGCCTAAGTATCAACCTTGTGGCCAGCTATCAGAATCCTTGGCTAAAGGGTTTATTACAAAAGCGCGTGATGAAGGAGCGCAGCTATTTCAATGGACACATAATCGCCTCGATGGGTCGACTTTTCCTTGTTTAGTGTCACTTACGGCGATTCAATCGCATGGCGAGGATTTGATCTTGGCAATAGGCCGAGATATCACCGAAATTGTCAGAACTCAGAAGCAGCTAGATGAAGCCCACTCAGATTTGAAACGCTATAAAAAAGCATATCAAAGGGAAAAAGAAAAGTTTGAGCATTTTGTTAATCTAGCGCCAGTGGGAATAGCTATTAATTATATGAAGGACGGCAGCTTTCAATACGTTAATCATGAGTTTAGCAATATGACAGGGTATTCAGTAGAAGAGCTGAATAATATGGATTATTGGCAGCTAACTCCGCGTAAATATGAAGAGCAAGAGCACAAGCAACTGGATGACTTAAAACAACAAGGCCGATATGGTCCGTACGCCAAAGAGTACATACATAAAGCGGGGAGTACTTTTCCCGTTTTACTGTCAGGAATAAAAATCACAGACAGTGATGGCGAGGACTTTATATGGTCCGTGGTACAAGACACGACACAACAAAAAGCGATTGAAGCACAAATACAAAAAGCAAAAGAAGCTGCGGATTCTTTTGCGATTCGTATGCAATTAGCGAATGACTCTGCGGAGATCGGTGTATGGGAGTGGGATCTTGTTTCAAATGAGTTAATTTGGGATGACTGGATGTTTAAGCTGTATGGCGTAACTAAAGGTCAATTCTCTGGTGTCTATGAAGCATGGGTTAATAGCGTTCACCCTGATGACATTGGTTTCGCGAGTGCGAAGTTGGAAGCAGCTGTGAAAGGAGAGGGCGTGTACGAACCTGAATTTAGAGTTGTGCACCCTAATGGCGTGGTTCGGACAATGAAAGCAAGTGCCGAAGTTATAAAAGATGAAATAGGTAGAGCAATCAAGGTTATCGGGGTTAACTATGATGTTACTGATAAAGTCAATGTGATAGAAAAGCTGGCCGCGGCAAAAACTGAAGCAGAGAATTCTGCCAAAGCCAAAAGCGATTTTGTCGCAAATATGAGCCACGAAATACGCACCCCTATGAATGCCATATTGGGCGGACTACAGTTGCTTGAAACCGCTGAATTAAGTAAAGATTTTAGACAAATACTGTCAAACGCATCTTTTTCCGCGCAAAGTTTACTCACAATCATTAATGATATTTTGGATTATTCCAAAATAGAGTCAAATAAACTGGAGCTAGAAAAAGCGCCACTATCTTTCAAAGAAATAATAGAGTCTGTTAAGTATGACTTAGACTCAGTCATTAGTAATAAAGGAATTGGGTTTATTGTCACGATAGAGGACAGCTTCGACGACAGGTGGCTTGGTGATTTAGTTAGAGTAAAGCAGATCTTATTAAACCTTACCTCAAATGCGGTAAAGTTTACCGACAAAGGCTCAGTAAAAATAACGGTCAGATCTGGTAATTTTTTTGAAAAAGAAGCTGTTAATTTACAGATTACAGACACTGGTATAGGTATGAGTGAAGAGGCTCAAAAGTGTATATTCGACCGGTTTTCCCAAGCTGACACTTCAACTACCAGAAAATATGGAGGTACAGGCTTAGGTATGTCTATTACGGCAAGTTTAGTGCAGCTAATGAAAGGGAAAATTGAACTAACGAGCCAACAAGGGAAAGGTACAAGCATCGACCTTTGGCTACCATTGGATAAGTCATCTCAAGAATCTAATCTCAAACAGTGCAGATCTTTATCACCACCAAATCTAGCAGGGAAAAAAATACTGATTGCGGAAGATAATAAAATAAATCAAATTTTGATAAAAACAATGCTCAAAGATACTTATGCTGAGTTGACGCTCGTAGAAAATGGCGTAGAAGCTGTTAAAGCTTGTCAAAATGATCTTTATGACTTGGTTTTAATGGATATTCATATGCCAGAAATGGATGGCATAGAAGCGCAAAAAAGAATCAACAAACATTATGCAAGTATGCCAGTTATTGCGCTGACTGCCAATGTCATGACAGGTGACGTGAAAAAGTATTTAGCTCAGGGGTTTGTCGCTCATATCGGCAAACCCGTAGATTTGAGAAATTTATATGGTGTGTTAAAAAACTACGCAGATTAGCTCAATAGCAGGTTGATTAGTCAAAGCGCCAAGCAATAAAGCGGCTTTGTTTGTTGCCCTGTAACATTTTTACGACCTTATGTTGCTTAACACCGATTTTCGATAGGCATTTGGTCAAAGCCGGCAAATTATCTTTTTTGGAGACTAAGCTTGTAAACCAGCCTACTTGGTCTCTAAATTGTGCACTTTCATTAATCATGCCCCGAATAAATGCCAGCTCGCCGCCTTTACACCAAAGTTCGGGCGCGTGGCCGCCAAAATTAAGGTGCTGTGATGTTTTGGCAACACCTAGGTTTTTCCACTTTCTGTCAGTGCCTTTTTTTGCTTCTTGCTCACTTGCGTGGAATGGCGGATTACACATGGTGATATCAAAATAGTCGCTTTTACCAATGATCCCTGTAAAAAATGCATCGCTATTAGGTTGATGCTTTACTTTTATAGGCAGCTTATTCGCTTTGACGATACTTTGACTAACTTTTACTGCAATTGGGTTTATATCACTCCCTACAAACTGCCATTTGTATTCAGATTGACCTATGATCGGGTAAATCAAATTGGCGCCTGTGCCAATATCTAGGCACTTTACCTTTTTACCTGTAGGTACAATGTCATTGTGTTCTTCGGCAAGTAGGTCGGCAAGTGCATGAATGTAATCAGCTCTGCCGGGAACTGGGGGACACAAAAATTGGTCAGGCAAATCCCAAAAAGCAATACCGTAATGTTTAAAAAGTAATGCTTTGTTAAGGAGTATCACCGCCTTAGGATCAGAGAAGTCGACAGTATCTTCACCGTTTTGTTTTGTAACTAGATAATTTGCAAGTTCAGGAACTACTTTTGTTAGTCCAGGAAGATCATAACCTGAGGCGTGTTTGTTTCTAGGGTGCATGTTTGAAATTGTGTCTCACAGAATGACTAGTAAGAATTATACCCTAAATTCAATGTCTTCACTATTGGGGTTACTTTTTTAACTCGCAACTGGTACGATGAGTAAAAAGCCTTGGATATACAATGATAAATCAAGAATCAATGCAAGTGCCGTTATCTGATGCAGGAACATCTTTGCACTTGAGGTATATACACAACACCGAGAAGACGGGACCGATTGTTTTGCTTCTACATGGTGCGGTGGAGAATGGTAAGATTTTTTATACTCACAATAATAAGGGGCTGGCGCCATTTTTAGCGACTCATGGCTACAGGTGCTTTGTATTAGACTTACGTGGAAGAGGGGAAAGCGTACCGCCAATCTCCAGAGGCCATGATTATGGTCAAACTGAGTCCATTGTTGAAGATGTGCCTACTGCCGTAGAGTTTATTTCAAATCAGCTCGGTGAGCGCCCCCAATTCTGGGTTGCACACTCGTGGGGGGGCGTAATTATGAATAGTGTATTTGCGCGTTTTCCGGAAGAAATAAAATACGTTGATGCATGTGCATACTTTGGCTCAAAACGCAGTCTATACAACAATCATCCGGAAAAGCTGCTAAAGGCTAATGTAATGTGGTATCGGCTTGCGTACTACTACACAAAAAAGCATGGTTATTTACCAGCTAAAAAGCTGCGTTGGGGTTCCGATAGTGAAACCGCAAAATCACATAGGCAAAGCGCTGAGTGGGCAAAAATAAGCCCTTGGGTAGATAGTGATGATGCTTTTGATTACGCCTATGAATTAAGTGACAAAAAGCTGCCGCCGACTTTACACATTGCAGGAGTGAACGATAAAGCTCTGGCCCAACCAATTGATATAAAAATGTTTATGAAAGAATCTGGTATAGGCACTCAAGCGCTAAATATATATGGTAAAAAGTATGGCCATACACATAATTATGGCCATATTGATATGTTAACGCACCCAAACGCGGTAACAGAGCAATTCCAAGACGTGCTAAATTGGTTTCGGGATCATCAACGCTGATTTAATAACGTTAATTTTTCTTGGGGGTGAGTTGCCCCAACTCTTTTTCAATGTATGTTTCAAAAGCTTGCCAGCGTGTTAGGGAACGGCTGTGGATAGGTTGCCGCACTTGAGTTTTACTCAACGTGGAAACTTTGCTTCGGCTTTTGTAAAAGTCCATGCATTCAGGTTCATATTTCAAATAAATAAAGTTTAAAAGCTTTTGGATTGTACGCTCTGGGTCATCGATCAAGGTCTCATAACTAACATGAAAAATGCTTTTGTTAAGATGAGAAGAAAAATGCTCCATAACTTGCTGCTCAATGTCTGCATAGAGCTGGAATTCAGTTAACGAACAAAAGTAAGGTTCATTTTCTGCGAAATGATTGCTGTACACAGACCACGCATTAGCTCTAAAGTCGCGTGTTAAGTGTATGAATCGCGCATTTGGGAATATTTTGTATATTAGCCCTATATTTTGAAAATTGGCTGGTAGCTTGTTTATTACTGCCTCTTCTTGCACTCTGTTTTTTTTCACTTCATCTACATATACACTGCGACAATAGTCCAGCATAGATGTTGTTGTTTCATATATACATTCAGGAAAATCACGCTCAGTTCGCATTTCAAGGTAGGGGACTATCTTGTCGCTGATTATGATACTTTCTCCTATTGAGCCTACTTGAGAGTGCTGTGTAAGTATTTGTTCAAGTAGTGTTGACCCCGTCCTAGGCAGTCCAACGATGAAGACAGGCGTAAACGTCGATTTCACTTTGTCTATTGGCTTGTCAAAAAAGTCGCTGTTACAAGTTTCAAGTAGACGATTGAAAAAAGGCACCATATCTGCTGTTTTAAATTCACACTGTTCGAGTTGCAGTTTGTTAGCCTTATCGTAAAACTCAAATGCTTCTTTATATTCTCCCAACGCTTGGTGTGCGGTGGCAAAAGCATGATAAGCGATAATTTGAAATTTAGGGTGTTCGTATTTTCCCTCAAATTCAGTTAGCTTTTCCATTAATGCTGGGATTTCGTTGGTTGGTGCCAACTGCATCAGCTCGAATATAATGAATATAGAAACCCCAGAAGAAGGGCATTCTAATCCTTTTTGAAAAACCTGATACGCATTGTCGATAAAGCCATGGTCTAAATAAAATTGTCCTAAGTGGTAATGAATTTGCGCATTGTGTCTGGCTACGCTGAGCGCATATTCTAATACAGTCTTGGCATCTACTGGGGAGCCTACAGCAATAAAAGCATCAGCCAAAGCATACAGTGGGTCGAGCATTTTTGGCAGGTGTTCACATGCTCTTTTTAAGTAATATATGGCATTGTCGTACTGCTCTAAGCGCATACATATGCGCCCTAAGCCAAATAAAGCTTTGCCATTTTTAGGGTTTTGTTTAAGCACTTGCTTGAACATAAACTCAGCTTCTCTAAGCCTATTTTCTAAGAGTAGCTCTGTGGCGCGGTCTAAAAGTAACATGGTATTAAGCTGTTTATTTTCATGATAAAAATAAAAAGAGGAAAAAGCCATCGCTAATTCCTCTTTTGCTTCTGGGTTACAGATAAAGTTTAGAACGTATATGTTGCTTTGACGTAGTAGAATCCACCATTAATACCAAATGGCGATGTCTCATAATATACCCCGCCCCAATTGTTAGAAGGCGTTAACTCTGTTGCACCGTCTTCAGCAAAGTTGATAACTTTTTCAGCATCTTGGTCGAAGATGTTGTTAGCGCCCGCTGTGAGACTGATATTTTCAGTCGCATAGTAGGTTAGCTCGGCATCAATTGTGAATGTTGGGTCAGCCATGATTGCAGTAGCATCATAGTCGACGTGCACACCTTGATACTCTCCGAAGTAGTTGTAGCGGATAAAGCCTGAGAAGTCTTCCCACTGTTGAGTCCAAGTGTAAGTTGCGCGATGTTGAGGTAAATCATTTTCTAAACGTTTTACCTTAAATTCGCCAGTGATTGCAGAGAACTTATCAACTTCGGTCTCATTCCAGTTGTATGCCATGCTAAACGTGGCAAATCCACCAAGTAAATCCATTGAGTAGTTTGCAACTACATCCACACCTTGTGTTGTGGTATCAAAGTCATTGGTAAAGAACGACACTTGAGCAATGCTATCCACATTAGGCACACCATCAGCTTTGAGAGCTTCTTTTTGTGCTGGTGTCAGATTGATTTTTTCAGATTGACTAAGTCTGTCTTCTACTTGGATGTTGTAGTAGTCGATCGTTAAGAATAAATCTCCGGTCTGATAAACAAAACCTAATGTGTAACTTTCTGATTCTTCAGGCTGTAATTCTGTACCACCAAGTATTTCTGAAACTGGGTTTGTCGGTGGTAATAATGCCGAGTCAACTAGTACGCCACTACTTAAGTTTGTTTGAACATTACTCACATTTGCTTGACCAACTGTTGGAGCTCTGAAACCTGTACTGACAGAGCCTCGCACTGATAAGTCGTCGGTCAGTTGATATTGACCCATAATCTTAAAGTTGGTTGTAGAACCAAATGAGTCATAATCCTCAAACCTAAGTGCCCAACCCATTAAAAAATCATCGGTGAATGGCGTCTCGATATCAATGTATGCAGCGTAGTTACGACGAGAATATTCACCTGCGGCTGAAGGTTGGAAACCTGGGAAGCCATTAGAGCCAATACCAAAGCCTTGTTGAGTCAATGGACCTGCAATAAAGGAGGCTTCGTCACCGGCTATAACTTCAAATGTTTCTTCATGCCATTCAAGGCCTGTAGCAACGTTCACATCGTATGCGAGGCCAAAATCGAATCCTTTAGAAACATCTAAGTTAAAGTTTTTCTCTAATTGAATGTATTTACCAGGACTAAACTCCATTGGTGTTTCAGCACCAAGTGATGCGTTCACTGTGTTAGTGATGAAGTAGCGTGATTCGTTACGTCCTACAGAGCCACTGATGTCATAAAAACCGCCTTCCATGAAGCCTTCAGTGAAGTCACCTCTGGTACCTATGGTTAAAGACGTGTCAGTGATATTGCCGCCAAAGTTGGGAGTAAAACCACCTGGCAGTATCTCGTTAAAGGCAAAACAGTTACGGCCTAGTTCCGTATCCGCTGCAATTTGTTGATATGCAGCAATGGTTGCAACATTTTGAATGCGATTGCCATCAGAGTCTTTAAGGTTAATAGTTGGACAGCCTATGCCTGTACCTACGCCATCTAAGTCAGCTACAAGCAGCGTATTACCGCCGTCATTGGAATAAACTTGAGGACGAGTTTGAGGGTTACGATAATAGAAACCACCCTTTACATCTCTTTCTGAGTAGTTACCAAACATGTAAAACTCAGAACTATTGCTGAGCTCAAGGCCGACATTACCAAACAGCGTAATGTCGTCTTTAATTTCTGGAGCACCCCAAATTTGTGCAGGGTCTCTAATACCTTCTACATTGGCATCTGCATATGCTTGAGCATCTGGTCGTTGGACACTTCTACTAGTGGCATCTGCTTCTTTGTATTGGAAACTTAAATTAGCAAACCCTTGATCGGTAAATGGTAAACCAACATTACCTTCAAAGGTGGTGGTATCACCATCACCTTCGTAATACTCACCCTGTTTGACAGAGAAGCTTCCGCCTTCTGACGCGTCTTTCAATACAAAGTTCAAAACACCAGCAATGGCGTCAGAACCATATTGCGCTGCTGCACCGTCACGAAGTACTTCTACCTGTTTTAATGCAACGCTTGGAATAACTGAAATATCGGGCCCTTGTGCACCATCGTTAATACCACCACCTAAAAACGCAATGACAGAAGAACGGTGTCTGCGCTTACCGTTGAGCAGTATTAAAGTTGAATCTGCTGGCAGACCCCTTAAGTTGGCTGGCCTAACTAAGCTAGCAGCATCACTGATAGGGTTTGCATGGACGTTGAGCGATGGCACAGAGCCTTTCAACAGCTCAAGCATATCGTCACCGCCAGCTTTGCTCAGTTCATCACCGCCAATGATATCAATCGGGACTGGTGATTCACCGACGGATCTCGGTGCGGCCCTAGAACCTACCACGGCTATTTTTTCAATGTCTTTGTTAGCTCCTTCTTCTCTGGCATCTGCTTGAACGCCAAATGCAAGTAAAGCTGTGGTTGCTGCAGTTGTAGAAATCGCAAATCGAATTGCATTTCTTAGTTTGCATCTCTGTAGTTTCATCCTGTTTCCCCAGTTTTTCTAAACTTTTTTTGTAAACTAAATTGCAATATGCAATAACGTGCTTTCTCAAGAACTTATTCAAATGATTAACACATTTATAAAAATAGCAGCCAATTTGCTAAGTTCAATCTTTTGTTTGATTTAATTGCATTTATTTCTGATTTGTGACGATTTTAGGTCTTTTTAGCCTGTAAATTGAGCGGTGTTGTTTCTTTGATGGGTATATTTTGTAATTTTTGTTAAATGTGAGGCGGGGAGGCTGTCTGAACATTCAATATAAATATTGATTATAGCGGGATTTTATAACACAAAAAGGCCGGAATATAATTAATTTGATAATGTAATGTAAATGGTTTTGTGGGGTATGTTTGAGCGGTATTTTGGACCAAATATCAACACGCTTTTTATATAGAACTTTGCTAGAATGACAAAAAATAAGTTAATTTCGGATATCGATGCGATTAATAAAAGTCGTTCACAAAGCGCCAATTCGAGTTGCACGGATTAGCAGAAGAAAGCAGAGGCTTAAAATAAGGCGTACGCTGATTGCTTTAAAAGAGGCGCTTGCTCAAGAGAAGCAAGAGACAGAGGAAATGCTTGATATCTATAAAAGGTACACGCTAGGGAATGCGTCTAAATCAGAGTTAAAAATTGCCAACAAGCAATTTGTAGATGTGCTCAAAGGTTTGGGTTTAGGGGTTTTTGCTATATTACCTTTTGCCCCTATTACGATCCCGCTAATTATCGCACTAGGTAACAAGTTTGGTGTTGAGGTTTTACCGAGTTCATTTACTGATAAAAAAGAGTCTCGAAAGAAATAGTACAACCCTTGCTTAGTCCCATTAAGTGCTTTGCTATCAGGCAGTTAATTTTTGACATTACGTTTACAAAAATACAGAAAAAACTTACCCTTATGACAGTGAATTGTGCGCGCGTTATTGTTATCCTTGAGGCAATACAACTTAGAACAAGAGGCACGTATGAGTACTTTACTCGTTCACTCCCAAGAAGGAACACCAATTCATTTAACCACTGAACCGCAACTAGATGGTTGGCTGTCGGAAAATGCACAAACAACGAAGAGCTTTGTGTTAGCGACACGCCAAGAAGGTCAAAATGTGTTGTTGATACCGGACTTGACCAGTGGAGCGCTATCAAGTGTTGTCTGTGTAGTTGATTCGCTTGATGATCAATGGCTAGCTGGTGATTTAGCCAAGCAGCTACCACAAGGAGTGTATCAATTTATCGGCGACGAAGCATTGATTGAAAGGGCTGCGACTAGTTATATCCTTGGCGCATATAAGTATAGCGCTTACAAAAAGACAGCGCCCATTCAAGCTAAATTAGCCATTTCTGCTCCAAAGTTATATAAAAAAGTTTCAGATATAACCGCTGGTATTTACCTAGTTCGAGACTTGGTAAATACGCCCGCGGCTGACATGATGCCGCAACATTTGGCGGAAACATTTATTGAACTTAGTGAACAGTTTGGTGGTGAGTTTAAGCAATTTATCGGTGATGAGTTACTTGAGCATAATTACCCGACGATCCATATGGTTGGACGAGCAAGTGACAATAAGCCTAGGCTGTTAGACCTAACTTGGGGTGATGAAAATGCGCCTAAATTAACATTGGTCGGTAAAGGTGTATGTTTCGATTCGGGCGGCTTGGACCTAAAACCAGCTGCTGGGATGCGTAATATGAAAAAAGACATGGGTGGTGCGGCACATGTGCTTGGTCTTGCGCATATGATCATGGCGGCAAATTTACCTGTTAGATTACGTGTATTGGTTCCGGCTGTTGAAAATGCGGTGTCAAAAAATGCCTTTAGACCTGGCGATGTGATTGTAACGCGCAAAGGTATTACAGTAGAAATCGACAACACTGATGCTGAAGGACGTTTAGTTTTATGTGATGCATTGGCCGAAGCTCAAGCAGAGCAGCCAGATTTATTGATTGACTTTGCAACCTTGACGGGTGCTTGTCGTATTGCACTAGGTACTGAATTGCCAGGTTTTTATAGTACTGACCAGCAAATTGCCAGTGACATCATTGCTGAAGGTCTCGAGCTCAATGACCCTGTTTGGCAATTACCATTGTTTGACCAGTACAAAGCGCTGTTTAAAAGCGATATTGCTGATATCGCAAATTGCGGTTCGACACCTTTTGGCGGTTCAATCACCGCAGCCTTGTATTTAAAAGAGTTTGTAGAACCAGAAACAACACCTTGGCTTCACTTTGATGTGATGGCTTGGAATGTTCGCCATTTGCCGGGCAGACCAGTAGGTGGTGAAGGCCTTGGATTGAGAGCAACCTTCTCTTACTTGCAAAAACGATTTGGATAACTAAAAGCAAAAAACGGCTCTTTTAGAGCCGTTTTTTAATGTATTATTCAGCAGCTTTTAACGGAATATTTGACAGCAAGGCTTTCATTTGCTGCCAATATAAGCCAACTGACTCGATGTGTACCTTTTCATCTGGGGAATGAGGGAACTTAATTGTTGGGCCGAATGAAATCATATCCATTTCTGGATAAGGCTCTTTGAATAATCCACATTCTAACCCCGCATGGATCACCATGATATCCGGTTTCTTGCCATAAATCCCTTCATACATGTCTCTGAAGATATGTATTAGTTCCGATTCTGGCTCAGGTTTCCAGCCCGGGTACGCACCTGAAAATTCAATTTTAGCGCCAGCTAGCTCAGCTAGAGATGCTAAAGTTCCTTCGACGTCTTTTCTTCCTGAATCTATCAATGAGCGGATCAAACAGAGAACTTCAACACTGTCTTTGTCAGTGGTGATCACGCCTAGATTCAACGATGTTTCAACGACACCTTTAATATCATCGCTCATGCGAACCACACCGTTCGGGCAGGCATTAAGGAGTGAGAGTAGCTGTTGAGTACATGCAGATGTCAAAGGTGAAAGGGGGTGTTGAATTTGTGTTGTTGTAAATGTGAGGCCCGTTTCAATCGCGGATAGCTCTTGGCGCATAAGAGTCTGCACATGCTCGATACACTCAGCGACTTTATTAACATCAGCATCATTAATTGCAATAGTGGTATACGCCTCACGAGGAATTGCATTTCTCAATGAACCGCCTCTAAATTCAACAATTTGAAAGTCAATGCCATTGAGGTGGTGTTTTAAAGTACGAGCAAGCAGTTTGTTGGCATTTGCTCGCCCAGTGTGAATATCTACACCAGAGTGTCCACCTTTTAAGCCTTTTAAAGAGATCTCTAAATATACTTGTTCAGCCAATGCAGGCTGCCTTTGAATGTCTAGTGTAAGGCTAGCATCGATACCACCAGCGCAGCCCATGTAAATCTCACCTTCTTGCTCTGAATCTGTATTTAGCAGGATTTCTCCTTCCAACCATCCAGCTTCCAAACCAAAGGCACCTGTCATGCCAGCTTCTTCATCGACAGTTAATATGACTTCAAGTGGCCCATGAGCCACATCATTTGAAGCCAACACAGCTAGACAAGATGCCATACCAATTCCGTTGTCCGCACCCAGCGTTGTACCGTCAGCGGTTACCCACTCGCCGTCAACATATGGTTTGATAGGATCGGTGACGAAGTCATGGTCAGTATCGTCATTTTTCTGTGGCACCATGTCAATATGTGCTTGCAGTACTACTGGCTTTCTGTTTTCCATGCCAGATGTCGCTGGTTTTTTGATAAATACGTTACCTGTTTTATCCCTGCGTACTGCTAGATTTTGGGATGTTGCCCAGTTAACGATAAATTGTGCTAACGCTTCTTCATGCTTTGATGGGTGTGGAATTGAACAAATTTGATCAAAAAATTGCCATACGACTTGTGGTTCAAGTTGGCTTATCTCTGAATGAGGTTTAAACACCATATTCCCCTAATTAACTCGTTTGTTGTCAGTAATTTAATGTTGGTAGCAAATATCAGTTGCTTTGTCACAGCTGTGATCTTGAATGAGTCAAATGCATTTTACAATTGTTAAGACGAGTACTCATCTTTAAAATTAGTTAGATAGGCATTATTTCTGATGGTTTTCAGAGATCTGTGACATGTTTTTAACGAACACACATTTTTGCTGTATTCGTTGTATTTTAACAGCTATTTAGGGGTATATCGAGCAGCAACCCAGGGTTGCTGCTTATTAGGCTTGGTTAATCAATATTTTGGCAAGCTAGCACTGCGTCTTTGACTAGCTCGAGGCCGGTTTTCTCGCAGTTTGGAAAGGTATAGTCAGATGTTGCGATTGGTGTGACTCGCTCACCCCAGCGAATATAGCTGGCAGCCCAAGTAAGTCCAGCCCCAAACGCCGCAGACATAATATTTGCGTGTGGTTTTATCATACCTTGTTCCACTGCTTCACACAGGGCTATAGCAATAGTGGCTGCTGAAGTATTACCGTAGTGATTGATATTGACCATGACCCTTTCATCTTCAATATCCAGCTTTTTTTGAATCGCCTGAATGATTCTTAAGTTAGCTTGGTGCGGAATAAGCACGTCAATATCGTCAAGATTTAAATTTGCCTTCAGCATTACATCATCACAGGCAATGCTCATACCAGTGACAGCACGCTTGAATATTTCTCTACCTTCGAATAGCAGATCGGAAGGGCCAACTGCTTCATACTTATTTAAGTCGGTACCATAGTTGGTAATATGTAAAATATCTCGATCTTCAGTGTCACAGCCTGTTTTAGTGCCCATTAGACCGCTTGGCTCATCGCTCGCTTCTAAAATTACTGCGCCTGCGCCGTCGCCAAATAAAACGGCACTGTCTCGTTTTGCCCAATTTACATACCAAGTCATGCGCTCTGCTGCAACTACAACAGCTTTTTTGATCATGCCGGCTTGTATCTGCGCGGTCGCATTTTGTAATGCATAAAGGAAACCTGAACATGCTGCGTTGGTATCACAGGCTGCGGCTCCAGAAGCGCCAATATTCTTTTGCACTAATGATGCAGTATTTGCCACCATGGTTGAGGGGGTGCAAGTAGCAAGTAATACTAAATCAATGTCTTTTCCATCGACACCAGCACAGGCTAGCGCTTGTTTACTGGCTATGGTCGCAAGCTCGGCTGTACTAACATGGCTAACGCGACGGGACTTTATACCTGTCCTTGTAGTGATCCATTCGTCATTGGTATCAACAATGTTACTGATTTCGTCATTGCTGATAGAAGCAGGTGGTATCGCTTTTCCCCAACCTGTAATTTTTGCATATATCATAGTGTCTCTTTATCAAATCCGACCACTTGGTGAGTTGCATATTTATAACAAACTATTGATTTACACACAAAGAATACCTTGTTGATTTAGTGCAATTGACTAGAATTAAGTGAGAAACAGGTCAGATATCAGCTGTTTATGATTCGAAAAATCACTCAGGAACTACTTGATGAACTTATCGCGTTGGAGCGACTGCTGCTCGAGCCGCATGTGAGAGAGTCAAAAGAAAGGCTATCTATGTTGTTGGATGACGATTTTTACGAAATATCGGCTAATGGCTTACTGTTTGATAAGCGGCATGTTCTGTCTCGATTGCCCAGTGAAAAGGTACCGCAATTCTATAATCAGGACTTCCGCGGACAAATGCTCAGTGACACATTAGCTCAGTTAACCTATCAAGCTGCCTATAGAAGAAACGCCTATAGTAATTTGCAATTCTCATTGCGGATGTCTCTTTGGCGGCAAAATGTTTCTGGTTGGCAGTTACTATTTCATCAAGGGACACCTAGCCCTGAATTCGTGCTGAAATACGACTAAACATTGATTGATGTAAACGTTCTTTCAGTTGGTTCATCTATAGGGTAAAGTACGCATCATTTGTAATTAGGCTGACTCAATGGTTTTAGCGTTTTCTCCCCAATCGGCACTCGGCCAACTGTTGTTATTGCGCTCTATTGCGATAGTTTTACAACTCATTTTGGTACTAATTTCGATAGTTTTACTGGATAAGAATATCCCGCACCAACCCGTATTTACAATTATTGCTTTAGAATCATTGTTTCAGCTGTTCAGTATTATAATGTACCGCCGCAACAGAGAAATATCTGAGCGAGCAATGACTCTCCAGTTGGTGGCCGATATTGTCTTCTTATCATTATTGCTCTCCTTTTTAGGGGGGGCGAGTAATGCGTTTGTCTCATTGTTACTCCTGCCTTGTATAATCGCTGCGGTCACAGTGTCTATAGGTTATGTGCTGTTTGTATCTAGTAGTGCTTTATTGGCATACGGATATTTGTATGTGGCAGTGACTATGCCAATGCATCACCATGGTATGCACATGGGAGAGCATTTACTGGGTATGTTTGTGAACTTTGTATTCATGGTTGTGGTAACCGTTGGTGTTGTCGCTATCTTGGTCAAAAGGATACGAGAGCGAGAGGCTTTACTTGCAAAAACAAGAGAAAAGCAATTACAACAAGAGCAACTATTGGCGCTGGGCAGCGCTGCCGCTCAAGTAACACACCAGTTAGCGACGCCAATCGCGCATTTGAACTTACTTTTGGAAGAGCTTCAGGAAGATTTCCCTGAACACCCAGCTGTCGCAGAAATGAATTCACCAATATCCCAATGTCGGGTGCAGTTAGAGGGCTTTAGGGCACAGACTGAGTTGCTCAAGTTAAAACGTCAAGAGCAGTCTCAGTCGTCAAGTTATGTTTTGGAGCAACTAGAGGAGTTGATGACGCTGCAATACCCGGAGCAGTCACTCACGATTTCTGAACAAACCTCGCCAGTTGTTGTCAATGGCGATCCTATGCTTGTACCAGCTTTACTCAATCTTATTGTAAATGCAGCTAAAGCGAATGAACGAGCTGGCAAATGCAAAATTGAGCTAACAGCATATGCCCAGCGAGGAAATTGGCATTTGATGATTAAAGATCAAGGCAAAGGGATAGCTCAGCAAAAATTGGAAAACTTGGGAAAATTCGTGGTCGAGAGTGATACCGGATTTGGTATGGCATTATTGTTGACAAATGCAACCCTTGAAAGAGTAGATGGAGAGCTGCAATTAGAGAACTTAGATGAGGGGGGCGTTTTGTCTACCGTTGTATTACCAATAATAGGTGAACTATGAAATTATTGATCATTGAGGATGATGTGGCATTTTCGAATACGCTCGCTCGCCGTATGTCTAAAATGGGGTTCGAATGTCAATGTGTTAATCAAGAGCAGTCTATATTGGACACATGCAATGCGTTTTCACCTCAGTATGTATTGCTAGATATGAAGCTGGAGCACTCTTCGGGGTTGCAGCACATCAAACAAATAAGAGCGGCTTTGCCTAATTGTAAACTCGTGTTATTGACAGGCTTTGCCAGTATCGCGACAGCCGTTGAAGCAATCAAGCTTGGCGCGGATGACTATTTAACCAAACCCGCCGATACCAAGTTGATAGCGAAAAAACTACGCGGTGAAGATGTGGAACTGGAAAACGCGTTTGAGTCGACAATGTCTCCAGAGCGATTGGAGTGGGAGCATATTCAACAAACGCTTCAAGCTAATGACGGCAACGTCTCAGAGACCGCTCGTCAGCTCAATATGCACAGAAGAACGCTACAGCGAAAGTTGCAAAAACGACCTGTCTCAAAGTAGCGGGTGGGGCTAGACATTGCTCTATTGATAGATTTTAACTAAATTGAAATTAGTGGAACAATGGGACAACAGCTAATGTATGTATTCGAAGTCAACATAGTGGCAGTAGTGTTAGCTGCATTAAGCTCCTTTTTATTAGGAGGGTTGTGGTACTCGCCTTTGATGTTTCAACAGGCTTGGTTAGAAGGTGCTGGGCTAACTGAGCTCGATTTAAAAAGTGCGAATCATAAAGTCATTTTTTTTGGATCTTTCCTGCTTTGTATTGTTGCTTCTATAGGGATGGCTGTAGTGGTTGGGAAAGGCCCATCCGTGCTGGATACCATGGTGCTTGGATTATCAATAGGGGTTATATTTGTTGCAACCTCTTTTGGTATTAGCTATTTGTTTGAGCAAAGACCGCTTAAATTATTTATGGTGAATGCAGGGTATCACACGTTACAATTTACGCTAATTGGGTTTGTTATTGGGAGTTTAAACTAGGTGGCTAAGCCAAATAAGAAAGGGCCTACCAGAACCGTAGATATTTTCTGTGCGAAGTGTAAAGCGAAATTGTTTAAGTATAGAAAAGGAGGCAAAGGCAGTCTGATAAAGTGTTTTGTAGAGCGAATTAGCGTAGACCACACAACTAATCAAACCCATTGCCCTCAATGTGAGCAAGAATTTTCCAGAAAAACACTCATCAGAGGCGCACCAGCACTTAAAATTGTTGGCAATAAAGTAACCTTTAAATAGCGACTGCCAAACTAAGGACAATTATCCTGTAACCGCAAGCATGTTTTTAAGATAATTACAGGGTTTGTGCTGTTTCAACGATTGAAAGTCACCCTACCCATGGAAAAGGGCCAGCGTGTTTGGGTGAGTATCCACAAAATATATGGACAAAAACATGATTGATATTTTATTTGACGTAATTGGTATGACAGGTACTTTTCTTGTAGTTGGTGCATTTTTCTTACTGCAATTAGAAAAAGTCACACCAGATGGCCTCAAATATAACCTCATGAACCTTTCTGGTGCAATATTGTTACTTATAAGTTTATGCTACAACTTTAACTTGGCGAGCTTTGTGATCGAGCTATTCTGGATAGCGGCTTCCATGATTGGATTGTATAAGTATTTCAAGGCAAAGAAGTTACAGGCGGCATAAAACTTAAGTAAAAACTTGCACAGTTACATTTCATGCGTATTATTTAGTTGTATGAACGGTAACTGTGTAAGCAATATTTGGTGAATTAGTTCACTTAAATTGAGCTTGTTGCGGTATCAGTAGTCAGGCTCAATATGAAAAAAACAGTCCCGCTTATTTTTATCTCGTTTTACAGTTTAAATGCAATCGCTTCGCAAGAAGAGCTGTTTGAACTGAGCTTTGAAGAGCTACTGGATGTAAATATCACTCTCGCCACTAAAACCGTAGAAACACCCAACACAGTTCCCTCTAGTACGACCGTTTTTAATCGCCAACATATTCAATTGCTCGGTGTGGCAAACGTGTATGAATTAATGAATTTTGTACCTGGAATGCAGTCTACCCGTGGTGATTGGGTTGGTGCTGTGCCAAAAGAGCATGCGAGAGGCATATATTTAGATAGTGGTAATGTATTGGTCATGCTCAACGGCCAGAGACTCAATGACGCATCATTTGGTAAGGCTTCTGTTTACGCACCGTTTATTCCAATTGAAGTCGTAGATAGAGTGGAGTTTATTCGAGGTCCTGGTTCTGCGCTTTATGGCAGTAATGCATTTTTGGGCGTGATGAACATAGTAACCAAAAAAAATGACAATCAATTGATGGCGGCTGTGGGCAATAACAGCATGTATCAAGCAGCGTTAAGTGCGCATCATGTCTTTGAAAATGGTTTAACTTTGCAGGCAAATACGTCATTGTATCGAGATGACGGACAAAAGTATTTTGACAGTGAAATTCGAGACCCAATTGATGGCCGGTTTGTTGAAGTAGAGCTCAATTGGCGAAATTGGCGACTAGCTGTGCATAATACTGAGACTCGGTTGAATGAGTTTATTAACCTATCCGGTGAATCTAGCGATAATGAACACACGAGCAGAAACTTAGGTGTACAGTTGGAAGTTCACTCAACCTGGCAAGACTCGATAAAAAATACAACTCGACTCGATTTTATTAAACACGATATTAAAAATGCAGGCCTTATAGCCAGTGCAGAAGAGTTGCAATTAGCGCATGATTTTTTTGTTGGTCCGCGATGGCAATCAAGGGATATCACTCTAAATAGTGAAACAATTTATGAGTACAACGAAGCGCTAAACATTATTATTGGCGCAGAGTATTCATGGGAAGAGCAATCTCGTGCGGACGTCTATACCAACTACTATAATCCTCAAACCGGAGAGGTATTCGTAGATGAACCATATTATCTAGGTGGATTCCAAGTAATAAACGATTATCAGCCATTTAAATCACTTGAGGCTGATTTTGATTCATATGCAGTGTACACCCAAGTAAAATATACTCTATCTGAATCTATCACTATGTTTACTGGGTTGAGGTATGATGATGTAATTGACATCGATCGCAAACTTTCACCAAGGCTCGCGGTTATATATCAATTCAACCCGGTTCACACTTTTAAGTTACAGTACGGCGAAGCGTTTAGAGTACCGGTCAGTAATGAGCTCAACTCTAATGATGAAGTGACCTTGGGTAACCCCGAGTTGAAAGCTGAGTACTTAAAAACAACTGAATTAGTATGGCATGCAAAAGATGACAACTGGCAATTTGACTTAGTTATTTTTGACAATGAATTAGAAGATTTCATCAACCTTATTCCTGTTGATGAGGCGCAATCACGCTTTACGTTTGATAATGTTTTTGAAACAAGTATGCAAGGCTATGAATTCAGTGGCACTTTGCATATCAGTGAAACCGCATGGCTGTCGACTACATTTACGCAGTATATTGATCTACCTTTTAACCCGAGTTACAAAAAGTTTGGCTCTGTTGTGTTTAACTATACTCGAGGTGACATGCAGTACTCTCTAAACGGCGTATGGAGAGATGGCGTTGTAGTGGTACCGGAAGTTCTGCCAGATGATCCCGAGTTTTCGTCGTACAATCAGCCAAGTCATTGGTTGTTAGGTGCGACTATTAGCTGGAAAGTAGATAGTGAGCAAGGCGTCGCTCTACAGGTACAAAATATCTTTGACAAGTCTACTGATGCGTTTGACCCAAGGAGGTATGACGGCAGGGTACCCCAAAGAGGAAGGCAAATAAGACTGAGATATACTTACGAATTCTAACTTAGCGTTGTGCATGTTTTCATAACCTTCGTGTTGTAGTACGGAGTAGGTGTATATTTTGATTGACCTTCCGCCCAGACCTTGGACTTATACCAATTAGAGATATGTTCGATTATTCGAAAGCGGATGCACAAGTCTTGTTTTGAAGATTGTTGAGTATATCTCACCAAATTAAGTTGAAATATACGGCTCTCACTAAATAAAGGCTGCGAGTCTGACTGATATTTCAGGTAAGAAATCAACTCGTCCACAAGCAAATCTAGGAATTTCAAACTCATTTTACCTAGTTAATATTGCCCCCCACTATGTTTAAACGCGCATGTAAAATTGTCATCAACATTACGTAGCATGAAATTGCGCTAAGTTTATTTCTGACTTATTCCCTTATTTAGTTGGTTTTACTTTTTCTTTCGAAGGCAATTTGTACTCTAAACACTCACAAGGTTAACAATAATTTACTCTATCTGTAGTAATTTGTTTACATTTGAGGTGTATTCAAGCCGTGTAGCTAAATTGATTTTTTATAACCACCTGAAACTTTTGATTAAAAATTGAGTTGGCGCAAAGGTTTAATATATGTAAATTAATAGTTTATTTTTTGTTCCATTTGGCTAGGCTCAATTGTGCACTCATGAAATGGTGCACATTCGGACTAGTTCCGAATACAAAACACACACAATCAAGGAGCATAAAGTGAAACTACCTAAAATAACTAAATTAACTCTCGCCACATTGGCTGTATTAAGCTGTACAGCAGGCGCTGCGCAAAAGCAGTATTTAAATATTCAGAACAATTTGAATGTTATGTTGCAATCGGGCTCACCGAGCGTGTTGTCAACACCTGCTGCTCAATTGATAGGGCTCTCGGCAACTGACTCTCTAAAAGTACTAAAAACGTTTAAACACAAAAATGGGGCTGTTACACATCGTTATCAGCAAATGTATCAAGGACTCCCAGTCATTGGTGATACTGTGAGCTTGACGTTTGATGAGCAGGGATTGTTCAAGCATGCTCACGGTGCAGCGGTATATGGTATTGAAGGAGATTTGTCTTCTGTTAAGCCAAGCTTACAGCTAGCGCAAGCAAAAACAATGCTACATGCGAATCAATCAAGTACACAAGAAGCACTGCAAAAGTTCCACGAAGCAGACCAACTCGGAGTTTGGATAGACAAGAACAATCAGGCTCGATTAGTGTATGAGGTGTCTTATGTAACTTATGGGGAATCGCCTTCTAGACCGTATCAGATCATTGATGCTAATACGGGGGAGTTATTGGTTAGCTATGATAATATTCAGCATGCAAATGCAACAGGCCCTGGTGGAAACCAAAAAACTGGGCGATACAACTATGGCACAGACTACGGTCATTTAGACGTCAGTCAATCAGGCAATACCTGTACAATGAACAATGCCAACGTTAAGACTATTCACCTTAACCATGGTAGCAGTGGTTCTAGTGCTCACTCCTTTACTTGCCCAGAAAATACTGTGAAAGAAATTAATGGTGCATATTCGCCGCTTAATGATGCGCACTATTTTGGTAACGTCGTCTTCAATATGTACAACGATTGGCTAGGCACTGCGCCACTCTCATTTCAACTACAAATGCGAGTGCATTATAGCAATAATTACGAAAACGCATTTTGGGATGGGCGTTCGATGACGTTTGGTGATGGCAAGGATAGATTTTATCCTTTAGTCAGCCTTGATGTGTCGGCGCATGAGGTCAGTCACGGGTTCACGGAGCAGAATTCAGGCCTTGTATACCGCAATAAGTCTGGTGGACTGAATGAAGCCTTTTCAGATATGGCCGGTGAGGCCGCTGAATTTTACATGAAAGGCACTAATGACTGGCTAGTTGGGCAAGATATTTTCAAAGCGACTGGTGCGCTTAGGTATATGAACGACCCGACGAAAGATGGCCGTTCAATTGATCATCAAAACAACTTTACTTCAGGTATGGATGTACACCATTCGTCAGGTGTTTTTAATAAAGCTTTCTATCACTTAGCTACCACAACGGGTTGGGATACAAAGAAAGCATTTCTTGTAATGGCTAAGGCAAATCAGATGTATTGGACGGCGAGCACCGACTGGGATCTGGCTGGTAATGGGGTAATGGATGCTGCATGTGATTTAGGTTACAACCCTGACGACGTTAAAGCTGCTTTGGCACAAGTCGGTGTAAATTCTCAACTGAGTTCAGGCAGCAATTGTGGCACTCCCCCAACGGACGAGGAAATAAGCAATGGCGTACCTCGCACCGGCATCAGTGGGGCTGCGAAGGCACAGCAATTTTTTGTGCTGAATGTACCAGCTGATGCGACCAACTTAAAATTCGAAACTGCTGGTGGCACCGGTGATGCTGACTTATACGTCAAGTTTGGTAGCAGACCTACATTACAAAGCTTCGACTGTAAGAGTACTTCGTCAACGAGTAACGAGACTTGTGCCATTAATACAATTCAAGCTGGTACTTACTATGTGATGGTGGAAGCGTGGAACCAAATCTCTGGTGTGACGCTGACAGGTAGTTATTCAACAGGCGGCGGGTCAACGCCTCCAATTGATAGAACTGAAAGTAATATATCAGTTTCTAGTGGTCAGTGGGCAAGGTATACCCAATCTTTGAATGCGGGTTATTCAAATCTTACCGTTACAATTTCTGGTGGCAGCGGAGATGCAGATTTGTATGTTAACTTTGGCTCAGCCTCTTCCACTTCAACATATCAATGTCGCCCATACAAAAATGGCAACAGTGAGTCATGTTCATTTACTAACCCCCAGGCAGGGACTTGGCACATAGATTTACGTGGTTATACAAGCGCAAGCGGTGTAACTCTAAATATCAAAGCCAACTAGTTAGTTCTTAATGATAGGCGACCTCGTGTCGCCTTTTCTCGAAGTCATGTAAAGGAGACATTATGCGTACAAAAGCATTTATGTGTTTGTTGGCGTGCCTCTCACAGCCTAGTTTCTCAAGCGAACCATCTGAAAAAAAATGGATAACGTTAGGCGCACCAGCAAGTCAGCATTACCAATTAGAAAACTCTATTAAAGGGCGAGTATACCCACAGTCCACCACGAATAATGCCGAGGTGAACTTATTGCTACTTGATGAAGCAGAGCATGTTAATGTCAGTCATTTTATGCACGAAAACTATCATCGATGTGGTGGTTTTGTCGCTCATGAAAGTGAGCAAGAAGCCAAATCATACTTGAGCGCTTTGGCACATGCTCACGCAAATCAGCCTGAGCTAGCTTATACCATAGACAACCCACAAACCGTGCAAGCCCTGATGAGTAAGGTTTCATCAACTGGGCTGGATAGCACTGTAAGTGCAATGACGGCCTTTTATAACCGATATTACACTCAGCAGTCAGGTGTCGATGCCTCCAACTGGGTCAAACAGCATTGGACTGATTTGGCTCGTTCAAGGGCTGATATCACCGTAGAATCCTACGGGCATTCGTGGGCTCAGCCATCTGTTATTGTCACTATCCCTGGGAGTGAGTTAATTGATGAAATCGTGGTTATTGGCGGGCATTTAGATTCTATCAATGGATCTAATCCGAGTGGGGGGCGCGCGCCTGGTGCAGATGATAATGCGTCTGGTATAGCTGTACTAAGTGAGGTGCTCAAAGCAATAGTAGAGACCAACTATAAACCCAAGCGAACCGTGCAAATTATGGGGTACGCTGCGGAAGAAGTGGGATTGAGGGGGTCAAAAGCAATTGCACAGGATTACAAGTCATCAGGGAAAAATGTCGTTGGCATGGCACAATTTGATATGTCTGGCCACAAAGGTGGCCAATATGACATTGTACTCATCACTGACTATACCAACAGTGCCCAAAATACATTTATGAGCCAGCTAATAGATACATACTTGAGCACCATTAGCTATGGCTATGATAGGTGTGGCTATGGTTGCTCAGATCATGCATCTTGGTATCAACAAGGGTTTCCTGCGTCATTTCCTTTTGAGTCTCGAATGAGAGAGTCAAATCGTTTGATCCACTCTTCAAATGATACGGAATACAATGCGGAGCACTCTTTAAATTTTGCCAAGTTGGCCAGTGCCTATGTTGCTGAGCTGGCAAAAACGGCAGGTAGTACACCTCCTCCACCTACAGATCCAACACCAATACAAAAAACATTTACCGATGTGAGTGTTGAGTCTGGGCAATGGTGGCGTACTAATTTACCAATCGGTAGTGGCTACAAAGAGCTCAAAGTGACCATTTCAGGCGGTTCCGGCGATGCCGATCTGTATGTGAACTTTGGTAGTCAATCAACGACATCCCAATATCGCTGTCGTCCATATCGTTATGGAAACAATGAAGTTTGCACATTGTCATTGCCTGAAGCGGGGACCTGGTACTTTGACTTGCGTGGTTATACGCAGGCATCTGGCGTAACGCTTAATATTACTGCCAACTAAAAATGTAAGCCTAGGCCGCTGTATTCATAGAGTACAGCGGTCTATTTTTGATTACTGGTATAACTATATAGTGAGCAAAAGCTTGCTTTTATGTTGCCTAAGGCTTTTGGTGTCTTGTAGATTACAGCTTGCTCATTCATACTGCCTCCTTAATTAGCATTCATAATTACAAAAAATTGATAAATGACGGATACAATGGTTAAAGGCAGTTCCCTATACAATAAGTTGTGGCTATTTTTAGGCCCTTTTCTTTTTCTACTAACATGCTTTACTCAAAGCCCTGAAGGTTTGTCAGAACAAGGTTGGCGTACTGCTGGTCTTGCCATGTGGCTGGCGGTTTGGTGGGTGAGCGAAACGGTGCCAATTCCAGTAACTTCACTAGTGCCTCTACTAGCAGTGCCTTTGGCGGGTATCAACGATATAAAAAGTACCTCATCAGCGTATGCTCACCCGCTTATATTTCTGTTCTTAGGTGGCTTTCTAATTTCCATTGCGATGGAAAAGTCTCAGTTACATAAACGAATTGCACTGCAAACCATGTTGAAAAGTGGTACAAATCCCAAGTATCAAGTGCTCGCAATGATGTTAGTCAGTGGTTTTTTGTCTATGTGGATCAATAACACTGCCACAACTTTGATGTTGTTACCCATTGCATTATCTGTTATTCACGTTTTACAAAAAAATGGTGCGCACTGTGATAACTACGCAAAAGCTTTGCTATTGGCTATTGCTTATAGTGCCAGCCTAGGTGGGGTTGGAACTATTATAGGCACTGCGCCCAATGCGTTAATGGTTGCGTATTTATGGGACAACCATCAAATACAAATTGGCTTTGGTCAATGGATGATTGTGGCTGTGCCATTTACATTTGGGATGATTATCTTATGTTGGTTATGGCTTACAAAGTTTGCATTTAAACTTGCACCACAGCAAAACAATACTGAAATGACTGAGATATTCTCTGCTCAGTTGAGCGATCAAGGGTCGATGTCAATCGCTGAAAAGAATGTCATGTATGTATTTTTGTTTGCAGTATTTGGTTGGTTGTTAAGACCCTACTTGCAAACTTGGACTGGTTTAAATATCACAGATACCGGGATTGCGGTTGCTGCCTCAATCCTGTTGTTTGTGTTGCCAGCTGACAAACAAGGTGAGCAAAAGGTAATGGATTGGCCAGCCGCAAAAGAAGTACCTTGGGGGATCTTATTACTCTTTGGTGGCGGTCTAACCTTAGCCAGTCAAATTAAGGGCTCAGGGCTGGCTGAGTATATTGCCAATTTGCTTGCGGGTGCCAGCGCAATTCCACTGGTATTAAGTGTTATTGCGGTCGCTGCTCTAATCACTTTTTTAACTGAATTAACCAGTAATACAGCAACCGCGGCAGGCTTTTTACCATTGCTTGGTCCTGTTGCAGAGCAGGTTACCGGTACGCCTTTAATATGGATAATCCCTGCTGCTATGGCGGCCAGTTGTGCCTTTATGATGCCAGTTGCTACACCGCCTAATGCGATTGTTTTTGGTTCTGGAGAGATCAAAATTAAAGATATGATCAAAGCTGGATTTGTAATGAACCTTATAGCAATAGCAATACTGAGCATTCTGACATTAACCGTTGCTCGTTGGGTGTTTGTATTCTAGTTAACTAAATCATGTGCCAAGCTGTTCAGTTTTGGGGAGCTTGGCGTTTCTATTTAAATCATAAAACCCTCCATGTCCTTTTCCCATTGCGAAATGCATCAGCGAAGATTACCTGTTACCTGCCATAATAAATACCAAATTGCTTAATGTATCTTGGTTTGTACGACAACATTTTTGGGCGCTGTTGATACAGGCAAAGTCGTTAATTATTAGTCGAGCTATTTAATTGCGATAACAACAGTTGATATAGATGGACGTGATGTGCTCGATCTGCAAACCATAGTGGTGTTTAAAAATGGGGCTTCGGTAATAAAGCTTTGATAAATATCTCGTGAATATGGGGTTAATGAGGCCTGCTGATATAATTCTTTGGTCACATAATGCTACGCACAAGGAGGTGCCAGTCACTTGTAAGAGAGTTGCCTAATCACTAGGCAGCGCGAGTGGGATTGAATGCGCTATAAAAGATGAAAACGAGTTACATCTGTCACGCGAATTGTTAGTAATGTGAGCGGGTTCAAGAAGCTTTATTAGAAGGAGTGTATTTTGGTTATCGGCTTATTCTCAATACCAGCACATCGTATGTATCGTCGTTAGACATCAGCACTGAAATTATTCTCAAAAAAAGGGCTTGGTTAACACCAAGCCCTTTTTAAATACTTCAAATTTATTGAATTGGTAACTCTAGAGTGCCTGTGACCACATCTTTACTGTCTTTCAGCTGGTAGCTGTAGTTAATAGTAACTGTGTTCTTAAAGCCTTCTTTGTCGTCGTTTAAATATAGAGCTGCGTTGTTAGTGGTTATTGAGTGATAACCACTGTCTACAGCACTACCCGTAACGAAATTACCACTCCAGTTTTCATTACGTGCTATTTTTGCAAAGAAATCTGTAGAATAGTTATTCCAAGTATCGCCAATAACTATTCTCGTATTAGGATCGTTGATCACAGTTTCTTCATTGTTACGCGTATATTTAACAATTTCGAAGCTGAACTTTTCAACCAAGTGCATGTGTTTTGGTAAAATGAAACTAATGTAACCATCATGATCCCATGCCCAAGTATCGTCGACGCCAGCTGAGTTTTTAGCGACAATTGGCTGACCATTTGTAGTATGGTTAAGGTTATCAGCTGTAATTTCATTGATATCAAAAACAGCGTTGCTAACTGGTAAGTTATACTCTTTGTTGAAGCTTAGCTGCTCAGTTTCACCTGAGATAGTATTGACAACCTCATCGATAGAAACTCGGTATCTATAGTTTGTTGTCACTTCTGCTTTTGGTGCGACGGTGATACGAGTGTTGTCCAAATCTAGCGTAATGTCATGTTCAACATTAGTCTCAACAGTGTTCAATGTTGTAAAGCCATCTTTTGACTCTAAAACGTGATTTACAGCTACTGCTTGAACGTTGGCTGCTGCCACTTCAACTGGTACGTTTAAGTATAACTGTACGTCATTGTCAACAGTGTCTTTTGCATCAACAGTCGCAATGGTTGTTACTGTTGATTCATCTATTTCATTACTATGTAGATGAACAACTAGGTTTAAAGTGTTATTTGATAGTTCAACTGACGCGTTAACATTGCCATTATATACCCAATACGAAGATAGCGCCTTATTGTAGCTGATCTGTAAGTTAGCACTGTCATAAACTAAGTTATCTCTTTCAAAGCCAGGGATCATGAGATTAAAGTTATTGAAAAAGTTAGCATTGAGCTCATACTGTTTTGTTTCTTCGTTGTAAGTCGCGTACTTCTCACCACGTTCATTGTTATTTGCATAAACGCGATTCACTTCTACAGCATTACCTTCTTCATCAAGTATGGTAAGTGCAACAGTGAATTCATGTGTGGTCATTGGTTTTACATAGATTACATCCACAGAATCTAAATCTTGAGGCGCTACTGTTATTACGTCATTATGAGAAATACCATGATTAATTTCCGTCATCTCATAATCGTTAGAGCCGTCACCGTTTACATCCAGCTTAAAGACTACGTCATACGATAAATCTTTAGGTAACTGAATCTCGTAAACGCTTTTTTCTTCGTTAAAGACTGCTTTTGAAGTAAACTCATCGCTCACGAATTGATCAAAGTTGTCAGCACCCCAGAAACCAGAGCCCATTTTCCCATCTCTATTCCAAATGGTTAAGTTCTTAACTGTTTCATTTGTTTCAGCGTCAAGGATGTTAAGTTCTTTCGTATAACCTTGAGATACTTCAAGTCTAAACAGATCGTCAGTTTGAACACCATTGGCTACGTAGCCAGACGTTCTGTGAGTAAAGTAACGAGTCATAAATGCGTCACTTTCACTTGCAACTTTTACAACAATATCGCGTCTACTGGGTAGGTTTCCAATATTGAATGAGCCATCTTCAGCAACTGCGACAGCTTCCGTCCATGCATTATCAACAAAAACGCTTACTTGTGCGTCAGCAGCAGAAACGCCTTCAGATACAGATACCACTGTACCTTTAATTGCTGCTGGTGCCTTAGCGTTTTCTTGTTGCTCTGTTAACAAGTTAACTTGTGTTTGTAATAGCTCATTTTGACTATTCAGCTGGTCTGAAATTTCTTTGTTACCATCATCTTCAACTTTTAAACAGCCTGTTAGAGCGAAACAAGTAGCTAAGCCAAGTGCGACTTTTGAATATTTAAACATTAATATCTTCCTGTATTAATTTTATCACTTTGTTATCGGGCGAAATTAAAACATAAAAGAATAGGAAAATATTCATATCGGGTAAAATAACTGCTTGGATTTTGTTTGTTTAATATCCAAATTGTTATTTTTTCCTAATATAACAATGATTAAGTTAAGTGTTTTTTTTGTAAATGATAGTAAACAGGTGAGTGCGTCCGCTCTAATTTTGAGTGAAATATAGGCATTTATATCAGTGTGTTATGGTTTTTACTGTTTTTTTGAAACATGATTTATTTGTTTTTTAAAACTAAGGTGGTGGGTTTTAAATTGTTTCTGTCAATGAGTGCTGTATGATTAATTTATTTTATAATGGCGATCTGAAAATTGATACTGTTGGCTATTTAATGTAAATGATGTGTTATAGTTAATCGAAGTTTGATATTAATTATATTCAAAAGTCGTGGTTGGGGTTTCGGCTTGGTGTTGTTTTTTTAATTTATTTTTAACTAGTGGTTAAAAATACGTATAATGTGGTAATGGTCATTGCGAATAGTTAAGGAAGCAAATGTGACAGAAGCGCTCAATAGCTCCATTAGAGATAAACTTGCTACACTCAAGGCTGCATATTTGGCGACGCCATATCCGTCTAACGAGTTACGAAAACAGCAACTTAAAAAATTGAGTTCAGCAATTATTGAAAATAAATCACGCCTTGTAGACGCGGCTAAGGCTGACTTCAGTATGCGTTCTGATTATGATTCCCTAGTGGCTGATATCATACCAACTATTAGTCATATCAAGTATTTATCTAAGCACCTTGACTCATGGATGAAACCTCACAGCAGATCAGCGGGCTGGCAATTCTTACCTTCTAAAGTGTGGATAGAGTACGTGCCAAAAGGCGTTATTGGTGTTATCGCTCCTTGGAATTATCCTATACAGCTAGCGCTTGTTCCGCTCGCCACGGCAATTGCAGCTGGTAATAAAGTAATGCTTAAACTCAGTGAACTTACGCCGACTATCAATCAAGTAATTAAAGAAGTGTTGGAACCGCTGGAAGGAAACTGTGTGGTTATAGAAGGAGACGCGTATGTCGCGTCTGAATTCAGCCAACAAGCTTTTGATCACTTATTTTTCACCGGCTCAACTCATATTGGCAAACAGGTTTACGCAGCGGCTGCAAAAAATTTGGTCCCTGTAACGTTAGAGCTAGGTGGCAAATCACCCATGGTGGTGTTAGATGATGCTAATCAAGACAAAGCGATATTAGATATTATACATGCGAAAACAATGAATGCGGGGCAGATCTGTGTGGCACCAGATTATGTGCTTGTTACTGAGTCTATATTTGATGAGTTTATTGAAAAGCTTAAAAATAAGGTACGAGAAAGTAGCCATTCAAAAGGTCACACGGGTATTGTGAACCAGCATCATGCTCACAGATTAATGTCGCTGATAAGTGATGCACAAGGTCAGGGGACTGAAGTGTATTCCTCTAAGCCTCTAGAAAGTTCGACGGCCAAAGAGTTTGGGATTCACATAATCATCGAGCCCTCACTGAAAGCTCGCGTAATGCAAGAAGAAGTATTTGGACCTATTGTTACTGTATTAAAGGTCCAAGACCTTGAACATGCCAAGCGTGTAGTGCAATCTCTTGGTACACCTTTAGCGTGTTATTTATATACAAACAGTGAAAAGTCTGAGGCCGTGCTTCGTCGTAGTTTGCAAGCAGGATCATTGTGTATCAACGATATGTTGTTACACGTTGCCGTAGTTGATTTACCCTTTGGTGGTTTGGGTAGTTCGGGGATGGGGCAGTATCATGCAAAAGAAGGCTTTATTGCATTGAGCCACGGCAAGTCTATTTTCAAATCTAGCGATAAAATATGGCGTAGTCAGCTGTTTGACCGTTATAGCCATATCATAAAACATGTTTTGACATGGCTATATTTACGTTAGATTTGCTCAGCTATTCGGCAAATCCACTACCTGCGATATAGGTTTTGGCTTGAATTTTATGATAGATCTCATTTGCTATGCGTTGTCCACGCTCTAATTGCGAGCGAGACAGGCTTTGCTCATCAAGTTGTCTGCTTTCTGCGGCTTGTGCGTAACCGTTAAATTCAGCGAGTAAGTTCCAAATATATGAGCGTTCAACATTCTTTTGTACACCTAAACCTTGGTAGTACAATAACGCCAAGTTGTACATCGCAAGTGTGTAATTATTGGCAGCGGCGCGCTCATACCAAAAGCGTGCTTGGGAGTAGTCTTGTACAACACCATCTCCATTTGCATGCATAACACCTAGATTAAATTGGGCTGCTGGAAGACTCTTTTTTGCCGCTTGAGTGAAAAGATCCACAGCTTTTTGTTTATCTAGTTTCACACCTCTGCCATCTTGGTACAAAACGGCAAGTGCGAACATAGCATCAGCACTACCTAATTTTACTGCGCGTTGCAATAATTCAGCTGCTTTTCTAGGGTTTTTCGGGACGCCGTATCCACCTTCATGCATTTTTGCAAGCTCGTACATACCTGGGGCGAAACCCATATCGACTAAGTATTGAAACTCCTTTAGAGCAACATCAAACTGGCCAGCATTCGCAGCCGCGATGCCTTCTTCCAATCCTGCGATAGAGGGAGTTGAGTATGCTATGAGGCCCGATAATAGAAGTATTTGAGTTATTTTCCGCATTATTATTTCTCCTTATGTTACAGGGGAGTGTGTTTAGCTTAATGCACCTAGTTTAATAACGCAGTTTAGACTATAAGTTTATGAAGGGAAATAAAAAAAGCCCTTTCGGGCTTTTTAATTTTCATATCTACCGTCACCGATATGAGCAATGTAGCAAGTAAATGAGTGTGTGAAATTACTGGGTCGAGTAGTAATTCACTATATGAAGCGAGCATTCATTGTGCGTATAATCAACTAGTTCGCTTCATTGAGAATAATTATCAATTACTGTGGTGTGATTGTCAACTGCAAATGATAATTAATTGCGTTTGTGGTGGCTTTATGTCAAAAATAGTTACTGTCTTGTTGTTAATATTATCCTTAACTGCTTGTATGTATGAGACAATTTATAAAAATGCAGACAGGCTTGTACTCAATAAACTTGAAGATTTTGTTACATTAACTCGTTCTCAAGAAGAAGTGTTTTTAAAAGGCTTTCATCAGCTGCAGTTGCGGCATCAAGCTCACTATTTACCAATGTACTCTAGCTGGCTTAAAACCATTGAAGCTGACTGGTTAACGATGGATAAAAAGCAGATTTTCAAGCTCAGTCAGCAAGTGAGGGGGCATTGGTATGACTTGATACAAGACGCTGGGCCCGTACTTGTTCCTTTATTGGTTTCACTTGACCAAAAACAAAGAAAACAGCTTATATCAAATATCAAAGGTGAAATGGGAAAGTACAAAAGTCGAAATGAGCGAATCGAGAATTCGCTTGAGCGATTTGAAGACGCTTTAGGGAAACTAAATATCCAGCAGAAAGCAATGATCAGTCGCCATTACGATAACGTTGCGTTTTACAGAGAAGTGCAGGTACTACACAATCAAAAACGGCTTTCGAAAATAGAAGCACTGCTCCAAAGAAGACTGCTCACTGAGGCAGAAATGGAAGAACTGACAAGGTATATTGTTAACTCTCCAAATGATTTACCAGCGCACATTGAACAGCAAAGAGTTCAACGCATTGTGAATCAAATTGATTTGTTGATAAGTCTGAGAAGTACACTCTCTACCGATCAACAAGCCGCGTTTGTCGATTATCTAAAAGACTTGGAATATATACTGGCAGAGTTTAACGGCGCCAAACTGTAAAACACCTCAGCACCGTTTTTATGAACATTGAAGTTATACTTTCACCTTGCAGTATATTTGACCATCACGCTTTTGTTGTTGCGGGCTTGTTTGGTTTAGCGTATTCAAGCCTCGCTATCTTGCTTGTCGTGTGATAGCAATCTAAACCGGAGACGGCAATGGTATCAAGTTGTTCCAAGTTGATAAACCCATCTTCTGCAACAGCATTGTCGTCAACCTCTACATGCACAATTTTGCCAATGACAAGTACGGTTTTATTCAACTCAATGGTTTGATGCTGGCATAATTCCAGGCCTATTTTTAGTTGGCTTTGTGCAACAAATGGGGCACCAAAATTATCATGGTAATAGGGCGTTAGGCCCGTTGCGTCAAACTCTGATTGATGTTCATCGTATCGCGCAGAAGTCTGGTGGGCTTCTTTCCAAATTAAAGAGTTAACGTGATTGATTGTGTATGTTTTTGTTTGCAGTATATTTTCTAATGTATCTCGCCTGACACTATGCGGTCTAAAAATGACACCCATTAACGGCGGATGTGCGCCTAAATGGAATACCGAACTCACAATTGATAAGTTCTCTTCGCCATTTGGACTTCGTGTGCCAACAAGGTTTGCGCTCTTATAGCCAGACAGGCTATTAATAAAATGTGCGCGATACCTATCTGGAAAGTTAAGTAAATCTTGAGTATTAAATATCATGAGATCACCATTCTATGCTTTCGCCTTGCCAATCGATATAGTCAACATCACCATCAAACACCCGATTAGTTTGAAGCTCGTGTAGTTGCTGTGCGACAAATTCTGGTTTGAATAACTTGTCTATTGGAACATTATTTTGAAAAGGTTTTGACAGTGCGGAGTCGGTAGTACCTGGGTGGAAAAGCATTAACTTAACATTGCATCGACGCCTTTGCAGTTCAATACTGGCTGTTTTAAATAGCATGTTGAGCGCTGCTTTGGATGCCCTGTAGCTATACCAGCCACCGAGCTGATTATCAGAAATACTGCCAACGCGGGCACTCAATGCGGTGAACACACACGGTGTCTTGGTTGAGAGCAGGTGAGGCATAAATGCTTGCAGCCATAAAAAAGGCGTCATTGCATTGGCTTGCAAAAGCGCACTGAAATAAGCCTCGTCAAATGTTTCGATTTTCTTTTCGGGCATATTGTTTTTGGTGTGTAAAAGACCATTACACACCGTAATATATGCGGTACCAGGATATATTCGCGCTATACGATTAGACAGGTCCTGTATGTTGTCTCTTGAGTAATCAGTTATAAATTTGTTCAACATGGGATGCGCCACGTTTAACTTAACTGAGCTTATTGCAACGACCTGATAGTTTAGGCGCAAGTACTGATTGACAAGTGCTTTACCGATCGCGCCATTGGCACCGATCACCACGGCTGTTTTTTGCACCATAAAGACTTTTTGCTGTGAAAATAATTTAGATATATACGACACTGAGCGGAGTTTGGATCACCTCAATTTAAGGACATTTTGCTTTAAAATGACAAAAATGGACGAGGCTAAGATTAAAAAAGTGTAACGAAATGGTCTTTTCATTTATGTATGTTTAACAGTATATTGGTTTGGATAAATTGTATTCAAAGGAAAGTGTATGGACCAGCAATATACAAATCTACGTCGCAACGTAAGTCTTTTAGGTGAGTGTTTGGGGGCAACCATCGAGCATGCACTGGGTTCAGACCTACTTGAAAAAGTAGAGCAGATCAGACATCTTGCCAAAGCCTCTAGAAGCGGAGATCATCAAGCGAGAGAGGCCCTAATTAATACGCTAAAGGCACTTAGCAACGAAGAACTTTTGCCTGTCTGTAGAGCGTTTAACCACTTTCTGAATTTGGCAAACGTTGCAGAGCAGTATCATACGACTTCCAAAGCAGGCTCACCAGAGGGAGCCTTCGAAACGATTGAAAACACCATCAAAGATCTCGCCGATCGCGTTGCAAAAGAAGAGTGCTCTCAAGAGGATGCAATACAGGCGCTGTCCACTTTGCAAATAGAATTAGTGCTCACGGCACACCCAACGGAAGTAACTCGCCGCACAATAATCAGCAAACACGTTGAATTAAGTGATTGCCTTAAAGAACTAGAGAGCCTTGAGTGCACAGGCGTAGAAAGAGATACCATTTTAGCCCGGATAGCACAGCTGATTTGTCAGGCTTGGCATACCAATGAAATTAGAGATAAGCGACCGACACCTTTAGAAGAAGCAAAATGGGGATTTGCCGTGGTGGAAAACAGCTTGTGGCACGCAATTCCACAATTTGTTGGTGAACTAGGCAAGATGGCACAGCAGTATCTGGGTATTCAGCTACCTCAGAGCTTTTCACCAGTGAAGCTTGCCTCATGGATGGGCGGAGATAGAGATGGTAATCCCAATGTAACCGCAACGGTAACACAAAGCGTGCTCGATCACGGTCGTTGGATGGCGCTTGACTTGTATTACCGAGACCTGGATAAGTTAAGTGCAGAGTTATCTATGAGTGGTGCAAATAAGGTGTTATTAGCGCAAACAGGTGAAACGAGTGAGCCATATCGTGCTTTATTGAAAAACCTCAAACTAGAAGTGCGTGAAACCATTGACTTTTTGGAGAGTAAAATCAAAGGGACACCAACGTCTTGCCGCGATAAAATTAAATTCACAGCACAGCTACGAGAGCCTCTGTTAGTTTGCTTCAATTCTCTCAATGAGCTGGGGATGGAAGTTGTTGCCAATGGTTTGCTGCTAGATGTGCTTCGCCGCTTGAATTGTTTTGGCGTGAATTTATGCCAATTAGATATTCGTCAAGATTCTGCCCGCCATACAGAGGTGCTATCTGAGCTTACTCGATATCTGGGCGTCGGCGACTACGCTCAGTGGTCTGAGCAAGACAAACAGGCATTTTTATTGTCTGAGCTAAGCTCAAGGAGGCCGATTATACCAAAGCACTGGCGTCCAAACGAATCAGTAAAAGAGGTGATTGATACATTTGATGTGATTGCACAACAGGATAGCGCGGCTTTGGGGATTTATATTATATCTATGGCGCAGTATGCATCTGATGTATTGGCTGTTCAACTGTTGCTCAAAGAAAGTGGCGTTGGTTTTAATTTCCCTGTCGCACCATTATTCGAAACGCTCGACGATTTAAATCGAGCAGATAAAGTGATGACTGAACTTTTCAGCTCAAGTTGGTACAAAGGCCACTTGTCACATCAACAGTATGTCATGATTGGCTATTCAGACTCGGCAAAAGATGCGGGAATGATGGCGGCTGGTTGGGCGCAATACCGAGCCATGGAGTCTCTGATTGAATTAGGAGATAAACACGGAATTAAAATGAAGCTATTTCATGGTCGAGGTGGGACCATTGGTCGCGGTGGCGCTCCAGCGCGTCAAGCATTACGTTCGCAACCACCAGGTTCGCTTAAACACGGTTTACGTGTGACGGAGCAAGGGGAGATGATCCGATTTAAATTTGGACTTTCTCCGGTCGCAATTCAAAGCCTTTCGTTATACGCCAGTGCGATCATCGAGAATAATTTGTTCCCACCCCCTAAACCAAAGTCACAATGGCGTGAGGCTATGGATATGCTCAGTGAAGCATCATGTGAACGATATCGCCAATACGTCCGCAATACGCCAGATTTTGTTTCATACTTTAGAAGTGCAACACCAGAAATAGAGTTAGCTAAGTTGCCACTCGGATCTCGTCCAGCTAAGCGTAATCCAAAAGGGGGTATTGAAAGCTTACGCGCAATACCATGGATATTTGCGTGGAGTCAAAATCGCTTGATGCTGCCTGCTTGGCTTGGAGCCAATGAGGGGATTAAAGCCGTACTCAACTTAGGTGGCGAATCACTAATTGAAGAAATGAGCGAGCTGTGGCCTTTTTTTAGAACTAGAATTGAAATGCTAGAAATGGTGTTTTGCAAAGCTGATTTATGGCTAACGGAGTATTATGACGAACGCCTAGTGCCTAAAGAGCTTCAGATTATTGGGGAAAAACTCAGATCTGAGCTGAAAGAGACTATGGATGAAGTATTGCGACTTGCACCCAAGGGGAGTTTATTGTCTGCACAGCCCTGGATAAAAGAGTCAATTGCGTTACGTAACCCCTATACTGATCCTCTGAACCTATTGCAAGTAGAGCTATTAAAACGTACCCGTGCTTCAGATGATCAAAATCTAGATAGTGCACTGATGATCACTATGATGGGGATCGCCGCAGGTTTACGTAATACTGGCTAATACTTATGTGCTAAAATGTAATTTGAAAATACATTTTTATAACGCGATGAAATAAAAAACCAACCATAAAGGGTTGGTTTTTTATTTTTTACTCATTTTTAAATCCTATTTTGTTGACAGCGCCACGCTTTAAACTAAAATCCTTGCCCTCTTTATTAATTTCTATGTCGGTATCTTTTTAGAGTTCTATATGTCAGTACTATCAACCAGTATTACTTATGACCAAACAACGTCTTTAATTTTAATGACAGTGCGTGGTAAAGCCGGAGCAGAAGATGTGGTCAATGCGTATAAAGCAGCCAAGGCGTATTCAGAGCAACACGGTAGTAAAAAAGTGCTCATTGACGTATCGGAGTTAGAGCATAAATTTGCTGCCATTGATATTGTCAATGTAATGCCTAAGGTTGCTCATTACCTGACTAATATGCAAATCGCTCGTGTCGTTGGTTTTGAAGGTTATATGCACGACTTATTTTTACAAAAAGTAAAAAGATTTGGTATTCATGCGGAAAACTTTGAATGTTTTAAAACTGCAAAGGAATGGTTGAGTAACGCGTGAAACCTGCGTAAACTGGCATGCCATATTCTATAATAATTAAATTATGGTAATAATAGACAGCAAAATAGAAGAATATATTTACGATGTCGCTAAGCAAACACATGGTGTACTTAAGGCGAATGTCGTATCTGAACTTATCAGTCAACTCAATTGTGACAAAGAGCAACTTCAGCAGGCTTTGTTACCAATTGCAGCAAAATTTGCTCAAGCTCCTATCTCTTCCTTTTATGTTGGTGCTGTGGTTTTTGATAAAATTACGGGCTGCATGTATTTGGGCGCTAATTTAGAGTTTAAACGTCAGGCACTATCTTTGGTAGTTCATGCAGAGCAAGCTGCAATTAATAACGCATGGATAAATGGTGCGCAAGAAATCACTTCGATTGCCATTAACGCAGCACCCTGTGGATTTTGTCGTCAGTTTATGAATGAGCTGAGCTCGGCTGGTACTTTGTCAATACTACTACCAAATGGAAGATTTACCTTAACAGAGTTGTTGCCCTGTGACTTTGGTCCAAGTGATTTGGGTAATGGTGCGTCACTGATGTCAAATGAAGCGGCCGATGTTGATGTTAACTTACCTATATCCGATGCACTGAAGCAACACCTGCGTCATGCTTATGTGCCCTATACAAGCAATTTGAGTGCGGCAGAGCTGGTTTTGAAAGATGGGCGAGCTTTTTATGGCAGATACGCAGAAAATGCAGCTTACAGTCCTAGCCTATCACCCATGAGCAGCGTTTTAAGTCAATTGGCGCTATCTGGTATTGAGTTAGAAGATGCCAGCGTAGAGCGCATTACATTGGTAGAGAAAGCGGGTTTTGAAAATCAAAAATCCGTGGCACAAGCTGTATTGACCAACTTACAAGGCGCTGCGCCTTTGGAGTACCACGTATTTTAATCTAAAGTAGGCGCAAGCCTACTTTGATTGAGTAATAAGGATTTCGGCGGCTTTAATTACCACTGATACGGCACGCTTCTCAACCAGCTGATGGTCAACATCAGGAATTTCTTGCCTTGTTCTATTTACTAACACGCCGGCTACACAAGCTGCTTTTAGGCCTAGAGCTGCACACATAGTGAATAGAGTCGCTGACTCCATTTCATAGTTCATGACATTAAGCTTTTGCCATTCTTCGCATGACCCTTGGAATGCTTTGGATACATAACCGGAGAAAGTGTCGTAACGCTCTTGTCCTGGGTAGAATGTGTCACTCGAAGCTGTAATACCTGTGTGATAAGGCACCTTCTCAAATTCACAAGCTTGCACCATAGCTTGAGTACTATGAAAGTCCGAAACCGCCGGATACGCTAAAGGAGCAAAATGCTGGCTTGCGCCATCTAGTCTCACTGATGCTGTACTGACTAGAATATCACCTTCATCAATATGTGGTTGAATAGCCCCTGTGGTTCCAATTCTTAGAAATGTTTTAATCCCGAGTTGAGCGAGCTCTTCTACAGCGATTGAAGTAGACGGGCCACCAATTCCTGTAGAGCATACAACCACTGGTTGCTCTTTAATTGTGGCTAGGTAAACATGAAACTCTCTCGTTTGTGCCAGACAAATCGCATTGTCTAACTGCTGGGCGATTCGTTTGGAGCGTTCGGGATCGCCTGGAACGATCGCTAGCTTAGCACCTTGAAGATCTGCTTGAGTTAATCCCAAGTGAAATACCTTTTCCATAAAAAACCTTTTTATGTTCTAAAACGTAATGGTTAAAGTTAAAGAGGTTTAAGTACAGGACACATGTCCTCTGAGCTAAACCAAGCTAACTGACTGGTTACTTATAAAACGAGCATGGTTTGATTACGGGTAAAGTTGTAACACAAAACCAATTTTTAACGAATTTGAAAACAAATATAACAGTGTACTATTGCAATGCTTGCATGTTAGGCCCAGCTCATCTAAACCTTAATATAGCAATGTAGAGAGGACACCTTTATGCCAACATCTCACTCGGTAGATAAAACCCCAGAATTCGCACGGTGCTTGGAAAGCAATCAAATTAGTGCACTAGCCCCTTTTCACTGGTTATCATTAGCTTGCAAAGACATTGTAAGGGCACCAATCCTGAGTCTAATATACGGGTTAGTATTTAGTATTATCCCCGCTTTTATTATGTGGCTTGTTTTTCAGTCTGGCACACACCTCGTTATTTTACCTGCTTCAGTAGCATTCGCTTTAATCGGTCCCGCGTTCGCAGCAGGCTTGTATGATGTTGCTTGGGAGTTAGAAAAAGGTCACAAGCCAACATTAATGCACAGTTTGAAGTCTATGTTTAGAAACCCCGCAGGAGAATGGGGGTTTGCCATTCTACTAATGGTTATCATGATAGTGTGGATGCGACTAGCGGCATTGATACATGCATTGTATCCGAATGTGCCAAACCCCAACTTTGAACAGCTATCAGCATTTCTAACCCTCGGCTCCATTGTTGGTGGTGTATTGATGATGGCTGTTTTTGCAATCTCTGCATTTACGCCTCAAATTATGATGGAACGAAGAGTCGATATTATGACAGCGGTAGTGTCATCGATTCACGCGGTTGGTACTAATGTACCAGCCATGATCGTGTGGGGGTTGACCATAGTCACCATGGTGATAATAGGGTTTTTGACAGGCGCTGCTGGTTTCATCATTATTATGCCGCTACTTGCTTATGCCAGTTGGCATGGATATATCGCGATCATCAAGACCAAAAAGCCCAGAGGATACGAATAACTAGACATCTTCTGTGAATATTCAGCCGCTGGTGTATTTATGTGATTAGCATCCAGCGGTTGACTTATATTCCTACCATGTTATATCAGCGTTATTCTAATTGTAATTTTCTCGTAGGTCATTTTTACAATCAATTAAGTTATTGATTAAGCTAATTTTTGTTTGTAAGGGTTTTATTGTAATCAAACTCAAATTGGTCAAAAGTGAGCTGATTTCATTAGCGGGTTACGTTTTTGAAGTAGAGTTAATTTAGCATGATTATGCAAATTATTGAGGAGCACGCTATGAGCAACAGCAAATCACAATACCTTGAAAAACTAGAAAATTGTCTGTGCCCACCAGGTGATGGTGTATTCACTGTGAATACAGCTAAGGAGCGCAAAGAAGCACTGAGACAAAAGCTATATGGTCAAACTGAAGGCGTCGATGTCCTTTGGAAAGATTCATTGCAAAATATTGAAAACAGCGAACATAAAGCTGCTATTTTAGGTATTAGCTCTGATTGTGGCGGTGGTATTTTACGTGGCGCAAACTGGGGCCCACTATTTTTACGTAGCACACTAATTGAACAGCAGCCACAAACAGCGGCGTTTGATTTAGGAGATGTGCGTGTTATTCCTCATTTACTACATGACAAGTATTTAAATGAAGGGACTATCTCTAATTGTCAGAAGGCCCTTTATCAAGACGAGAATAGCGAATATTTTGTAGCGCCTTTGTCGATCACCGAAGATGTGTGTGATGGCTTCTACAAGCATTACCCTGATAAAGGTGTGTTTGGTATTGGTGGTGACCACTCTATTAGCTACCCACTAACAAAGGCATATTTAAAAGCGAAAAGAGCACAAGGCAAGCGCACTGCGATTATTCACTTTGATGCCCACACAGATTTGTTGGTTGAAAGACTAGGTATTGACCTATGTTTTGGCTCTTGGTGCACACATATTCTTGAGTTTTTACCAGCTCCTCATCACTTAATCCAATTTGGGATCCGCTCAAGCGGTAAAGCAAAGGAGCATTGGGAAGGTACGTTTGGCGTTAAACAACACTGGGCCCATGAAATTCGAGAGCAAGGTGCTGATGCTATCGTTGCTGGCGTAATTGAGCAGCTTAAAGCGGACAATGTCGATGAGTTATATGTAAGCTTTGATATTGATGCGCTGGATGAAGAATTTGCTGCGGCAACAGGCACGCCTGAAACAGGTGGATTAACACCTGAAGAGGCTTTGACAATCCTAAAAGCTCTTGCAAAAGAGTTCCCGATCACTGGCGCGGATATGATGGAAATTGCGCCATTTACCGATAGCTCTCTTGCTGGTCAATCAAGCTCAGAAACCACCTTGAGAGAAGGTGCGAAGATTTCAGCGTTCTTAATTGATGCGATGAATAAAGCATAACTGAGATATTAAGAGGGGCTAATCAGCCCCTTTTCACTTTTTATTTTAATCCATTCTTACTTTACAAAATGCCTTATAGGCGCTGCTGATCAGCTCTTCGTGTTGTAATTTCACAGACCTGCAATTGTTACCTATAGTTTGTATTACTAAATGTGAAATGTTAGGAGATAAGTATTGTATCGATGGATGCTTGGATGCTGTTTATTAGTAACATTGAGTTTTGCTCATGCAAGTTATACCTTACATATTGTTACGGAGAACTTCCCACAATTTCAGTATATTAATGGAGAAGGGGAGCTAGTAGGTACTGCCGTGGACAAAGTAAAAGCAGTGTTGGATAAGTCAAAGATCAATTATCGGATCTCGGTAGAAACTTGGACTACAGCCTACAATACAGCTGCTCGAGATGAGAATACTTGTATCTTTTCTATGGCTAAAAATGAGCAACGAGGCGAAAAGTTCAATTGGGTGTTTCCCATTAGTAAGTTTATCACCTCTTTTTACGCTTTAAAGTCGTCTCAGATCTCGATTGATTCAATAGAAGAAGCCAAGCAATACAAAGTTGCCGTTATCAAAGATAACTACAGCCATCAGTTTTTAGTGAAAAATGGCTTTATCGAGGGATATAATCTCGTGCTTATCAACTCATTTGAGCGTGTTTTTGAGTTACTAGCAACACGACGTAAATTTGTTGACCTTGTGATATTAAGCGATGATCAGTTTGAGTTTAAAAGAAAACACGAGCCCGTAAGTGAATTGCTTGAACCTGTTTTGACGCTGCGTAACTTGGATATGGAATTATACTTTGCGTGCAACAAAGACTTGTCACCTCATGTGACAAAAAAAATAGTTAACAGTTATAAGCAACTGGGGTTTAAATAAAAAACAGCAAGAGGAGCTTTTCCCCTTACCTTAATTATTACTTCTTAGATTGAGGGTTGGATGGCCAGGCAAACCCGTGAAATGTATCTAGGTACAACTGCTCTACCTTTTCTCTAGCCCAAGGTGTTTTTCGCAAAAATTTTAGACTGGACTTTACGGAAGGGTCTTTCTTGAAGCAATTAATATTGACGATTTGCGCCATTTCTTCCCAACCAAGCTCAGATTCAAGCTTTTCAACAATGTCTTGTAATTTAACACCGTGCAGTGGATTATTTGGTTGTTGTGTACTCATATTTAAAACCTAATTTTCGCGACGCGCTAGTGTACTCGTATCTTACCTCTAAGATCTAGCCTTTTCGGTTCTCCACTCTCATCAAGCTTTAACCATACGAGCTGGCTTTGTGGCTGGTTACCATATTTATGGCTACATACATATATGTGATTAAACTGCTTTATCAAAGCGCCTTCGCTATACTGAGATGAATTAAACCAACAAACTCGCTGCGGAGAATCAATGAACACTCTTGGAGAGTTTTCTTTTGCATTAATCGGCAGACAACATAAAAAAATTATTAAAAATGATAAAAAATTGATCTTATACATGGCATTACTCATAGTCTGGGCTAATGTTTATTAGGTCGAAGTACGTTTATCGGCACTAAAGGTAGTGTTTACCTTAGCTAGCTTAAACGGCTGTTCTAAAGGATTGTCAGCGGCAATACCGTCTGACCAGTATATTTAAATGTAAGCACAAGTCATGCCCAATTGGTAGCTTGATTGTAATTAGGGGGAAGTATGGCATTTGACACTCAGTTGATGGCGGAGTTGGAACTATTGGCAAAATTTCCAAGGAGTAGTTTGCACCAAGGCCTTAAAATACACAGCAATGCGGATCAAAGTATTTTAGCTGCGGCAGAGCGGTTGTTTGCCAAAGGGGTGATAGATAGGCCCGATGGCGGTTATTTAACAGATTTGGGACACGATTTACTGGCTCATATTGACCAAGTTCATGGGGCATTAAAATAATACCCCATACATAAATACGTATTTAAGCTGCATCCGGTTGATTTTCGGGTGCCGCTTTAATAAAGGCCTCTAGAGTATTACAGTGCTCATAAACGGCTGCAATTTTAGGGAATTGTGACATATCCACTTTGAAGCGCAACGCGTTAAATACTTGCGGAACCAAACACAAATCTGCCAGTGTAGGTTGGTCACCAAAACAGAAAGGACCGTCTGTGAGTGTTGGCTCTAATTTTTTGAACCCTTCAATGATCCAATGTTGATACCAAGTTGTCTTCTGTTCGTCAGTAACATTTAGCTCACTGCTTAAGTATTTAAGAACACGTAAGTTATCAATAGGGTGAATATCACAGGCAATGGCATAACTAAAGTTACGAACTTGCGCTTTTTGCCATGGATCAGAAGGTAGAAGAGGTGTTTCTGGATGCGTTTCTTCCAACCATTCCAAAATAGCCAAAGACTGTGCCAAAGTACCTTGTTCTGTCTCCATTGCTGGCAACAAGCCCTGCGGGTTTTTAGCTGTATATGGCGTCTGTTGCTGTTCCGACTTTAATAGGTTAACGGCTTCAAGCTGATGATCAATGCCTTTTAAATTAAGGGCAATTCTCACGCGGTACGCAGCAGATGAGCGAAAGTATGTATAAAGTTTCATGTTAAATCCTTATTCACGACAAAGGCCACAATAAAGTGGCCAATATAAAATATGATTGCTTAATGCATGTTATGCAATTATGCGCCCTTGAAATACTTCTTAATGCCTTTCCAGCAATCCGAGTAGTTAGGTTGGCGCTCTTTGCCTTCAAGTGCATATTTAGTTGGTGAAATTACATAGCGTGATTCAAACATAAAGGCCAATGTATTTTCATAGCGCTGTGGTTCAAGCTCTGCATTTGAGGCTTTTTCAAATACGTCAGCTTCTGGGCCGTGCGGAGACATACAGTTGTGCAAGCTCATACCGCCAGGCACAAAGCCGTGTTCTTTTGCGTCATATACACCCTCAATAAGACCCATAAACTCGCTCATAATATTACGGTGGTAATATGGTGGGCGGAACGTGTCTTCAGCAACCATCCATCGAGGAGGGAAAATCACAAAGTCGACATTTGCAACACCTTCTTGGCCTGATGGAGACGTTAATACTGTGAAGATTGATGGATCAGGGTGATCGAAGCTCACTGTATTTATTACATTAAAACGAGACAAGTCATATTTATATGGTGCGCTGTTACCTGTCCAAGCAACTACGTCTAGTGGTGAATGTCCGATATCGCAGCGGAATAGGTTACCATTAAATTTAGCTACAAGCTCAAAGTCGCCTTCAAGGTCTTCAAAAGCAGCTACTGGATACTGAAAATCGCGCTCGTTGGTGTAGCCATTGGCGCCGACAGGGCCGCGCTCAGGTAAAATATATGGATGACCGTAGTTTTCACAAATATATCCACGAACTTGTTCGCTGATTAGTTCAACACGGAACTTCAAACCTCGAGGAATAACAGCGATTTCGCCTGGTTTAATAGCAAGCTTGCCACACTCTGTGTGCAGTACAAGTTCGCCTTGTTGTGGGACGAACAATAACTCGCCGTCAGCGTTGTAGAAATATCTACCTTCCATCGATGCGTTTGCGACGTATACGTGAATGCCGATACCAACTTGGCCATTAGCACTACCATTGGCAGCCATAGTCACAAGGCCATCAATAAAGTCAGTTTTTTCTGCGGGTATTTCTACTGGGTTCCAACGCAGCATTGACGGTGGCGTTGGTACTTCAGTAATAGGACCTGTTCTTACCAGACCATTGTCCATTGGTTGGTATTCACCTTGTAATACAGATGGGCGTATACGGTAGAACCAGTTTCTGCGGTTTTCAGCACGCGGTGCTGTAAATGCAGTGGTATTGTATTGCTCCGCATATAGGTCGTATTTCACTTTTTGAGGTGAAAATTGTCCAACTGGTAATGCGCCGGGCAGGGCTTCGGTTTCAAATTCGTTACCAAATCCTGTTAAATAGTCGAATTCTGTACTCATTTTACGTAGACTCCATTGATGTTTCCTGTAAGATACTCTCATGTGAGAGTAATTGCAAACATCCTGATAAAGATGTACTGTAAATAAATAATTACAAAAGTGAGAGGTACTTTGCACCGTGAGTAAACCAACTATTTTAGATATTAGCCAGTTTTTACCTTATCAGTTGGTATCTTTATCCGCACAAGTGAGCGAAGACTTTGCTCAAGTTTATAATCAGGAAGCGGGACTCACACAAGCCCAATGGCGCGTACTGTCTCATGTACTTAATATAGAGTTTGCAACGGCTAGGCAGATTTGTGAGCTGGCAAATATGGACAAATCAACCGTATCGCGCGCGATAAAACAGCTTGAAGAAAAAGGGTTAATCGGGTTGAACAAACATCCTGATGACAAACGCGCAACCGTTTTGCAGGCTACACCAAGTGGCATCAATTTATACGAGATGTTGACACCAAAGGCGAAGGAGTGGGAGCAGGCTTTATTGTCAAACTTTAGTGAGAGTGAAAAGGTTACCTTTAAAACCTTGATCGAAAAGCTTTCTCTGTCCGTTGAAAGAAAAGCGACAGGCAGATAACGTATTTGCTTTTACAATCATCGTAATTGCTTCGAGATAAAATGAAGCGCGTTTTTATGACTCATGTTCATAAACGACCTCCGCAAAACCTGTGTTGGTTTAAACTGCTTTGTCTACCCTTGATGCCACCTGTCTCTTGATAGCGATAGTAAAGTCATTGACCAGAGTTAAGGTTCTACTGCTTTTTTAACAAACCTAATTTATTTGCTGTGTATGAATAACGTGTCTACACGGCCTTTTATAAAGTTCGTTTACTGGACGATTAGCTAAATCAGCCAACACTTTAAATATCTCGATGTTAGACTGAAGTCACACTAAAAGATGCTGCCGTCTTACTATGTGAGGCCTTAAATAGAGTCTGTAGAAAAGGATGATTAATCAGTACGTAGTCAATAAAAAAGGCCAACATAAAGTTGGCCTTGACATCTAATTACATGTTTAAGTTAGATATTAGAATGTGTAACGAACACCGATTTTAGCGCGCCAAGCTGACTTGTTTTCATCGATTTCGTTGTAGTTACGTACATCCGCACCGTTAAAGCGGTTATCTAGAATCAATCTACCTTCGTCATCCAAGCCGCCAAAGTCATAAACAGATTGGTTAGGGAATTGAAGACGACGCTCCTGACCCCAATCGCTGTTTAGCAAGTTAGCGAAGTTTTCGATCATCACGTAAAGCTGCGCTTTATGGTCAGCGTAGAAGCCAGGGATTTCTTGTTTGAAGCTGACGTCCATTGATGTAACCCAAGGCTGCTTATATGTATTACGGTCTAGGATTTGACCTCGCTCTGAAATACCCGCTCTGTTAAGTAGCGTCTCAAGCTCGCTCCAGCTGATGCTTGATTCATCCCAGTTTACAGCTGTATCATCAGCGCCGCTTGGAATGTAAGCAAGATAAGCGCTGTTACTATAGAAGTCACGTGTATCACCGTAGGCTCCATCTCGGAAGAAGCCCATTACGTAGCTGAATGGACGACCAGAGCGACGCTCGAAGAATACGTTGAATTGTGAGTCATAACCATCGAAGAACTGAGTACTATAGCTTAAATTAACTTTAAAGCTGTGCTCTATTTCGTAGTAACCAGTAGATACGTGGTCCACGTTTCTACTCTGGGTTACCGCATGCTTATAGTTACTTTGCGCACGTGATGAAGAACCAGGAGCTACGTCTTCAATATCTTGATGCGTATAACTAGCTGAGACGTATAGACCGTTATCAAACTCTTTCGCTAGTGACGTCGTGAAGATGATGGAGCGAACGTCTTCGTCAGAATTGGTCATCATGATGTCAAAGTTTTCAGCAGCGTCACCCTCATAACGAGACGTATAGATCTGACGACCATCTTTCGATGTAGACAGTTGACCCTCAGGAGGTGTGACAAGTGCAGTGTTATACCAAACAGCTTCATTTTCTTTCTTGTGGTAAGAAAGTTCAGCAGACCATTTAAATCCATCACCTAGCATTTCTGAATCGAACTCGTAGTCAAAGCCGATTTGAGCACGGACGCTTGAAGGTAATTCAAAGTTCGGATCTGTATAGTTTGTACTACCTGCACCTTGTAATAGAGCACCTTGTACAGAAGCTGGTACGTTACCAAAACCTGCTGCTGTGATCTTGTTGCTGCTGCCTGCTGCTAGTGCATTGTTAGCTTCAACATACGCATCAAGTGCACTTTGTGGTGCTGATACGTAAGTAATACCGTCATTTTGGTATGGGTTGTTATACCAAACGTTAGGAATACCACCTTGGAATCGACCTATACCACCGTTGATAGTCAATGCTTCAGTAGCATAATACTTGAAGCCGATACGAGGTAGGATAATATCTAGGCCATCTAGGTTTTCTTGGTTCGAGAACTTGTAAGTGTTAACGAATGATTGGTTTAGCGTTGGTTTATCACTTGAAGACAAACGCTCATAACGTAAACCTACATTTAACTCTAAGTCGTCCGTAGGGTAGAACTTGTCTTCTACATAAATAGCGAACTGTTTACGCGTTGCATCATATGCTAAGTCGTCAGCGTTATTTGTGTATGCATTTCGGTAAGTAAACTCGTCAATAGTACCAGCGGCGAAATCTTCTAAGCTGTTAAATTTCCATGAACCCTTGGTGTTTGCCGCAAATAGGTTGTATAGGCGTAAGCTTTCTAAATGTGCACCAAAGTTGATTTCGTGGTCACCGTAAAAATAAGTACCATCAAACGTTAGAGCTGTGGTCTCTGTTTCAGATATATTTGCGTGACGGAATTCATCGCGACCAAATTCAAAACCAGGGCCTCGTCCACCTTCAACATTTACAGAAACAGTTCCTAAATCAGAATTGTTTGCACTTTCACTGCTTACGTCTTTATATGCAAGACCGATCTCAGTTGAAAAGCTGTCTGTCCAATCAGAGTAGATTTTTGTAGCGAAGTTATTGAATGTTTTTTCTTCAGTAAAGCGACGTGAGGCTAAACGAACTTCATCTTCGCCATCTGAATATTCTCGGTCTTGGTTGTCGTCTTGCCACTGGTAAGTAAAGTCAGCACGATGTGCGTCGCTGATGTTCCAACTTAACTTAACAAGAAGTGTATCGTTGGTGTTTTCTGGGTCGCCACCAAGATCGTCTGTAAGACCGTAAGTATCGCTAAGGATATTGATAAAACGATTGTACTCGTCAGCACTCACAGTATGTTCGTGAGTAGCATCAGAACCAGCCCAACCATAATTTAGCTCTTCTGTTTGTCTCCATGCATTATAGTTTACAAAGTAGAACAACTCGTCCTTAACGATTGCACCACCTGTGCTGAAGCCAAAACGTTTTTCATTTAAGATTGAAGCGTTAGTATCAGTGTCTATTTGCACGTGACCGTCTTTATCAAAGTCGCGTTCCGTTCTAACGCTACCGTCATCACGTTTGACCTCTTTCGTTCTATATGAAAGGCTATCTAAATCACCTGCTAAGCTCGGGTTAGAGAACTCGTAAAAGCCAGTGAATGTGTAGTCGTTTGAACCTGATTTTGTAACCGCGTTAATTTGGCCACCACCGAAGTTACCTTTTTTAGCAGAAAACGGTGCTGCGTCGACAGAAACTTGCTCAATTGCGTCTAGTGCAACAGGTGGCTGTTGAGTAGGGTAGCCACCAGAGCTTAGGCCGAAGTCATCATTTTGACCAATACCGTCAACAGTGAAGCTATTTGTTTTTGGGTTGTTACCAGCAATGGTCAATTCACCAGCGCCGTTTACAGAAGCTAGCGGGTTTAAACGAGCTACGTCTTTCAGGTCGTTGTTGAAACTAGGCATGTTTCTTAGTGTTTCTTCACCAAATACGCTTGAAGAACCACCGGCTTGCTGAACAATTTTGTAACCTGAAATTGAGATAGTCTCAATTTTTTTTGGTTCTAACTGAGAAGTTACACGGCGAGTTTGGCCTAAGTCTAAGTAAATGTTGTTTAGCTCAGAGTCGCGGTAAGCGTCAGAGTCAAGGATAACCTTGTATGGACCGCCTACACGAAGACCTTTAGCAATGAATGCACCAGAGTCGTTAGTAACAAACTGGCTAACAGTACCAGTTGGTTCGTGAATGACAGTTACTTTAACGTTTGCGGCGGCATTGCCTTCAGGAGTAGTTACTTTACCTCGCATCGATGAAGATGTTTCAGAAGCAAAAGCTGAAGCAGACACGCCTAGGGCTAAGACTAAAGCACCAGCTACTTTAGTTAAGCGAACGTTTTTCATTATGTTGTTTCCCGTGTTATTAGGTTTATCAGTTAGTTTAAATATCATTTTTCAAAGCTTTTATTTATTAGCAAGCGCATTAACTAAAGGCTTTGAGTTTTTGTCAAAAATTTGATTTAGCAAACCAGCCAATCTATATCCACCTTGTTGGAGGCGTATTTTAATTGTCGGTGTGTGTTTATATATATAACCCCAACTTATTTCAGTTTCATTGCTTTCGTATATGTCCTCAGCAATTTTATTGGATTCCAATAACCAATCAGAAGGTGTGCTGTTTAAATAGTTAGCGATTAACTGTTTGTCTGAGGTAGTAATGAAGCGAGTAAATTCTGTGAAAGATAACTTTTGGTATTCCACTAGCTCCGTGTCAAAAACTTTATGAAGATTAGTAGACTTTCCAAAAAATTCTACATCAATTTTATTTCCGCCTAAATCTTCGGCTCGTCCAGCATGAAAAGGTTGGTGTGCGTCTCCAACTAAATGTACAAGGAACTTTAAAGCAAATTGTTTGTCTTTTATATCTGAGGAAGAGTTTTTAAGTACATTGGTGGTGAAATTGATACCATCAAGAATGTGTTTTACTTCTTCTTTGTTTGAGATAGCTGGGTTGCTGTGGCGATGCATATGCTCAGGTTTATCAATATTGATGTAATGCCATTTACCTGATTGCTTTTTCCAAAAGTGTGCGGAGTCAGAGCGCATTTCATCTGGCCAAGTGGATACTTCAGCCAATGTGTCGTCACCAAGGATCAATTGAATATGGGATGAAGTAGCTGGCGTTAAATAACCCTGAGCTAACTCACCGATCACTCTGTGCCCATTTTGACCCCACGCAATAGTGGAACTACTCACCAAGCCAAGAGAGAGTGCAAAAACTTTAATTGAACCTCTAAACATCACTTACTCGCCTAAATGTAAATCAGATAATTACCAAGTATTCTAATGAGGTCAATTGTCCGGGTTTTTAGCGAAAATAAAAGGAGTCAAGAGTATTCATAATTTCCTATTAATAAAGCTTTAAAATCAATTGTTTACGGTCTATTGGTAAAATTACCTATTGCAATAAGTAAAGAAAGTTGATCTAATAAGCCTGTAGGAAATAAAAGAATCTAATTGATGTGAAATACAATCTTAAATTAAGCAATAATACAACCATTGTTACAGTTTTGTTTCTATCTGTTTTGGCATGTTTTTACTTGGCAAAGGCGCTCAATAGCCCTTCTGTGGTAGTGCTTCCCAATTTGCTTGAAAAACATATTCAATGTCAAACTCGCTCTGTATCAAATACACAGTCATTCAATGTGCATGTCCCGGTAAAAAAGTTAGCAGAAGCGCTAGCTCAAAAGCTATGCTCAGATCCTGTGCTAGCAAAACAGTTTGGTTTGGTTAATGTTTATTGGAGTGGCAACCTAGCGGAGCAAATAGATTTTATTGCCAAAGGCCTAGCAGACTTGACGTTATCAAAAGACAACGTGATGAAGGCTCTAATGGCAGAATCCACATACAGTTATAAGGCAGTTATTGGCTACCCCGAGTACACTTCGTTTTTTATATCTAATAGAGAAAAGCCTAAGCTGGAGAAAGCGTACTTTTTAGATAAAAAAATTGGGCTATTAGACTATCCGACTAGTCGTTCTGGCCATATTATGCCAAAGCAGACCTTCAAAGCTCTAGACATAGATATTGACGCGCTAAACATACAGTATGTGACTTCTCATAAAATTTTGCGCGATAAGCTTTCATCGGGAGAGTTAGATATTATAGCGACATATTGGAATGAAGACGACGAAGTCCATTTCTCAAAAAATTATATAACTCCAACAGGGAGTAATATCAGCGGTAGTAAATGGTATTTAAAAATGGTTAGTGACAACACTGAGCTTGCTTGTTCATTGCAAAGTCTATTGCATCATGTAGCCCAGGAGACTGGCTCAAGCTACTTTGATAGTGTTAATGAGTATTGGCAGTGTAATACGTTTCCTTATGAGTTTTTAGGAGAACGCGAATGAAGGAATTGAAAAAAGCGTTAGTGTTCTCTGTATATCTAATATTCTTTCTATTTGTTTTTATTACAATGTCCAAATATACAATTGATGATGTTGTATATCATGACCTGCAAGAGATTAAACTGAGAGTTTCGCTAGATAGGCACAAGCTACCATTAGCCGATCCTATGTTGAATTACTCAGGAGATCCAGAAGCACTCGAGGCATATATTGAGGGTGTGAACCACTATTTATTGCAGCAAAATAGCCGAGTAACGCTTGTTGCCATCTCGAATAAACCGATATCGCCAGCGAAAGGGGAGAGTGTTGAGCAGCTTGTAGCGCCTGGGAGTCGAACGTACTTATTATTAAAGGCGGACTACAGTCACAATTACGCTTTGCTTATCTTTCCGCTGATATTTGCAATGTTTAATTTTGCACTCCTAAAAAATATTTCGAGAATAAAGTATAAACAGCAGGTCCATGAAGATAAAAAGGTTATTTTACCTACTCTGGAAATTCTTAAAATTGATTTATACTCCAAAACATTACACCTTACCTCTAATACAGAACTAAAGGTGCAGTTAGCAAATAAACCCCTGTGCTTTTACCTAGCACTGCTCGAGTATTGTAAGACGTATCCTGAAGCGTCACTAAATCAAAACAAAGACTTGCCGGAAGAGTTATTGGACTTGGCAGACAAATATTTTCACCGTTTAGTTTCACTCGGACACACAATTAGAAAAAGACCTAACTTTTCGAATAGTCTCGAAAAAACGCTCAGTGAAATACGGGCTGCGCTTGATGAGCTGTTATCTGCAACTCCAGAATTAAAAGCTAAGTATTATCCACCTAAAGCACATGGTGAAGGGTCTCGCTCAAAACTCCATAGTTATGCTCTGACGAAAATAAATGAAGAAGACATAGAAATAATAGGTAAGTAAAGAGGGAGCATTCAGCTAGTCGCTTTATGCCCTCATCTTATATTCAAGTTTCAGGTTAAAGGTTACTTGTCTTTATTGGCGAATATTTTTCGATATAGGCTCTTAAGACTTGTGCGTCCGTACTGTCGGTATTTTGATAGCTTTCTTTTTCGGTAATAATCGGATAGCCATCGCCTCCTGCGGCATTGTAACTATTGATGCTCATTCTATAAATGCCATTGATATCAAATGGCTTACCATTAATTGTCTTAATATTGGCAAGGCCATTTTCAATACTAAAGTCGATTTTATGATACTGTAGGTAAGCACCTGCATCCGCTGGAAAGCTTCCTACGACACTAATGTAGTCCACTAATTCCGGCCCTTGCCAATCTATATATGCAACGCGATTTCTAAACGGGTGGACTTTTAAAATGTCTTTGTAGTTTACATCGCCTTTTTCTATGCTAGCGCGAATACCACCCCCACTGATGATGCCAAAGTCTGCTCCAACAGCTTCCGTTTGTGCATTGATGATAAGATCTGCCAACTTACTCTGGGTAAATCTAACTGTGTCTCTGCGGCCATCGAGGAAGTCATCTACATTACCGACCGCCCCTGCGAGTTTTTCTGCACCTTTTTCTTGGTAGGGAAGTAAGAAATTATATAGGCTTGTATCTTTTGTTATTTCGTTTGTGATGAAATTGCCTTGTTCATCTTTTAAGTTGACGGGAACTAGCTCGTAACTTAGTAGCTCTTTAATACCATTCTCAATCTTAAAGACTGCTTTTCCCACATATTTTCCCCACTCATGAGCTTGCATAATCCAAGTGCCATTTTGTCTGTCTGGCCAGCAAGCTTTACCTGGTGAAAATGAAGGATCTTGCTTACCAGTTTCATCTACGCAGATCGGTTCTTGAGAGTGACCACCAATAATCATATCTAAAGAGTTCGGGCTAAGATCCCTTGCCAAAGTAACGTCGCCTGGAGCATTTATTCCATGCTTGGCATCGTGGTAGTGGCCCATGTGCGTCACAGCAACGACTACATCAGGTTGATACGTTGATTTGATCATATCTACCAGAGGCTGTGTGGCGACTGCTGGCGTGATAAAATCCAAATGGCCGATATACTGTGGATTGGCGATTTTTGCGGTGTCGACTGTAGTCAACCCAATAACGGCTATTTTTAGTTGCCCTTTTTCGAGAATAGTGTACGCCTGATAAGCTGGCTTATTGGTTTCTTTGTCAATAATGTTGGCAGAGAGCAAAGGGAAATTAGACCACTTTATTTGCTTGTCTAGAACGCTCAATGGGTTGTCAAACTCGTGATTACCAATGGCCATTGCATCGTAACCAATAATACTCATCCCTTTAAAGTCGGGTTCAGCTACTTGTAAATCCGACTCGGGAACTCCCGTGTTTATATCCCCACCTGATAGCAAAATAACACTATGGCCTTGTTCTAAAGCGTCATTGCGTAATTGGTCGATAAGGGTTTTCCGTGCAGCCATACCATATTCACCATTCTCATTGTGCCAAAATCGACCATGGTTATCATTGGTATGTAGGACTGTTAAATATTGTGCATCGTCTTTTACTGACAGTAATTGGCATGCTGCTAAAAAACAAAGCAAAAACAAAGAAATAATTATGCGCATAAATTATTATAAAAATCTGAACTTATTTATGCGCGTAGTTTAAAGCAATTGCACGAAAATGACATTACAAAGTTGTGTGGTTTGCGGTATTGCGAGAACTTAGCACTGCCTCTTCTCTTCTGTTGAGTTCGTTTTTAGCAAAGCTCCGTTTTTTATGGTTAGTTTCAACCATCCAATTTAAAAAGCATGCGGGCAGTTTGCTATATGGTTCGCCTGCATGAATTCCAAAATCACAAATTTGCTCTTCATTCATTTTTTAGCCCCTGTTGATTTTTATATACTTGCCTTGTAACGCCAGTTTGAGAACTGAGCGATTTGCACGCAGTGTAGAATGTTTTTGACTTAAAAAAAACATTTTTAATCATAAAAATTAACTTTTCTGCTCATTGATTGGACTGGTTTTTTAAGTGGTGATAAAAAGATTCTTAGTTAAGAACTTTTGATAGCGTTACCTTGTCTATATTTAACAATCAGTTACACTTTTTTTTGGCTTGTGCTTGTACATATCGGACATTACTATCAGTATATGACAGTACATTCAAAGAGATAATCAAAGGCTATTTGCCTTGAGTATTGTTACTCGGCAAATACGCCCTTTATATTGGGAACTTTATGAAAAAACTAATGGCACTAGGCGCTATCTCGCTTGGCATTTTGACTGCGTGCTCGACGACGAGTTTCAACAACCAACCCGTACAACTTATTTCTGACCAGCTTGTGGTGAGTCCCAATGACGACCGCGCATACAAAGTACTGACCCTTGAAAATGGCATAGATGTTGTACTTGTTTCTGATCCTAGCGCTGAAAAATCAGCTGCTGCCCTTAGCGTTGGTGTTGGTTTGCTTCATGACCCTATGTCCCAGCAAGGAATGGCACACTACTTAGAGCATATGTTGTTTTTAGGTACTGAAAAATTTCCAGATCCAGATGGGTATGCGGAATTTGTGCAAAATAATGGCGGAGCCAATAACGCGTATACTTGGTTAGATGTGACCAACTATATGGTTAAAATAAATAATGATGCTTACGACGAGGCATTAGACCGTTTTTCAGACTTTTTTAAATCAGCAAAACTCTACCCTGAATATACCGACAAAGAGAAAAATGCTGTAAATGCAGAATGGTCGATGCGCAGAGAGATGGATTTTTTTGGGCAGTTCAAGTTGGCTAGGCAACTTTTAGGTGACCATCCGTCTAATCGGTTTTTGATAGGTAATTTGGAAACGCTCGGTGACAAGAAGGATAGTAATCTACATCAAGAAACAGTCGCTTTCTATAATAAATACTATTCATCGAACATTATGAAGCTTGCGATGGTTTCAAATATGCCATTGGCAGAGATGGAACAAAAAGCGATAAAGCATTTTAGTACAATCAAAAATAAAAATATCGCCGAACCAGAAGTAACTAAAACCATAGACTTTAGTGAAGTAGGCAAAAAACGTATTCATTATCGACCGAATCAAGATGTTAAAGCGCTTAATGTCGAGTTTATAATTGAAAATAATATGTCTGATTTTGCTGTCAAACCTAACTATTTTGTAAGCTACTTGCTGAGCAATGAGATGCAGGGTAGTCCAGCACAAGTGTTGAAAGAGCAAGGGTTAATTTCTTCGTTGACAGCAAACGCGTCGCCAAATCACTACGGTAATTACGGTGCATTGACAATTGATGTTCAATTAACTGATCAGGGTATGCAACAACGTGAAACCATAGTTGCAACAATTATGCAGTACATAAACCTCATTAAAGAGCAGGGGGTTGATAGTAAGTACTTCGAAGAGATAAGAACATCATTAAATAACCAATTTAGGTTCTTGGAGAAGAGTGATGAGTTCTCATATGTAAGTACATTGGCTGCTAATATGCAGGACTATCCATTAACACACGCTATTAATGCAAACTATCATTTTGCACAGTTTGACCCGAATGCAGTCGACAGAGTCCTACAACAGCTTAACTCGAATACAATGCGTGTTTGGTACATAAGTAAAGATGAACCTGTAGATAGCAACCTTCACTTTTATGATGGAAAATATAAGGTTGAGCCTATCGGAGCAAGTGAAATAGAGTCTTGGTCTAAGCCAAGTCAGTTTGCTTTATCGTTACCGAGTGTCAATCGACTGCTTCCGGAAAACTTTGAGCTAAAAAGCTCGGAATCTAAAGTGGTTGAAAAGGTATATGAAGGCAAGCGTATACATGCGTGGCTTAAACCGAGCAAGCGTTTTGGTGAGCAACCAAAAGGGAAGTTAGAAATAGTTTTAAACAGCGCGTTGCCACTTAACGACATCAATACGCAGGTCGCCGCTAATCTTTGGGCTGATCTCTATGAAATTGAAAAAGCGAAGTTGATCACTGAAGCACACGTTGCAGGAATGGGCTTGGAGCTTAGTTACGCTAATGGTTTGGTAATGTCTGTTTCTGGTTTTACGGACAAGCAGCCAGTGTTAATAGAAAAAGCGCTTGAAGGGTTAGCTGTAACTCCAAACGAAAAACAGCTAGAGCAAGCAATTGATCGATATGTTCGCACACTACAAAATAAAGCAAAACAGATCCCATATTATCAAGTTTTTGGCGCATATAGACAGGTTACTCGAGAGGGGAGTTTTGACTCAGAGGCCTTGATTAAAGCAGCTAAAAGCATGACTACCAATGACTTTAAAAAAGCGCAAGGTGAATTGCTCAGTAATAACTTAGTGCGTGTATTTGGATACGGTAACTACAATAAGCAAGACATAACTAATGTTGTATCTCGTTTAGAGACTCATATAGGAAGCGAGGCAAGCCAAGTAAATTATGTTAGGGCTGGCTTTTGGCAGCCAAAACAAGGCGAAGTGATTGTCTTACAAAAAGATACTGACGTAGCTGACGTTGCTGTTATTGATGTTGTGGTACACCCGGAGCCTGGGTATGCACAGAAAGCAGCCGCATTGATCTTGAAGTCGCACTTACGGCAAAAAGCTTTCAATATACTGCGTACTGAAGAGCAGTTGGCTTATGCTGTAGGAGCTATAGCGACCAGTATTGATGAACACTCAGCAATAGCACTATTTATTCAAACACCAGTCAAAGACGTGAAGTCTATGCAAGCACGTTTTGACGCATTTAAGTTGGAATATGCAAAAGAGCTGGAAAATTTAACCGCAGCAGAGTTTGAGCAAATCAAAGCGTCGGCACTTGCGAACCTAAGGGAAGAGCCAAAGAACTTGGCAGAGGAAGCGCAGCCTATTCTGACGGACTGGTATAAAAATGAATTGTCATTTGACTCAAAAGAGCAATTAATTGCTGCGGCTGAACGGATCACAATGCAAGATATTAAATCTTATCTACATCACACACTGTTAAATGAGAGCGCCCCTAGGTTAAATATTCAATTGAGAGGCAATAAGTTTTCCGATAAACCATTTGCAGACTTACCTAATCAAAAGAAGATTAGCTCTCTAGAAGACTTGTATAAAAAAGTCAGTTACGAGTAAGCTCCAGTATTTGCTACTACGACATCTTCGATGTTGTGGTAGCAAAATTAATATAAAGCTAGGGTCTACAACAGAGGTTACAGCTTTGCAATGGAATAACAATATGTGTCAGGGGAGTTTATGATGCCTGGAAATATAATTACAGTGTCTGAAAGGTGTGAAATTAGAAAAGCGACGCTTGATAATGCTGATTTTATAATAAAGTTGCTCAATCAACAGAGCTTTATTGAGTATATTGGTGATAAGAAAGTAAACAACCACCAGACTGCGATTGAATATATCGAACGCTCTTTTTTATCTCCTTATAAAGAAGGTCTCAGTGCCCCATATATTATTTATTTACAATCTGGGCAGGCCATTGGTGTTGCGGGGTTTTACCAGCGTCCTTATCTACAAGAGCCTGATTTAGGTTATGCGTTTTTAGATGAGTTTACAGGTCAAGGGTTAGCTTTTGAGACCTGTGAACAGCTTGTCGCTATGGCGCGCAAACATCTAAACATAACCAAGCTACATGCGATAACAGATGTCCAAAATCACAACAGCAAAAAGTTATTAAATAGGCTCGGCTTTGAAGGCAACGGAAAGATTTATAGCCAGTCACCTACCAAAGCTGATTGTCTGTTTACTTATTATTTTGCCTGAGTTGGCCAGTAAGTATTTGCTCAACATCATTTAACAGTAGTAGCCAGTTGCTTTTATGAGCTGCTACTAAAGCATCGAAACCATCGTCCTGCAGTTGGTTTTCAAATGAAAATCGTTTTGTTTGAACTAAATGTGTATTGCCGTTTTGCAACTGGTAAAAATACAGATTACCACTGAGAATAGCACCTTTTTCATAGTGGCCTGCGTACTCATCTACTACAAGTTTTAAACTGTAACGAGTTGTATTTAAATCGCCTGCTAACGTCCTAGGAATTACCGTCAAGCCTCGATTATTTAAATAACTAAGAGTTAGCTGTGTCAGCATGCTTTCTGGATGTTCTGCCCAGAAGTGGAAGCTCGCAATATTAACAGTATTTGGTTGAGTAAACTGTACAAATGCCTGCTGGTTAGAAACGCCTAAAATAGATACCTGATCTAAGTAAATAGGTGTTTCTGGCGCACGAATTTGTTTTTCTATTGCCTCTGTCTGATCAGAGAATTTATAGTATTTGTGGCCACTTGAGTTACTGCTGCAGCCCATTATTAGCATTGCTAAAAGGCAAATTTGCAATGACGATTTCATTAACGCTTCCTCGGCACAGGATCTTCGGACGCGTTTTTATCGAAAATCAGCATGTTAGGCTGCTCATTTAGCCCTTTAGTTACTGGCTTTAATGTGTTGGACAAGCTTTCTAGCTCACTCAGTGTATCGGTCAACTGATCCATCACGCCAGAGCCTTGCTGATAGGTTGACAGGGTTTTTTCAAATTGCTTTAAGCTTGATGTTAGCTGAGTCAACGTGCCCTGTAATTGAGTTAAATTCTTTTCCACTTTTTCTGGTACTTTTTTGTTGTTTAAATCTTTTATAAGCTGCTCAGTTTCAGCACCCAATTGCTTGTATGCAGTGAGCATGTCTGTGGCTTCAACTAAAGCTGCATCTAATGGCAAACCATTTAGTTTATTAAGCAGTGCCATAACCTGTTCAGATAAAGCCGTAAATCCACTCGGTACACTAGGTAATACAGGATAGACTGAGTGTTTGGCAATAGACTCCGGCTTGGCTGCACTATAAAAATCTAATTCTATATATACCGCACCGGTTAATAAATTACCACTTTTTAGCGATGCACGCAGCCCGTTTTCAATCCATTTTTCTATGTTTCCTTGCCAGTACTGTTTGGCCTGCTCATCTACTTCATAAATTCTGCCGTATTCTACCTTTATTAACACAGGAATCGATGTATTATTTTGCTGGAAGTATAAAGGTTGCCCATCTCGAACAAGCTGCGCAGGTACTTGCTCGACAGTGCCGATTCGCATTCCTCGATATTCGACAGGCGCGCCTGGCTTCAAGCCTTTAATGGATTGTTCAAATTCAACAAGGTAAAGATCAAATAAGTCAAATCGCCTTTCCAATGCAACAGCAAAGTTTTTATGTAATTTATACTGAGTGTACTGCTGTGCGATAGAGTCTGCGACAGAGTTGGGCGGGTAATCCACAGAGATCCCACCTTTGATCAATTTTGACAATGAACCAGTTGAAACTTTGATCCCTTCGGTGGACAAGTCGACTTCTACGCCTGAGTTAACCCAAAAAATCACATTGTTAGAGATGAGCTCGTCATAAGGGGAGTTAATAAAAACCCCGTAGTCCATTTCTAGTGTTTTTTCATTAAAACTGGCGGTTTCAACTTGCCCAATTTTGTAATTTCTAAAAAAGATGCCAGTACCAACGTCCAGCACTTCGGCGTTTGCCGCTTTTAATTTGTATCTAACACCTTCAATATCGGGGGCAATGAGTGCTGGCTGGTCTTGCATGGTAAAAAGATTAGCTAAGTTGCCTTGCTCACCAGGTAAAAGCTCTATGTAAACACCTGAAAGCAAAGTGTTTAATCCAGAGATCCCGGTTTCATCTACCCGTGGTTTTACGGTCCAAAATTTGGCGTCTTCAGTGAGCAAAGTATCATAGTCTTTAAATATGCGAATGGTCGCAATAACTGCGTTTTGCTCTATCTGTAATTTAAGAGACTCAACAATGCCAACTTGTACACTTCTGACTTTGACCTCAGTTTTTCCTGCAATGATGCCGTCGGCATTATCCATTTTTAGGAAAATAGTGTGGCCTTTATTAGATTGGTGTTGATAGAGCATCCATCCGGTTATTAAAACAGCGATAATAGGAACAATCCAAATGACAGAAAATTTAGGTTTGGATTCTATATAAGCTTTCTCATTCATGTTTATTTAAGTTATCCCACAATAGCCTAGGGTCGAAATGATTTACAGAGATTATTTGGCATAATACCATAGCGGTGAAAAACACAATACCTGATTGGGGTTCAACACTTAACACAGTACCAAGTTGTACCAGAGAAACCAATAAAATAACGACGAACACATCGATCATCGACCATTTTCCCATAAATTCAAGTGCTCTATACAGCTTGCTTGCCAATTTAGGCTGAGTGCATGCTTTTACTTGGTAAAGTAAATAAAAGAGGGCGATCCCTTTGATAATGGGAATACAAATACTGGCGACAAAGATAAGTATTGCAACAGGGTAGGAGCCAGCATGCCACATAACTTCAACACCACTGTAGATCGTTGCTTTGGTATGGAGTCCGAGGTTGATGGTGTCCATAATTGGAAGCGCCAAAGCAGGGATCAATAAAACCATGGCAGTTAACATCCATGCCGCGCTTTTTTCTAGCGAGTTGGTTTTGCGGAATTTTAACTTTGATGTGCATCGAGGGCAACGTGCCGCATTACTGAGTTGACCACAAACATGGCATTTCTTTAAGGACTGCTGTTGTGCTCTGGGCGCACAAGTTTGTTCATCTGGACAATAAGTTATTTGCTCTCTTTCCCAAAGCTGTTCTTTACTCAGCAAGGATAACGTTTCAATAAAGCATAAAACGAAGAGAATATAAGACCAAAAACCAAGCCCAACTTCTATTTCTGCAAACTCAGTCAATTTGAAAGCACTGATCAGCACAGCAACAAGAAAAATATCAGCAAGGTTAAGTGGCTTTAGTAGCATCAAAAGCCGTACTATGACGCGTGCATTGTGTGGGTTTAGGTGTTTCCATAGCGGAGAATGAGCCAACATAATAAGCACTAATGCAAGTAAAGGCATCAGCAAGATAGTAAAAGCGAGTAATCCGGCCAGTAGAGTACTAAAGTTGGTGGCGAGGAGTGAGATTGCTTCGATCAAGCTAATAGATTGTTTTAAACCATGTTGTGCATAAGAAATAAAATGAGGGTGCAAGCTCACTATCAAAAAAAGAATAGATGATAAACCAAACGCATTTATGCTCTGGTTATAGTTGACCTGACAGTGAGCCAAGGTGTTTCCACAATGCGGACATATGGCTCTTTGATGCTTGTCCATGTGTGCGATAGACACTAAATAATCACAATGTTGGCAAGCAGTTATCACAATATAAAATCACAATAGAGATATATACCTCTATTGTGTTCCAGCATTCAAAGAATATCAACTATCAAATACCGCGACAGTTTGCCGGCTCAGTGCAACTAGCTCTCCACTGCTGGAGAAAATTTTTGCATCTTCAATACCGTATCCGCTATTTGCTTGATGTGTAATTGCCTCATAACCGAACCAATCAGATAGGTTCAAATCTAAGGGTTGAAGAAACTCTACGTACCAAGAAACGCTACTTGCAGGAGACGGTTTATCGCATAGTTGCAATAAGGTCGGTGGCCATGCGTCTGCCAATGCTAAGATACTTAATTCAGGACACAAGTTCTTCGCAGGGTGTTTAAATTTCATCCAACCATGAATTTCTGTTGAGTCAGAACCACTAAAGGGCATTGCTCCGGCTTGAATATTGAGTTCGATATTTTGAATAAACGCAGGAAACAAACCTTCAACATATTTGAGAGTTTGACTGCTTTTTCGCTCTTGTTTAAGTATGCGGGGTTGCTGATTTGAATCTACTTGTATTTTAGATTGCCTTTGTGTGCCGAAACAGGCAAGAGCTATGAGGCATATAGTGTCATTTTGCGTAATTCGAGTTTCAATCTGAGTAACGTTTTTGCCATGCCTTAATATCGTGGTGTTAATCGTAAATGGAGTGTCAGTTATTAGTGGCGCGACGAAATTACAATTGAAAGAAAGCAGTTTTCTCGTGACGTCATCGAGTTTCAAATACATTTGCTTTAGCATCAGCGCAGCACTCAATCCACCAAAAACGGTTCGGCCTTGGCTCCAAGTGTTTGGGACGCTTAACGTGCTTTCTTGTGCCTGTAGTTGAGAAGACGAAATTAAGGTATCAAAGTCCATAGTGGGTCCATGTGTTATTTTTACCCAATTAGAATATATGCTCTAAATGGATAAATACAGATTTTTTGCCTGCTTTTTGCTCTGTTCATCCTAAAAATAAAAAAAATTGAAAAAAAATGAAATTTTTTTCCACTTTAAGGTTGAATTAGAATTTGCCGCCCCTATTTATCAAGTCATCTAACAGAACAACGAATTTTTTGAGGTCGGAGAAGATTCACATGGGTAAAATTATTGGAATCGATTTAGGTACTACTAACTCTTGTGTAGCAGTTTTAGATGGTGAGAATACGCGCGTTATTGAAAACGCTGAAGGCGATCGCACTACCCCGTCGATTATTGCATTTACAGAAGAAGGCGAAACGCTAGTAGGTCAACCGGCAAAGCGTCAGGCAGTTACTAACCCTACAAATACGCTATATGCAATTAAGCGACTAATTGGCCGTCGCTTTGAAGATGAAGAAGTACAACGTGATATCAGCATCATGCCATTCAACATTGTAAAAGCTGACAATGGTGACGCATGGGTTGAAGTACGCGGTGAAAAACGTGCTGCACCACAGATTTCTGCAGAAGTTCTTAAGAAAATGAAAAAGACAGCAGAAGACTTCCTAGGTGAAGAAGTTACTGAAGCGGTAATTACAGTTCCTGCATACTTTAACGATTCACAGCGTCAAGCAACTAAAGATGCGGGTCGTATCGCGGGTCTAGACGTTAAACGTATCATCAACGAGCCAACAGCAGCTGCACTTGCTTACGGTATGGACAAAAAACAAGGTGACAACGTTGTTGCGGTATATGACCTTGGTGGTGGTACATTTGATATTTCAATCATTGAAATTGACGAAGTAGACGGCGAGCACACATTTGAAGTACTAGCGACAAACGGTGACACGCACTTAGGTGGTGAAGACTTTGATAACCGTGTTATCAACTACCTAGTTGAAGAGTTCAAAAAAGAGCAAGGCATCGACCTAAAAGCAGATCCGCTAGCGATGCAACGTGTTAAAGAAGCGGCTGAAAAGGCGAAAATCGAACTTTCTTCTGCACAGCAAACAGAAGTTAACCTTCCATACGTAACTGCTGATGCAACTGGTCCTAAGCACATGAACGTTAAACTAACGCGTGCTAAGCTTGAGTCTTTGGTTGAAGACTTAGTAAATCAGTCAATTGAGCCGCTAAAGCGTGCACTTGCTGATGCAGACCTTTCTGTAAGCGACGTAAATGATATCATCCTAGTTGGTGGTCAAACACGTATGCCACTAGTTCAGTCTAAAGTTGCTGAATTCTTTGGTAAAGAAGCGCGTAAGGACGTTAACCCTGATGAAGCGGTAGCACTAGGTGCAGCTGTTCAAGGTGGTGTACTTTCTGGTGACGTTAAAGACGTACTTCTTCTAGACGTTATTCCATTATCTCTAGGTATTGAGACAATGGGCCAAGTAATGACGGCGCTTATCGAGAAAAACACAACTATCCCGACTAAGAAGTCACAGGTGTTCTCAACAGCTGAAGACAACCAGTCTGCGGTAACTATTCATGTACTGCAAGGTGAGCGTAAGCGTTCAACTGATAACAAATCACTTGGTCAGTTCAACCTTGAAGGTATTCGCCCAGCTCAACGTGGTGCACCACAAATCGAAGTTACTTTCGATGTTGATGCGGACGGTATCTTACACGTATCTGCTAAAGACAAGGATACGGGTAAAGAACAGAAAATCACTATCCAAGCTTCTTCTGGTCTAAGTGACGATGAAGTAGAAAAAATGGTACGTGATGCAGAAGCAAATGCGGAAGAAGACAAAAAGTTCGAAGAGCTAGTTGGCGCACGTAACCAAGCTGATGCACTTGTTCACGCTACTCGTAAGCAAGTTGAAGAAGCGGGTGACACACTTCCAGCTGAAGACAAGACTGCAATTGAAGGTGCTTTAACTGAACTTGAAGCAGCTATCAAAGGCGACAGCAAAGAAGACATCGATGCGAAGACTCAGGCGCTTGCAGAGAAATCTCAAAAGCTAATGGAAATCGCACAAGCAAATGCACAGGCACAGCAACCAGGTCCTGATGCAGGTGCACAACAAAGTTCAGCGAAAGCAGACGATGATGTTGTTGATGCTGAGTTTGAAGAAGTTAAAGACAACAAGTAATTGTTGACTGTTAAGGGCGCGCGGCGACTTCGCTTGACGCGCCCTTCGTGTTTTTAAATTTTGGCTCACAACCGAACGTAGGTTTCGGAGAGTTGTCTTGTAAGAGTAGTGTGATAACTATGTCCAAACGTGATTATTACGAAGTATTAGGTGTAACAAAAGACGCCGGTGAACGTGATATAAAAAAGGCCTATAAGCGCCTAGCAATGAAGTATCACCCAGATCGTACAGCGGGTGATGAAGCTTTAGAAGCTAAGTTCAAAGAAGTAAAAGAAGCGTACGAGGTCCTAACGGATAGTCAGAAACGCCAGATGTATGATCAATACGGCCATGCAGCGTTTGAACAAAACGGTGGTGGAGGCCATGGCGGATTCGGAGGCGGAGCCGACTTTGGCGATATTTTCGGGGACGTATTCGGTGATATTTTTGGTGGCGGTGGTGGCCGTCGTCAATCGAGACAGCAACGTGGAGCGGATTTACGCTACAGCTTAGACTTAACGCTTGAAGAGGCTGTTAAGGGTAAAGACGTAGAAATTAAAGTGCCTACTTGGGTAAGTTGTAAACCATGTGATGGCAGTGGTGCTAAAGCTGGTTCTAAACCTAAGACATGTTCGACATGTCACGGTGCGGGGCAAGTTCAAATGCGTCAAGGTTTCTTCGCTGTGCAGCAGACGTGTCCAACTTGTCAGGGTACAGGTCAGGTTATTTCTGACCCATGTGACAGCTGTCATGGTCAAGGTCGTGTAGAGAAGACCAAAACGCTGTCGGTTAAAATTCCGGCGGGTGTTGACACTGGCGATCGTATTCGATTATCTGGTGAAGGTGAAGCCGGTATGCATGGCGCGCCAGCAGGCGACTTGTATGTTCAGGTAACCGTGAGAGAACACCCAATCTTTGTTCGTGATGGTAACAATCTATACTGTGAAGTACCTATTAGTTTCACTACCGCGGCGCTAGGCGGCGAGATTGAAGTTCCGACTTTAGATGGCAGAGCAAATCTTAAAATCCCTTCAGAGAGCCAAACTGGAAAGATGTTCCGTATGCGCGGCAAAGGCGTGAAGTCAGTACGCAGTGGCTCTGTTGGCGATTTAATCTGTAAGGTTGTAATTGAAACGCCTGTTAATCTTAATGAGCGTCAAAAAGAGCTATTGAAAGAGCTTGAAGAAAGCATGAGCGGAGACAGTAAAAACCGTCCTAAAGCGCAAGGTTTCTTTGATGGCGTAAAGAAGTTTTTTGATGATTTGACCAAATAGTTTGGTTAACCTGTCAGAATAAATCAAAACGGCGCCAATGGCGCCGTTTTACTCTCAGTCTAATATTACGAGATAATCCATATCATCGTTGCACCGACAAACTAAATCCGGTCGGCTTTCTCCTGAAATCAGTGTTCCTGAATGACACCCTAATAGCTCGCACTTTTCATTACACGCTAGCTTGTCTGACCAAGCATTGTATTCACTGTGTAAAACAAAAATGACGGTCAAAATACTCAAAGTTACACCGATACCTTGCGCTAAGCTTGTATACATGCGACGCACCTACTAATAAATGGCACAACTCAACATCGCTGTTACAGCAAGTTTTCGCTTCTAACTACCAACGCAGATTGAATCTGCTGGTATATACTACTTTAGTCGACAATTCAGTATTGTCGAGCATAATTTAGTACAATTTATAGTAAAAATATCTTGGATAATAAATTGCGAATAACGTGTCGTTGTTTTAGTACTTAAGCTCTATTGAAAGCACGTTATTTTTTTTGTAAAGCCATAATTAGTAAGGATTTAATATGACACCTGCAATTAACTTATTGACCAAAAGTAAAGTCCAGTTTGAAGTCTTAAAGTTTAAGCATGATCCAAAATCGCCAAACTATGCACAAGAAGCTGCAAGCAAATTAAATCTTGAAGAGTGTAAAGTATTTAAAACCTTGGTGATTGAGGTAGATGGTGACTTATTTATTGGTATAACCCCAGCGACACAGCAGGTAGATCTGAAGTCTTTTGCGAAATCTGTGTCTGGTAAAAAAGCGCAAATGGCTGACAAAAACAGGGCGCAAAGTGCAACTGGGTATTTGCTTGGTGGGATCAGCCCATTTGCTCATAAGCGTAAAATCCCGGTTATATTGCATGAAAGTGCGAAGCAGCATCAGCAAATTTATGTCAGTGGTGGTAAAAGAGGACTAGAAATCTCGATTTGTCCCCAAACACTTATGACTATAACGCAGGCAAGTTTTGGCTCTTTTTAGTCTCGACATTTCTACATCTCAAATTTTATCTTCCTAGAGACAAAAAAAATTATTTCAGCGCACACGTGTAAGCTATTAATTATCAGTCGCTTTTAAGCAAAAAACTCTTTGGGCAGTAAAAATATCGTTAATTTTTTCATTTGAGCAATTGATCTAAATTGATTTTTATGACGTAATGTAGGTATATCTATCTGGTCGGATGAGTTAATTATGAGTTTAAGAACACAACTAAGAAAAATTTTGCCAAGCATTTCAGTTACAGAGCAAGAAGCTTTAGATGCGGGGGATGTATGGTTAGAAGGCTCTATCTATCAAGGAAAACCAGATTTTTCCGCTTTACGTGCTGTGACCGAAGCGAAATTGTCGGCTGACGAACAGGCGTTTTTAGACGGTCCTGTTAAAGAACTAATGGCGATGATTGATGAAAATCATATCCAAAATTCTAAGCACTTACCTGAACATATCTTAGAGTTTTTGAAGAAAGAGCGCTTTTTCTCTCTTATTATTCCAAAGCAGTATGGCGGCCTGGAGTTTAGCCCGTACGCCAACTCAACCATTGTTGGTACGATCGCAACCAAATCTTCTGCGGTCGCTGTGACAGTGATGGTACCAAATTCACTCGGTCCGGGTGAGTTGTTGCTGCACTATGGAACGGCTGAGCAGCAGGCGCATTATTTACCACGACTTGCCAATGGCCGTGACATTCCATGTTTTGCTTTGACTAGTCCAGAAGCAGGTTCTGATGCGGGTGGCATTCCTGATCAGGGTATTGTTACAAAGGGTATGTTTGAAGGCAAAGAGGTACTTGGTCTAGAAGTAACTTGGGACAAGCGATATATCACACTCGCGCCGATAGCTACGGTACTTGGTCTAGCCTTTAAAGTGTTTGATCCAAATGGCTTACTTGGAGGCAAGGAATCCTTGGGCATCACCTGTGCTTTAATCCCTAAATCTCACCCGGGTGTAGAGCTTGGCAATCGACACGATCCTATGGGTATTCGATTCTACAACGGTACAACGCGTGGTAACAAAGTATTTATTCCGATGGATTTCATCATTGGTGGACAAGAGAATATCGGCCGTGGTTGGCAAATGCTAGTAAGTTGTTTAGGAGCTGGTCGCGGTATTTCGTTGCCTGCACTAGGTGTCTCGACGAGCCAAGTGGCATTGAAGTCGGCATCTGAGTATGCTGCGGTACGTGAGCAATTCGGATTGGCAATTGGTCAGTTTGAAGGGATCCAAGAGAAGTTAGCAGATATTGCTGGTAAGGCTTTTTTACAAGAATCAATGCGAGTTTTAACAACTGAAGGCTTAGGCATGGGTCTAAAACCGTCTGTCGTAACAGCTATTGCCAAGTATCATATGACGGAGTTGGGTCGTGATGTGCTTGATTCTGCTATGGATATCCTTGCAGGTAAGGCAATTCAAACGGGACCACAAAATACTTTGGCAAGCGGTTATGTTGCACAGCCTATCGCGATTACAGTCGAAGGCGCGAACATTTTGACTCGTAACTTGATGATATTTGGCCAAGGTGTGATGCGGTGCCACCCTTATTTGCAAACAATGGTTGAGTCTATCCACAGTGAAGAGGCAAATGCAGACAAAGAATTCAATAAAATTTTAAGAAAAACGGTTGGCTACAGTATCGGCAATGGGTTTCGTGCATTCAAACTTGGCGCGTTTCCATTTATGGCGTCAGGTTCATCTTCTTTACCGGAAGTTGTTCAATATGAAAAAGCAGCACAGCAGTTGGCGTCCAAACTTGCTGTTTATGCAGATTTCTCGTTGCTCGTTCTAGGTGGTAAGTTAAAGCAAGCCGAATTACTATCAGCAAGACTTGGCGATGTGATGAGCTTTGTTTACGCTGCAATGGCTTCAATTCGATACTATGAGCAAAAAGTGTCACAGCAAGATAGGGCGCAAGCTGCACCTTATTTTCACTATGCGACACGGTATGCATTGATGGAAGCGGAAAAGGCACTTCATAAGTTCTTGGATAACTTCCCGAGCAAAGCTGCAAGACGTTTTATGCGTATTGCGACCATGAACTTTTCGCACCGTATGCCAAAAATTAGCGACGATATGATCAGAGAGCTAGCAAAAGCCGCACAATTAGACACTGATTTTAAACAGCAACTAACGCATTTGGTTAAGCCAACTGAAGGTGACGGACACGATATCAATGAACAGGCTTATAAAGCAAAGATGGGGTGTTTGGAGTCGCTAGCTAAAGTGAAGAAGTCACTTAAAAAACGTGAAATAAAGGCGGGTGTTAGTTTCGGTGATACATTAAACAATGCCTTTGTTGCGAATATTATCAATGAGCAAGAATATGTGAAGTTGGTAGATTATAATCGCAAGCGTGAAAAAGCGATTCGAGTGGATGAGTTTGATTTTGACTTAAATTTAATCCAAGACTCAAAGGAAGTAGACTCTGTTAAATCTGTCGTTAATCAATAAACGATAAGAACATACGCCCAAATTATTTATATAATTGGGCGTATCATATAAACTGCATAAAAAAGCGAACGGTTTTTTTATGCAGCATTCTCTTTACTCACACTACCTTAACTCTCTCCAAACACATGAACAAAGTGCTCAGGCCTTATGGAATGGCTGTGGATTCTTGGATAAATTCCAAATTGGTTCTTGTAAATATGCGGTTAAGCTGAGCAAGGTACCTGATGATCTCAAACATGTAAATATTCGACAGACTCCCTTTTCGTTGCAAAGAAAAGTACGGAGTTATGTTAAAGAGCAGTATTTTTACACGCATTATGTCGAAAGCTTGCCTATGACGTGTCACACACCGAAGGTAATTGAGCTACATGAATTTGATGGGACTTTTGTCACGATATTGGAAGATTTTGAGCAACGAGGTTTTCATAATAAGGCTGATGCAGATAGTGGTGATATTGAGCGTACTCTAAAATGGCTAGCGGGGTTTCATGCAAATTGGCTACGTGTTGGAGGAGGTGAGTCTTCATTTGGTTTATTGGGTTATGGTAATTACTGGCATTTAAAAACTCGACCTGACGAATTTGAAAAGATGCCAGCTTCGTCATTAAAGAGTGCGGCCCATGCAATCAATGAAAAGCTCGATGCGGTGACATTTAAAACGCTGATCCATGGCGACGCTAAACTGGCAAACTTTGCGTTCAATGATACGTCAGTGATCGGTTACGATTTTCAACATACAGGTATTGGATTAGGCCTCTCTGATGTGATGTTGTTATTTACAACTGTGTTAGATTCAGAGCAACTCAGCTCTTGTGCATCAAATCTTTTAGATATCTACTTTACAGAGTTAAGAGAGCAGATTAAAAATCAAAACGTGACAATTGAGGTTGATCTTTTGGAAAATGAGTGGCGAGAAAGTTGGTGTTTTATATGGGCCGATTTTCATCGTTTTTTGGCAGGTTGGAAGCCTGAACACCCTAAGATCAATCAATATATGAAAACCCAAACGCAACTCGCGCTTTGCAAATTATAAGTTAGTCACAAGTATGGAGTTTGCCCTATTAAGTGCCTTATGCTGGGTTGGATTTGACTATGTCAGAAAACGATTGTCCGCATTCTTTTCTGCTCCAGCAATGTCGGTTGTATTTAGCGCGACCGTGTTACCTGCATACCTTGTTTATTGGTTGTCTTTCAGCCGAACACTGCCACAGTTTGACTACTTCTATCCGGCAACAATCAGCGGTGTATTGGCTGGCGTGGGAAGTGTGTGTTTTATCCGGGCTTTGGCGCTAGGTAAGGTGGCTGTTATGCTACCTATGTTATGTTTGACGCCTGTGATCGCAGGCTCTGCGGCTTGGGTTTGGATGGGAGAAGCGTTAAGTCTAACAGAAACGGTTGCGGTCGCAGTATTGGTACTAGCGTCATTCATCTTGCAAGGAGGAAGGTTGTCGGTTCAAGAACCTGGCGCCGGATATATCTTGGTAACGTCGTTTTGTTGGGGCCTATGTATCGTTTTTGATAAGCAAGCTTTGCAACATAGCCCGGTGGATTTTCATATTCTCTATGTCACGTTTATCGTGTTAGTACTCAATTCTATTTTGTTTAGACCGTCATTGTCACTTGATAAACTTAGCAAGCACAAAGCAATGTGGGTATTAGCCGCTTTGTGTTTCTCATTAGCTGTTACATTGCAGTTCATTGCTTTGCAATCCATTCAACCTGGCATTTTAGAAGCGCTTAAAAGAGCAATTGGCATAATCGGGGCTGGTTTAATCGGAGTTTATGTATTCAAAGAAAAGCTAACCCCAACTCAGTGGACCTGTGTTGGGGTTATATTGTGTACGAGTGTTTTATTCTCGCAATAGGTTATGAATTAATTACATTTACCTACTTTGTTCCAAACATTGCTGAAGATGTCTGGTTGAGCACCACGTGACCACCAAGTTGACTTGTACTCATAACCTTTATACGACACTCGGTCACCGACACGGTAGAACGTTGATGCACTCCAAGCACTTAAGCCAGAACATCCTGGAGGTGTTACTGCATCTTCAACTGTTACTTGCTTAACAACTGTATCAAAGTCACCAGCAGAGTTAGTAACTTTAAGTGTTACGTCATACGAACCTGCTTGAGCATAAGTGTGGCTTAGTGAGCTCTGTGAGCTTGAATTGCCGTCACCAAATGTCCAGTTGTACGTGCCTGCGGTTGAGCCATTTGTGAATGTTGCAGTTAGGCCCGAAGTTGAGAATGTAAAGTTTGCAACAGGTGCAGGATCAACGCCACCACCACAGCTTTGTGCTAGATAATCATACGCAGCTTTTGCTTGAACGATACCGTGACCGTATGATGTATCACGACCTGCAGCGCCTTTGTCTTTAGCTGTTGCATTTAAAGCTGCACGAATTTGAGCGTTAGAACACTGTGGGAAGTTACTCCAAACGAGTGCTGCAACACCTGATACGTGTGGCGTAGCCATTGATGTACCACTAATGCTTCTGTAGCCACCATTGTTCCATGTTGAGTTTACGCCAACACCTGGGCCTGCGATTTCAACTTGGCTGTTATATTGCGAGAAAGACGCTTTGTTTTCTGAGCTGTCAACAGCTGCAACAGAAACCACGTTGTCATAGGACGCTGGGTAGCTCAGAGCACTGTTACCACCATTGCCTGCTGCTGCAATGTGTAGCATGCCGCGCTGGTAGCTTTGGTCAAACGCATTTCTTTCAGCCGTTGAGCTGCCGCTTCCGCCAAGGCTCATGCTTGTAACGTTGGCACCAGCTGCTTCACACTGATTAATTGCTTCAATGAGGTCTGAACCATAAGCCCAACGACCTGAATCATTGAAAACTTTAACAATATGTAGTTTTAGGTTGCCAGATGCATTCACACCTACAACACCAGTACCATTGCCGCCTAGTGCTGCAATAGTACCTGCAACGTGAGTACCGTGACCGTGTCCATCATTGTGCCAAAGGCCTGTATCATTTGAACCATAGCCGTCATCACCCGTCACACCAACACTGACAAGGTCTTCATGGTCACGGTGGTAACCTGTGTCCATGATACATACTTTACGGTTAGCTGCTGCAGCATCGCTGACTAATTGAGCTTGAACCATTGTAATACCGTAAGGTGTTGACTCAGCAAAAGGTGCAATGCTCGCGTCAATCGCTTCAGGAACGAAACGCTTAGGGTCAACTTCTACAGTGGCCACATTACCATCAGCCTCTAGTTGTTTAAGCTGTTCAGGAGTCAATTCCATAACAACAGCGTTGATGTTAGGTAGTGTTTTAATCGCTTGTGCATTGATGTCATTTGCGAAAAGTTCAAGAGACTGAGATTTAAAGTCAGCCATCTCAGCTTGTGATAACGCAACTGGTAGTGCGTTTGCCATCGATTCTTGTTTTAATGTGACAATCATACGTTCAGATGCTGCTGCATGTGCAGTTGTAGCACCAAGCGCAGACGCAACGCCAAGGGCAAGTAATGTGTGTTTCGTGCTTGTTAGAATGTTATGTTTCATTTTGTTTGTCCTAGTTACATGTTGTTAACCAATTTAACTAAAACAGGTATTTGGGAGGCTGTCAACAGTGCAAAAAATACGCTAAAAACAGAAGGGGTTAATAAATTTATAATAAAATCTTAATTTAGATTATGAATTTCATTTATTGCTTTGTGGTATTTAAATAATTCATTTTTTGGTTAAAAATCGGTCAAAAATTTAATTCTTTGTTTAAGGTCATAATAGTGTAACTTTTCTTTCCGTCAACGAATTGTGAAAAGTCTATTTGATTTAAGTTATCTTCATGTATAGCTTTGTAAACTGGTTCGAAAGTACTGCTATAGGGGCGAAATATAGCTACTTTTTGGGTACCGATGTACTTCACTAACCCACGCTGGTATTTTTTAAGCTCAATAAGCAGATAGCCTCCTAGGAAGACGTGACCACCAATGGATACATCTAATTTATTCTCGTGCCCACTGTCCCAATTGACTCCGCCAATTTTTATTTTATCCCTGACGCCAAGCTCAATTGCTGCTTGGTTAACACCAAACGCAATTGCATCATTCGCGCACCAAATAAGTTCCACATTCCTATGTCGCCGTAACAGCCCTCTGGCTAGTTGATGGGCTCTTTGCTTAGACCAATGGGCATCAACTTTATCTACAACCTTTACATTTGAAATACGATTTGTGTAACTCAGTAGTCCTTGCTCTCTCTCTAAGGCTGCGTTTGTTGCGATATCGCCGAGAAACGCCAGCATAGAAAACGACTCATCGGCTGATAAATCTGTTTGCACCTTTTTTACTAGCTCTCGTGCAAGTTCTTTTCCAGCTTGATAATTGTCAGGTAAGATGGCTGCTTTTATGCCAAAACCTTTTGCGCTCAGTCTGTTTATTTCGAGTTGATTAGGACTGTTCAATAAAAATAAAATATTTGGGTGGACTTTGGGTGAGTTGAGCAAGGCTTCTGTAATAACACGTTTTTCATCAACCAAAATAAGGTAATCAGCATCAGACTCTAGCGCTTGCTTAGTGAGCTCTTTCATCAAAATATGATTTCGCTCGGCGTATAAAATAGTGAGTTCAATATTGGTATCTTGTGCAACGGCATTCATTACTTTGGAGACGTTAAGCCAAAAGTTACCTGTCGGGTTTAAACCACTTGAGCCTGGGTTTACAAATGTCACTTTTAAGGGTAGTGAGTCTTGAGCCGCGACAGCACTGATTGGATTTAGGTAGCTTACGCAAAATAAAGTAATGAATACAAATACTTCTCGACAGCTTACAGTCAATTTTCCCATTACGTATATTTGGTCTTGTTTGCAAAGTTTATTTATATATACTAGCGCAAACTTTAAGGGGGCGTCATGAAGTTTGTTTTGGTTATAGCTGTGTTTTTGGGCTTTTCAGTATATGCAGAGTCGAGCGATCTCAACCAGATCATGAAAAAAATGGGTCACGAGTATAAACTGGCGATAAAGTCTGAGAATAGAGAACAAATGATTAGTCATTTGGAACGCTTTATTCTGTTGATCGAGCAGGCAAAAAACGCGGGGTTTCAAGCAGATAAAAAAGCCCAATCAATTGAAGGCCTGAATAAATCTATAGCTGTCGCTAAGAGCGCGATTGTGATGGCTAACAAAGGTCAATCAGAGCGAGCACGCAAAGCACTTAAAGAAATTAATTCACTTCGCGAGGAATACCATCAGTTACATGAGCCTCCGAGTGTTTGGGAACTGCTATTTGGTAAATAGAGTATATTGTCTGGTTATAAAACTCACAGAAACAGAAGTAATTCTCCCAGCTAGAGTGAGCCATTAAACTTGTGGTTCAGTCATCGCAGTATGTCAATGCTGCTATATCTTCATCTTCAAACTTTTGTTTTTTTTCACCTCTCTTAAAAAACTTTTTATGTTTAATGTGCGTTTGTTACTACACTCTAGTCGGATACCTATCTAAAAGAGAACGATGTTAAGTGTTGAGATAACAAAGCGTACTCTGCGCGTGCTAGGGTGAAGCGCTTGGTGCGTTGTCATTCAAATTGTCTGTAGTCATATTTAAGAAGTCTCGACTCCAAGGTTGATAGGCACTCTAAACATTAAAAAGTGAAAAGGGATAAACCAATGAGACTTCTCCACCCTGTGAGTATTGCTGTCGCCATTGCGCTTGGTGGTGCATCATACGTTGCGCTGCAAGATCAAGCTTTGACACCTTATGAGCGTAAAGCTGAGTTTTTAGAAAAGAAAGCACAGAAAAAGTCGCAATCGCCAAAGCGCTACGACAAACCGAAAGAGGCACAAGAATTTTACGTTCAACAAAGGCTGCCAGTAGGTGCCACCTCGCTGCCTGTTGAAAAGTATTCTGACGCATTAAAGCACATTAAACAGATGCCGCAGTTTTCAATAGCAAATAATGCATTGCTGTCAGAAATTCAGCCCAACTTAAATGCACCTGACGGGCAAAATCAAGAGCTTGGTCAGTGGCAGGAATTAGGTCCGGGAAATATTGGCGGTCGAACTCGGACTCTCATCATTCACCCTACAAATCACGATATTATGTATACAGCAGGTGTCGCTGGTGGGGTATGGAAAACAACCGATGCGGGTGCGTCGTGGCAGCCACTTAGCGATCTGGCGACAAACCTTGCAGTAACGACTTTAACGTTTGATCCAAGTAATGCAGATATTCTCTACGCTGGTACTGGTGAAGGCCTGTTTAATTTCGACGCATTGCGCGGTGACGGTTTATTTAAATCAGAAGATGCGGGGATGACTTGGACACAGATTTCGAGCACTGCAAGCAATGCTAATTTTCAATATGTAAATAAGATTAAGTTCAGTCAAAATGAGTCGAATACGATTTACGCCGCAACGAGAACGGGTGTGCATAAGTCGACAGATGGTGGTACTTCTTGGGAAACCAAATTTGTGCCTCAAGGTACCTCAGTAGGCTGTACTGATTTAACTGTGTTATCCCAGTCAGGTACGGATGTACTTTTGACGGCTTGTGGTTCTTTTAATGCTGGCGGAGTTCATCGCAGCTCTGATGCCGCAGAGACTTGGTCTCAAGTCATTGCTGGCACCGAACAAGGCCGAACTACTATTGCTGTTGCGCCATCAGATAACAATATTATTTATGCGCTGGCTGCCAATCGCAATGATCATGGGATGGACTCTGTTTACAAGTCCACAGATATGGGGGTGAATTGGACCCAAACAGTGACCAAAGATACTGCCGATTCGTTTACTCGCTTGTTGCTCAGCAATACGTATTTTGGATTGTTAGATCAATGTACCGGTGGTACGCCGCAGTTTTTCAATCAGGGTTGGTATGACAATATTATCGCGGTTGATCCTCTTAACCCAGACGTAGTGTGGACAGGTGGTATAGATGTCTTTCGCTCTGACGATGGTGCCCAAACATTCGTACCGACCAGTATTTGGTGGCTAAACCCCACAAGCCCACAGTATGCACATGCGGATCAACATGAAATTGTTTTTCATCCAGATTATAACGGTACAACGAATACCACCATGTTTGTTGCCAATGATGGCGGAATCCAAAAAACAGACAGTGCGTTGTCTGGTCGACTAACGGTAAGCGAAGTGTGCGGTAATTCAACGGCAGATCCAACACAAAGAGTAAGCTGGTCAACGCTTAACAATGGATATGCAGTTACTCAGTTTTATCATGGTACGGTCAAGCCCAATGGCACAAGTTACTTCGGCGGAACTCAAGATAACGGTACTTTGGTCGGAGTGGACAATGGTTTTAATGGCTGGGTAGAAATTCTTGGTGGTGATGGTGGATGGACGGCCATCGATCCGACCAATCCTGATATTATGTTTGGCGAATTTACGCGCCTATCATTAAGAAAGTCTACAGATGGCGGACAAAGCTTTACCAGTGCTGTCAATGGTATTACTGGTGATAATGGTTTTCCATTTATAACCCGTTTTGAAATGGCGCCATCAAACCCACAAGTCTTATGGATAGGCGGTAGTCAATTATGGAGAACAGATGACCAAGCAGCGAATTGGTCAGCTGCATCTGCGGCATTAGATGGCTCTGTATATTCAATTGGGATCGCACCAAATACAGAAACCGCGGTTGCAGCGGGAACAAATAATGGCGCTATCTACGTATCATATCAAGCAGATCAAGCTACAACAGCTTCGAATTGGACAACCGCAACCGTTCAGTCAGGGGTAACGATAAGCTCTGTTGCATTTGACCCTACAGACAATCAAATTATTTATGCAACCGTCTCCAATTTTGATGCGACACACGTATGGAAAACAACGGATGGTGGGCAAAACTGGCAAGCCAGTGACACCGGTCTTCCAAATATTCCTGCGATGACAATTGCAGTAGATCCGAACAATACCCAGAGGTTATTTGTCGGAACAGATCTCGGGGTGTTTGTATCAACTGACGGTGGCCAAAATTGGATGGCTGATGGTCTAGGGTTGGCGAATACAAATATCGCTAAGCTTGCGATTAAAGGGAACGAGCTGTTTGCCTTTACTCATGGGCGCAGTGCTTACAAAGTGGCAATTTCAACGCAATCAGACCGAGAATTTACTACTGACGAAGACATGAAAGTGGCAGTTGGTTCTGCCTTTGCAGACAATTTGTCTAATGCGTTTGATTCAGTTGAAATAATTCAGGTTCCAAACAATGGTATGTTGCTTAATGGTGAGAACACATTGGAGCAGGGGACTGAAGTATTAGCGCAAGACTTTGCAAATGTGATGTACATGCCAAACGAAAACTACGTTGGCGAAGATAACTTTGTATTCCAGGGCATGACTGATAGTCAAACAGCACCAAACAATGACCCACTGCCGGATGGGCAATTTGCTGTAACAATTACTATCAATGCAGTTAATGATGCGCCCGTGATTGCACCTATTGAAGACGTAGGGTTATTCATAGGTGAGCTGACTGTTTTAGACTTTAACGATAAGGTAGAAGATATTGAAGGAAGTGAACTTACCCTAAGTTTAGAGCCTTCGGTGCCGGGCATGTCGTTTATTGATGGCGTGCTATCAGGAAGGCCTTATACGTCATTTGATGACGAGATGACTTTGACAGTAAGTGATGGCGAACTTGAAAGTCAACAAATGTTTAATATGACTATTTCAGTTCCACCTGATAGAGATCCAGTGATTGATCAGGGCCAATCATTTGAAGTAATGGAAAATAATGAAGCTGGCGCGTCTATCGGGATGTTAATGTTTACTGATCCGGATCCGGATGTATCACCTGTGGAAAGCTTTATGATCTTAGATGAAGTGCCATTTATGATTAATCCTACAGGTGAAATTATTGTCACTACTGAGCTGGATTTTGAAATGCAAAGTGAATACAGCTTCTTTGTACGCGCAATGGACTCAATGGGCAATACATCTGATTATACTGAAGTAAATGTCGAGGTATTGGATGAGCTGGGTGATGACGATGTCGCACCTGTCATTAAAGACGAGCAGAGCTTTGAAGTTAGCGAAAACTCGGAAGTCGGTACGATTGTTGGCATGCTCGAGTTTGAAGACCCAGATCCGGATGAGTCTCCGGTAGAATCATTCACAATTTTGGGAGATGTTCCATTTGAGATTGATGCTGATGGCAGTATTAAGGTCACTGGCTTAGTCGATTACGAAGTTCATCAAGCGTTTGTTTTTGTCGTCAAAGCCGTTGATTCAGATGGGAATGAATCTAACTTTGTCGAAGTGAAAATTGATGTTGTGGATGACCCCAATGACGAAGATGTCCCTGACCGAACACCTAATATCCCCAGTGGTCAGATTTTTGAAGTGAGAGAGAATGCAGCGCTTGGAACCATAATTGGCCGCCTAGAATTTATGGACCCGGATGCTGATACTTCACCAGTTGACGCCTTTATGGTGATAGGTAGTGCGCCGTTCAGCATAGCTGGTAATGGCGATATTATTGTTCAAGGTGAGCTGGATTACGAGTTCCAAAATGTGATTCGATTTGGTGTACGGGCTCAGGATACATTCGGCAATGTCTCTGAATATACAGAGGTGAGAGTTAACCTCATTGATGTCAGGGGAGATGACGACGATGACCAAGATGGTGATTCAGGTTCATTTGGCTGGCTGACTTTACTGAGTGCACCGCTTGCACTCCTTAGAAGGCGTAAGCGCTAAAGTAAAATACAATTATAAAAAGCGGCGAGAGTCGCTTTTTTTATGCAACTGTGGCTCAATCAATTAAGTAATCGGGATTAGAGGGGGGTAAGAGGTGAAATAGTGATGAGTACTTTTCGCGCAAAGCACTCATAAATACTTTGTAGCGATTAACGCTTTTTCTTTTTGCCTTGAACAGCTTTAAATCTTGGGTTTGTTTTACAGATAACGTAAACACGTCCACGGCGCTTAACTACTTGACAACCAGGTCTATTCTTCGCGCTCTTTAATGAACTTAGAACTTTCAACTTATGCTCCTTAATATGTTTAAACACCTTTTGGGTGAGTTTACATCGCTACACAAAGTTGCGATGTAAACTAATAACCAATACTTACTTAGTTGTAGCAGAAAGGTTTTTGAAACGGCGGTTGAACTTAGCAACACGGCCATCGCTTGCAACGATTTTCTGCTTACCTGTATAGAATGGGTGAGATGCACTTGAAACATCAATTGGCACGTATGGGTACTCAACACCATCGATTTCAACGGTTCTGTCAGACTTGATTGTTGAGCCAACGATGAAGTATTTGTCTACTGCCGTGTCATGAAATGCAACAGCTTGATAATCCGGGTGGATATTTGCTTTCATAGTAAAATTAAACCTTACGAAATGTGATAACGTCACAAATACTATTCTATTTGAGAATGGTTTTCAATTGCTTGTCTGAAATTTTTTTACACTTTTGTCTAATGATTATACGAATAAGCAAATTGTTACTGGATCTTCAATATCAGACTGTTATAACTAGAGTCGAGATTGAGAAAGAGGACAACACTGTGAGCGAAGAATCACAACAATTAGACAACAGTGTCATTGCACAGCTGCAAAACGAGGATCATTCGTCGCTAGCTCAGCAGTTGGATGAGCTAACTTGCGAACACAGTGACATTGTAGAACTGCTGGCCCAATATCAGGTTTTAAGTGAGCAAGATGATGACGAAAAATTTGATTCTTGGTATGACGGCTTGTGCGAAGATAAACTAAGAGTGTTAAAAGGGTTTGAAATATTTAGAGCACATTTTGAACGGTTAGTATCTGCTGAAAATGGTGAAGTCAATTAGGCAAAACCCGTATTAAAAAACTCATTTCATAAAAGCCACTTAATGTGAATTTAGGTGGCTTTTATCTATCTGGGTAAATATTTAGCTGAGCAGCCTGTAAAAAATAGATTAGATACAATGAGGCTAGCGTGTGGATAAGTCATATTTTTGCATTACACTTTCGATGTATTGATACCTAAGCGAATTATGTTTCTCGTGAGATGCATTATGACTCAAAGCTCTATTCAATAATTTAAGTGCTTCATGTAACAAAGCTCTATCTTCAGGAGGCACACTGTTGCTCGTCCTATCTTCTGTTAGTGCATCTACCAAAGAGCGTCCGAGGTCTATATACACAACCTCTTCAACTGCGCCATTTTGACTTATTACGCCATATTTGCTGCATAAATACTGCTGCCAAACCTGTTGGATATGTTCAATTAAATCATCACCAAATTTATCATCATCACTTACAATGCCTCTGTCTGCACAGGCTTTTAAAGTAGTAATGTATTTATTTTGAAATAATTCATATGCATGACTAGAGTGCTGCACCTCATGTTTTATCAGCATTTGTCCCCAGTCTAGGGCAGCTCTGGGGTAATAATCTGTTACTTCAACACATTCATATAATCCAAGGTAAGAGCTGCACTTGATTAGGTTATCAATGCTGTAACTGGCGTTAGGGAAGATGCTACTTTCTTGCCACAGCTGTAGCTGCTCAAGTGAGATCTTCAGCAAACTACAAAGCTCATGGGCGTCATAAAAGTTAGATTTTAGATAATCAGTTAATCTCATTTTTGATACTGGTTATTTATACAGTTATTTTGAGTTTGTATGATTTTTGGTTTATAAGCAAGAAATTTTATAAAACTGAGCTTTTTACCCTCGGCATACAAGGTCAATTGTGTTAAAACATGTCGTATATAAACAACTAGCTAGAAATTGCATGCGAAGTATACAAACAATAAAACAAGCCAGCTTAATCACGGCGATCAAAACTCCATATCAAATGTCAGGTGAAATTGATCTTTTGGCATATGATGCTTTAGTAGAAACCCAAATCGCAGCAGGTGTTGATGGTATCATCGTTGGCGGCACAACGGGTGAAGGTCAGTTAATGACTTGGGAAGAGCATTTAATGTTGATCGCCCACAGCGTTAACAAATTTTCAGACAAGCTTATTATTGTTGGTAATACCGGAAGTAACAATACGAGGGAAGCTATCAAAGCGACTGAATATGGTTTCGCGTCAGGTATGGATGCTGCGCTACAGATCAACCCATATTATGGCCGTACATCGGATGCTGGTGTGGTCGAACACTTTGAACGTGTTTTAGAAATAGGACCTGCGTTTATTTACAATGTACCCGGTAGAACTGGGCAAGATATAACGCCAGATATTATGGAGCCTTTGGCTAAACATAAGCACTTTATCGGTGTTAAGGAATGTGCGGGTAATGAGCGCATAGCCCATTATGAAGCGCAGGGAATTGCCTGTTGGTCGGGAAATGATGATGAAGCTCATGACGGTCGCCATAAGTTTCAATCTCATGGAGTGATCTCTGTCACGTCAAACATAGTACCTCGACTGTTTAGACAGCTAATGGATAGTCCTAATGAATCGCTCAACAAAGAATTGCAACCGCTTATGAGTTGGCTGTTTTGCGAACCAAACCCAATTGCAATTAACACTGCACTTATTATGACAGGCGCAGTTAACCCCGTATTTAGGCTGCCTTATGTACCATTGACTAAAGCACAGCAAATTGAGGGGCAACAGCTAATTAATGCACTCGATGAGCAATATATTGTTGGTGGAAAAGCTAATTTAGTCGATGAGACACTACTTAAGCTTTGTTAATGCTGAGAATTGGCGTATAATCTGCGGCCCTTCAGTATTGGTCGCAGGTTTGTCGTTATGAATTTTAAATCTTTTAGTTTTCCAGAGCCGTTGTTAAAAGCCTTGGATGAGATTGGCTTTGAAGAGCTCACTCCGATCCAACAGGCGGCCATCCCTGTGATCAGAAAAGGTCATGATGTGCTGGCAACTGCACAAACTGGTACAGGAAAAACCGCAGCGTTTGCCTTGCCTGTTATACATAACCTGTTAAAAGGCACACCATCTAAATCACCTCGTGCTCTATTTCTAGCACCTACCAGAGAGCTTGCAGAGCAAATTGCTAACAATTGCGAGTCGTTTACAAAGCACACCGAGCTGCGCACTGTCGCTGTATTTGGTGGTGTAAATGTTGAAGGGCAATCGCAACGTTTATCCCAAGGCGCTGATATTATTGCCGCCACTCCTGGGAGATTACTTGATCTGGTCAGGCTGGGTAGTGTTGATTTAGCGAATATTGAACACCTGGTACTGGATGAAGCCGATCGTATGCTAGATATGGGCTTTATTGATGAGATGCAGCGTGTTATATCTCTCGCGAAGGAAGATAAACAGTTGTTGCTGTTCTCTGCTACTTTTCCATCGGCAGTAAAACAGTTCGCTAAAAAGGTTTTAAAAGAACCTAAACTTGTTCAAACCACACCTGAAAATACGACAGCAGAAACGGTTCGTCATGTTGTTTATCCGGTTGAACAACAGCGTAAAAAAGAGCTGTTATCAGAGTTGATAGGCAAGAAAAATTGGCAACAAGTCCTTGTATTTGTAAACATGAAAGATGACGCTGACACTATTGTCGAAGAGTTAGAGCTTGACGGTATTGCTGCGACTGTTTGTCATGGAGATAAAAAGCAAGGTGCAAGGCGTCGTGCTCTTCGAGAGTTTAAGGAAGGCAAAGTACGTGTGCTTGTTGCAACCGAAGTTGCTGCACGTGGTATTGATATCGAGGGGCTCCCTCGAGTTGTAAACTATGACCTGCCTTATTTACCAGAAGATTATGTTCATAGGATTGGTCGTACAGGCCGCGCTGGTAATACGGGCCAGGCAATATCGTTCGTAAGCCGAGAAGAAGAGCAGTTTTTACTGCATATCGAAGCGTTAATTGGTCAAAAGATTAAGCGTTACTATTTACCAGGTTACGAAGTTGCAAGTCGAGACAACTTGATTGATAACCTGAGTAAAAAACCAAGCCATCAAAGACGTAAAGCCCGTACCAATAGGCCTAGCAACCAAGCGAGCGGTGAAGCACGAGTAAAAAACCGCAGCAAAATTAGCTCAGTTAGAAGCCGCTTAAAAGGCGTTAAACTTAAGTTAGACAAGTAATTTCGAACTGACTGAGATATTTACCTTGAAGCGAGCTGATTAGCTCGCTTTTTGTTTTTAGAAGGCGTTTAAGCTTACGCCCAAATTTAAAACAGTTTCGTACCTTATTGAATGCTAAATTAATCTAGTGCATGCACAATTATGTTGTTTATCCAGCTTATCTGCGCAAGATAGTACCAGCAAACCAATTTTATAAATTACGCCCCTTAATTTGGTAGATTTGGTTTAGTGAAAGAGGCTGGGGGAGGATGCAAAAATCGTATTGCTGATACGATTGATCTAAAAAGCAGCCAACAGAAAACATGTGGCTGCTTGTTGGGAGAATAAGCAGGTAGTACTACTTAAAACTGAATAGTGTAATCAGCAAAGAGCGTTCTACCATATATGTTGTGGTTGGTGGTGTTAAATCCAACAAATCTTTCAAGCCTTACTTCAGGTACTCTGTCAAAGATATTACGCGCACCGATTGTGAAGCTACCGTAGCTGTCAGTTTGATAGTTAAAACCAAGGTCCACTTCTGTCGCCGAAGCGTAGTCGTCATACTCTCGGCCTGCCACTTCATCTTCATTGGTCACGCCTTTAAAACGGTCAAGATATCTGAGGGCAATATTTGCACTGAACTCGTCAAGAATATAGGTAACTTGAGAATTAACACGGTATTGTGCTCTACTGACATAGCCGACACGATCGTACTCTGGTTGATTTGGGTTAGCTCGGCTATCGTAGTTAAAGGTATAACTACCATCTAAGGTGTATCTGATCTCACCCATATCTTCGAAGTCGAAACGTGTATTGAATGCAATATCAATACCCGAAGTTTCTGCACCAACCATGTTGATGTAACCATAACCCACAGAGGTAAGTTTCCCATCTGCATCTCGATTCACATATATCTGCTCAGGGTTGTAACCATCGAGTGCATTAGCATGGCTTAAATCGATTACATCTTGTGGCTCAATTCTAGAAATCTGATCTGTGATTTCAATATTCCAATAGTCGACAGTGACCGCGGTATACTGAGCAATATTCCAGACTGCACCGACAGAAAATTGCTCTGAAGTCTCGGGTTTTAGGTTTGGCGTACCGATTGCTGTCGCTGGGATATTTTGTGTATCACATGTCGAGTCAGGACAGTCCGTCAAGTTATAATAACCAGTCGCTGCATCTCCGACCAAGCGGTTCAAACCCGCCACGCGGAAGCCTTGGCTGAAACCGCCACGTAAAACAAGATCGTCTGACGCTTCATAACGCACATTGATGCTGCTCGATAGCTCGCCTGCATCAGGTAAGCTATATTCATCATAACGGCTAGCGACTTTAACAACGAGTTCTTCAAGCACAGGTAATTCGACTTCGACATACGCAGCTTTATAGTCTCGTTCACCGATTACGTCACCACCAAATGAACTGACAACATTTCCATTTTCGAGGCCTGCGTTAGACTGGGCATCCATTTCATCAGCCAACTCGGTTTTTCTGTATTCGGCACCAATTGCATAGCCAATTTCACCACCAGCTAATTCCATGCCTGACAAGCCCGCCCAGCTAATAGATAGACCGTTTGACGTTGTTTCACCGCTGCGATAAGCAGTGTGACGAATGTTATCTAATGTTTGGCGTGTTGCATTGCCACCTGGAACTAACGGGTTGTATTCACCTTCATTTACCGCGTCCTGGAACCGGTCTTTGAAAGCGTAATGCTTTGTTACTTGGTGGAATTTTTCACGGCTTAGTCCAATGTTTACGGCCAATGCGCCAGCATCCGTTACCCATTCAAAACCGGTATTAAAGTCGATGAGTGTCGTATCAAATTGCACGGCACGGTCTGCATCACCAACCATGCGGTGTGTTACTTGGATATCTTTAGCATTACCAGTGCCAAAAGTAGGGTTGTTTGGGTTGTCTGCCGCCATGTCAGCAGTCATCCAAATTGAACTCGCTGCTGTGTCTGTGACATCACGTAAGATTAAAGATTGCGCGTACCATTCCAACTCATCAGAGATATTGTACGTAAAATTGGTAAAAATTGAGTCCTTTTTACGCTCTGGGTAATACAATTTGCCTTCGTAAAAGTCGAACGTACAGCGTTTTCCATCCCCGCCTTCATCTCTAATATTTTCTTGAGGGCATTCCTTCCCTGGATTCCATGGTCCAAACTCTCCATCAGCCTCATGGGTACGCCAGTTACCCCATGGGGTCGTTGTTGATATTCTTCTTGGGTTTACTTTTCCGTCAATATGGTCACGCTCACCACCTTTTAAACCTTCTTGATATTGGTGTTCGTATATAAGTGTGACGGAAGATTTGTCGGTCACTTGACCAAAGCTCATTGAAAAACCGTTTTCGCTACCACCACCACGCGAAGTATCAGCACCATGCAATTTAAACCCTAAACCATCGTAATCTTTTTTCAAGATGATATTCACGACCCCTGCGATTGCATTGGAACCATAAATTGCTGAAGCCCCATCGCGTAAGATCTCAATTCGCTCTACTGCTTCAATTGGGATCATATTTAAGTTTGTGCTACTTCCGTATAAAGCGGACGACGGTGCCACTTGACGGCCATTAATCAGGGTCAATGTTCTGTTGGCGCCAAGGCCACGTAACCCAGAGCCAGAGTGGTTTGCATCTGTTGAGTTACCTGTATTGATATTGCTACCCGCGCTATTGAAGACGCTTTGTCGCAAAACACCTGCGATATCATTTAAGCCTGTTTTGGCTATGTCGACAGAGGAGATAACAGTAACGGGAAGCGCGCTTTCCAAATCGGTACGTTGGATACGCGAACCTGTAATTTGAACGCGTTCAATCTCATCGGCTGACTCATCCGCCGCGATTGCAGCAGAAGGAACCAGTGGCAATACAGAGCTAACACTTAATGCAATGAATGATTTTTTAAACTGATTTAGTTTGAACTTAGAGAGGTCCATAGTTTTCCTTATTGATGCTGATTTATTGTTGTTTTTTCAATTAGCAATAGACACCTTAGGCGAGTTATCACCTCTATTTCAGACGGTGTGTCATCGATAATTCATGTATAACATATATTGTATACAATAGTTTGTCCATATTTTATCTACGGAACTTGATAAGATAGATAAAAATTGCTGTATTTATGGGTTGAAAGGGTTGCGACTGTAGCTTTTGTTAATGATTTAGTGTTGTATTTTATGTGGGTGACTTGAGGAGTGTGTAACCAAAACCCGCTTTTGGCAAAAAACTGTATTCGTTGCACCAATGAGGACTAATAGCCCGCTATCAAAAAGTAGATAGCGAAAGTGCGCAAAGTACCGTTGTCGCTGAACAGTCGCCTGGATTTAACAGCAAAGTTAGTTGTTTGATGGCAATTGCCATGATTGCATTTCAGCTAATCGACTTCGGGTACGCTCAAATTCGAAATCGAGTAGCTCTCCTGCATAAAGGGCATGCAATGAAAAGCTTGATGAAATAACGACCAACTTTCTTCGATCATAAAATTCATCTACGAGAGCGATAAAACGTCTCGCTTCGTCATCTAGGTTGCGAGATTCAAGTAGGGGTTTTGCTCTTATATAGCCTTCCTCGATACCCTGAGTAACGCTCTGAAGAACAGGAGAAGAGCCCATTTTAGGAATGTCCTGAACGAAAATTGCGTCATAGTCGGTGGCGAGCTCAATGTAGTCTGAAGTTGCTCTGGGTGAGGTACATAAAGACATAAAATCAATGAGCAATGCATTGCATGCTTGCCCCAGAATATTGACAGGCCTATTCAATATGTCTATTTCTGTGGGGTTGTAAGATCCGCCTAAAGTGTTAAACAGAGATTGAAAGCCTGCAATGTTATTTTCGAAGTAAAACTGGGCTGAAAATCCATTGCTAAATCTGTGATCGTGTTCGCCACACACACTTACAACATGGCAATTAGCCAACAGCAGCTCTATGGTTGGTTCGAAGCGGTTTCTTTGTAACCCATTTTTGTATAGCTCGGTTGGGTGAGAATTCGATGTTGTAACAAAAATAATACCTGCTTTAAAAAATGCATCTAAAAGACCCGCTAATATCATCGCATCACCAATGTCTTTTACGAAGAACTCGTCAAAACATAGCACCTTTGTATGTTTTGCCCACTGTTTTGCTATAACCTTTAATGGGTCTTTTTTTCCTTGAATATCAGCCAGCTGCTGGTGGATTTTGTGCATGAAATGATGAAAATGCAACCTTTGCTTTGTATCTATGGTGAGGGATTCGTAAAACATATCCATCAACATTGACTTACCACGGCCAACAGGGCCAAATAAGTAGATCCCTTTGGCTTTGCCACTTAAACGAATTTGCTCTGACAATCTATCCAACTCGCCAATGGCGTCTTGTTGTTTGGGGTCGTAGGATAAAGCGTTGCTTTTAATAAGCTGGTTATATTGTTCTAAAAGGTGATGCATAAAGGGGACGGTAGGTAAAGTTAGTGGATATAATACGGGTTGTTAGGTCAGAGATAAAGCGTGTTGCTTACAGAGCCATTGAATTATTCGTAAAGTTATGTCTTTCACATGCGTGGTATTTAAAGCCAATTACAAATAAACATATATTATGTAAAATTGGCTTTAGTATTGTATTGTCCCAATCTACTCTTACTTGAGTTTTAAAATTTAAACCTTATTTGTATGGGCTCAAGTCTGTTTGCTCGGCTTCGCAGACTTTTTTTATAACAGGGTGTTTTGCCATCCCGCGTAGGTATTTTGCTAAGTGTTCAAATTGTAATGGTGGTGTGTTTAATTCATCCGCCCATATACACAACATAAATAAGTAACAGTCACATATTGTAAATTGTTCATTGACGACATAGCTTTTTCCCGATAAATGACGGTTTACAATAGCAAACATGTCAGCTAAGCGAGTTTGTTGTGTTTTAATGATATCGTCATACATGAGTGCACTTTGGGTATGGCGCTCAGGATAGAAGTAAATCATTAACTCGGCCTGTATCGTCGTCGTGAAGTACATTAGCCATTGATAGAAAACACCTTTTTGAACTGGGTCCGATGGAATTAATTGCCCTTCAGGGTGCTTTTCAGCAAGGTAAAGACAAATAGCGCCACTTTCAAACAACACAAATTCGTCATCGACCAGTGTGGGGATCCTTCCAGTTGGGTTTAGACTTAAATATTGCGCTGATTTTTGTGCATTTTTCTTACGGTCGACAATTTCTAATTGATATGGAACTTTTAGTGCTTCTAAAACAAAATGTGGAGCGAGACTGGCATTGCGAGGGTAATAAAACAAAGTGTACATAACTGGCCTTATCATCAAGTTTTTTATTGGTGAGAAAGCTCCTTTTACGGTTATTCCTTTAGGACTTTAGGACAGCATTTGAATAATAACAAATAGCATGACGTATTTTTATTCAAAAATTTAAATTGTCTAAAGCAAGTTAACAGGATTAACCTTGGATTTCTCTGCCGTTAATGATTTTACCTTAATTAGGAAATGCAGTGCACGACTTTAAAAGCATTTTATAGAAATAATGAATAAAGTAATTAATGAGGTAGGTTTGAATTGATATAGAGAGGTGAGCATTTTTGACTAACAAAAATGCTCACAATTATTTTTTTAAGGCGTGTAATATATTGGAGAGTTCGGCCCTACAGGAAGACCAAAACCAAATACCCAAATATAAAACAGAGCAACCCAACCGACAAAGAAGAACATGCTGTAAGGCAACATAGTTGCGACTAAGGTACCTATACCCATATCTTTTTTGTATTTAGTTGCGACGGCCAAAATAAGGCCAAAGTAACTCATCATAGGCGTGATAAGGTTAGTGACTGAATCACCAATACGGTATGCTGCTTGGATTGTTTCCGGTGCATAGCCAACCAGCATAAGCATAGGTACGAATATAGGTGCGGTTACAGCCCATTGTGCAGACGAAGAACCAAGACATAGGTTAACCATTGCACACATCATGATGAACAGAATGAAAACTTCAGGTCCTGTTAAATTAAGCGCTTGCAATAGAGCGGCACCGTTGATCGCCAGAATAGTACCTAGGTTGGTCCATTTGAAGAAGGCAACAAATTGCGCAGCGAAAAATACAAGTACGATATACATACCCATAGAGCTCATGCTTTTGCTCATGGCATCAATCACATCGCGGTCTGATTTCATCGTACCAACAACGCGGCCGTATACAAAGCCTGGGATAGCAAAAGTAACGAAAATTAGAACAACAATGCCTTTTAGGAATGGAGATCCCGCAACAGCACCAGTCTCAGGGTGACGCAGAATACCGTCTTCAGGAACAATGGTTAAAGCTAAAATACTGCAAACCACAAGCAGTGACACACCCGCCCATTTTAAGCCTTTTTTCTCAAGCGCAGTTAAGTGCTCAATGTTGTTCTCAGATAGGTCAATACTTGCTTCATCTGGGTTGTATTTACCAAGTCTAGGTTCAACAATCTTTTCTGTAACGAGAGTACCAACAATGGCAATCAAGAAAACAGAAATCATCATGAAATACCAGTTTGCTTCAGGGCCAACGTGGTAGGTTGGATCGATCATTTGCGCAGCAGGTGTTGTGATACCAGCAAGTAGAGGGTCGATTGTCCCTAGTAATAGGTTGGCACTGTATCCGCCAGAAACCCCTGCAAACGCCGCTGCTAAACCTGCTAGCGGGTGTCTACCTAGGCTGTGGAAGATCATTGCAGCAAGCGGTATCAGTACAACATATCCCAGCTCTGAAGCAGTGTTTGACAGAATAGCTGCAAACACAACCATAAATGTCACTAGTCGTTTTGATGCACCCATGACCATTCCACGCATAGCAGCGGAAAGCATACCCGAGTGCTCGGCAACACTTACACCTAATAAGGCAACAAGTACCGTACCAAGAGGTGCGAATCCAGTGAAGTTAGTGACAAGGCCGGTCATGATTCTTTGTAAGCCTTCAGCGCTTAATAAGCTTACGACTTCAATGACACCATCAGCGTCACGCCCTTTAGCTCCCTCTGGACGAGGGTCAATTGCGCTCAAACCCATCCAATCAGCGATACCACTGAATACTACGATTACAATACATAGCATGGCAAAAAGAGTGATTGGGTGGGGAAGCATATTCCCTAAAAACTCAACCGTTGCCAAAAAGCGATTAAATAGGCCGCTTTGTTGTTCTGGCGATTGAGAGCTTTTATTCGCTTTAGTCTCTACTGCATTCGACATAGCAAGTTTTCTCGGTTCCAAAAAATGCGGCATACCATATCACTTTTTCATTCAGTGGTCATTTATAAAAGTTAACTCAAGGTGAAAATGAGATAAAATTACAAGTATTACTGATGAAGGACAATGTACGTATATATAGTTAGTAAGTACTTGGTTTTGGTTGCACAAATATCGAACTATTCATTTCTTAATGGGGATGACGAATGATTTATTTGTTTTTGCCAGTAAGAATTACACCTTTGAATAGTAAGGGGTATTGTCTAAATTTCATGCCAATATGGTCATCTGCCATAATTTGCTGACAAATACGCGTAATATCGTCATCAGCAGCGAGCACCCACTCCAGATGCTCTATCGCACGTTTCAGCCCTTTTTTTAAAAACTGTTGCTGTTGATAATAGTTGCAATTGGCCTTAACGATTTCGAGTAATGCGGGGTCTTGCAGCAGAGAGGTGACGACTTGCTCCATGTACTCTTGTGATGATTGGCTATTTATTCGTTTTCTAGTTCTAGTCATTAAGCATTGCCGCGATGTAATGTAACTTTTTCATAAAGTCGGCTTTTTGCGACTCTTTATCATAGTCAAACTGATAGGTATTGTGAAAGCCAAAGCGCAAGAGTACGCCGCTGCCTTGAAGATAAATAGTATAACCATCGGGATCTGAGAAAGCTGTGAGCCCCTCACATTGTTTTCCCTGCTCATAATCTTCTCCATGTTGTTGGATATACTCATATACTTTTAGGACAAGGTTACTACTTAGCTCATTTTTCATATCGCACCGAATTATTGGGTCTATTGCTTAATGTTACTCGCAGAACATACTAACGGATCAGTTTCGAAACTGCCTTAAACTGCGGGTGTTTTGCATCTTTCATGATATCAAATAGTAAGGTTTCTAAACTCATGATGACGGCGCCTTGATATCTGAGCTGCTCAATCGCCCACTGTTTGTGTTGTGTATTTCTTGAGCCTACTGCATCGGCGATAACAATAACCGGTTGGGCCAGCGTCAACAAATCACGTACTGTTTGGTATACGCAAACGTGTGACTCAAGTCCTATAACAACCTTAGTCACATTTGGGTCCATATTGATGGCTGGGTTAGGTGAAGAACTCCCAACGGCACTAAATGTCGTTTTTTCATATCGGTCTAAATTGAATTGCAGTAGTGAACTATCTGTATGGCCAAGTCCTTTTGGGTACTGTTCAAAAACAACAGCTGGAATTAACAACAGCTCAGCAGCGCTGAGTAATTTGTGCGCAGTATCAACAATATGTTGATACTGCGAGATATGAGGCTGAAAACTCTCTTGTATATCAACGACAAGAATTTGAAAAACGGGTTGTTCGGACATGGTTTATTCCTTTAGCTATTGTCTAACATCACTTAAACTAGTTGCTGTAGTATTTATCATTATGGATATTAGCTTGTTATGCAATTGGAGTTTTTGGGGACGTCTTCAGGCAGTCCGACTACGTATCGCAATGTTTCAGCTACGGCCGTCAAATTTGAGAAGTCAAAACAGTGGCTGCTCGTTGATTGTGGAGAGGGCACGCAGCATCAAATCTTGAGATCAAAGCTTACTCTTTATCAACTCGGTGTCATTTGTATTAGTCATGTGCACGGCGATCACTGCTATGGGTTACCTGGTTTACTCGCGTCTATGGCAATGTCAGGCAGGAGAGACGCTGTGTATTTGGTCGCACCCAAGAAAGTCATTGAATTTTTGCATGCAACATTTTCCTTAACCGATTTGACCTTACCGTTTGACTTTAAAACCATTGCGATAGAAGAAGCTTGCTCGGTGTTAAAATTCAGCTATTGCGAAATTGAGGTGATGGAATTGAAGCATCGAGTGCCGAGTTATGGGTTTAAAGTGACGGAAACACAGATCCCCAATAAGCTAAGAATCAAATTGCTGCAACAGCACGGGATCGCCACTGGCAAGCACTTCAATCAATTACAAAAAGGGCTTGACGTTGAATATCAGGGAAGGGTGTTACAGTCGCAGCGCTATGCATTTCCAAGTTGGCAGCCTCGGAAAATAATTGTATGTGGAGATAACGAAAAACCAAGCTTGTTGAAACCTTATGTCGAGGGGGTTGATGCGATTGTCCATGAAGCAACGTTCACGCACAAAGACTTAAAAAAAGTGGGCCATCATACCGGCCATAGCGATGCGAAACGGATAGCTGAATTTGCAGAGCACGTACAAATCCCATTACTTGTTTTGACTCATTTTAGTGTGCGCTACCATGGTCCTGGTTTACTTGAAAACCTAGAAAATGAAGCGCACTCCTATTACAAAGGCTCATTGGTCCTTGCGAATGATGGGCTGATATTAGATATCCCCAAACAGTTACTGTCTGAGTGATTTGAATAAACCCCAGTCTTGGTTAACTTGGTCGGCATACAGGTTTGCTTGTTCTATTAGCGCCTCAAGTAGATCAGGGAGTACTTCTACGCAACTCTGTTGAAAGCTGGTTGAGCGTCTATCGCCTCTCATATGTGCATAAGCCAGCACTTGTGCGCAGCTTTGTGCATATTGCGCAAAGCCGCCTTTGTGGGCAGCGCGCTTTCCTATAGTAATATGCTCAGGGTCAATGCCAACGCGAGCGTGATGACGAGATCTGACTAGCCAATGCAGACCCTGCCAAAGCGCATCATCGATAATTAAGTCTGGTCGACGCTGCATTTTTCTTTGGCAATTGACCGTCAAATGGGCGTGATTCAGGCGATTCACGGGGCTTAAATCTTTGAAGTAGTGTAAAGGCGCAGCTAAGGCTTGTTGTTTGACTTCGACAATATGATAAAGCTCGGGTTGATAAAGCTCGGGGGCTTGCTGGGTACTTGGCCCTACCAGTAAATAGTAACGTTTTAAATGGTTGCTACCTGTACCCGCATCTAATCTTTCAACACAGTCGATAATGTCGTCATCAACGTAAGGTCTAAACTGCGCAATCAGGTTGGTTTTGATATCAGTGTGAATCGCTTCAAACTTCATGGGATCGGGTTTAAATTGCAAAGGTGTTGAGGCCAAATCAACATCTTTTGCCAAACTGCTTTTCACATTGAAAGCGGAACCGCCAACAAGTCGTTGCAGTCCTTTTTGCCAGCGTTTGTGCAGGATATGGTCTTTATCGAACTCGGTTAACGCACTTTGACTATTGTTTTCGCCTCGCAGCGACGCTTCACATGTGGCAACATAGTGTTGTAAAAAGTCTAGTTGGGCTTGTGGCACCTCTTGTGCGGACACTGCCGGTTTTTGTTTTTCATTGAGCGAAACAGCCAATTCCTTTGTCGCAAAGCCAGCCTGTTGCGCCAAGTTTAGGCTCACCAAGTAACGAAATAGATCCCAAACAGCATGGCCGATACAAGCATCGTCAAAATCATTAGGTGTGAATACGAGTGTCTCCCCGTGGGAGCCTTCTTCGCTGAGAAAGCCAAAGTTACTTGTATGGCAATCTCCCATAATACTCGTAACGGGAACATCGTAAGCTGATTTTGGAAAAGTAATTGCTCCGTCAAAAATGTCGCTATACATCAGCGGGGCTGAACCTCGAAAAAAGTGAAAAGCACTGGTGGACATTTTTTCATGTTTGTTCAAGTCAATGGACGGTGCAGTACCGTCGTGGCGCTCAAAGTAGTTTATGAGCTGTTTTTCGCGATTCATTGTTATGTCCTCTGTTGCTTTATTCCGAGTTGTTGCTCAGCAAGCTGCGTAATTTTTGGGTTGAGCGCTGGTGGCTCAACCTGTACATTCGCGGTGAGTGCTGCAGTTATTTGTTTTAACACTTCTATCCGTGCGAACCATTTATGTTCACCAAGTACAAGTGACCATGGTGCGCATTGGGTATGTGTTTTGTTAAACATTTCTTCAATGGCTGTTTTATACTCACATCGTTTTTGTCTGTTTCTGATGTCTTCTTCGGTCAGTTTCCATTGTTTGTATGGATTGTTGAGTCGCTCAGAAAATCTTTTAAGTTGTTCATCACTACTTATATGTAAAAACAGTTTTATGACTTTAATATTATCGTCGCGTAAAAGTTGTTCAAATTCGTTAATTTCACGATATGCACGTTGCCATTGTTCAGTCGTAGCGAAACCCTCTATGCGCTCAACTAAAACTCTACCGTAATAGGAACGATCAAAAATGGTCAGTGTGCCGGGGCTGGGCAGTTTATTGAAAAAGCGATAGAGGTAATGCTTCCCTTGTTCATCTTCAGTAGGGGCGGCGATAGGATAAACTTGATAGCCTCTGGGGTCTAACTTTTCAGTCACCCTGCGGATTGCGCCCCCTTTTCCTGCTGCATCCCAACCTTCTAATACAATAACGGCTCTACGCCCCTGATGATAGTATGCTTGTTGAACGTGGAGGAGCTGCGTCTGCCAGTATTTTAATGCTTGTTTATAAATTTTTTTATCGTCAATGGCGGGGTATTCATGGATGCCTTGCAAAGAAGGAGGCGGGCTGATTTGCAGATTGTTGATGGAATTTGGTTTCAAATTCAGGTCCTCTTTCTGTACTGTTTAGGTGTTATATTCATAACTTTTTTAAATTGCCGAATGAAATGTGACTGGTCGGCATACTCAAGTTGATGTGCAATCTCGGTGAGAGGGGTCGATGGATTTGCCTTTATCAGATCTCTTGCCCGTGATACCTCTATCAGCGTTGCAAATTCTTTAGCGCTGATCCCCATTGTTTGGCTAAAAGCTCTCTCAACACGTCGACTGTTTATGTTTAGAGTGTCATAAAGCTCAGAGAGTTTTATTGATCTTGGTGACAAATTGATGTGTTTGTTCACTTTTAAAAACGCATCGGGAAGGTAATGCGTACCAGATTGTAATTGTGTCTCTAGCCATTGTAATAAGACCCTAATTTTGTCATTGATAGGACTGCTTTGGCTTATTAAATCGTGGATCACATGTTTACATGCTGGAACTGCGTCTTGGAGCTCAATGCATTGATTCTTTAGCTCATTTAGGGGGATTTTCGTGAAGTTTCTTGCGCCCAAAGGGGTTAACCTCACTCCGAGAAGGTACTGGCATTGTGATGAAAAATACCACCTTAAAGATTTTGTGTGTGGCCCAACTAGGTAGCCAGAGTTGCTCAGCGTCGTATTATCAATGGCGGAGTTACCAATGATGACAAACAAAATAGAGATACACCCGTCACTATGAAGCGTTTGAGTGCCCAAATTTTGTGAATAGGAATGCCAAAAATTAAGAACGTAGGGGGCCAGTGAAGGGGGTGGGGGGATAATTGTGTACACGTTTACCTCACTCCTTGTAGGCGTAACTGATGCCTGTTTATTCTTCAAATTTTGTTTGGACTTTGATGTTCAATTTATCTTCATTCTATACTTTGAGCAAGAAAAAAGCAGCGAAGAGCTGCTTTGGGTGTTTAAGTTAGTTTTACTTCTTTTAGTATCAACGCAAATAGGATTATCTTGCGTTAGTACTTTCGAAGATTTTATCTGCTGAAGCAGCGACGAATCCTGTATACAACTCACCATCCGGCTTGTTATAACGAAGCGCAAATTCATAGAAACAGCTAGGAATTTCAAACTTGCCGTCAGAAAACTCAACTGGGTGGTGATCTGCCAGTGTAGAAGATTGCTCCAACAATACTTCTGGAGAACCTTTTACTTCTCCGCCTGAAGTGTTAAGAGGGAAACCAGCATCTTTCAGCGCTTGATTTACTGCTTCAATCGTTTCAAAGTTAGCAAGGTAATTGATGCTCACTGTAAAGTGGTTTGCGCGATAGCCCCAAGCAGACATCCATGCGGCATATTCGCTTTCTTCAAGTAGCTTCTTGTATGTTTCATGGCTTACTTGCCAATGTGTACCAGAATATAAGAAGTTTTCAGCAGTAACTGCACTTTCATCGATTCCATCAATCATTTTTGCAACGATTGCTTGTAATTCCTCAGAACACTTTTCAAGTAATAGCTCAGAGATAAATACCTTCGGCTTACTTGGATCGCTGTGCTCATAGTGCTTTGCGTATAGTTTTTTCGCTTCGAAGTGGTATTCACCACACTCTTTATACCCAACTGCTTTAAAATGCGCAGCTAGTTTTTCGAGACCAATTTTTTCATGATTGAATGTACGTAGCGCGATATGATCATTGATGACATCATCTTGCTGCGTTGAACCCAATAGCTCGTGTACTTTTACAGCTGATGGAGTCACTTCTAAATAGTTGCTCCATAATTGTTCGAATAAGCTATCTACATTGTTGTGCATAATGGCAATTCCTTAATATAGCGGCTTGGCCGCGTGTTAATGTTACGACAAAGCACGACGTAATTAATTGTTATAAAACAAACCCACTGACTTTATCACCCTCTTTTAACTGCAGTGCATGTGCAGTTTTTGGGGCAACAGTGAATGTTTTTGATTGTTCATTCCATACTACTGATGTAGTAAAAGTGGCTCTAAATGCTTCTAAGCGTCCGTTTGACAGTGCCCAAGTGCTTTCTCCCTCAGTAACTTGCTCTGATATAATCAAAGTGCCATTTTGGGTTTCACGCACTGTACGAATATTTTCCAGTCGCGCTTCTACAGTGGGGCCTGCATCGAATAAGTCAACATAGCCTCTGTGTTCAAAGCCTTCTTTTTCAAGTAAGCGTAGCGCGGGTTTGGTTTTTTCGTGTACATGGCCAATAACAGCTTGCGCTTCGGGGCTGAGCAGATTAGCGTAAATCGGGTATTTAGGCATTAACTCTGAAATGAACACTTTGTCTCCTAGGCCGACTAAGTGGTCAGCTTGTGGAAATTCAATACTGAAAAAGTGTTCTTGCAGCCACTGCCAGAAAGGGCTGTGGCCATGTTCATCACTCACACCACGCATTTCAGCAATGATGCGATCGCTGAATCGTTCAGTATGCTCTGCCATAAATAAAAAGCGGATCCGAGACAAGAAACGGCCGGCGAGTCCTCTTCTGAATTGCTCCCGCAAAAATAGGGTGCATATCTCTGAACTACCAGTATAGTCATTGCACATTGATAAAATATCAACGGTATTGTATACCTTCAGAGTACTTGAGTGGTGGACTGTTTTACCTTGGTGGTAATGGTACAAAGGTACTTGCATTCCTACAGCAGCTTCAATCGCCGTAGTACCACTTATTTCACCTGTTTCAAGGTCTTCAAGAACAAAAAGGTAACCCTCATCAGATGGTGCACTCAATGTTTTATCGAAGCTTTCTTGAGAGCGCTGGATTTTACTCGCTAATAGCTCGTCATCAACGGGCAACGAGGTAAACCCGTGCCCAGATTCCACTGCGATGGTTTTTAAAGCAGCAAAGTCATTGCTGCTGATCGGTCTAAGTACTTGCATAAAAATATCTTCGAGGGCGACATGTCGCCCAAACGGTTAAGCGTTTACCACGTCTGCCACAGCAAGTTCAAAGCGTGCTAGTCCCGCTTTGATTTCTTCTTCAGTGATCACAAGTGAAGGTGTAAATCTCACCACGTTTGTACCAGCAACAAGTGTCATAAGACCGTGCTTCGCACTTGCCACTAAAAAGTCGCGCGCTTTGCCTTCGTAATCACCTTTTAACACGCCGCCTAGCAATAAGCCTTTACCGCGAACTTCACTGAATACATTGTATTTTTCGTTGATAGCATTCAATCCGTCACGGAACATTTGCTCTCTTTCTTTAACGCCGTTCAATACTTCAGGAGTATTTACTGTGTCAAAAGCTGCTTCTGCAACAGCACATGCCAACGGGTTACCGCCGTATGTAGAGCCGTGAGTACCAATTTTCAGATGTTTGGCAATTTCTGTTGTCGTGATCATAGCACCGATAGGGAAGCCGCCACCGAGCGCTTTTGCGGTTGTCAGGATATCAGGTGTTACATTTAAACCTTGGTAGGCGTATAAATCACCTGTACGACCCACACCTGTTTGAACTTCATCAAATATCAACAGTGCATTGTGCTTATCACACAGTTCTCTTACGCCCTGAACAAATTCAACAGTTGGAGAAATAATCCCGCCTTCACCTTGTAAAGGCTCCATCATAACTGCACAGGTTTTGTCAGAAATAACTTTTGCGAAAGTTTCTAAGTCGTTGTAGTCAATATGTGTAATATCTTGCGGCTTAGGACCGAAGCCATCAGAATAGGCTGCTTGTCCGCCTACTGTCACAGTGAAGAAGGTGCGACCATGGAAGCCTTTGTTGAAGGCAATGATTTGTGTCTTCTCTTCGTTGTAGTTATCCAATGCAAAACGACGCGCTAATTTCAAAGCAGCCTCATTTGCTTCCGCGCCTGAGTTTGCAAAATAAACCTTGTCAGCAAATGTTGCATCAGTCAGCTTTTTCGCTAAACGTAGTGCCGGTTCATTAGTCATGACATTTGACAAGTGCCAGATCTTTTCGCCTTGCTCTTTTAATGCACCAACAAGTGCAGGGTGACTGTGACCCAAGCAATTTACAGCAATACCGCCTGCGAAGTCGATGTATTCATCACCATTTTGGTCCCAAACTCGAGCACCCTTACCTTTAACAGGTATAACTGCTGATGGGTTGTAGTTAGGTACCATTACTTCATCAAATAATTCGCGATTCACTTGCATGACTTCGTCCTCTTATAACTTCAACTTCAAGTGCACATTTGACTGTGCCTATTTTTATTCTGACATTATTGCGTGATGTGATGACAATTTGCAGTGTAATTTTATTTAAAATGAGTAAAATGTTCGTCAAAATGACATGGGGTTTTGACAAAATGATAAGTAAACAAGATGAGAGACTGATTTCTGTACTACGCAGTAATGCACGGGCAAGTATTTCTGAGCTAGCAAGAATTCTAGACATGTCACGGACTACAGTTCAGTCAAGGCTACAAAAGCTAGAGCAAAGTGGTGTTATACAAGGCTACAAAGTGGACTTTGGGCAGGACTATTTAGGTAACCTTGTTTCTGCACATGTCTCCATTAAAGTAAAACAAAAATTGACAGCGAAAACTAACATTGCACTGAAACAACTTTCAAATATCGCAGCCTTATATGCAATCAGTGGCGAGTATGACATGATCGCAATCGTAGAGGCGCAGAGCCTAGAGCAGCTTAGTCAGCTACTCGATGAAATAGGCAATTTAGACGGGGTTGAGAGAACCAATTCTGCTGTAATTTTGGAAACTAAGTTCCAGCGATAGTGCCGTATCTAGTTTGCTTTTGGTAACCAAACACTGGTGCCAGTAGAGGCTATGTGGTTGACATTGCCTTTGAGCACTTTATCACCGACATTACGTGATGTTTCTGGGCGGCTAACTAGATAACCTTGCACACAGCAAATTCCCATATTCTTTACCAGCTCAAACTGGTCGAGTTGTTCTACGCCTTCTGCGACGATTTTTAGCCCGAGTTGTGCACCGAGTTCGCTGATTGAGTTGAGTATCTTGAAGTATTTCGGGTTATCTTTTGCCTGTGAGATAAATAGCTTATCTATTTTAATTACGTCAATCGGTAAATCAGCCAGAGTACTTAAGGAGCTAAAGCCGGTGCCAAAGTCGTCAATCGCAATCGTAATTCCTGCGCTTCTACAGCGTTCCAATTGTGCAATGATCTCATCACTGGCAGTGATAAGCGTCGACTCTGTGATTTCAATCATGAGCGAAGTAGCTGGCAGTCCAGACTTTTCTAACGCTTCTAGTATCCAATCGTAAACTGGTCGATGCTTGAGTTGGATCCCCGACACGTTGACGGATATTTTGACCTTTTTCATACCGGCGTTGTGCCATGCAGACATTTGTCGACAGGACTCTAAAAGGATCCAGTCACCAAGCTCTAAGATTAGATTAGACTCTTCAGCGATAGGGATAAACTCGGATGGTGGAATAACCCCCTCAATCGGATGGTGCCACCTTGTTAACGCTTCAAAATAGTCTATTGAACAATCTTCAACGTGCACAATTGGTTGAAAAGACAATTGAAAATTTTGAGAGGCTATAGCAAGTCTCAACTCTTCTAGCAGGTAGTGATAGCGCCTGATCTTATTGCCCATTTCCGGGGAGTATACTCGGAAAATACCGCGGCCATCTGTTTTTGCACGATACATAGCGACATCAGACATTTGCAAAAGTGCGTTCGGTGTTGAAGCACTATCAGGAAACACTGCGATACCGATACTTGCACTAATTTTGACAAGCTTGTTACCAAGCACAAAATCGCGCTCAACCTCGCTCAGTATCATCTGAGCTACTTCGGTGCAAAAGCTGGTGTCTCTTAAATTCGGGATAAAAATGGAAAACTCGTCACCGCCTAGTCGAGATAGATTCTGATCGAGCCCGTGAACCGGGTGTGCATCGTTAAGTTTAAATTGTCTGACCACTTGCTCTAAACGGCCTGAAACTTGAATTAATATTTCATCACCGAAGCTGTGCCCAAAAGAGTCATTGACTTGTTTAAAGCCATCTAAATCGATAAATAACAAGCCGCATTTAGATTTATTTTGGTCAGCGATAGTTAGTTGTTCACTGATATGTTCAATATAGGCATGTCTATCTATGAGCTTGGTTAATTTATCTTGGTAAACGTGACTGTCAGATTGGATTTTAATTCGCTGGAGGTTGTCACTGAGCGATTGAACGGCATAGCAAATTTGTGCAACAGGTCCACCAGAATGGAGTTCTTTATGCTTAATATCCAAACCTTTCAATAATGCATTTAGATCATTATTGATTGCTTTGAGCGCTTCATGTTGTACTTTTTCTCTGCGGTTGCCTTTTGCTTGGGCAATGACCAACAAAATGGCAAGTACTAGAATCATTAGTAAAGTCGGCGAGGACCACACCAATTTAAAGACGCGAGAGCTGGGTACTATTGTGTAATTGGCCTTTTGTTTTGCGATAACAACGAATGTCTGGCTTTCTAAATTAACAAACTCTTGGTCGTAGTAGATAAATTGATACCAAGGCGCGGTTGCTTCAATTTTATTGGCGTCAGTGATTTGCGTTTGTAGGGATAACAATCCAGATTGTGCATTCAGGACGTGTTTAGCAAAAGTCAGATTTGCAGCAATTCCCATTACTACAAAACCCACTACTGCATAAGCTAAATTTTTAAATACATTCTGCATGACTTAGACAATCCACAATTAACCGAAAAACGGATCCTTCATGTCCCTGTAGTATACATCAAATTGACGCCAGGGATGACAACCTTTTACACACTTTTGTTTACAAGTGCAATTATCAAAATTATTTCAATTTAATTTAGGGACAATAAGTTAACTTTCACTGAGTAAGATCAATTATCAATATATTTCACTTTACACGATAATGATTCTTATCTACTTTTTTAAGTCATTGGCCTAATCTTTGCTCAGTCCTATTGGGCAATAAAAAGAAACGGGCTTTCTGTCCAAAAATGTATTTTTCTGGTGCAAAAGTTTGCTGTATTGCACTGTTGTGAGGCGTACAAGATTATTTTATGTACTAAACTATTCTCACAAAATGTGTACGTGTAGCGATATATTATACGACATAGTTTTGTGGCAAGGAACACCAACCAAGTTAGGTTTTTGGAGCCAAAAATGTTAACAAAACGTTTTTTCAAAACGAAAAACGAAGCCGAAATCACATTTGAATTCTCTCACCCTGAAGCGAAAAAAGTTGAACTAGTTGCCGAATTTAACGATTGGCAACCTATTAGTATGAGGTTCAATAAGAAAGAGAAGCGCTTTAAACTCAAACACAGACTACCAACCGATCGAAAATATCATTTTAGATATTTGATAGACGGAAATTTATGGGACAACGATAACTGTGCTGATGGATATGCTGCCAACGGTTTTGGCAGTGAAAACAGCATCGTTGACACACAAAAATTGGCATAGATGTCAATGACGGGCTTACAACAGTTATATTACCTCCATGGAGTTGGTTTTGATTTCGTTAAATACGATGGTTCTTACGTAGTTTTTGATGAAGTAACAAGACAAACGGCCATAGAGTGCTGCGGCGTCGACCCGCAAAATCTTCACGAGGTCGAAAAAATCAACTTTGAATTGGATATTGCGCCATGGACTAGAGTCGTTGAAGAGGTGACGTTAGGCAATAGCGAACACGGAAAGTTTGTGATCAAAGTTCATGAGTCACATAAATACACAGGAATGAGTATCAAAATTCCTGAAATAGGTATTGATACAACTGTACGACTTAATGAGTACCCGGAAGTCGGTGATTACGTTCATGACAATAATCGGTATATAGCGATAGAAATAGACCTTGGCGCTATGCCTATAGGCTATTTTAACTTCAGCTTAGAGGGCGCGTTTGGACAGGTGTCTTCAGAGTTGTGGTCGGTACCGAAAAGATGCTTTAACCCCTATGATGATAATACCGACAAAAAACCACTGGGTATCTCACTGCAACTCTATACACTCAAGAGTGATCGCAATTATGGGGTAGGTGACTTTACCGATTTAAAGCACTTAATTGAATTATTTGCGCAACAGGGTGGTGATTTTGTGCTGTTAAACCCTTTGCATTTGCTTTTTGCCGAGCATCCTGAGGAAGCGAGTCCTTACAGCCCTTCACACCGCTGTTTAATCAATCCTTTGTATATTGCGCTTGATGATATTGAGCAATGGGTTGGAAGCGATTGTGTGCAACGATTTGCGTTGATAGCTGATGTACAGTCAGAAATATCGATGTCAGAAACTTTTATAGATTACACAAAAACGTCGCATGTGAAATATAAACTGTTCAGGCATCTATATGAATGTTGGCGGCAAAAACCTTATCAAGAATCCCTCTTGCAAGACTTTATCGACGACAAAAAAGCGGCTCTTGGCGAGATTATACTCAGCCAGTTTGATTGGTTTTTACAGTGGCTGGCGTTCGAACAAATAGCGAGCTGCCAAGCGCTGTGTATTGCTAAAGGTATGGAAATAGGTTTAGTGAATGACTTAGCAGTGGGGTGCACTGAAAGCGGACTTGAATACAACAGCTACCAGTCAAGCTTTAGTCAGAATGCAAATATTGGCGCGCCGCCAGATCCATGGGCGGAGCAAGGGCAAAATTGGGGTATGCCAGCGCTTAACCCTGTTAAGGTGAAACAAGATCAATTTAGATATTTCAGATCATTGGTGAAATCAAATTTGAGTCAGGTCGGAGCGTTGCGTATCGATCACGTGATGTCCCTAAGGCGTCTCTGGTGGTGCTTCACCAAAGATGAACAGGATTTAGGTTGCTATGTTTATTATCCATTTGAATATTTATTGGCAGTGCTAAAAATTGAATCACATTTGCATAGCGCCATAGTGATTGGTGAAGATCTAGGGGTTGTGCCTCCAGAAGTGACGCGTGCGTTAGAAGACTCGGCAATATTTGGCAATACACTTTTCTATTTTGAAAAAACAGACAACGGTGATTTTAAGCCCAGTGAGCAGCTGAGAAAGAATGCGCTAATTATGGTTGCTAATCATGATGTGCCGCCGTTTCATGGCTGGTGGAATGGAAAAGATTTGGATATCAAGCTGAGTTACAAGCTCATTGATACGCCTCAATATGAGCACTTAAAGTGCGTCAGAGACACAGAAAAAGAACGCCTGATCAATTGGGTGTCCCAACATCAGGTTTCGAACATTGACCTTAACTCTCCAAGCCAAGACGTCTATCAAGCCGTTATGTTTATACTTGCCAAGAGCGGAAGTCGGTTATTGGCAATACAATTGGATGATTTGGACCTACAAGAATTTCCAGTAAACATTCCGGGCACAAATAAAGAGTACCCCAACTGGCGCCGTAAACTAAATCATGAGTTGTCTGAACTTTTCACTTTTAATCAAAACTTTATTCAGCAACTTAATGCTATCAGGAAGCAATCATGAACACCGTGAATAAGAATGTAGAGAACATCGAAGACTATACCGAACAGGTGGCGGCTTTGTCTGTGGGGTCGTTTTCAGATCCTTTCAGCTTTTTAGGTCCGCATTCAGTTAAATTTGGACCAAAGCGCTATACGGTGTTACGCGTTTATATTCCTAGCGCCCTTTCTGTCACTGTTATTTTTAAAAATACCGCAAAGGAAATGGAGCGTTACTCGGGTAGCGACCTATTTACGCTCCAGCTTGATGCTGAGCTAGATGTTAAAAGTTACAGATTAAAAGTCACTTTTGAAAATACAGAGTTTTACTTTGACGACGTGTATCGATTTTCCAGCGCATTAGATGAACAAGCGATGTACTTGTTTAATGAAGGTACATTGGAGCATGGCTACGAGCATTTTGGGGCGAGGTTTATTAATCATGAAGGTGTGCAAGGTGTTCAATTTAGTGTTTGGGCACCAAATGCGAAAAGTGTCTCCGTTATTGGAGAGTTTAACTATTGGCAGCCAAGCCAGCATTTTATGAGGTTTCATCCTGCAAGTGGAGTTTGGGATTTATTTGTTCCAGGGCTATCACCTGATACGTGCTATAAATTTGCCATCACGACTGTAAATGGAGAAATGTTAGAAAAGTCAGATCCTTATGCCAAGAAAATGCAGCAGGCACCAGGTACTGCCAGCATTTTGCAAAGTAATTATCGTACGAATCCAATAGAGAGTAATGAATCGACTGCACGGATGTTGCGCAATCACGTCGAGGCGGCGATTTCAATATATGAAGTACATTTGGGGTCGTGGAAAAGGCGGGATGAGCAGGGGGGGCGTTATTTAACTTACCGAGAACTTGCGGATGATTTAGTGCCCTACGTCAAAAAGTTAGGCTTCTCACATATTCAGCTTATGCCCATTAGTGAGTTTCCTTTTGATGGCTCTTGGGGTTACCAGCCAGTAGGCCTTTTTGCTCCTTCTAGTCGCTTTGGCTCAGTGGCTGACTTTTTGCATTTCAGCGAAACCTGTAGACGCTTGGAGATTGGTTTATTGTTGGACTGGGTGCCCGGCCATTTTCCAACAGATCCTCACGGGCTCAACCGCTTTGATGGAACGCATCTATATGAGCATGCTGATAAACGTCAAGGGTTTCACCCAGACTGGAATACGTGTGTATTCAATTACGATAGGCCTGAAGTTAAAAGCTATTTGCTTTCAAACGCTAATTATTGGATTTCCGAGTTTCAGTTAGATGGGTTGAGAGTTGATGCTGTTGCGTCCATGTTATATTTGGATTATTCACGTAATGATGGTGAGTGGATCGCAAATCAATATGGTGGTCGAGAGAACTTAGGGGCGATAGATTGTTTACAGCAGAGTAATGCAAGCTGTTATAAAAATAATGCACACGCCATGATGGTCGCAGAAGAGTCAACTGCTTGGCCGGGTGTCACCCAAAGCGTAGAAAATGGCGGACTTGGATTTGGCTATAAATGGAACATGGGCTGGATGAATGACAGCTTAGGCTATATGCAACGTGATCCAATTCATAGAAAGTTTCATCATCATGAAATGACTTTCTCAATGGCTTATGCATTTTCTGAGAATTATATACTGCCATTGAGCCATGACGAAGTTGTGCACGGAAAAGGGTCTCTATTGAGTAAAATGCCTGGCGATGATTGGCAGCAATTTGCAAACCTTCGCGCATATTATGGTTTTATGTTTGCACACCCTGGTAAAAAACTACTCTTTATGGGAAGTGAGTTAGCGCCAAGAGATGAGTGGGACCATAATCGACAGCTAGATTGGTCGCTCTTGCAAAGCGAAGCACATAAAGGAATTTTTGACTCAGTCAAATCGTTGAATCAGGTCTATCATTCTACTCCTGCGCTTTATGAGGTTGACGGTTCTCCTGCTGGTTTTAGATGGATAGACTGTGATAACAATGAGCAATCCATATTGAGCTTTGTAAGATACGGTAAACAACATTCAGAGCTTGTTGTAGTTGTATGTCATTTTACGCCACAAGTGTTCCACCATTTCCGCTTAGGTGTGCCAAAAGGCGGTGTTTATCAAGTTATCTTTAACTCAGATGATGAACAATTTTATGGAAGTGGTGTGAAGGTCGTTGCCCATAAACAGCAGCTGGTGCAAAGTAAAGAGATTACTAGTCACGGCCTAGATCATAGTATCGAAATCACAGTGCCACCTCTGAGCACCGTGTATTTGAAATATATTTCGGCATAAGTATGTTAAGTTTTCAAAAAGGCTCAGTGCTGCCATTGGGCAGCACTGTGAGCGACACCGGTGTTAACTTTGCTGTGTATGCACCATATGCACGATGTGTATTGTTGTGTTTGTTTGATGACGCGGGTCGATGTGAGCAGCATCGTGTCGAAATGTATAGCCACGAGGGTGGTGTGTGGAGCATTTTTGTTGAGTCTTTGGTTGAAGGTGCTTTATATGGGTATAGGACTGACGGAGAGTATGATTTGTCGTCTGGTCTTTTTTTCAACATAAATAAGCTTTTGCTTGATCCATATGCGAAAGACTTTAGTGGCGATTTTACATGGAGTGAACGCCATTATTGCCACCTCCCGGTAGGCGAGTTCAATACCTTAGACAATGCCATTGATATGCCTAAGAGCAAGGTGGTTAAAACAACTCCATTCGGTGGCAAAAAACCGCATACACCTTGGCAAAATTCGTTTATTTACGAGTGTCATGTCAAAGGCACGACACAACTTCACCCTACAATGGATAACACCAAAAAAGGTAAATTTGCCGCGTTAGTTGAGCCTCAGTTTTTACAACATTTAAAGCATTTAGGTGTTACCGCCATTGAACTGTTGCCCGTCCATGCTTTTGTCAGTGAACAGTTCCTAACAACTAAAGGGCTTCAAAATTATTGGGGCTACAATACGCTAAGCTTTTTTGTTCCTCACAAAGCGTATTGCGTAGATGGCAGTGTTACCGAATTTAGAGACATGGTTCAACAATTCCATGACAACAATATTGAGGTGATCATTGACGTAGTATATAACCACACTGCAGAGGGTGGAGTGGACGGTCCGATGCTTTCTTTTAAAGGGCTTCATAATAATGGTTACTATCGAACTTTAAGCTCGCCAGAATCTGTTTATATTAATGATACTGGGTGTGGGAATACCGTTAATATTGATGATCCGATCACCTTAAAGCTCGTAATGGATAGCCTGAGGTATTGGGTTGAAGTTATGGGGGTAGATGGGTTTAGATTTGATTTGGCAACGATACTTGGGCGCACCGCGGATGGTTTTTCAAGTCGCCACTCGTTTTTTCAAGCAATTCACCAAGATCCAGTTCTCTCTACAGTGAAGCTAATAGCAGAGCCGTGGGATGTTGGCCCAGGAGGGTATCAACTAGGTGCATTTCCCGCCCCTTGGCGTGAATGGAATGATAAATACAGAGATGTTGTTAGGCGCTTCTGGCGTGGAGATAGTGGAACACTCCCTGAGCTCGCAAAACGGATACATGGCTCCAATGATTTATTTGAGCACAATCAACGTGGGCCGCTCAATTCGATTAATTTCCTGACTAGCCATGATGGATACAGTCTAGCTGACTGGGTAAGTTATGAGCACAAACATAATGAAGCTAATGGTGAGGGTAATCGCGACGGCCACAGTGAAAATTACTCGTTTAACTGTGGACAGGAGGGCGAGACTGTCGACCCTGAAATATTAGCTTCACGTTATAAGATGCAAGTTAATGCGCTTGTCACCTTAGTTATGTCAAAAGGGGTTCCAATGATTGCGGCGGGGACCGAGTTGAATCATAGTCAGCAGGGAAACAATAACGCCTATTGCCAAGATAATGAGGTGAGTTGGTTGAACTGGTCTAATACAGGTAGCCAGCAGACACTAATAGAACCAATAGCTCAATTGATCAGGCTAAGAAATAATCTGAGCGTTTTTGAGCACCCGTTTTTTGTGCATGCGGAAGATGAACGATTTTCAGTCCAATGGCTCAATAAAGAATCGCAAGATATGAGTGAAAGTGATTGGCATGATGAAGACAACAAAACGCTGATGTATGTGCTTGCCGACAAGCTCAAGTCAAATGCAGTGATGGTGATTTTAAATGCAGATACTGAGCAATTCACCATTACGCTTCCACCTCCACCTTTTTCTAGTTGCTGGGAATGTGTTTTTTCGTCAGAGTCGCAGTCAGAGCGAAATGTGCTTCCTATCTCCATTTGTCTCACAGGACAAAGTGCTTGGGTACTTGTGTCAAACTTAGAGGAAAACACGAATGACTGATAAAAAGTCTAATGTGTGTATTGTTAAACACTGGCAGGATGCGCCAAAACTCAATGAGAGTGCATTGGCGGATGATTTAAATCGACACTTCTACTATACCCTCGGTCGAGATCGAGTCGGGAAATCAAAGCATTATCTGTTTCAAGCGCTGGCGTTGACGATTAGAGACAGGCTGGTTGCTCGTTGCAGAGCTACAAATCAGCATTTATCACAACAAAAAACTAAAAAAGCAGCCTATCTGTCGCTAGAGTTTTTGATGGGACGGGCGTTGGGCAACGCAATTTTAAATTTAGACCTAGAAGAACAGGTTCAATCGGCTTTGCAAGAATATGGCACGCAGCTCGAAGAGTTAGAATCAGCTGAGCATGATGCGGGGCTTGGTAATGGAGGTCTAGGGCGTTTAGCTGCATGCTTTTTAGATAGTTGTGCATCGTTGGCGTTGCCGGTTGTTGGATATGGTATTCGCTATGAGTACGGCATGTTTAACCAGTCGATAGACCAAGGTGTGCAGATTGAGCAACCCGATAACTGGCTACGTGAAGGTCATCCATGGGAGCTTAGTGCCCCGGAGCAAGCAAAAGTAGTTAAGTTTTTTGGTAACGTAGAAATCCATACAGACAAACATGGCCGCACCCATCACCAATGGGTCAACTCTCAGGATGTATTGGCCGTACCGTTTGATGTGCCAATTCCAGGCTATCGCAATGGCGTGGTTAACACGCTTAGATTGTGGAAATCAGAGGCCACAGATGAATTCAACCTGAAAGAGTTCAATGCGGGCAGTTATTCAGAGGCTGTTGCAAAGAAAAACTTAGCCGAGCAAATTACTATGGTGCTTTACCCCAATGATGCCAGCGAAAATGGCAAGGAGTTGAGGTTACGTCAGCAGTACTTCTTATCCAGTGCGAGTTTACAGGATATTTTGCACCAGTGGACGGAGCAGCATGGTCCCAATTTTAGTGATTTTGCACAATACCATGTGTTTCAGCTCAATGATACACACCCCAGTGTTGCAGTAGCAGAGTTAATGCGTTTGTTGCTTGATGAATATGAGCTCGAGTGGGATCAAGCATGGGAAATAACAACGACGACGATGGCGTATACCAATCATACTCTATTGCCAGAGGCACTAGAGAAGTGGTCGGTGTCTTTATTTAGTCGTTTATTGCCTCGGGTATTGGAAATCATTTATGAAATCAATGCCCGTTTCTTGGCTGAAGTTGCACTTAAGTGGCCAGGTGACGTTGAAAAACAAAGACAGTTATCGTTGATTGAAGAAGGGCCAGAGCCACAAATTAGGATGGCTTATTTAGCGATTGTTGGCAGTTTTTCAGTCAATGGCGTTGCAGCACTGCATACTGAACTGTTGAAATCAGGTTTGTTCAATACCTTTTACAATTTGTGGCCGAAAAAGTTCAACAACAAAACCAATGGCGTGACGCCTAGGCGTTGGTTGGCACATTGCAACCCTAACCTTGCAAACTTAATTTCAGAAAAAATAGGTGACGGATGGCAAGCAGATTTTTCTGGTATAAGCGCAATTAGACGTTTTTATGACAAACCAGCATTTCATAAACAGTGGCAAAATGTAAAACAAGACAATAAAGCCAAGTTAGCTGAGCTTGTCAAAGCAAGATGCGATGTGGAGTTTGACACCAGCATGTTGTTTGATGTTCAAGTCAAACGCATTCATGAATATAAGCGCCAGCTACTCAACATACTTCATGTTATTGCGCTGTATGACCAAATCCGTCGAGGTGACGTCAAAAACATTGTGCCAAGATGTGTTTTGTTTGGTGGTAAGGCTGCACCCGGGTATTACATGGCTAAGTTAGTCATTAAGCTTATTAATAATGTCGCAAATGTTGTCAACAAAGACAGCGCAGCCAAACCATATCTGAGGGTTGCATTTTTACCGAATTACAATGTAACCGCGATGGAGACCATTTGCGCTGCGACGGATCTTTCACAACAAATATCTACAGCAGGTAAAGAAGCGAGCGGTACCGGAAACATGAAATTTATGATGAATGGTGCCATAACTATTGGGACTTTGGATGGTGCCAATATTGAGATACGCGAACAGGTTGGCGATGATAACTTCTTTTTGTTTGGTGTTACCGCTGAGCAGGCTCACCAAGTAAGGCAGCACTACGACCCTAAAGCTATTATAGATGGGTTTGAACCACTCAAAAATACAATGAAGTTACTTGAAAGTGGCTATTTTAATTTATTTGAGCCTAATATTTTCAACGATATTATCGCTTCAATTACCTGTCCAAATGATCCTTGGTTGGTCGCTCAAGACTTTGAAAGCTATTTCGAAGCACAGCAGCGAGCAGCGCAAAGTTATACAAATAAAACACTGTGGAATCGTATGAGTATTCTAAATACAGCAGCTAGTGGGACATTCTCTAGCGACCGTACTATTTCTCAATACAGCGAAGAGATTTGGCGATTAAAACCAATGCAGTAGCCGCCATGAACATAAATATGGAGATAAGAAATGCCGAGTTATGCAAACCGTTATATAAGTAACCTGACAAGAGATACGTATGCTCTGATCCTTGCGGGTGGGCGTGGCAGTCGGTTGCACGAATTAACCGACTGGCGTGCTAAGCCAGCGGTATACTTTGGTGGTAAGCACAGAATAATTGATTTTCCTTTGTCTAATTGTATCAACTCTGGGATCCGCCGAGTGGGTATTGCTACACAATACAAGTCGCATTCATTGATCAGGCATGTAAATAGAGCGTGGGGACACTTTAAGAAAGAACTAGGAGAATCCGTTGAAATTCTGCCAGCTTCTCAACGCTATGGTGATGAGTGGTATTGTGGGACGGCTGATGCCGTGTTTCAAAACATGGACATAATACGTCATGAACTGCCGAAATATGTGATGATCTTATCAGGCGACCATGTTTATCGGATGGATTATGGTGCGCTAATCGCAAAACATGTTGAAACGGGTGCTGATATGACGGTGTGCTGCATCGAAGTAGATTGTGATGAAGCGGCAAACACGTTTGGCGTTATGACTGTTGACGAGGGAAAAAGAGTTCGTCGTTTTGACGAAAAGCCCGCGGAGCCAACTTCTATTCCTGGTAAACCAGGTACCTGTTTAGCGTCGATGGGTAATTATGTATTCAACACTGAGTTTTTGTTTGAACAATTGAAAAGAGATGCGCAGAGGGAAGGATCAGGAAGAGATTTTGGACACGATATCATTCCGTCTATAATTGAAGAGCACAATGTATATGCGTTTCCATTTAGGGATCCCAGTCACCCAGGCCAGCCATATTGGCGAGATGTGGGAACCATAGATTCGTTTTGGGAAGCCAATATGGAACTTGTGTCGGTTCAGCCTCAGCTTGATCTTTATGATCCGTCTTGGCCAATTTGGACGTATCAAGAGCAGCTTCCTCCTGCAAAGTTTATTTTTGATGATGAAAATAGACGTGGTATGGCGGTTGACTCTACAGTATCAGGAGGATGTATAATTTCAGGCTCGGTTGTACGTAAATCTCTATTATTTTCAAATGTTCATGTCCACTCTTATTGTGAAATTGAAGGCGCGGTTGTGCTCCCAGGTGTTAAAATAAATCGCCATTGTAGAATTAAAAATGCGATCATAGATCGAAGCTGTGAAATACCAACAGGGATGAGGATAGGTTTTGATCCTGAGGAAGACCGCAGTAATGGCTTTAGAGTTTCTAACAAGGGCATTGTACTTGTAACAAGAGATATGCTTGTAGCTTTGCAAGCAAGTCAAAAGCCAAAAGAATCGAGTTTGCAAAGCGCTTAAGGTTGAGTTATGCATGTAGTGATGGTAGCAGCTGAAAATGACAAGCTGCCAAATTGCAAGGTCGGGGGGGTCGCAGATGTCATTCGCGACGTTCCCTACGCTTTGTCACGTATTAATATAAATACGTCCGTTATAGTGCCAGATTATGGTCAAGCCGCTATGGATCGCCAATTTGTTGCAGACATTGCGGTGCCTTTTAAACAGCATCTTGAAACGGCTGTTTTGTGGCAAGTAGAAAAGAGTGGTGGGGTTACGCAGTACGTTATCTCACATTCTCTTTTCTCGGAGCATGGTGGGGCTATCTATTGTAATGATAGAGATAGGCCGTTTTTCACAGACGCAAATAAATTTGCATTTTTTAGTGCAGCTGTGTGTGAAGTGATTGAGCATGGGTTTATTGGTGATGTAGATGTCTTACATTTGCATGATTGGCACGCTGCTTGTGTTGCTGTATTACGTCAATTTAGTCCCAGGTTTAACCTCCTCAAACAGATTAGAACTGTTTTTACGGTGCATAATCTCGCTCTACAGGGAGTAAGGCCTTTTAATGGAGATGAGTCGAGTCTAGAAGCTTGGTTCCCAACAATGAGTTATGACGGCCAGCAAATTTGCGACCATCTTTACCCCCACTGTTTTAACCCAATGAGGGCTGCGATTAACCTTGTTGATAAAGTGCATCTAGTTTCACCGACTTACCGTGAGGAAGTACAGAAAAGCAGTGATCATCAGGCTGGCTTTTTTGGAGGAGAAGGCCTAGAGCATGATATGCAAATTGCTGCTAGTCAAAATAAACTGTTCGGAATTTTAAACGGTTGTGAGTACGAACACACACCAATAGAACCAAGTTGGGACGACTTGATGAACAGTGCCGAGGCAAATGTTTTCAACTGGATGGCAAAAACATCTGAATTGAAAAGTGTCTACTATATTGCTCATCAACGGATCCTCGCGTGGCGAAACAACCCCTGTAGTGGCCCACTAGTTACCAGTATAGGGCGACTAACGGATCAGAAAGTGTTATTGCTAAAGCAAATGATTGGCAGTGAAATGGCGCTGGATCGGATTGCAAGGTCGCTACACGACCAACAGGGTCGAATAATCATTCTTGGCTCTGGAGATCATGAGTTGGAATATTTATTTTCTCAAGTTATGGCTCGCAATGAAAATGTGCTTTACTTAAACGGGTATGGGCATGATGTTGGCGATTTGATGTATGAGTTGGGTGATCTATTCTTAATGCCAAGTTCGTTTGAGCCCTGTGGTATTAGCCAAATGTTGGCTATGAGAGCCGGGCAACCTTGCCTAGTAAATGCAGTCGGAGGCCTTGCTGATACTGTGTCAGACAATGAAAGCGGCTTTGTATTTTGTGGAGAAAATATCCAACAGCAGGTTGATAATCTAGTAAATAGATTTAAAGCTTGTGTTGATGTATTTATTCACCATAGAGATGAGTATAATAGGATTGCTACATGCGCATCTCAAAGAAGGTTTACATGGGATCAAAGCGCAATTCAGTACAAGGAAAATTTATATGAGTAGGGTAACCTACTCATCCTAGTGTTGTGATCTAGTACTTTAATGTTTTAGTTTTATTTTATTTATCAGAATTTCGGGTTAAAATAATTAAAAAGAATAGAACAAAAGTGCTGTTAATTTAACAGTATAGCTAGGAGCGATGATTTGAAAGTGTTTGTGGCCCGACAGGCCATTTTTAATCGCAAAAAGCACGTAGTAGCTTATGAGCTATTGTTTCGTGATGGCACCAAAAACAGCTTTCCTAATGTCGCTGAAAACGCTGCTACAGCAAAGTTAATTATGGATAACCAACTAAACCTGGGTACTCGTTATCTGACATCTGGAAAAAAAGCACTCATAAATATAGGTGAAGACTCTTTAAATCAAGAGCTTGCGCAGTTTTTACCCGCTGATGATGTTATCTTAGAGCTATTGGAAACTATCCCTCCTACTAGCGCCAATTATGAAAAAGTTAGACAACTTTTTCATAGCAACTACCGTTTAGCATTGGATGACTTCAACTATTCAAAAGAGTGGGAGCCATTCTTGAAATTGGCTAGGCTGGTTAAGTTTGATTTGGTTGAAACACCCTTAGATCAAATTGAGCCCTTGGTAAATCAGCTTAAAAAGCGAAAAAACTTGAAGCTGTTGGCTGAAAAAGTAGAGACCGAAGAAGAGTTTATAACTGCCCGTAACATGGGTTTTAGCTTTTTTCAGGGATACTTTTTCGCAAAGCCGACGATGATTGCGCAAAATGACATCGAAATAAACTATGCGATAGTCATGCTTATTTACGCAGAAGCATTAAAACCCAATATGAATATACCCAAAATTGCAGAGCTGTTTGCACAAGATACTGCGTTAGCCTACAAATTGCTCAGGCTAATTAATTCGGGTGTATTTCCAATTAAAAACCGCATTGAATCTTTAAAGCAGGCGCTAGTATACCTAGGTCATGAGCGTATTATTAAATTTGTGAATTTAATAATGACAGCGCATGTCGCGGAGACAAAACCGACGGAGCTGACACGATTGAGCATTGTTCGTTCACGGTTTTGTGAATTATTGAGTCGGCAGGTAGCACCTTCTCTTACAAGTATGAGCTTTTTAACCGGGTTGTTTTCGTTGCTTGATGCGATTCTAGATAAACCAATGGATGTCGTAGTTGAACGTTTACCCTTTCCTGAACTACTGAGAGATGCACTAGTTGGTGAACCTAATACACTGTTTTATATATTGAATATAGTAAAAGCATATGAGAGTGGGAGCTGGTGGGCGATGCAAGAAGCTTGTACTATGCTGAATATATCTGATGAAAACTTACCTGAATTTCATGCTCAGGCTGTGAATTGGGCAGACATGTACCGTGAACATGTCTATTGATGAGTAGAGTAAAGTCAATTGATGTCTTAAGAGGTCTGGCTTTATTAGGCTTGCCTCTTACAAATTTGATGTATATGGCTAATTTTACTTCTGGCTCTGTAGTAGATAGCAGTGACAAAATAGGGGCCAGTTTAAGCTTTGCAGCTGATGTTTTGGCACACGGTCGATTTAGAACTATTTTTAGTATTCTTTTTGGGTTGTCGCTGTGCTTATTTTACGAAAAGTACGGCCCTCATTGCATATCAAAAATGAGAAATAGGTTATTGGTTTTAGGGGCATTTGGGTGTGTTCATGGGTTTGTCCTTTGGCCAGGTGATATCCTACTTAACTATTCAATATCAGGTTTATTACTTTTATATGTATTGCGGCTAGACAGCGCCACACTGTTAAAGCTTGCTATTTGCGCCGTATTTATACCAATCTTTATTCTTATGTTGCTTATCTATCAAAGTGGTGGCGCCGACTTTACTCAACCACCTCAGGTTGATATGGCACCATTCAGTGTCTTTGAATTACTGGTATTCAATTTTTATAATTACATAGGCATGTTGGCGCTGTTACCCACCGTCACTGTGTGGTATATATTTGGTTTAATGGTGATAGGTGTGCTAGTTTACCGTGCTTATTGGTTAGAGAATATTGGCTTTTCGACACCTTTTAGCCTCTTGGTGCTCATACCATTCTCAATTCTTGGCTCTGCTTGGGCTCGTTTGACATTTACAGAAAGCAAAATCCTAATTTTTGACTTATTTAATTGGCTGTTTGCCATCCCATTTAGTATTGCTCTTGTATGTATTGGTCTGAACCACGCTGAACAAATTTCAAAGTGGCGCTCTATGTTATCGGCTGTAGGTCGATACACGCTATCCCTGTATTTATTGCAGTCAGTGATAGGGGTTTGGCTGTTCCAATTTGCATACCCCATGTGGAGAGCTAATTTTACCCAAACAGACTATTTTTTGCTTTTTATTGGTTTGACTATTCTACAATTAGCATTAGTGTGGTGGTTTCGAAGAAACGCCATCAGAGGGCCAGCTGAGATAGTGTTTGCCAGTTGCCAGGATTATTTAAATAAAAGAGAGTCATAAATGTCGCCGATTAAAGTCGTGTTTCTGTTACTTGTGATGACCTTGTCTTGGGCTCCTATGGCCAAGAGCAATTTTTCAGTGTTGTTTGTTAACCCATCCCTAGAAGGAGAACCCTTTTGGGGAAAAGTGCAAAAAATAACGGAAGAGGCGGCAGCGCAGCTAGACATCAATATTGACGTAATTTATGGAGATGGTAACCGGCATATACAGCTGGCAGAGCTAAAGAAGTATTTAGATTACCGAGCAAGTCCTGACTACGTCATTTTGATGCTTTACCCTGGTGGAGCCGAACAAACTTTGAGTATGCTCAACAATTACGGGATCAAGTTCATCACCCTTGAGCAAACAATAACCGGATTAGAAAAAGAAGAAATAGGTATTCCCAAAAAGCGATTTGAACACTGGCTGGGTGAAGTGTATTTTGATAACTATCAAGCCGGTTATGACCTCGCTCGCGCACTGCACCTCAGTGTTGTCGCTAGTGGTCACAAAGGCCAAGTCAATGGATTAGCGATAAATGGCCACTATGGCAGTGAATCAGATAAGCGAAATCAGGGGGCGGCTGCTTACTTTCGAGAACATAAAATCAATTTGCAACAAACGGTGCACGCCAGCTGGTCAAAAGAACAAGCTTATTCGAAAACGAAGCGATTATTCAAACGCTATCCCGACACCCATTTAATATGGAGTGCATCAGATTTAATGGCAATGGGTGCACAAACGGCGGTTAGGCAGCTGGTAAAAGATCGCTCTAAAAAGGTGGCTATTGGCGGTTTTGATTGGTTATCTGATAGTTTGTCGTTAATTGATGAGGATATTTTGAGTGCCTCTGTCGGGGGGCATTTTATGATGGGCGGTTGGGCACTCGTCTCGTTATTTGACTTTCACCACGGCGTCCCGTATTGGCTTACAAACAGTGCAATTACCTTTAACTTATCATCTATTACCAAAGACAATGTGAACGAGTATTTGTGGATATCCACAACCCCAGATTGGTCAAAAGTAAACTATAGAGGTTTAAGTATTTTAGATACGAAGATTAAAGAGTATGATTTTTCACCAAATCAATTGCGCCAAAGAGCGGAAACAATCAAATAGTGCTTGGATACTTGCCGTAAAGGTGTTTCAAGTGCAGCACGTCTGAGCTATGTGATTCATTTTATGCTTGAATCGTTATACAATTATGTTTTTTAGAACATTGAGAATGGCGTGGATACACCAAAACGATTAAACAAGTATATCAGTGAGACCGGATTTTGCAGCCGAAGAGAAGCCGACACACTTATCAGTGATGGCAGGGTTTCTGTCAATGGGCAGGTTGCTGAAATGGGGTTGAAAGTATCTGATTCCGATAACATTTTGGTTGACAACAAGCCGTTAAAATCCAAGCCAAAGCGTGTCTATATCGCCTACAATAAGCCCGTTGGTGTGACATGTACGACTGAGCGCAAGATAAAAAGCAACATCGTTAGTGCGATAAACTACCCAGAGCGAATTTTTCCAATAGGCCGATTAGATAGGCCTTCAGAAGGATTGATCTTTCTTACCAATGAGGGAGATATCGTTAACAAAATATTGCGCGCAGGAAATAACCATGAGAAAGAGTATATTGTCACGGTTGATAAAGCCATCGACGATAAGTTTATAAATGGCATGCGTTCAGGAGTGCCTATACTTGGTACCGTAACTAAAAAATGCTTTGTTAAAAAAACAGGGGCCAAGAAGTTCACCATTACGTTAACGCAAGGGCTGAACAGACAAATCCGTCGCATGTGTGAATATTTTGGCTATGAAGTGCAAACACTTAAACGTGTTCGCATCATGAATGTCAACCTGAACGGACTAAGGGCTGGCGAATGGCGGCATTTAAGTGAGGCTGAAATGGCTGAAATTAATGCGTCTATTGAAGGCTCATCAAAAACAGAAGAAGCGTCCGTAGATGATAAAAAAAGAGCTGGCTCCAAAGAAAAGCTCTCTCCAAAACGCAATTCATCAGACAGCCAACGAACGAAAGATAAAAGTAGGCAAGCTCGACCTGAGAAAGGAAAGCGTAAGCCGGGGAAAAAGCCTGAACGAATGAAAGGGACACTGTCTCTAAACAAAAAAAATGGCCGCTAATGCGGCCATTTTATTAGTTCGGTTATGCAGCTTTAGGCGCTTTGATTTTAAATACTAAGCAATAAACTACAGGGATAACGATGAGCGTTAAAATTGTCGCAAACCCTAATCCAAACATGATGGTTACGGCCATAGACTTAAAGAACACATCGAATAGCAATGGGATCATACCAAGTATCGTGGTGATAGCAGCCATTGAAACAGGCCTTACACGGCTAACGCCAGAGTCAAAGACTGCCTGATATGGCGCTTTTCCACTATCTACTTCAAGGTTGATTTGATCCATTAAAACAATCCCGTTTTTAATTAACATACCTGACAGGCTCAGCAATCCCAATAGAGCCATAAAGCTAAATGGGGCTTGGAATACCACTAACCCAGCGGTTACACCAATAATAGCCAGCGGCACCGTGCTCCATATTACCAGAGGCTTTTTGATTGAATTGAATAGTAATACGGTGATCATAAACATACTTAGATAGCCAAGAGGTAACGAACCAAATATTGCAGTCTGAGCTTTTGAAGAAGACTCATACTCGCCACCCCATTCCATTTTATAGCCGACGGGTAGCTCAATTGCTTCAATATCCCCTTTGATGCGTGCAAAGAGCTTGGCAGGTGTTTCATTGCCAATAACATCGTGATCTGCCATAACAGTAATGGTGCGTTTTCTATCCCGGCGCATGATTAAACTGTCTTCCCACACAACTTCAAATTTGTCGACAATTTGGCTTACAGGTACATACACGTTTAATACTGGGCTAAACACCTGTAAATCTTGCAAGCTTTCAACACTGTATCGCTCCGCTTCTGGTGAGCGAGCAACAATTGGTAGCATTTGCGTACCGTCTCTGTATAAGCCAACCTGCTTGCCAGAGACACTTGTGAGCAGAAGCTGATCTAAATCAGACTTGCTGATCCCTAATCGACGTGCTTTTTGCTCATTGAAAACAGGTTGTAATACCTTGCTACGTTGTCGCCAGTCGTCCTTAATGCTATGTGCACCAGCGTCTTGCGCTAAAATTGATTTCGCTTCATTGGCCAATTGACGCAATACGACAGGGTCCGGTCCAGAAAATCTAGCTTCGATTTTGGCATCGGTAGATGGTCCAATCTCCATGCGTTTAATTTTTAATTGACCATCTAACTCATTTTCAGCACTAAAGCGGCGGACTTTAGCAATCATGTCAGTAACGTCTTCGCGAGTCTTTACGCGAATAATGAGCTGACCGTAAGCGTCATATTGCTTTTCAGGACTGTATGTCAGCATAAACCTTGGTGCACCTTGGCCAACAGTTGCTGTAACATCGGTAACGGCGTCATGCTGCTTTAAGAAGGCTTCTAGTTTCTTCACATTTTCAGATGTTGAACGAATATCGGCGCCTTGGTAATTCCAGTAGTCGACATAAAACATGGGCGTATTCGATGCTGGGAAAAACGATTGTTTAACCGACTTGAATCCGACAACCGAACTACCTAATAAAGCAACCATGAAGATAACAGTGGTCCACCTGTAACGCAGACTGAAGCCCAACAAGGCTTTGTAGGCTGTAAATATCGCACCTTGGTATGGATCGCTTTGTTGAGTACTTTCGCCTGTTTTGATTTCTTCTTTGAACAACATATTCGCAAAAAATGGTGTAAGCGTGATGGCTGTTACCCAACTTAAAAGCAGTGAAATAAAGAGAACCCAAAACAGAGAGCCTGCAAACTCACCACTGGCATCGGAGCTTAACCCTATCGGCGCAAACGCGGTGATGCCAATTACCGTAGCCCCTAGCAGTGGCCACTTGGTTTGCTCAACAATATTCACTGCCGCTTTAATTTTTGTTTGACCTCGCTTGAGGTTGATCAGGATACCTTCGGTGATCACGATAGCATTATCGACTAGCATGCCAAGGGCGATAATAAGTGCGCCAAGTGAGATACGTTGCAAATCAATTGCAAACAATTTCATAAAGATAAATGTGCCAAGCACGGTCAGCAGTAAAATACCACCAATTAAAATACCACTTTTAACGCCCATAAAAATAAGCAGCACAATAATAACAATCGCGACCGCTTCCAGTAAGCTGACGATAAACCCATCTACTGATTTTTTAACTTCTGCTGGTTGGTTATAAACGCTATTGATTTCGATACCATATGGCTTTTGGTATTCAAGCTCTGCTAACCTTTTATTAATAGCTATGCCGACATCAACCACGTTTACACCTGATGTAAATGAAATGCCAACCAACAGGGCTCTGTTATTGTTAAAGCGGGTAATATGATTTGGTACTTCTTGATACTCTCTTGAAACAGTTGCGACATCACCTAGATAGATTAGCTCTCTTGCACCCGGTTGAGAAATAAGCAGGTTTTCAAGCTCAGATACATCAGAAAACTCACCTGTTGGGTGTAGGCGTATAGATTCGTTACCAACGCGAATTTTTCCTGCGTTGGACACGGTGTTCTGAGTTTGTAGCAGGGAAAAAATATGATTAGGTGATATGCCTAGTTGTGACATTTTCTGTGTTGATATTTCAACGATAACTTGTGCCTGTTGCTCACCTGCGACTGTGACCTTGCTAACACCGTCTACTAAAACTAATTCGCGGCGTAAAAAATCTACATAATCTTTTAGCTCGTCATAGGTATAGCCTGCCCCTGTTACGCCATACAACATGCCATATACATCGGCAAAATCATCCATGATTGTCGGGGGCTGAACACCCGCCGGCAAACGCGGGCTGAGGTCATTAATTTTTCGTCTCAGCTCATCCCATATTTGTTTGAGGTCTTCCTTTCGATAAGTACTTTTCATCTCAACAGAAATTTGCGACTTTCCCGGAGATGAAATAGATGTTACGTAATCGACATATGGCAGGCTTTGTATTGCATTTTCAATGGGGTATGTAACTTCTTCTTCGACTTGCTGTGGTGATGCACCGGGGTAGACGGTTATCACCATTGCTTTTTTAAGTGTAAATTCAGGGTCTTCTAATTGTCCAAGACCAAAGTAAGACACTGCACCTGCTGCAAATAGCAGTACAGCGAACATCGCACTGATGACCTTATTTTCGATTGACCAACTTGCTAAGCTCATAATTATAAGCCTCGCTCTTTAGTCCAAGGTCTCACTTTCAGGTTTTCTTTAAGGTAATGTACGCCAGCTGCAACGACAATTTCGCCTGCCTCTAGACCGGACACAACTTCAATGCTGGATTCTCTCATTTCACCCAGCGTGATATGGCGTTTTGTGACAGTGCTTGTCTCAGAGTTGTAGACCCAAACATAATGGTTGTTGTCGATCTTTTCATTTTGAACAGAAAACACCGCTTCATTGGGAATTAACAGCGTTTTCTTTTGGAGGTTCATCACTTTGCTTGGGTCAATATATACGTGGCCTGTCATGCCTGCAAACAGGTTAAAGTCTTCTGGGATCGGTAAAGAAAATACGACCTTATAAGTCAAAGTAACTGGATCCGCTTGTGTATCCCACTCTTTGATTGTGAGTGTATATGACTTGTCAGGAAATCCGTCAAATACAACGGTTGGATGATAGTCGAGATCTTTGTTTACACGGGCAACAAGTTTCTCAGGTACTTGAATCACGACATCCATGCGGTCACGGGTTTCAAGTCTCAAGATGTTTTGCTTGGCGACAATATTTTCAAAGTTTTTTACAAATACTTTTGCGACCGTGCCATCAAAAGGGGCTCGAAGTTCGCTATTTTCTAAATTGGTTTGCGCTATTCGGTATGCTGATTCAGTTACTTGTTTATTTGCAAGGGCCTGATCATATTCAGCTTTACTTGCAGTCGATTTGTTAAATAATGATTCAATTCTGTTTAATTGCAGTGCTGCAAGTTCGTATTGTGCTTTGCGTTGTTGGAACTGTAACTCAAAATCTTCGGGATCTAATTTAGCCAGTAATTGCCCTTTTTTAACTTCTTGCCCAGCTAAGATTGGGAAGTCGATCAGTTCGCCATTAACGCGAAAAGCAAGGTATGACCCTTGGTTGGCAACGACTTCAGCAGGAAAGTGCCTGAGAGTTGCGGCAGCTGGATCACTCACAGTATGCAACTTTACAGGTCTAACCAAGTCTTCAGTAGGTGATTGGATAACTTCATCTTGGCAGGCACCAAGGAAAAGTGCGGATGATAATACGAGTACGCGTTTAAACACTTAAGTTACTCCGAAATGTATGACTCCTAAGATAATGTAGTGCAGGATATATAAAATAGTACTAAAATAAAAATTATAAATAATTAAGGTTTTAATAAATAAAGTTTATGAAGTTGTCGGATTTAGAAGTACTTCACGTTGTGGCGCATTCTCAAAGTCTCAATGATGCCGCCAAACGACTGTTCAAAACACAGCCAGCTGTCACTCAGGCACTAAAAAGGTTGAGCGCAGAACTGGGCTTTCCTTTGGTTACGAGAGAAGAGTACCGGATTAAGTTAACGGAGCAGGGAGCGCGATTTTATAAGGAGGCTGTTAAATTAATTGAACATCATGAGAACCTCAAAGCAATGGCTGCGGACTTTGCGCAAGGCAATGAACCTAAATTTAATATATGTTATGAGGCAATGAGTTATGATTATAATTGCAATGAACTGATAAAAAAAACATTCAGGCAGTTTCCTTCAACAGCGTTTGAGATCACCAGTGGAAAGCGTTTTGTCGCCTTAGATAGAGTAAATCAAGGGATATCCGATATTGGAGTTGGCCCATGGTTTAATCTATTCCATGCAACGGGAGATTTGGAGTCGGTTGCAATTGGTGAAGTCACTCTTGGATTAGTCGCTAAAAAGGGTTTGATACCAAACAAGCTAACATTTGATGAGTTAAACCAATATCCCTGTTTGGCGATGACTGAGAGTGGCTTTGAATTTGATAGCGATCGTCTAGAGTATTCTAAAAGCCGCAGCGTGATGAAGTTAGACGATATTGCAACTATTAAAATGTTTCTTTTACAGGGCATGGGTTTTGCGATAGTGACGCTTAATCACTGCGAAAAAGAGCTCCAGCAAGGGCTTTTGGAACAAATTAGGGTGACTGATAAGCAAGACCAGTTTACCGTTGATATTCATGCTTTCAGACGGCATTTACCACATCAAGGTTCGGTGGCTCAATATCTATGGGCTGGGTTTAAAGAGTTAGGTAAGCAATACAGTGAACGATGAATTTAAACAAAATGTATATACATTAATAGGTGCAATTCCCCAGGGACATGTAGCAACTTACGGACAAATCGCAAAGCTGGCAGGTGCACCTAAACATGCGAGGGCTGTTGGCTATTTACTGAAAAAGTTGCCAAAGGACAGCTCTCTCCCTTGGCATAGAGTGATAAATAGCCAAGGAAAGATCTCATTTCCTCTTGATAGTGACAAGTTTCAGGCTCAGAGTCGAAAACTACAAGCTGAGGGCGTCACGATAAATTCAGGACGTGTAGCACTTAAAAAATACCTTTGGCGCTGACGTTTACCTTTAAAAGATACATATGGCGGGGAATTTCAAACTTTGAGTTGATCGGATTTTAGCTGTGAGGCGTAAACATACTTAGAAATTAACACAACTAAGTCAATATGAAACGAGCACTTTTCCCTTTATCTATATATATTTTGCCGCAAGGATACACGCGACTACGTATTTTTGAGCCGCGCTATCTTCATATGGTGAAGGTAGCGATGAAAGAGAAGAACGGCTTTGTGCTTTGCCATAGTGATAAAACGCGCCCTTCTAAAGTGTCTGCTGAAGGTGTCTATGTAGAAATTGTCGACTTTTCACAAGACCAAGGTGGGCAGCTATTAATTGATGTGTACGCAAGGTGTAGGGTGAATATTTTAGATACTGATGTCGATGATTTAAACTTGAAACATGCTTGGTGTGAGCCAATAAATGAACCGCTGTGGGATTTGCAAGACGGCAACTTTATTTACCATGAGCGTCTTGCTGATCTATTAAGAGATCTATTTGTTATCAATACCGAGTTGAACGACTTGTACAAGAAAAAGAACTATGCCGACCCAATTTGGGTAGCAGCGCGCTGGTTAGAGTTGTTACCGCTGACCCTAAAGCAAAAGCAAAAAATACAGAGCTGCCAATCTTATCAAGCTGTTGCCAACGTTCTTTTTGAGATTTTTGATGAACCAGCGTGATCTAAATGTCAAACCTACCCGTATAGACTACTATGTTACTGACTCAGAGCGTTAAATTATGGTTAGTTTAGAGCAATCAAGTGATTGCCGTACAATAAAAGGTAAAAACGTAGGGATGCAAGAAACCCCTTCAGAGCAGCTAACGGCAGCATTAGTGAACGTAGCAAAAAACGCAGACAAAAAAGCGTACGCCTACCTGTTTTCATACTTCGCGCCGAAAATAAAGCGTTTCGGCATAAAGCAGTTTGGATCAGAGGCGATGGCGATGGAACTCGTTCAAGACACCATGACATCGGTGTGGAGAAAAGCGAAACTTTATCATCAAGACAAAGGCGCGGCTACCACGTGGGTGTACACGATAATGAGAAACGCATCCTTTGACGCTTTGAGAAAAGTGAAAAGCAATAAAGAAGATAATCTCAGTGAAGAGATTTGGCCTCTGTTTCACGATGAGCAAGTTTGTGAGAAAAGCTTTAAAGATCATTTACAAACAAACCAACTTAAAGAAAAAATTAAGAGTTTGCCCGCAGCGCAGCGCGATGTTGTAGTTGGCGTATATTTTGAGGATATGACACAAGAACAGCTGGCACAGCATTTAGGTATACCTGTTGGAACAGTCAAATCACGATTACGCTTGGCACTTAAAAAGTTGAAAGTCGAGTTGGGAGAGCAGCATGATTAAATATCACCCTTCAAAACAGTTGATGCAAAAACACGTTGCTGGTGAGCTACCCGTTGGTTTGAGTGTAGCGATTGCTGCACACATAGAGTTGTGTGGCGCATGCAAACTGGAACTCGACGCGTTGGAATCAAAGCAAGCTGAAGCTGCATTTACGAATAGCGGCAGCTATTCAGAAGAAGCAGCGGAATCAAGCACAGAAGAAGACTTGGCATTTGAAGCTATGATGAACGATATCACCCAGCTCGACATGAGTAGCGAAATGGTGCCTCGAGTTCCTCAAATGTTTGACTATCAGGACAAATCCGTTCAGTTGCCCAGAGCAATTGCAGCCCTAAAGCTAGGCAGTTTTATCAATGCAGGAAAGGTGTCTCGTGCTCGTTTTGAGTTGGACGAAGGCCCATTGCGGAGCAGCCTATTACATATAAAACCAGGCGGAGAGATCCCCGAACATACACATACTGGGTTTGAATTGACGCTACTGCTGGATGGGTCTTTCGAAGACGAGAGCGGCTCATATGTGCCTGGCGACTTTATTATGTTAGACGGCAGGCATAACCACACACCAAAAACAGAAGAAGGTTGTTTGTGCTTTACTTTAGTAGACAGTGCATTGCACTTTAATAAAGGCCTTAGCAAGTTGCTAAACCCAATTGGTAATCTTATCTATTAATATGGGAGTCGAGTATGCAATTTAAATCACCGATACAAATCGGATTAAGTGCTTGTCTTGGCGGGGACAAGGTTCGTTTTGATAAGGGTCATAAGCGCTCAAATTTTTGTATGGACGAATTCAGTAAATATGTCGAATTCGTTAAATTCTGTCCAGAAGTTGCGATTGGCATGCCGATACCACGTGAAACGATAAGGCAAGTGCGTTACGGTGACACCATAAAAGTATGCCGCCCAGATGGGTCTCAAGATGTTGGTCCTAGGCTAACTGAGTACGGCAAAAAGATTGCTCAAACAAAAGCGAAAGAGCTATCTGGTTTTGTATTTTGCGCAAAGAGTCCTAGCTGCGGTATGGAGCGTGTTAAAGTTTATAACGACGCAGGTACAGGCGCGACAGCTGAGGGGGTCGGAGCATTTGCAGCAGAGATCATGCGTCACAATCCATTATTGCCATGCGAAGAAAACGGTCGTTTGAACGATGTGCATCTGCGGGAAAACTTCGTAATGCGGGTGTTTGTTTATAAATCCTGGCAGGAGTTAACAGAACAAAAGCTGAGCAAGCATAAACTGACCGAGTTTCACGCTAAGCATAAATACTTGCTTATGAGTCATAACTATGAAGCTTATCGCAAGCTTGGTAGGTTGCTTGCTGAGGTAGAGGCCAACACGATAGAACAGGGGGCTGAAGAGTATATACTAGGCCTTATGGAAGCGCTGAAGAAGCCAGCTAGTCGCAAGGCGCAAGCAAATACGTTAGCGCACCTTCAAGGCTACTTCAAAAACGAATTGTCTCAAGTCGAAAAAGCAGAAATGGTGGAGGCGATTGATGAATATCGAACGGGCTTGGTACCGTTAAATGTGCCTTTGACGCTTTTGAAACACCACTTGCGAGTGCACCCCAAAGCCTATTTAGAGCAGCAAGTATATTTCGACCCATATCCTCATGATTTAAAACTAAGGTTTGCAATTTGAGCAAAGTACTATTTTGGTTTAGGCGCGATCTTAGGTTAGCGAGTAACCAAGCACTTCAAGATGCAGTGAACAACGGCGCCAGCGAGGCGCTGTTTTTTGTCTGTGAAAAACAGTGGCAAATTCACAAAACCAGTGAAATCCAAATTGATTTGTTGAAGAGGCGAATTGACTATTTGGGCGGAAAGTTGGCGGAACTTGGTATCAAACTGCATGTTGTAGATGCGGTCGACTTCAAACAATTGCCACTCAAATTCAATGAGTTCATTACATTGCACGGATTTACGCACGTATACGCTAATAGGGAGTATGAAGTTAATGAACTAAATCGAGATGCTCAGTGCTCTGAGTTTGACGCTGAATTGCGCCTGTATGATGGAGATGTTTTATGTCAGCCAGGGAGTGTAGTGACTAAAAGCGGTGAGATGTTTAAAGTATTTACCCCGTTTAAAAAAGCTTGGCTATCAGAGTTTTCACAGCGCACCTTCCCTCTGGGTAAGTATCTACATACAAGCTTTACACCCACAAAGTGGCAATCACCCGATATTTTAAAATCTGATGGGCAATCAGAAAAGTGGCCTGTGGATGACAATACACTGTCACAAGTTGTAGAGCTATTTTTAGAGAGTAAATTAAACGATTATAGTGAATATAGAGATATTCCAAGTATTAAAGGAACTTCGGGGTTAAGTCCATACTTAGCTCTAGGGTTCATTTGTGCCACAGATTTGATTGCTAGAATACAACAACGCATTCCGGACATATTATTAAGGACAAAAACTTCGGCATTTGTATATATCAATGAATTACTTTGGAGAGAGTTTTACCGCCACTTAATGTATGTTTTTCCTAAACTGTGCAAGGGAAAAAACTTTAATGAGAAGTACGATGCGGTTATTTGGTTAGATGACGAAACTGCTTTTACAGCTTGGTGTGAGGGTAACACAGGGTATCCCATAGTTGATGCGGCAATGCGGCAACTAAATCAAACAGGGTGGATGCATAATCGACTTCGAATGATCGTGGCAAGCTTTTTGACAAAACACTTATTAATCGATTGGCGTAAAGGAGAAGCTTATTTTATGAATAAGCTTATTGACGGCGATTTGGCAGCCAATAATGGCGGTTGGCAGTGGGCGGCCAGCACTGGGTGTGATGCACAGCCGTACTTCAGAATTTTCAACCCGATAACACAGAGCGAAAAATTTGATCCTGATGGTACTTTTATTCGTAAATATGTACATGAATTAGAATGGGTGCCAGCTAAATATATTCACTTCCCTCATGACTATATAAGAGCTGTGGGGAAACAGTGCTACATTTTGCCCATCGTTGAACATAAAGAAGCAAGAGCAAGAGCACTTGATGCATTTAAGGTATAGGAATGGAACAGCACCTTAGCAATTTTGTTGATATATATAATCAACTCTCGGACAAAAACTTAAATCTATTACGAAGCATTTATGACGATAGCATCGTTTTTTCTGATCCACTACATAAAGTCGAAGGCATTGAGGATTTAACAAAGTATTTTGAAAATATGTACGCCAATGTTAACTCCATCTCGTTTGATATCAAAGAGCACTACGTAATAGACGACAAGGGGTTTTTATATTGGGATATGCACTTTTCTCATAATAAGCTCAATAATAGGAAAAGCATTACTGTAGCAGGACATAGCCAACTTACCTTTAAAGGTGAAAAAGTGATTAATCACCGAGACTATTTTGATGTGGGCGCTTTATTATATCGAAATATTCCACTGCTTGGCAGTGTTATTAAAACACTTGAAAAGCGAGCTGTATCATGACTGTTGAGACAAAGCATGTAGTCATAACTGGCGCAACTTCGGGTATCGGTGAAGCGTTGGTAAAACGCTATTCGTTATCTCATAATGTAATCGCATGTGGCCGAAATGAGTCAAAGCTCGCTTCATTCGCAACACAAGGCATTGAAACTTTGAAGTTTGATATAACGTCAAAGCAGCAAGTTTTTGACGCAGCAAACAGCATTGATAACGTAGATATTGTAATTTTAAACGCTGGTGTATGTGAATATATAGATGACGCAAATCAATTTGATTCAGCGTTATTTGAACGGGTTATCCATGCCAACTTGATTTCCACTGGGTACTGTCTAGAAGCATTTATACCCAAGATTAAAAAAGGTGGGCAACTTGTTGTAGTCAGTTCTAGCGCGAGCTTTTTGCCGCTGCCAAGGGCGCAAGCCTATGGCGCATCTAAGGCGGCATTAAGCTATTTAACGCGTGTCATGCAAGTAGAGCTGCAAGATATACATGTCACACTGGTAAACCCCGGCTTTGTAGAGACACCTCTAACTGATAAAAATGATTTCCCTATGCCTTGTTTAGTTAGCTGCGAACAGGCCTCAGAACGTATTTATAACGGGGTTTTCAATCGCTGTGATGAAATCCATTTTCCAAAGCGCTTTACTTTGTTTTTAAAGCTTTTCTCTCTTCTTCCATTCAAACTTTGGTCGCCAATAGCTAAAAGGATAAAACGTTGAAAAATATTGCAATAATTGGGTCTGGTATCTCAGGATTAAGTGCGGCTTACTTGCTTAACAACAAACATAATATCACCGTATTTGAAAAAGAAGATAGGCTTGGCGGTCATACAGCTACTATTGATGTTGATACACCAGAAGGTCTAAAGGGTATTGATACTGGCTTTATTGTTTTTAACGACCGCACTTATCCTTTATTCGAAAAATTGTTGGATCAAATAGGGGTTGGCCGCCAGCCGACACAAATGAGCTTTAGCGTTAAAACGGCAGGCCGAGATTTCGAATATAATGGTCACACGCTTTTTTCACTGTTTGCTCAAAAACGCAATATATTGTCGCCAAAATTTTGGGGCTTTCTTTACAGTATTATTAAGTTTAATCGACTTTCTAAAGCACTATACCATAGCGGTGATTATTCAAAGCATACGAATTTAGGCGACTTTCTAGATGCACATGGCTTCGATGAATTTTTTAAAAAGCACTATATTTTACCTATGGGGGCAGCGATATGGTCGACCAGCTTAAAAGGCATGCTAGATTTTGAAATTCAGTTCTTCATTCAGTTTTTCTACAATCATGGTTTATTAGACGTTGCAGGCAGACCTCAGTGGTATGTTATCCCTGGCGGGTCAAAACAATATATTGCGCCTTTGACTGAGTCATTTAAAGATAAAATACGCTTAAACGCTCATATTAAGTCGGTTGCGCGTTTTGATGAGCACGTTGAGGTAACATTTGACGATGGAAGCGTAGAGTATTTTGATGAAATTGTCTTTGCTTGTCATTCTGACCAAGCTTTGACTTTGTTGAAAGATGCATCCGATGTTGAACTGGACGTACTGGGGTCTATTCCTTATACACCAAATAGCGTTGTACTTCACACAGATATATCGTTACTGCCAAAGCGCAAGGCTGCTTGGGCGAGTTGGAATTATGCGTTAGATGAGAGTCAAACAAGGCCTGCAAGTGTAACATATCAAATGAATATACTTCAGGGAATTTCATCTGCACAGCAATATTGTGTGACATTAAATAATGATGGTCAGATAGATAAGGAAAAAATAATTAATCAGTTTACTTATTATCACCCCGTATTTAACACGCAAAGTATCCGAGCACAAAAAAGAAAGTCGGAAATAGATGGCGTTAACCGCACTTATTTTTGTGGGGCTTATTGGTTCAACGGTTTTCATGAAGACGGAGTCAAAAGCGCAGTAGACGTTGCTAAACAGCTCGGAGTTGAGTTTTGAATAGTGCCATCTATTTAGGTGATGTCAGGCACCGCCGCTATGCCGTCGCAGAACATCATTTTAAATATCCAATGTACATGATGTGTATTGATTTGGACGAGCTGCACCTACTGGATGATATTCATCCAATGTTTGGCACCAGAGGCAAAAAATTACTTCGGTTTGAACAGGCCGATTATTTAGTTGGAACTGAGGAGCCTTTAAAGCAACGAGCGTTAAATAAAAGCCTTGAATTGGGTGTCGATGCGTCAGGTAGCAAAGTATATTTAATGGGACAAATGCGCTGCATAGGCTATTATTTTAGCCCTGTTAATTTTTATTTTTTTTCCAAGGAAGACGACGAATATACGCATATGCTTGCTGAGGTTAGTAATACACCATGGAACGAGCGACATTATTATCTTGTTCCACTTGGAAAAAAAGTGAACTTTGAAAAGACTTTTCACGTATCACCTTTTATGAATTTAGATATGGAATATCATTGGCATATAAAAGCACCTAAGCAACATGCCTTTGTCCATATCGAGAATAAAAAAGAGCGTGAACTCTTATTTGACGCCACATTAAGACTGCAGCGAGTACCACTAGAAAGACACGCTGTCAGTAATTTGTTGAAGCAGTTTCCAGCGATGACTTTTTCAATTTTGAAAGGCATTTACTGGCACGCGTTAAAGCTTTTTATTAAGCGAGTTCCTTTTATCAGTCATCCCGGAAGTTTGTAAGATGGAAAAAACGACACAATCATTTAGCAGTGAGAACAGCGACGGCTTTTTAGTAAAGGTGTGCAAGACATTAGTTATAAAAGCGCTAGCACAAATTACATGGGGTCATATAAGGCTAATTGACGCGGATCAAGAGTTTTCATTTGGAAACGAAAAAAGCGCAGACAAAACGACAATACACGTTCAGTCTGGACAAATGTATGCCAAATTTGCGCTTGGTGGCAGCGTTGGGGCGGGTGAATCATATATCTTAGGACATTGGACTTGTTCAGATTTAACCAAGCTCATAGAGATATTTGTCGTAAACCAAGACGTGTTAGACCAATTCGAGAAAAAGTTTGCGCTTATCTCTGGACTGTTTAACAAAGTAACGCACTTTAAAAATCGCAATACTAAAGCCGGTTCAAAGAAAAACATTGTTGCTCACTACGATTTGGGTAATGACTTGTATAGTGCATTTTTGAGCGAGGAAATGCTTTATTCTAGCGCTGTTTATCCAACACACAACGCAACGCTTGAAGCCGCTCAACAGCACAAACTAAAACAAATATGTGAGCAAGTAGACCTAAATAAATCAGATCATGTAATTGAGATTGGCACTGGATGGGGCGCTTTTGCGATATATGCTGCGCAAAACTATGGGTGCAAGGTCACCACAACGACAATCTCCGAAGAGCAATACGCCTATGTGAGTCAAAGAATAAATGAACTTGGTTTACAAGAACAGATCACACTGTTGAAGGACGATTACAGAGAGCTTGGTGGTAAGTTTGATAAGCTAGTCTCAATCGAAATGATAGAGGCGGTAGGACATGATTATTTGGCTGGTTTTTTCGAAAAATGCAGCGCGCTGTTAAAGCCGGATGGTGTTATGTTGATCCAAGCAATTACTATTGCATGCCAAAGATACCATCATTACTTAAAAAACTCTGATTTTATTCAACAATATATTTTTCCAGGTGGGTGTCTGCCTTCGATTACAGAAATGAGCAAGCAGATCTGCAACAGCACAGATTTAGTTGTTCACTCGGTTAAAGATATCGGCTTGCATTATGCAAAAACTCTGTACGATTGGCGCGAGAGGTTCGATAAAGCTTGGCCGTCACTGGATAATAAGAAATTTGACCAGCAATTCTATCGTCTTTGGGAGTTTTATCTTTGTTATTGTGAAGGCGGGTTTAAGCAAAGAGCAACGAGCGCAGTGCACCTAGTTGCCAGAAAGCCTAGGCATTTTAGTGATGATGAAAAAGCATTCTGTCATTATTAACTTTGCGCTATTCCAGTTTGCTTGGTTTTCCGTGTTTTTCTTGCAGTCTGATGCGCTATTGCCAGTTGGCATTGCAATAGCGCTAATGTTCTGTTTGAGCCCTTATAAATCGCAAGATACAAAGTTTGTGCTTATAGGGCTGTGGGTTGGTTTGTCTATTGAGTTAGTTGCGGTGAGTGTCAATGTTATTGACTATGGAGATGACATGCTCCCGGTTTGGCTAGTCTTGCTGTGGTTAGCGTTACTATTTTCGTTTAGAGAGTCACTAAGCAAACTTTTTCATCTCCCCATAAAGTACAGAGCGCCCATTGTTTGGTTATGTACACCGGCCAGTTATTATGCTGGTTCGAAAGCCGGGATATTATCTACATTAGAACCTTTATGGTTATTTTGGGTTATCTACGGTGCTATATGGCTTATTGGTTTTGAGGTGCTGAGGTGGCTTGACGCACACGCCTTTGTAAGAAGGAATGATGAGGTATTGAGCTAAATCGTTCCTCTTTTAGCTAAATATATGCGATACAAGCACAATTTGTCAGATTAATTTCGAATATAGTTGAATTTTGGCTTGCACTCATGCTTAAAATGAATAAACATAGAATTTGCTCCGGCAGAAAATAAAAAAATATAGGAATTTTTAAAATGAACAAAGCTCAACTAGTTGAAAAGATCGCGAACGACGCTGATATCTCTAAGACGGCAGCTGGCCGTGCATTAGACGCTTTAACTAGTGCTGTAACTGAAGCTCTAAAAGAAGGTGACTCAGTAGCACTAGTTGGTTTTGGTACTTTCTCTGTAAAAGAGCGCGCAGCACGTACAGGCCGTAACCCTCAAACTGGTGCTGAAATCCAAATTCCAGCAGCAAATATTCCAAGCTTCAAAGCTGGTAAAGGCTTAAAGGATCAAGTAAACCTTTAATTCAATGACGAATATAATTGACTGTGAGATTTATCTCGTGGACATAAACTAGAAAAAGAGCCAAAAGGCTCTTTTTTATTTGTATAAAAACTTGAATATATAAATAACAGTAGGGTGATTATAATTAATGGGCACTAAGGCCCAAATCATTAATCTAGTGTATTTAACTCTTGAGTGCTTTATCACCCCGGCCTATACCAACAGCTCCTGAGCGAACGAGTTCAATCAAGTCACTTTCGTGGCGCAGCATATCCAAAAAGCTCTCAATTTTATCTGTACTGCTGGCTAACTGAAGTGTGTAGCTTTGTTTTCCCATGTCAACAATGGCTGCACCAAATACATCGCTTACTCTGGTAACCGCCGCTCTCATCGCTTCATTTCGAGTAAACACCTTGACCATTAATAGTTCTCTTTCTATGTGATTGATTTCCGTTAAGTCAAATACTTTCAACACATCGACGAGTTTGTTAACTTGCTTTGTGATCTGCTCAACGACTCTATCATCTCCGTGGGTAGTAATAGTAATACGAGAAAGAGTTTTATCGTCAGTCGTACCTACAGTTAAGCTATCTATGTTGTAGGCCCTTTGAGAGAAAAGCCCAACAATTCGTGACAGTGAACCTGGTTCATTTTCTAATAGAATTGCTAATATACGGCGCATTATACCTTTACTCCTTTTTTCAACCACATTTCGTCAATGGCACCATGTTTAATTTGCATCGGGTATACATGTTCGCTCTCATCAACTCGGATATCTAAAAACACTAAACGATCTTGTATTGAAAACGCTTTTTCTAGGGCTGACTCTAGCTCGTTAGGGTGATCTACTCTGATCCCAACATGGCCATAACTTTCAGCTAATGCGACGAAATCAGGTAAGGACTCCATATAGGAGCTAGAGTGACGGCCGTCATAAAGCATATCTTGCCACTGCCTAACCATGCCAAGTGAGCGGTTATTTAATGATACCACTTTTACATTTAAACCATACTGTAGGCAGGTTGACAGCTCTTGAATATTCATTTGAATAGAACCATCTCCTGTTACACACACGACTTCTTCTTGTGGGTAAGCAACTTTTACGCCCATAGCTGCTGGCAATCCAAACCCCATGGTGCCAAGTCCGCCAGAGTTTATCCACTGACGAGGTTTTTTAAATGGGTAGTATTGTGCTGCAAACATTTGGTGTTGCCCCACATCGGAGGAAACATATGCGTTGCCCTGAGTAATGTCGTAGAGCTTTTTAATTACAGTCTGTGGTTTGATCTTTTCTCCAGTGGTTTCAAAGTCCAAGCATTTCTTTTCTCGCCATTGAGTAATGTCTTTCCACCAAGCTTCCTGTGCACTGCGGTCAATGGCGATATTGCTGTTATCAATACCCTCTAATAGCTGTGTAAGTACTGTATCTAAACAGCCAACTACAGGGATATGAGCCTGAATTGTTTTTGAGATGGAAGTTGGGTCTACATCTACATGAACGATTTTAGCATTGGGACAAAATTTCTTAACATTATTTGTCACTCGGTCATCAAATCTGGCTCCCAGTGCTAAAATAGTATCGGCGTTAGCCATCGCTTTATTGGCTTCAAGGGAGCCATGCATTCCCAGCATGCCGATAAAATTAGGATGGTTTCCGCTGATCCCGCCAAGACCCATTAACGTGTTCGTAATTGGCGCATTGAGCTTTTCAACTAGCTCAGTAAGCTTGTCAGAGGTATTCGACAGAACGATTCCACCCCCTGAATAAATGACCAGCTTCTTAGCTTGTAAAATAGCCTCTACCGCCTTTTTGATTTGCTTCGAATGGCCTTTAGTACTTGGGTTATATGTCCGCATATCTAGTTGCGGAGGCATAATATAATTGAATTTAGTTTGTGGAATTAAGACGTCTTTTGGCAATTCAACAACGACCGGCCCTGGTCTTCCTGAACTTGCTAGGTAAAAAGCCTTAGCCAAAATAGCTGGGATATCTTCTGCATTTCGGCAATTAAAGCTATGTTTGACAATTGGCCTTGAGCAGCCAACGATGTCAGTCTCTTGAAATGCGTCATCACCAATCAAATTTGAAGGCACTTGCCCAGAAAGCACAACCATTGGAATAGAGTCCATGTAAGCCGTTGCTATACCCGTAATGCAATTAGTTGCGCCAGGGCCAGAAGTGGCGAGCACCACGCCTGTTTGGCCTGTAGCCCGAGCATATCCATCAGCCATATGAGTTGCAGCTTGTTCGTGTCGGACGAGAATGTGTTCTATATCACTTTGCTCAAAAAGAGCATCGTACAAATCCAAAACAGATCCGCCTGGATAGCCAAAAATGTATTGTACTTGTAAATCTTTTAGCGCCTTTACAACTAACTCGGAGCCATTAAATTGCTCATTCATTACCTCATTCCTCAGCCAAGTTAAATCTTGGCATAAAAAAACCCCGCATTTTGCGGGGTCGATGAAAGCGTATACTCACACAGGCCCCTATGGACTTAATACTAAGACCACCACGAGAACCAATTTTGCAAGCTTAACTAAATTCATTTCAAATCTACTAAATTATTTAAACAGTTTTAATTTAAAGGGCAATCGATGTTTCTGTCAAGAAGCTAGGCTCTAGATATGCATAATATAACCCTTTTTGGCGTTGATAAATTTGAAATGTAATGTTTCAATTTATAAAAATAGGGCTCTATGCATAAATGTATCGGGAAAATACTCACAAAGCCAAAATAGTGAATAGGTTTATAGCGTGATAGGGGCTGTCAATTGCAAAGCTATCAATAGAAGTTAAAAGTCTGAAATATAAAAACTTTGTAAGTGGAGGAGACAGAGGGGATGTCGCGTAGAGATTTAGATGAAGAATAAAGATAGCGCAATTTGCGCTATCTTTCTGCGTACCAATTATAGACGTTCGATCACTGCTTGTGTGAAGTCTGTGGTGCCATGGTTGCCACCTAGGTCACGAGTAGTACGATCACCAGACTTGATTACATCAGCAACAGCGCTGCGGATACGCTCAGCAGTTTCACCCATATCTAGGTATTCAAGCATTTGAATAGATGCAAGAATAACAGAAGTAGGGTTTGCTAGATTTTTACCTGCAATGTCAGGCGCACTACCATGTACAGCTTCGAAAATCGCTGCATTTTCACCGATGTTTGCGCCAGGAGCCATACCCAAACCACCAACTAAGCCAGCACACAGATCAGAAATGATGTCACCAAATAGGTTAGTTGTTACTACGACATCGAACTCATCCGGGTTCATAACTAATTTCATACAAGTCGCATCTACAATCATTTCAGCTGACTCGATATCAGGGAAACGCTCACCTACTTCACGAGCCACTTTCAAAAATAGACCTGAAGTTGACTTTAGGATGTTCGCTTTGTGAACCGCTGTTACCTTCTTACGGCCTTCACGCTGTGCAAGCTCATAAGCGAAAGTCACGATCTTCTCTGCGCCTTCACGAGTGATCTTTGACATTGCTTCAGCTTCTGTACCGTCTTCAGACGTTACTTGACCAAGACCAGAGTACATGCCCTGTGTATTTTCACGTACAGTAATGATATCAATGTTGTCGTAGCGTGCTTGAGTACCTTCGAAAGACTTAACTGGGCGCACGTTTGCATATAGGCCAAACTGTTTACGCAAAGTAACGTTGATAGATGTAAAACCTTCACCTACAGGTGTTGTTAAAGGGCCTTTCAGGGTAAGCTTATTACGCTCGATAGCTTCTAATGTCTCAGGTGGAAGCAGTTCGCCAGTTTTTTCTAACGCTGCAAGACCTGCGTCAACATACTCGTATTCAAAATCACAGCCCGCTGCGTTTAAAATCTCAATTGCAGAGTCAATGATGCTTGGACCAATACCATCGCCGCGAATAACGGTAACTGTTTGCTTAGCCATTTAGTTTTCCTTTATCAAAATAAATTGTACACACATAAAAGAAGGATCTATTTATTGTAGTCAATCAAATAAAAAGTGTGTGTTCGCTTGAAAAATTAAGCGCGTTTTATAGCAATTTATTCATAGATATTCCAGCAAGGAATGATAAAAGGGCATAAATTTAGTTTATGTTTGTTATATCCTGCATTTATAGAATAAATATTATTCAATCATACTGTGTAAGGATAATGCTAAGATAGCGTCATTCAGTTGCGTTTCGCTATCCCAGCCAAATTTCTTTATTTGGTTTTGCAAAACATGGTGTTGCCAAGCTGTAGGTGTAAAGTGGGCGCTGCTCCATTGCATTGCCAGAACTTTAATGGCAACAAAGGTTTTGGCCTCTTCGCTCAATGAATCGTCTTTTTCCTTTTCGGATTGCATGAAAGCAGTGTGCGGAGGGCTGTTATCGAAGTGGTGGGAAAAATAGTCATTTAGCAGTGTTGTATTGAATTCCATAAAGCCAAATAATCTTGCAAGAGAATAAGGTGTTGATGAATCCGCTTGTTCACTGACACAAGTGAAGCGTTTAATATCAATATCATGATGCTTTAGCATAAAGGCAACGACTGCACTGATTGGAGAAAGAATGCTCTCGTACTCTTGCCCATAAGCTTGTTTGGTTAAAGTTGCTAAGATCTGTGCAAGCTGCTGGTACTTATGCCAAATATTAAGGGCGAATGGGTGACGCAATTGAGAAATCACCTGTTCAACAAGCACTCTCTGACAGAGCAAGCTTGCTGTGTTTAATCCGACCATAGTCAAACAGTGTCGAATATTTGCACCTTTTTGAGCTTCTCTATTGTATTGCTTCGCGGCTTGCTGAAGCGCTTGCTCTATGTACGGAAACGGCTCAATTGTTTTTTCAATAGCTCTAAAGCTAGCAAAACTATTTCTGCTCAATTTTTCTATTACAGTGTAAGTCGCTTCAAACGAGTCTTCCGTGGGGGCGATTTCTTGCGCTTCTATGTGTCCCCATACTTTGAAAAGTAGGTGTTTGTCTGCTGTGGAGATAGATCTATACTCAAACTCAAACGAGCTCTGTGTCTTGACTAGTCGATCAACCTTATTATCTTCAAATGTACAAATCACTTGGCTTTTCTCGTTTCTTTGCAAAAGAAGCGCTTTTTGACCGCGATATACAGTTACACAACCAACAGCAAAGTGACTGAATTGTAGTGACAGCTTGTTTAAGGTGTCTCGAGTAAACTCATCATAACTAGATAAGTAGAGCTTTTTCACAACAGAAGCCAAAGTATTAGACTTAGTCGGAGTTTTGACCAAAGCCATTGCAATGATCTGTGCAATGGCCACAACCAAAGTGGTATTGTCGTATAGTGGAGCTACTCGCTTACTCTTTAAGGTCTCACAGTATGGTTGAAGTCGAGACATCATACGCGTTGCCTGTTTATTAACGGAGCCACCGTGTTCGAGTACCTTAACAGCGAGTTGATACCTGATTTTCCATATTTTTTTACCTTGTTCAGTCAGGGGTTGTGCTTTAATTAACTTGTCACTTTCTTTTTTTACGCACAAAAAACTGGCCAAACAAGCGACGAGTAACTCTTGACGAATATTATTCGAATAGCCATGACCCTCTGAAATAATACATACCAAAATGCATTTCTTAACGACCAAGTTTGTCGTGGGGGAGAGTTGTTGAAAGTTAAAGTTTAGGTAGCTATGCAGTGCATTTGGGGCGCTTTGATAGGTGTGCGTGTATAACTGAGCAAGCTCCGCGAGGGTTGGAAAGATACTAGGCCATTTTTGTTTGTTGTAATAGAGCCTAAGTGTCTGCTCGGTTTTATTTACCAGTTCGAAGAGTTGCTTTGATATGTCTTTATTCGTCATTATTTAGCGCTTTCTCATAGGCCACAACTGCACCAGCCCCCCACAAAATTAGCTGACCATTTTTGAATAACAAACCAGTACACTCATCTTGTGTTGTTATGCCGTCTGGTTTCATCAATTGCGTGCGGTAAAAGACAATTTGAAAGACTGTATCATCATTTGATTTCACATAGGTGAGATCTGGACTACCTAAATTGTCGAGCACTGAATCTAAATCCATTCTTGTATCTGGCTTGAGCTTACTAATAAACCTTTTGTTAAAAGCTTCCCTGTCTTTCCAGAGCATTGCTCTGGGGTCGTCTTTATAAAAGTTGATCACAAGATAGACAATCCCGGCGTAAACCGCGAGGCCCAGAAATATATATTGTAGAACTTTTTTTATCATTTAAGTCACCTAAATACAGCTCGGTAAGACTATCTGAAGCGTGTATCCATAACAAGTAATTTGTGATTAATGCAATGATCAGAGACGCAGCTCTTTTAGAGTAAAACCAACTTCAATGTCTGTTCTAAGGGCTACTAGTGCTTTGCTCAAAATAAAGTTATCAATATCAGTTTCTATTTTTTTTCTAATTGTTCCATGAAGGCTAGGGCTGTTCAGTGCATTTTCTACTGAGCTGAATTGGCTCAATACATCAACCGCGGTTTTTTTCCCAACTCCCTTTACACCCGGAATGTCATTGGTTTTGTCACCCATTAATCCCCAGAAATCATGAAGCTGATTTTTATCTAAGGAAAATTTCGACTTTACGTCATCTGATGATATAACTTGTTGTTTAAAATAGTCGTAGACATTAATGTGTTCGCCAATTAATGGCAAGAAACCCTTGTCGGTAGATACAATCGTAGACGCAACACCGTGATTTGACGCTTTATATGCGAGCGTTGCCAATATATCATCTGCTTCATCTTGAACTGGAAAATATGCTTTTACATTTTGCTCAGTAAAGCCTCGGGCAACAATTTCAAGGTTATCTTTTAACTGCTGTGGCATTGGTTTTCTGGTGGCTTTGTATTGCGCGTAAAGGTGATAACGCCAGCTTTTGTCCCCGTCAAATACTGCAATTGCGTGACTTGCTTGGGATGTTTTAAGTAGTTTTCGGGTTGCGTTCTTTACGCGTTGATAACAGCTTTGAATGATTTGCTCATCAGTCAACCCTGATTGTTCACAATCAACAGCGTATATACGACGAATTAAGTTAAGTGCGTCAATCAGCAGTAATTGGGCCATAAATGTATATAAAACAAATTTTTGTTGGTACTTTCGAGGATTATAACAGAGGGGCGATGAGAGTTCATCGCCCCTAAAAGCATTTGTTTTAATTAAATAACTATCTAAGTTATACGGTCGTAGTTTGCTTTATGACTGAATTTTGTAGCAGGGCTCATATTTACTGCCAGGTAACTTCATACGACCTTGGCTAACAAAAGCTTGCAATAGTTTGTCCATATCTGACATGAGTGATTTATCGCCAGAAAGCACGTACGGACCATGTTGTTTAATTGCTTTAACGCCATTGTCTTTGACATTACCTGCCACAATCCCTGAAAAAGCGCGCCGTAAATTTGCTGCCAGTATTTCTTTAGGTTGACTTAAGTGTAAATCAAGAGACGACATATTCTCGTGGGTCGGCTCAAATGGTTGCTGGAATGGCTCTTCGATTTTTAGCGTCCAGTTGAAGTAATAAGCGTCTCCCTCAGACTTTCTGTACTCTCGCACCTTTGGCATTGCGGATTTAATGGTTTTTGCGACGCGTTCAGGATCATCGATGATCACTTCAAATTTGTTAAGCGCTTCGCTACCAAGTGTTTTTTCAACAAACTTGGATATTTCATCAAAGTAAGCTGCGCTAGACTCTGGTCCGGTTAATATGACGGGTAGCACTTGTTTTTCATTTTCTGGGTGGAGCAAAATACCAAGTAGATAAAGCAATTCTTCTGAAGTGCCTGCACCACCGGGAAAGATTATAATGGCGTGGGCGGTTCTAACAAACGCTTCGAGGCGTTTTTCAATGTCAGGCAAGATCACCAGTTCATTGACAATAGGGTTTGGTGGCTCTGCGGCGATAATGCTTGGCTCTGTCAGGCCCAAATATCGATTGTTAGTGATACGCTGTTTGGCATGGCCTATGGTTGCGCCTTTCATTGGTCCTTTCATCGCTCCAGGACCACATCCTGTACAAATGTTTAACCCTCTAAGACCGAGCTGATAGCCTACTTCCTTAGTATACTTATATTCTTGCTCATTGATGGAGTGGCCCCCCCAGCAAACGACCATATTGGGGTCGGTATTTACTTCAAGAGCGCCTGCGTTTCGCAGCATATCGAAAACCATGTGTGTAATTTCTTTAGGCTCGATCAGCGTATCTTGATGCCGTTGACAAATAAACAAAATATCCCGGATGACTGAGAAGATATGTTCGTGAATACCATTGATAATTGTGCCGTCAACAAATGCAGATTCAGGCGGATTGGTCAGTTCAATTTTTATGCCGCGTTCTCTTGCGACCAGAGAAACATTAAAATCCTCGAACTTTCGGTAGATCTCATAACTTGAATCTGTGTGGCTACCTACGTTCAGAACAGCCAACACACAGTTTCGGAATAATTGATATCTTTCGAAAGTTGAAGACTGTTGTAACAAGTCGACTTCTAATTGTGATAATAAATTAAGAACTCCAGTTGGGTTTAGCTGTACATGCATAGGCATTCTCCTTGTTATTCTCTAATGCAAAGTTTGTCTCTGCCTGAGTTTTTAGCGTCATACAGCGCATTATCAGCACGATCAAATGCTGTAAGCGGTGTATCGCCCTTTTTAAGCTGTGTTGCACCTAATGAAATTGTAATTTGTACTTCTTTTTCTTTAAATCTAAACGGTATTGCTTTTACGGTATTGCGTATTTTTTCAAGTGGGCTCTGCGCTGAGCTCAGTGGCATACCCGGCATAAGCAGCACGAACTCTTCACCACCATATCGAGCGATAAAGTCAGCTTTTCTAATTGACTTTTTAAGTGCTCTGGCAATTACCTGCAGTGTTTTATCACCGGCACTGTGCCCGTATTTATCATTAATTGATTTAAAGTGGTCAACATCAATAACGACGAGTGTGACATCACTGTTGTGAACTTCAAACAGATGAAATTCTTGGTTGTACCTATCATCAAAAGCGGCTCGATTAGGCAATTTAGTTAGGCCGTCTAGCAGGCTTTTGAATTTTTGCTCGTTTAAGCGTTTTTTATAATTTGTTACTTTGGTTTCGAGTAAATTGATACGGTCATTAATCTTGTCAAAGCTTTGAAGCAGAACCTCTTTGTCTCGGCGTTCAATGTTTTCGCGTTCAATCAAGTCTTTACTAAGCTCTTTCAGTTCATTGTCTACGAGCTGCTTTAACTCAGTGATAGAAGTTGCTTGTTGTGTTTGATGATTCAGCGTTGAGATCTTTTCTTCAATACGCTTGTTTAGTGCTGAGACTTCGTGATTGACCGACTTGGACTGATTTGTGGTTTCGACAATCGATTTGTGAAGCTCTTCAAGTGTTTGGTTCAAAGAGACTAAAAAGCCTTGAGCAGACTGACGCTCACGGGCGATAGATTTGGCGAATATACGAATAATGCTGACTGAATTATCCAGCAATGAATCAACCGAATCATCAGCGGACAAGCTCTGTTTGATTTGCTTGATTTGCTCTGAAACGTCCTCTTCAAAAACCAGCTCGTTTGTTAAAGATAACAGTTCAATGGCCAGTTCTGGATTGCGAGTCGAAGAGCTAAACTCTGGCGCTGCTTTTGCTTGCAGTGTTTGCATATAAAACTGCAAAATCTTTTCGAGTAAAGGAACAAATTCCGAAACAGCTTTGATATCACCAAGTTCATGATCAAGCACATGTCTCAGTTTGCGTCTGGTATCATCTGGTAAACCTTTTAGTTTTTGTAATTGTTTTCCAGCAGACTGAATATGGGTTGTTAAAGCTCGTTCATTAGCTTCATAAACGGCTTCTTGCTGTTTTAATTGAGCTATCGTGGTCTCAATCAACGGAGTAAGTTGCTCTATTTCCATGCCCTTGTTAAGTGCACTTCGAAACTTCGCAAGTTGATTATCTAGGGCTACATCTTGTCCTCTACAGCTAAAAGACAATCTTGTCGCAAAGTCAGACAGCATCGAGACTTGCGTCTTTTTTGCTTCTTCAAGAGTTTTTCTTGCTGAAATAGCTTGAGAGAGTTTTTTTTCCAAGAGTACGGTTTTATCAGTCACAAAAATCCAACATCTTTTTTTACTATATCCAATTGCAAGTTTACATCAAATTACTGAAAAATGTGGGAGAATTTAATTATCAACTTGGCTTTTTATCATGTAGGTTCAACGAATTTATTAACTCAAGTGTAAGGAATTTTGCTAATTTTAAGAAAACTCTTTAATTTTTTATAGTATGAAAAAAAATCTCTCACTGATCTCTTTGGCACTTTTAAGTCAATTTTCCTTCGCTGATGTCGAGTACAAACTCTCAATTACACAACCACAACACCATTTGGGTAATGTAGAAATTACTTTTCCGAAATCTGCGCAATCTTATGTTGATATTCAATTACCTGACTGGCGTACCGGCCGCTATGAGATACTGGATATGGCCAATGGCATTCGCTTTTTTGCTGCAAGCAGTGAAAGCGGGAAGCAGTTAAAATGGCAGAAAACAGATAAAAATACCTGGCGAGTCCATTTAAATGAACCCACCGAATTATCTATATCTTATCAAGTGTATGCCAATGAATTAGCCCTTAGATCAAGACATATTGATGATAGCCATGCGTTTATCGATGCTTCTGGTTTTTTTATGTTCAGTGATTCATTTCGACAAGAACCAGTAACAGTAAGCTTAGACGTCCCGGATAATTGGCGCTCGGTATCGGGTATGGACTTTGCCAATTCCAAACATAGTTTTAAAGCGGCGAACTATGACGTATTGCTAGACTCCCCAATTGAAACCGGTATCAATGAATTGCACAAGTTTACGGTTGATGGCCGAGACTATGAGTTGGTGATTTGGGGAGAGGGAAATTACGACGTTGACTTAATGCTACGAGATTTAAAAAAGCTTGTTAAAACAGGGAGCTTGATCTGGCATGATTATCCATATGATAGATATGTATTTATGGTACATGCGACCAGTGGAGCAAGAGGGGCAACTGAGCATTTAAACTCCACTATTATTCAAAGGCACCGAGATAAATTTGCTTCCAGAGATGATTATATTGGTTTTATCTCCACCGCTGCACATGAATTCATACATACATGGAATGTAAAAAACTACCGCCCGGATGGGTTAGTTCCATACGACTACGTTGATATTAATTACAGCGATTTGCTGTGGCTAGTAGAGGGCTCAACCAGCTATTTGGAAGACTATCTTTTACTTAGTGCAGGGATCACGACCAACAAAGAGTTTTATAAATCGTTGACCAGAACACTTAATCGCCATTTGCAAACGCCTGGTAGGGAAGTGCAATCAGTAGCAGATACCAGTTTTGATAAATGGATAAACCAAGGTGGAGATCACGGCAAGAATTACAGCACCAATATCTATTCAGAGGGAGCGTTAGTCTCTATGGCATTGGATATCGATCTGATAGATATAAGTGAAGGTAAAGTTAGCTATAGAGATGTGCATAGCGAGCTGTATAAACAACATAAGTTACCCAACTCATTTAACAGTGCCGATGTAAAACGGATCCTAAAGCAGATTAGCGGCAACGATTATTCAAAATGGTGGCAAACCTATGTTGATAATCCTGCGATCATTGATTTTGATGGCTTGTTTGAAAAAGTTGGGTTGGAACATGTTTATCCATCAGGCACAGTGAAAGTGGCAAGTATTGATGGCAGCACTCAAAATGCAGGCCAACTGCTTGAATTGACCCATGTAGCAAGAGGCGGTAATGCTTGGCAAGCCGGTTTAACTGCGGGTGATAAAATCGTTGCGCTCAACAAACATCACGTTCGCAAAGATTTACCAAGTACCTTAGCTTTGTTTAATCCGGGTGAAATCGTAGAAGTAAACTTTATTCGACGACATAAATTAATGACAGTGCAATTGCAACTGGGCGAGAAAGCAAATAGAAGCAAAGTTATCCGAGCAATATCATCTCCTTCAAGCCGCCAAGCTAATCTGTATAAAGCATGGCTTGGAGTTGAACACCCTAATAGTCAATAACCAATAAAAAAGGGGAGCTGGTTAGCTCCCTTTTTTATATATTCATCAAATGGATATTACATGATGCGAGAGAAAAAACGCGAACTCTTAGCGCCTGATCTATTTCTACGCATTGAAGAGCGAATTTGTGCTCGAGTGCTTGCCAGCCAACTTTCTCTATTTACTTTTGCATGTTCTCCGCGTCTGGCTTCTTCTGTTGCTCTAAAGCCGCAAAACTCTCGATATGCTTTAAGGTCTAATGACAGATCTTGCAATACAAGTTCAATCATAATTGCATCATCAATGTATCCAAGTACTGGGACATTGTCTGGAACAATATCTTCTGGTTCACCGAAGTATGCCAAAGAAAGCATGATTTCTTTCTTTTCGTCTTCTGGCATTTGCCACTCGTCATCTTGAACCGCGTCGATCAGTGCTGACAATGACATCATACGTGTTCTAACAAACTCAGGGACGTTTGTGCCTTCCATTTGTTGCACAAGCTCGCGAGCTTTGCTGATAATGTCTTCTTCACTTAAATGGCTGCTGCGCTCAATTGCAGATTGCATCATTGTGCGGAAATGTTCTAAATCGATATCAGTGAGTTCAAAATTTACTTGGATGGACATTATTTCTCCCTTACGCTCTTTGTTTATTTTTATATCCGTCAGGTATTTCAAAGAATGTAAATACCCACTTTGGTAACGACACTATGCCATTAAATCTTCACTAACTTAAGCTCAAATTAACAATAATTGAAAAAAAGTCAAAGATTGGTGATGTTGTGTTCAACCACATAAATATCTTAGTAAAAAATTAAATTTTTGGAGGGATATTTTTACTATTTCTCATTTTTTTAGACCTTTTTGTAAAACTACAAATCTCAATTTGGTGGATTTACAAGCAGTTGAACTGTTATTTTGCTGTGCTTAAATCGAGGTAACATGATGTTGTCTAGTACATATTTCGCAGCTACTCGGAACGCACAAAAGGTGCTTAAATTTTAATAGCGTGGAACTCAACAGCACGTCTTTTTTATTTCTAATTTACTTGCCGATTACTTTGCATAAATTTTTTTGGAGGCTGGCGCTAAGTGGCTTGACTTTAGGTACATTGCTGGGCGCTATATTACATGTTGATTGATCAACTCTATATTGAAGAGATAATGGCTTTATTTTGTGCTGTATGCATGATCTAGAAGAGGCTGACGTTATTTAATTTTAAATAAAAGGAGGGTTAACCTCCTTCAATTAGTAACATGTTTATCGTTTGATAAAATTAGCAAAGTTGAGTGTCAGTACATAGACCAGTAGTCCAACACCATGAACGGCTAGTTGTTACACCACCAGCAATAAATGGCGTCATCTTGTTATCTAATTGCTGTTTGTCGTCTGTTAAGTTTTTTAGTTTTTTCTTATTTAATTTCAGCATAGCTATTTCCTTTTTAGAGTTAATTTTAACAAGTAAAACCTACAAAAGATGTACATACAAATGGGTGGGTAAGCTCTGGTTTACCACCAGCAACAAGAGGCGTCATTTGCTTATCTAGTTGCTGTGAAGCATTATTAGTACTTAGAGACTTCAGGTTATGTTTTTTCATTTTTAGTTTCATTGCTTTTTTCCTTAAAACGAGTAGTGCAAACCCAACTTAACACTTGTGTACATATTTTCAACAAAAGGTTTATTCTAAATTGTTATAGGTTTATCTTAAGTATCCAATATGGGTACTTGAAGGTTGGTGCGATAAAGGGGATAGTTATATATTGAACAGAGAATGTAAAAGCTCATATTAAATAGGAATTACATTGAATATAGAGGCTTCTTTCTTTTGAAGCTTTTCAGTTCTAGCTGCTCGCTAAATCTAAACTATGTGGTCTCCGTAATTTGAAACAGTCGTAATTAGATTTGTAGATTACAGGTATTATTTATTGCACCGTATGGGGTGGGTAGTGATGGTTAGGTATCAGTTGATATGGGGTTTTAGGTAGGGTTAGAGCTTATATCTAATATTTGAATGCGCAAATATTTAATGTTTGACCGAGATTAATGCAAGACAAAAATAGAAGTAACCCCTCATAAAAGAGGAGTTACGATGATTAAAAAATACAGTTTATATATTAAGATAATCTGTTTAATGCTTTTGTTAAAAACTGTCCAGATTGAACATCAGCTTTAACACGTTGAACATTTTGCTTCATTTGCTCAATTTGAGCCGGTGTAAGTTCAGCCAAACGATCTTTTATATCTCGCAAAGAGCTGATGCTAAATCCAATACCTTCTTTCTCAACTAAGTCAGCCATAGCAGCCTTGTCCCAGATGATGATCGGCATATCGCACAGCAAGTACAGAGATAGCTTGTGTGGGTTGTTGAACATTAAATACTTACCAGTAACACCGTCACACGAATCTAGTGTATTGCCATACCAAACAAGACCAAAGTCACCATCAATATGGTCAATGACTTCGTTTGATGGAAAGCAGCCTTTGTAATCTAAAATGGTGTTGTTTATGTCTTTGACTTTTTTTGCATCATATCCAACACCGTATAAATCAAACTTAAAGTTGCCGCGCTCAAGGCCATCAAGTTCATAGACAAACGGACCCATATTACCGGCAAACACAACGCGAATATTTTCATAGTCTGTTTGAGTACGTTTTGCATTTGGGTTATCAGTATGTAAATAGTCAAATGCTTCTATGTTTGTAATTTCAGAGTTAAAGTTTTGCTCATGAAACCACGCCGCCATTTTGTCGTTGTGAACAATTAGCTGATCAGACTGTTTCAGTAGTTTAACTTCTTTATCGGAGTGACCGTATTTACCTTTTAAGCTCTTTAAATCGTGAACAAGCGTAAGTACTTTACTATTTTTAAGTTTGGCACCCCACAAGCAATAGCCATAAAACTTATTGAATGGATACTGTAAACAAACGGTGCTTCCAGATTTCAGCCTTAAAATAGCCCAAGTGACGCCTAGGGCACTTATCAAAGTGCCCAAAATAGAGTTGGCAATCCAAGTTTGCTTAAACCCAATATTTTTCCAACCGTTGTTTTCTAATATGGTTTCACAATCCATTTTAGCTTTTCCTGCGGCATCAAATTTTGAGCGGTAGTTTCGAGCAATATAAACTTTGTTACTCATAATTTATGCTAATTCCTTATCGGTTAGTGCTAGAGCAGCTTCTATTGTGTCGTCCATATCGTAGTATTTATAGTTTGCAAGGCGGCCACCAAAAATGAACTTATTGGCATATGGCTCCGTTTTAGCAAGTTCTTGATAACGGGCTAATAATGCGTTGTTCGTTTCATCATTAATTGGGTAGTAAGGTTCGTTGTCCTTACTAAATTCGTGTGGATACTCTTTGGTCACTACCGTTTTTTCTTGAGTACCGAACTCAAAATGCTTGTGCTCTAAAATACGAGTGTAAGGTACTTCACGTTCCGTATAGTTTACTACTGCATTGCCTTGGTAATTATCTTGTTCGAGTACTTCAGTTTCGAAATGCAAACTTCTATATTCCAACTTGCCGAACTGACAATCGAAAAACTCGTCGATTTTACCTGTGTAAAGCACTTTATCAGCTAATTGATTGTATTCATCACTATTGTCGAAATAGTTTACACCAGTGCGCACTTCTACACCTTCAAGTAATGCGTCGGTCAATGCATTGTAGCCACCTATTGGTATACCTTGATAAAGATCATTGAAGTAATTGTTATCAAAGGTAAATCTAAATGGCAGTCTTCTAATTATAAACGAAGGGATTTGCGTAGCAGGGCGTCCCCATTGCTTTTCTGTATACCCTTTGATGAGCTTTTCATAAAGATCGCGACCGCCTAAGAACAAAGCCTGCTCTTCAAGGTTTTGAGGATCAATATCAGCATAAGGCGCTCTTTCCTGCGCGATTTTATCTTTTGCTTCTTGAGGTGTAGTCACTCCCCACAACTGATAAAACGTATTCATATTAAAAGGTAGGTTATAAAGCTTGTCTTGATATCGAGCAACAGGCGAGTTGACATAGTGGTTAAATGATACAAAACGATTTACATAATCCCACACTTCTTGATTGCTGGTATGGAAAATATGTGCGCCATATTTATGAACGTTGACTCCTTCAATGTTTTCACAATAAATATTGCCACCGGTATGGTCACGTTTGTCTATGACTAAAACTTTCTTGCCTTGATCCGTAGCTTCTCGGGCAAACACAGCACCAAATAAACCAGCACCGACGATTAGATAGTCGTATTGAGCGTTTTTCATTCGAAGTTGCCTTCTATAATCGTTTTCACAAATTTAAGTGCCGAATGATATCAAAATTGGACTTAAAAAAAATGAGTTTTAGCAAAAGTATTTGTAAGAGATACCTTGTCCATCAAATGCATACACTCTGATGGCTATTATCCTCCCTTCAACATCTGCGCTATTGATTATTTTTGAACTAGTAGTCGCAAAGTGGTACAGAGAATGAACTGAAGGCTTATAGAATTAATTTGGCAGTATGTGGGGAGAACAACTTTAATTGCTATTTAGGCACGCTTGATGAAAGGGCTGTTTAATATAATTGATACGACACTTTATCGCTTGATTGGTTTCTATTTTAGCTAAAAGTAGATAGATCAAATCTTACTATAAGAGAACTATCTACTCTCACCGCTAAACCAACACAATTCTATGATCGTTTATTTGACAATTTCCAAACTGACGGCCCATGGTTTTTGTTTGTCTAAGGTAGTACCAAAATTCACAGCTACTTTCGTATCTGATAGGTCACTGGTAAATGTTGAACGGCTACTTTCTTTGCCAAAATGCTGTTTTTCTTCCCAATCTGGGCTTAGGCATGTTTTTAGCTTTTCGTTTACTTGTTCAAATCTAACTAAAGCAGCAGTTTTCCCTGAAAACGCTTTATTGCACTCATACGCAGTATTACCGCTCGTATATAAGTTGATCTGGCAGCTATCTTCAATTAAATGGGCTTTAGGTTGCCAGCTTTTCATTAGCTTGCCGTTTATTTCGCTACCTTTTAGTATTGAAAAGCCGTCACCAGCCCCTGTGATCAGTGCATTAACTTTTTCACAGTCAGTCATGTTTTCAACTTTTTTCTCTACGTCACTGGGGAGTGTATTGCACCCAACTAGCGTTATTAACCCGATAGAATATAATAGGTGGCGAACAACCATGGCAGCTTCCTTTTTAAATTTTTCCTAAGCATACCATGGTCATTTCGGATGAGATAGTTTAGCGGTGCCTTTTGGCTAATGTCTCTACAACTTGCGGTAAACTGAGCTCACTTCGTTGTAAAAGTACTAACAGGTGGTAAATTAAATCAGCAGATTCGTTAAGTAATTCCTCTTTATCTTGTTTCATGGCTGCAAGAGCGACTTCAACGCCTTCCTCACCGACTTTTTGACAGCTCCGGCTTAAGTCTTTGGCAAATAATGACGCTGTATAGCTGGATTTTGGATCTGCATTTTTTCGCTCACTGATGACTTTTTCTAAAGTACCTAAAAAAGCAAGCTCTGGTTTTGCATCTTCGAAGCAGCTCTCAGTCCCTAAATGGCAAGTCGGTCCAGCGGGCGTTGCTAAAATTAAGATGCTGTCTTTATCACAGTCAGTGTGCGCTTCAACGAGCGTAAGCACATTGTTTGATGACTCGCCTTTAGTCCACAGTCTAGATTTAGATCTTGAGTAAAATGTGACGAGCTTTTTTTCGAAAGTCACCTGCAGTGCTTCAAGGTTCATAAATCCTTGCATCAAGATCACACCTGTCGCGTAGTCTTGCACAATGGCTGGGATCAACTCTGATTTACCAAAGTCGACAGTGCTGAGGTTTTCTGGTGTTAATTGCATAATCTTGTCGCTACCTTATTATCTTTTAAGTATTGTTTTAGCTTTGGTATCTCAATGACTTGTTTATGGAAGACACTTGCCGCTAAGGCGCCATCGACATTGGCTTGATTAAATACATCGACAAAATCTTGTTCTTTACCAGCACCGCCAGACGCTATTAGGGGGATGTCACACAGTGCCCTCATTTGCTTCAGTTGTGATAAATCATAGCCTTTGCGTACACCATCTTGGTTCATACAGTTTAAAACAATTTCACCAGCACCTAAATCTTGTACTCGCTGGATCCATTCTTGAGTTTTGTATCTAGTTTGACTCGCTGCGTTAGGGTCACCAGTTAACTGATACACTAAGTACTCCCCACTGTGTTCATCGTAGAAGCTGTCAATGCCTACCACAACACACTGCTTGCCAAACTCGTCATGTAATTCCTTGATCAACTCAGGCCTGGCGATTGCAGGGCTGTTGATAGATATTTTGTCAGCGCCTTGTTCTAGTACTTTAGCAGCATCATCAACCGACTTTATCCCACCGGCTACACAAAAAGGGATGTCGATATTTTTGGCGATATCTCTGACCCAGTTTAAGTCGAGCAATCGTTTCTCAACACTGGCACTAATTTCATAAAATACCAATTCATCGGCACCTTGTTCGCTGTATAACTTAGCAAGATCGATGATGTCACCAACGACTTCATGTTGTTTAAATTTCACCCCTTTGACGACTTGGCCGTTTTTGACATCGAGGCATGGAATTATGCGTTTCGATAACATGCGATAGCCTCCTCAACTGTAAATGCGTCATCTAATAATGACTTACCAAGGATTATGCCGCTTACGCCGATCTTGATGAGTTGTTTTATATCTTCCAAAGAGCTGACGCCACCAGAAGCTTGTACTTTTGCCGCTGGACTGTGTGCAACTATTTGTTGATACAGTTCAAAAGAGGGGCCCGTCATAGTGCCATCTTTACTTATATCCGTACACAAAAAGTCGTATACACCAAGGTTCAAATAGAAATCAATGAGCTCAAATAAGGAAACGCTAGAGTCACTTAGCCAACCGTGAGTCGCTACAGACCAACCGTCGGCACTTTTATTCACATCTAATGCGATGACAAAACGTTCGGCACCAAATTCTTGGATCCACTCGGCCAATTGCTCTTTTTGGTCCACGGCCAAAGACCCTATTACCACTTGGTTTGCTCCAGCTTTGAGCCATTGCTTAATGTCTTCGTATGCACGGATCCCCCCGCCAACTTGATAGGGAGTGTCTAATTCACTGGTAGCGTTTTGAATTTGTTGCCACTGTTTTTTATTTGGATCTCGTGCCCCCTCTAAATCAACTAGGTGCAATTTTATGGCGCCGGCATCTTGATATTGATGAAGGCGAGACTGCAAGTCAAAAGGGTAAAATTGAGCCGTATCATATTTGCCCTGATAAAGGCGAACAATTTGGCTATCTAAAACATCGAGTGCAGGGATTATCATGTTCGTTCCTTATTAAACTTGCCATTGCATAAAATTAGTTAAAAGTTGTGCACCGACTTTGGCGCTTTTTTCAGGGTGAAACTGCATGCCAGCGTAATTGTCTTTAGCGATAATTGCTGAAAAGGGTTGGCCATATTCGCAGCTTGCCAACGTCGTACTATTTACCTCATGGGCAAAGCTGTGTACGAAGTAAACTTGATCGTCACTTGTAATACCCTTTGTCAAAGGATGTTCTTTGCTGACTTTGATGTTGTTCCACCCCATATGTGGGCTCGTTAAATTACCTGTTTGCAACGTCTTGATGCTGCCGTCAATAATTCCAAGTCCTTTGACATTACCTTCCTCGCTGTCATCACATAGCATCTGCATACCGAGACAAATGCCCAGCAGAGGTTTGTTATATTCATTAATAGCTTGCTGCCATCCTTGCTCAATTAGGCGTTTCATTGCGACGTTGGCATGACCAACACCCGGCAGTACAGCGCGATCAAATTTATTTAACTGACTTGGGTCTGATAGCACTTCGGGAGTGACGCCGAGGCGTTCAAACGCAAAACGAACGGAATTGATATTGGCGCAACCAGTATTAATTATGGCGATCATAAACACCCCTTTGAACTAGCTGTGAGTTGAGACAGATCTTTAGCTATTGCCATGCGTAATGCACGAGCAAATGCTTTGAATAGCCCTTCAACTTGGTGGTGACAGTTGCCATCAGATACGCTTAAAATCAGGCTTATTTGCGCATTGTCTGACAAAGATTTAAAAAAGTGCTCGACCATTTGCACATCTAAATCACCTACGCTATCTCGACTAAAGTTGGCGTTGAGCACAAAAGACGCGCGACCAGATAAATCAATTTGGCACTCTGCTTTACACTCGTCCATTGGTAGGGCGAAACCATAACGTGCAATTTGGGACTTTGTGCCCAAGGCCTCACGAAGTACTTGACCAAGCGCGATACCCACATCCTCTACCAAGTGGTGTTCGTCAATGTGCAGGTCACCTTTTGCTGTTATTTCCAAGCCAATATTTGCGTGAGTGCGGATTTGGTCTAGCATGTGGTCAAAAAAGCCTAGGCCTGTATTGATTTCGCCGTTAGCTGTTTGATCTAAGTTAGCTGCGACTGCGATTTGTGTTTCTTTGGTGTTTCTTATTACACTTGCCTGACGATTTTGTGTCGTTAGCTCAGTGACAATTTTGTTCCAATCACCATCATAAAGAATGCCTTGAATACACAAGTTTTCAGCGAGCTGAATATCTGTATGACGGTCACCAATGACATAAGAGCGAGATAAGTCTACTTTTCCGGAGCGCATAATTGACGTCAGCAGGCCAGTTTTTGGTTTACGGCAATTACAGTTATCTTCGTCGAAGTGCGGGCAAATTAATACTTCGTCAAACTTGATCCCCTGTGATGAAAAGATCTCCATCATTTTATTGTGCGGGGCGGCAAAGTCTGCCTCGGGAAAGCTATCAGTGCCTAATCCATCTTGATTAGACACCATAACCAGACGGTATCCTGCACTTTGCAACGCCAGCATAGCTGGAATAACATTGGGTAGTAGTGCTAGCTTTTCTAGGCTATCTACTTGTTTATCTGTCACTGGTTCTTCTATTAATGTGCCATCGCGGTCGATGAATAGATATGGCGTACTCATTTTACTTCCTTACTCGCTTTGCTCTAACCAAAGTTTGACTTGTTCTAACTCTTGCTCGCTGCCGATAGATATTCTCAGCCAGTTGTCTTCACCAAATAGCGTAAATGGTCGCATGATGGTGCCAGCTTTCATTGCGTTACTAATCAGTGTCTTGTCGCTCAGTTGCAAAGTGATAAAATTGCCCTCACCAGATAATAATTGAGTGACAAGGGGAGATTTGCTTAGCCATGCTTCCAGTTTGGATTTGTTGCTGTTTAAAATGCTTACCTGACGGCGCATTTGTGTGACCGCATCTGGCGTCAATGCTTGCTCTGCGATTTTCGCAACCGCAGTTGAAACAGGGTAGGGGGCAATGACTTTTCTCACAGGATTTAATACTGCGTCATTGGCAAGTAAAAACCCCGTACGTAGACCTGCTAGTGCAAATGCTTTAGACAGAGTTCTAAGGACTACGACATTATTAAAGTCTTGCAGCAAAGACACGGCACTTTGTTCCGGCGCAAATTCAATATACGCTTCGTCCACAACAATCAACGCTGAGTTCTCGAGTGCTTTTGCCAGAGAGGCTACTTTGTCTACAGGTGTTAAACTTCCTGTTGGGTTATTTGGGTTGCAAATAAAAACTAACTTAGCGCTGCCAATACGCTCGCTCAATTCACTGATTTGATCTCGTTGCAGTTGTGCTTGTGAAAGTTCGTTAATAGCGATATTTTGCGTATCAGCAGATACCTTGTACATTCCATAGGTTGGCGTGAAAATGGCGATGCTGTCTTTTGCAGGTTCACAAAATGTGCGCATTAACAGTTCAATGCCTTCGTCTGCACCTCGGGTCATCAGAACCTGTGTTGGAGCAAGTTGTGCATAATTACTGTACGCATCTATCACGGCTTCAGGTTGTGGCTTTGGATATCGATTTAACTCATCGAGTGACAGTTCAACGGCTTTATTAAACGGGCTTTCATTGGCGTTAAGCCAAGTGCTGCCTGTGAGCTTCTCACTTTTTGCAGAGCTATATGCTTTTAAGCTCGCAATATTTTGCGGTAGTAATGAATTAGACATTGTTATTTCCCACCATTTATTCTGATTGCAACGGCGTTGGCGTGCGCATCCAGCCCTTCAGCCTCAGCCAAAGGTAAAATCGCTTTGCTCAAATTAAGTAAACCTTGTTTAGTAATGGATTGAACTGTGTAGGTTCTAAAAAAGTCCATTAAATTTAAACTGGAATAGGTTTTACTGTAACCATACGTTGGTAGTACGTGGTTAGTTCCCGATGCGTAGTCGCCTGCTGATTCTGGTGTATAGTCGCCGACAAATACTGAGCCTGCATTTTTGACTAAATCAATTCGGGATTGCGCATCTCGTATTTGCAGTATTAAATGTTCTGGGCCATATTCAGCCGAAAGTTCAAACGCTTGCTCTATTGATTCAACAAGTATTAGCGCGCTATTTTCCATTGCTTTTTTGGCAATGTCTGCCCTTGATAGTACTGCCAACTGCCTAGTGATCTCGGCTTCAACTTCATTAATAAATGATGCGCTATCGCAGAGGAGCAATACTTGAGAATCTGCACCATGTTCTGCTTGAGATAATAAATCGGCTGCCGCAAAAGCTGGGTTGGCATGTTCATCGGCAATAACAAGCACCTCGGAAGGACCGGCTGGCATGTCGATAGCGAATCCTGGCACAGACTGCGACAGTAACTGTTTTGCCATGGTGACAAATGCGTTACCTGGACCAAAAACTTTATCTACTTTTGGGACGCTTTCTGTTCCCAGTGCCATCGCGGCGATAACGCCTGCACCACCACTTTCAACGATGATGTTGATATCGCACTTTTTAGCTGCATATAAAATAGCAGGGTGGATTCGCTCATCCCCTTTAACCGGTGTTGCGAGCACGACTGTTTTTGCACCACTCAACTGCGCACATACACCCTGCATTAGCACAGAAGAGGGCAGTGGCGCACTTCCGCCTGGTACATAAATTCCAACAGCATCAATGGCTTGGTATTTTAATTCGCATACAACACCAGACTGTGTCTCAAGCATTTTTGATTCAGGCAGTTGCAGCTCGTGGAAGGCACGAATATTGTTGTACGCTTGGTCAATTGCATTTTTTAGCTCGCTGCTGAGTTGAAGTTCGCTTTGCGCGATTTCGTCTTCAGTTACACGCAATCTATCCGATTGACGATTATCAAACTGCTCAGCCATTTCAAATAGAGCTTTATCGCCTTTTTGGCGCACTTCCTCAATGATACCTTCAACAGCAATTTGCACTCCCGCCCCTGCGCTAACCGCAGGGCGAGTGAGCAATTTGAGCTGTGCTTGTTGGTCTAGTTGATTCCAAACGAGCATGGTTTACTCCATCATTTTTTCTATTGGCATGACGAGTATTGAGTTGGCCCCTAAGGCTTTTAACTCTTCCATGGTTTCCCAAAATAGCGTTTCACTGCTTACCATGTGTAGCGCCACGTAGTCTTCACTGCCAGCAAGAGAGAGCAAAGTAGGTTGCCCAGTGCCTGGAAGCAGCGCGCAGACCTCTTCGAGTTTTGCTTTAGGGGCGTGTAACATGATGTATTTACTTTCTTTCGCTTGTCTAACGCCTTTCAAACGCGGGAGTAACTTGTTGATCAGAGAAAGCTTGTTGTCATCGTTGAGATTAGCATTTTGGATTAAGCAAGCATTAGACTCCAAAATGGTGTCACCTTGCATTAAGCCGTTGGCTTCTAAAGTTGCGCCAGTAGAAACTAGGTCGCAAATTGCATCAGCAAGGCCTGCACGTGGTGCGACTTCAACGGAGCCCGTTAACATGACAACACTTGCGTCAATATTTTCGTCAGCAAGGTACTGTTTTAATATTTCAGGATAGGTTGTAGCGATGCGCTTGCCGTTAAACCAATCTTTGGATTGTTGACCTAGCTCCTGTGGCCATGCAAGTGCGAGCCTACAATAGCCAAAATCTAGTTTAGAAAGCTTCTTTACGGCGTTGGCTTGACCAACTCGCTCGCGCTCAGCTTGTGTTTCGACAAGTACATTTTCACCAACAATTCCTAAATCACATACGCCATCCATTACCAATCCCGGAATATCGTCATCGCGCACTCGTAGTACGTCGATTGGCATGTTGGTTGAGTGAGCGATGAGGCGTTGCTCACGTAGATTGAGCTTGACGCCCAGTTGTTTTAACAAGGATTGGCAGTCTTTTGATAGTCTGCCTGACTTTTGGATTGCGATACGTAAGCGATTAGTTGTATTCATAATTTATTTCCTAATATTCAAAAACGAAAAACCCCGAGGGAACCTCGGGGCGAAATAAATTTTAAATACGTTGAGTGATTCGCCGGAGGTTCCTTTTAGGAATAACCCACCAGCGAAATACCTGACAGGCTATCCCGATGTATGATGGTGATGATGTACTGCTGTCAGATTTAAAAACATGTTCTTACCTGTAATGTAAAATTTTTTGTAATTCGATTAACTTTTTATAGATAATCATGAAATTACCAAAGCTGGCAAGTACTTTTTAAAAATAAATAAAGAATAATTTATATCAGCCGATAATAAGTATGTAGGTCAGTAGTTTACTTTGGAGGAGGTGTGTATATGGATGTATTTAAACCTTTCATGGCTCCGATTGTTCGCTTGAAAATTGCGCACAATGGTCCATTTAAGATTGTAGGTGTATTGGATAACAAAGCTGAGAAAATAAAGGGCAAGTCTCAAGCGAATAATGTCGATAGTGAACTTAAACATCAACGGGATTTACCTGAAGATGAAGACAAGGAAGATGTTAAAAGTGAAGAAGACGAATCTCATTTGGATACTTGGGCATGAATAAGGCAGCTTTGAGTCAGTTAAGCTCAATATATATAGGGTGTTTACGGGGTTAACTAGGCATAAAATACGGAACAGTGTGCAGGGTTGGCTTGCTCTCATTTAGATTTGAAATTAGAATTGCCTGACTTATTTAGTCAGGTAATATTTTTCTTTGTCTATAGAACCGTACTTTTCGTCCTCCGGCCCGCTTGCACGCCATTTTTCCGGTTACCAGCCAAGACGGCCGCAAATTGAAATGGCTATTGCAATTGATGAAATTGTCAAAAATGGCGGTCAGTGTGTGGTTGAGGCGGGTACAGGCACGGGTAAGACGTTTGCTTACCTTGTTCCAGCACTTATAAACCAGAAAAAAGTGATCATTTCTACAGGCTCAAAAGCACTTCAAGAGCAACTGTATCACCGTGATTTACCAAATCTTGTAAAAGCACTCGAAAAAGGGCGCAAAACTGCGTTGCTCAAAGGGCGTGCTAACTATCTATGTACATATCGACTTAATCAGCATGTTGCGCACGTTCCAACGGACGATCCTGATGTGATGCACCAGCTTGCTATGGTTGCAAAATTTGCAACTGAAACTCAAACTGGCGATCTGGCTGATTGTGTTGGTATAGAAGAAGATGCCAAAGTACTGCCCTATGTTAGTTCCACAGCTGATAATTGCTTAGGGAAAGAGTGTCCAGATTTTGCCGAATGCTATATACGCAAAGCAAGACTTAAAGCAATGGATGCGGATTTGGTTGTGATTAATCATCATTTGTTTTTTGCGGATATGGCAGTAAAAGACTCTGGTTTTGCCGAGTTAATGCCTACCGCAGATACTTATGTCTTTGATGAGGCACATCAAGTTAATGAAATTGCAAGTGACTACTTTGGTGAGTCCATCAGCACAAAACAACTTAATGATTTGGTGAATGACATCCGAGTGATCTATCTAAGTGATATGCCCGACATGCTGCAGCTGGGCAAGACGCTCAATAAGTTAGCAACCAGTATTGCAGATCTGCGATTGGTCTTTGGTGGGGATGGCGCGCGCGGAGATTGGCGAGAAGCACTTAAAGACAAGGTTATTTGTGAGGCACTTCACAGAGTTATTGGTAATTTAGACTTTTTATATAAAGTATTGAAACTTTGCCTTGATAGAAGTGACAAAATTGAACATCCATTTGAGCGCGTTATGGCATTTAAAGGCCTGATGGAACGGGCGTTTGATGTAGCGCAGACAGGATACAGCTATTGGTTTGAAACAACACGTCGTTTTGTCACAATTCATATTACGCCGCTGGATGTGTCGAACCGATTTCGAGAAATAATCAAGAAAACAGAAGCTGGTTTTGTGTTTACTTCGGCTACTTTGTCAGTTGATAATCGCTTAGAACACTTTAATTCTAGTCTGGGCTTAGAGCCTGATTTTCACAAAATCGTCGACAGCCCGTTTGACTACCAAAAACAAGCGCTGCTCTGCCTTCCAAGATACTTGCCCGAAACCAAAGACGAGTTGATGCCGCATTCACTGGTAAAGGTTGCAAAATCTGTAATAAATGCAGCCCAAGGGCGCACGTTTTTGCTGTTCACCAGTTACCGTGTTATGCATCTAGTGTATGAAGGGATCAGCACTGCGACCGAGTACCCTGTATTTATGCAAGGGCAGTCGTCGAAACGTATTATATTGGAGCAGTTTATTCGTCATGGTAATGCGGTGTTACTTGGTACAGCCTCTTTCTGGGAAGGTGTTGATGTCCGAGGTGATGCGCTGAGTTGTGTTGTGATAGATAAATTACCGTTTACTTCACCAGACGATCCGCTGCTACAAGCCAAAATGAAAGACGCTGAATTGAGCGGAAAAGAGCCTTTTGATGATATTCAGCTACCTCAAGCCGTGATTGCCCTGAAGCAAGGGGTCGGGCGATTAATTCGTGATAGAGCCGACAAAGGTGTGCTAATTATTTGCGATAATCGCTTAGTTACGAGAAAATACGGTGAAACGTTTATTAAAAGCTTACCACCAATGACTCGCACAAGAGACTTGGAGAAGGCATTGAAATTTTTAGAGAACATCGATAAACATGAAACATAATTTGCTAGCAATAGACGCTTCTACTGAAGCCTTAAGTCTTGCCCTATATTTCGAAGGCAACACGTTTACTCATTTTGAAGTGTGTCCCCAACAGCATAGTCAGAAAATTCTTCCGCTTGTCGATGCGCTTTTGTCTAAAGCAAATTGTACGCTTCAACAGTTAGATGGGATCGTATATGGTCGTGGACCAGGCAGCTTTACTGGTGTTCGGATTGGTGTTGCTGTTGCTCAAGGATTAGCATATTCAGCGGGTTTAAAACTCTCTGGTATATCTACGCTTCAAGCCATGGCACATGAGGCCATCAAGGAAAAAGGGTGTAATGAAGTGATCAGCGCAATTGATGCGCGTATGGGTGAAATTTACTTGGGGCACTTTATCAAAGACGCGCAAGGTAATGCCGTAGCGAAACAAAATGAAATAGTCATTAAGCCTGATACAATAACAGGAGACTTTAATGGAGTCTCAGGGGTTGGAACTGGTTGGCAAACTTATTCTGATGATGCAAAGCGACTTAATGTGTCTACCATTGACTCAATCTCTTTGCCAAATGCAGCCTATATGTTAGAACTTGGCGATATCGCTTTTGCCACTGGTGATACAGTCTCGGCTCAAGATGCACAACCACACTATGTGAGAGACACAGTAACGTGGAAAAAGTTGCCTGGTAGAGAATAGAAAGCTATCCTTAAATTAGGCACAATGATGGGCGCGTGTGATGCAAATTAATCAAGTTGTTCAAAATAGAGATACTTACCAGCTTAGATCTCAGGTTTTAAAAACTCAAAACGACTCGCGCCCAACCGAAAACAATCAGAAAGTCAGTGATATAAAGTTCAGCTCGCAAGGTGTCAAACTAGCAGAGCAGTTTCGACAAGATAAAAATTCGGTTATTTACGATCAACCTTCCTTCAACTCAAATAAAGCTGTTCAAGCCTATTCAGCCTTGCAAAATGACAGCCGCCGCTCGGAAATCCAGTCTTTAATAGGTGTTGATATATACGCCTGATCAGGTTGAATTATTTTCAGTAAAAAATTGCAATAAGCGATTGTATTCTAATTTTATTGGGGTAATGTAAAAAGAAAAACTGAGTTGTGACAAGAACGTTGCTGAATAAATTTAACCAATATGCATTTAAAATTTCCTCTAACACTGTGATTCTTTCGCTGCGTGAGGGCTATATTGCGTTAATTCCTTTCTTCATAGTTGCTTCTGTTATCACACTAATCAATCAGTGGCTCAATATCTCCATGAAAGGCGTTGAGCATCAATTTTTAGAGGACTTCAACACGCTAGTATGGGGAATTTTCCCTGTACTCACCTTGATGTCCTTTAGTTACTACCTATCAAAAAACCTCAAAGTTCATACTATTGCTAGCCCTATTTTAGTTTTCACTTGTTTTACGGCTACAACGGGTTACATTACAATTTCTGGTAGTGACTTAGCAATTAATCACCGAATGGGTGCCTTGTATTCTCTGCTAATGCCAGTGGTGTGTTGTTACTCTTTATCTTATTTAGAGCGCTTAAAAGTTTTCCGCCTAGTAGGCGTAAGCTCAATCAGCTTATTTTTACGTAAACATTTAAATCTAATTTTACCCTACTTAATTGTGACCAGTGTGGTGCTGCTGTTATTCCCCTATATTGATTTGGCCGCTGAAACCATAGTTGAAGGGCTGAGATCTCTAAACCCACACTGGAATGTATTTGAAAAGCTCTCCATGCAGTTATTGATATCTCACTTGCTGTGGTTTATCGGTGTTCATGGGGATAATACTTACCATATTCTGGTGTCGAGTGAATTAACTAGTTATTACGTACTTCCGGACTTAATCAGCTACAACTTTTTTACTGGGTTTGTTATTTTGGGTGGCACTGGTTGCATTTGGGGCTTAATCGTTGCTGCTTTGTTTTTAAAAAAAGGGCAACATGAAAAGCGTATAGCAATTATTTCCTCACCTTTGGCTATGTTTAACATTAGTGAGGTCATGATTTATGCATTACCAATTGTATTTAACCCTTACATCTTATTGCCATTTTTATTATGCCCTTTAGTGAATGCATCGATTGCATATTTTGCTTTTTATAGTGGCTTTATTTCTATTCAATATATTGAAGAAATACCTTGGTTTACGCCCATATTTATTAATGGTTGGCTGTTAACTGAAAGCGTAAAAGGAGTTTTTTTACAAGTTGCACTGGTTTTGATTAACGCCCTAATATATTTTCCGTTCTTGAAGGCTAACCGAGACAATAATTTATCTGGAAAAGCGCTAGATGTACTAATGAAGCGTTATACAGCTGGCCGTATGATTGAGGAAGGAGCAGAGGGCTCTTTTAGTGCAACACAAAGAAAAGAGCAAATTAATGCACATAGCTTAAAGGAAGTAACTGAGGCGCTTAATCAAGGTGCATTGACACTGTTTTATCAACCCAAAATTAACCCGTATAACAAACAAGTAGTTGGCTTTGAAGCCTTATTAAGGCTAACCAATAAAGATGGCACTGTATCCGGGCCTTGGTTCTTAGAAACTCTTGAGCAACATAACCTATTACATATCATTGATAATTATGTGATTGACCAATTGGAAATAGATCTGGAGCAATTTTCAAAGCATGGGTTAAAACCAAAAATTAGCTTTAATATTTCACCGCAAAACCTCCTTACTGGAGGCTATAGACGAATTATCAAAGCATTTGCCAAATTTCCTGGTCAAGTAGAAGTTGAGCTATTGGAGTCTAGTTATATAGAAGACTTTAATAAGACAGTGACGATTGTTGATGCGCTCAAGAAGAATAAAATTGATTGTGCAATGGATGACTTTGGTACTGGCTACTCTTGTTTGTCTGTTTTATCAAAGCTTAATATTGAAACTATAAAGCTTGATCGAAGTCTATTACCTGATCAATTAAATAGTAAATCTATTTCTCTATATACGAATTTATCTGAAATGATTTCTAAGCTGGGGTTCAAGCTGGTGGCAGAGGGAGTGGAAACTACAGACGAAGAACAAGTTGTAAAACAATCTCATATCGAGTGTGTGCAGGGTTTTCTATACTTTAAAGCGATGCCTGTTGAAGAGGCAATTTATTTGTTCATGACTAAAGGCGCTACACAGCAGGCAGAGGACGCAACAAAAACCAAAGAGACGGAAGAATAAAACAGCTGATGTACTCACCCACCAAAACTGCCTGCATTTTATAGCCATTAACTTTTTCTATTGCCTGAGCTTTGGATAGAGAAGTTCTGTGTAATTTATTAACGTAGGGGGTTACTCTGCGCTGTCTTTAACAATACCGCTAGGTTGTTTTATAAAAATCGAGTCTTGTGGAATGTGATTGTGCGAGCGAAAGGCGCAAGCCTATTTGCTGTAATATCAACGAGATAGCAGAAATGCAAATACAAGGCTAATACAGCAGGAAAAGTGAAACCCACTGGATCACCTCTTAAAGCCTCAACTAGTTCACTGCTATGACAAATGACGAATTAGCAAGTTACTTGAAACTTTATAAATTTACAATTCCTTAATTATTTTATAACTTAATGATGATGTAGTAATCATATCTTTTGTTGATGGCCTTAAAAGTCAGACAGTAATGTTTGCACCCATCACGAAAGAGCAAGTCGACTCTGTTAATTAATTGAACTTTATTTAGATCAGTAATTTATAGAAAAATTAATTTTTGGATTAAAGGGAAAAAGTATGAAAAGGTTAGCTGCAATCTCACTGGTAGTTGCTTCACTGGCTTCACTAAACGCAAATGCAGGGCCCATTTCTACTGTTGAAGTAGAGGCTGCACAAAAAGGTTGGGGTGAAGGGATTGTTAAAATTGGCCAATCAAAAGACCCAAGAAAAGCTGCTATTCAACATTTGGAAAGGTTTTATGCGTTTGATTATGGACAAGTGTTGTTTAAACCAACTTTAGCATCGGTAGACCAATTCAGAGGCACTAAAAAAGAAGCGTTGTCTTACTTTGTGGGTCAAGATTTGGCTGAAGATAAAGGCTTTGCTCTAGCGCCTTACGTCAAGGTGCGTTGGGAAAATGAAGGGATCATCACGGATGGTGATTCGGCTATATCTATGGGTAACTACTATTTCACTAATAAAAAGGGTGAAGAAATTAAAGTAGAGTATTCATTTGCTTATATCAAAGATAAAGAAGGTAACGTCAAAATAAACCTACACCATTCGTCATTGCCATTTAAGCTTTAAGTACCCCTATATTGTCAACTGCCCAGATGTATGTTTTGAGCTGCTGGGTAGTTGATTTTTTAATCTGCCATTTACTTTATATTTTATCGATCACTCATCACTATACTTTCATTTTTCGTACACTCTGTTAGCTTATTGTTTCCAATTGGTGCTGATGTACATGGTATGACATTATACATCTGAATAAGGAGTATACGATGACGCCAGAAGAAGTGGATATAGAAAAGGCTCAAATTGAGGCCGAAATAAAGCGCTACGAAATACGGGCAGGGGTTTGGAAAGTAGCTCTTGGAACCGCGCTCGTAGGGATTGCTGCTGCATTTTTTCCTTTCGCACAACAATACGCAACGGTGTATTTTTCGGTAAAAATTGAAACGATGAAACAACAAGCCGCTTTAGACACAGCGCTGCGCGAGGCGCAGTTAACGGGCACTACCTTAAATCGTAAGTTTCTTGATTCAATAGCGGAAGAAGGTCGAAGTTCAAATCTCGATGAGCGAATTGTATTGGCTGAATATTACGCATATCTCTCAGATCAGGGAGAAGAACGCATTCGCTGGGAAGGCTTTTTGAAACATTTATACGATTTGCGAGAACAAAAGAGAGCAGCAGTGGTTGATGCGATCACAAAGGCAACCAACGAAAAAAGTACTGCGACCGAAATTGCTGTTGCGCAGGCACAAGCGAGGCTGCTTGTTGAAAGCGCTGCGTCAGTGCAGTCAGCTCCTTACTCTATGTCTACCCTTGATATTCAGAGCTTAATTAATTTATTAGATGATGACAGCGACGCCATTCGTCAAAGAGCGCAGAAAGCTCTGGGCGATAGGGGGCTTGTTATTGTGCGTCCTGTCATGGCTGAGTTAAGAACAGGCTCCCATAGTAAAGCAAAACGATTAGGTTTGTTGATTGCACTTACTGAGATGATGCGAAAAAACAAAAGTAACCGTCGGCAAATTAGCAGCTTGTTGACCATTGATGATCTAGAGGTTTTATTAGAGTACGCAATTGACCAAAATAGAATGGTCCATATACATGCTGCAGAATTTTTATATGATTTAGGCGATCCTGAAATATTTAACGCGACATTAGCGCTGTGGAATGACTCAACAACAGACTCGGGAAAGTTCAATCTGGCTTTGGTATTGAAAGGCCTTGCTCCGTTTGTGCCAGGTAACAAACAAAGAGAGTTTCAAAGCAAGCTAACGTCATTGCTTGGAAGTGTCGGCCCTAAAACAGATAAGTTGTTAAAAGATGCGATTTCACTCATGAATTAACTATGGCAAATTTTAAGTGGCCTCAGTAAGGCATTGCTTTAAGATGTATTTATTAGTGAAGCTGTAGTTGATAGATTTAATATTATTTTAAGAAAGCGCGTTTATGCCAACGAGGTCAATTGCCCCATTTGTTAGATAGGATAACTAGGAGTGAGAAGCACTAAGGAAAAGCGATGAGGAACAGCGATAGAGTTATATCAACCCACCCAGATAGTGCCTACAAAGGCACCGTTGTTTGGAGCCCAATAAAGTCAATTTGGTTTATATGCAACTTATGCCTGGCGCTATTTGTCGCGCCGTTTTACTTTTCGTGGTCTGCGATGGCTGTTTTTCTTGTATTAACTGCTGTTACATTGTGCTTTGGCCATTCATTGGGCATGCATAGGTTGCTGATTCATCGCTCTTATCAATGTCCAAAGTGGATGGAGTACACTTTTGTTTATCTAGGAGTCTTGGTTGGGATGGCTGGTCCCGTCGGTATGCTTAAGCAGCATGACCTGCGTGATTGGGCGCAAAGGCAAAATCGGTGTCATGATTTTTTACTGCACGGATCAAAAATTCTAAAAGATGGGTGGTGGCAATTAAATTGTGATTTGAGACTGGATCACCCGCCAATTTTTAATATTGAGTCGCGTGTCGTGGGTAACCGTTTTTATCAATTTATGGAATCTAGTTGGCTTTGCCAACAATTAGTCTTAGCAATACCGCTATTTTGGTTTGGCGGGTTGAGTTGGGTGCTGTATGGCGTTTCACTACGCGTAGTTGTTTCGATTGGCGGTCATTGGTTAATTGGCTACTTTGCTCACAATCACGGTGAGCGGACATGGAAAGTCGAAGGCGCTGCGGTGCAAGGGCATAATATCCGTTTAGCCGGATTTCTTTCCATGGGGGAGGCTTGGCACAATAATCACCATGCATTTCCCGGTTCAGCTATGCTAGGTCTATACAAAGACGAGCCAGATCCCGGGTGGTGGGTTTTAAATGCGCTGAGCAACTTAGGAGTTGTCACTCATATCAAGTTACCAGAACATTTGCCAAGGAGGCCTGAGCTAGTAGCAGAGTTTTCAGGCAAGGATGAGCGTCAAAAACGCGTACCTGAAAAGTGTGAAATCGCAAATTTGATAAATAGATCAGGCTAATGTGGGAACCAAATTGATACTCTTTGTAATTAATTTATATGCTCCACCAGTGAAATCAATAACGTGTGTGGTTAAGGCTTGGTTTTAATAAAAGGTGTTTGTTAGTGAAGCAATATATTAGCGCCCTAGTAATGTTCATTTTGTTTTGTAGTTCGATTAGTCCAGCGCTTGCTTGTCGCCCAGACATTGAAGGGATCCTAAAGGAGTCGAAGAATGAAATCGTGAAAATATTGAAACCCATGCATGCTATAGAGCCAAATGACATTGCTGATATTTATCAACTAGATGTCAATATGAAGTGGATAAACACAGACTCTGGACGAGATTGTCCAGACCAATATGTACTCCAGTTTCAAGTACTTTTAAAAGATAGTAGGGTGTTTGGTATCACACATTTCACTGGTATAGATAATGAAATCAAAGTAATTGAATTGAAATAAATGCCAAAACTCGCCATGTGACTATGTCAAATTACATGTAATAGTTTGGCTACAGTTGCGTTTATAGAAACACGGGTATTTAGTGGCTAGGATTAATGTACTAGCCACCCACACAATTAACTTGCGTTACCGCCAGTGATAACTTCAAACAGTAAAATCTGACTTAATTGCTTTCCGTGCACATTAAAATTGTTGTCAGACACCATCAACAGACTTTGATTGCCGTTTTCTAAAACGGGTCCAAAAGTAATGCCTTCGAGATTATCAATATGCTTGGAGCCAATTTGTTGCTTTATTGTCTCCATATCTAACAGTAAGGTCTTGTTGGCTGGACGGAATTGTTGTTTATTTAGAGACGCGAGATTTTTGATATCTGTTGCTTCTTTCATGTCTACAAGGTAAATACTGACGCTATTACCGCCATCAGAGATCCCAGCAGTGAATGAGCGCTCCATTGTTAAGAATTGGTGTTCATTGATTTGCAGTATTTCAACTAGGCCGGTGGTACGAAATGCATCTGGTTTGGCTTCGGTGCGATTGACAAGCGGTTCGAGGTAATATGCAAATTGGTACTGCATCTGTTTAGAGGCGAAGTCAAAGTATGAAATGCGCACCATACTACCATGCTGTACCGTGGCTTTTTTACCATCTTGCTTTAAGGGCCCTTCCATTGATACCCAGACACCTTTTCCCGAAGGAGTGACGGTGATACCTTCAAAAACGGCATTGTGTCTTGGACCAGAATTGTCTTGGATCTCAAACATTTTAGGGAGTGTAAATGGTGCCAGACCTTGCTCGTTTTGCAGGAATATTGCCGGTGGGTGTTTATATCTAACACTGCCTTCACTGCACCAAACCAAACTATTAGTCTTTGGTAATACTCTTAAACTCTCAGGATCTACAACACCGGCCTTTGAGCCTTTTTTAACAAGCGCTGTCGACTTGTTAAAACGCACATGTTCAATTTTTTTACCTTTAATATTGATGGTGGCGTCAAGGTATCGCGGATTTTTGGCATCATCAACAATCAGTAAATATTGGTCACCTGTATACTCAATGCTCGACAGGCCTCCTACTTTATCACCATTTACACGTAGATCAGCAGGCACAACAAACTCATCCAAAAACGCTAGTTTCATTGGCGTCGAATACGCGAAAAAAGGGGCCAAGATGGCTAAGAATAAATAAGTACGCATAAATCATTTAATACAAAATAAATAGAACTGAGCAATATACGCGGGTAACGTTAAATTTGCATCACAAAAGGCTGAAAATGACATAATTAATTTTAAAGTGTTGTTTTCAAAGAATTAGAAAAGTTTGAAAAGCAGACACTTGTTAAAAGTCGGTGCCCAGTTTTATGCATAACCTAGTGTCTAGTGTTATTCCAAACGCTGAGTTAACGCAAGGTTATGCATAAATCTATGAAACCCATTCGCGGTGATCCTGCATGTTATCGCAGCTAGCTACAATCACGAACTGACTTGACGAATGGGTCATGAAATACTGCCATCGCAAATTAATTACTTAGGGATAAACCAGTAATGCTTAAATTGAATCATTTTTAGGTTTGTGTATTGCGGCAGACTTAAACCACTGAATAGTATGATTAAGCGCTTTATCTTTATAGCCAATTATATCGTGTCCACCATCTGGAAAAATAATTGCTTTGTGGGGGCGGTCATGCTGTTTTAGTTTTTCAACCATTTGCAATGAGTGTTTCACACTCACTTTAGTGTCGTCTTTACTGTGCATTAATAATACTGGCACATTTGGCAATTCATCTACCCACTGAACAGGCGATAATTTATTGTGGATAGCTTTGGCATTTTTTGTATATCCATCTATCAAAGAAATATTGTTTCGTATGCCTGCTCGGTTTTGAGCCCAAAGCTCACTATTCATTACTCCGGCAACAGAAACGATTGAAGCAATTTTATTAGGCCTTTCCCGAGCCAATTGCATAGATGTAAGACCACCCCTGCTAGCGCCATAGACGTTGACCTTATTCGACTCTAATTGAGGGATGTTTTCAACAATGTCGATTAGACGAGTGACTTCATCAATGTTATCTGCGCCATATTGCTCGTCCTTTCTGTAGTTACTTGCGATGACTGCATACCCTTGCATTGCAACAGGGAACAGTGAGTAAACGACATGGCCAAATACTAAGTCGCCATAATTTCTTGTGCCGCCCCGGTTATATAAAACAACTGGTACTTTTGACTGGGTTGATGTCATTTTTTTTGGTGCTATAAGTAGGCCATCAACTTCTTGGCCATTCACGCTATATGTAAATCGTTGGCAGTCCAAAGCTTTTTTTGCAGCATCAAAATCAGTTTTGGGAAACATGGTATTAAACCGTTTTTCAAACTGTTTAAGGGGCTTCGAGTAGTCTTTGATGCCTCTGCGTTTGAAGTTGGATTCATTTTTTGCATAAACAAATTTGAACCAAGAGTCATAATCTGAAAAGACATCATGAAAGCAGGAGTGCTGGTTCTTTATTCCCATAGACGTTGGTAGTTCTATATTAGAAGCGTTTGCATTATTGCTGATCAACACCCCACATAATACAAATAGTTTGAGTAAAAGCCCAATACGCATATAACACATCCTTTGTATATTTAATTAAATAGGTTACTTTCTATTTTGTAGCACGATATTAGGAACAAAAACAAACCCTATTAGAGGTAGAAGTGTTTATTGATATCTCTCATATGCATTGGCGCAATTGCCCACTTCATTAATTGGTAGGCTGTAGTACTGGACCAGATTAATTGTATTTAGTATTAATCGGCACATTCTACGAAGCTGAATTGCTTCATTGTTTTATCAAAAAAGTACTATTAAATGCTTTAAGCCCTTTGCTGGTAAAAGTAATCGAACGTGCATCTAAATCTTGTTTTGCCCATTTTTGCTCAAAGATATAATTGAGTATCCAGCTTCCTAAGTGGCCCGCGATATGGTTCCGGCGCTCGCTCCAATCTAAGCATGATTTACATACGGGGCGGCTGTTTTTATTAAACTGTTGAAAGTCTACCCCAAGGCTCATAAAGTAGGTTTTTCCTTTTTCAGTCAGGCGCGTTAGTTCGCCAAAATCTTCAAGCATATTTGCACTGACCAACGCGTCGTATAACTGAACCCCCAGCTCCCCGGCCAAATGATCGTAACACACCCTCGCATGTTTCAAGCGTGGATCTTTGGGGCCTGTAGAGGTTTTAGGAGTCGATAATGCGGTAAGCACCAATAATTGCTCCAGAACCGCGGCGACATGTGGACCCTTTAACTGAAAGTACTTATGCCGTCCTTGTTTTCTGACTTGTAGTAGCTCCCCTTCGAGTAATTTAGCCAAGTGGCTGCTAGCGGTTTGTGGCGTGACATCAGCTTCTATAGATAACTCTGTGGCCGTAAGGGCCTTACCACCCATAAGTGCAGTCAGTATTTTGGAGCGAGCAGAGTCGGCTATTAGCCCCGCTACCGTTGAGATATCAGGTTCCATAATTTCCATTTAGTTCGATGTACATCGAAGCATCATTTTATTAGCGCGATAGACTGCCTCAAAACAAAAAAGGAAGCAAATCGAATGAACATGACATGTTTTATCGAATATGAACTTGATCCAACAAAGCTGGTGCAGTTCAATCAATATGCCAAAAATTGGGGCGCTATTATCCCGCGTCTTGGCGGAGAGTTAATTGGGTATTTTACGCCGTATGAAGGTGACAATAAACGTGCCTATGGGCTGATTGCTTTTAACAGCCTTGCCGATTATGAAGCTTACCGCATTAGGCTAAAAGCAGACATGCAAGCTCAAGCAAACTTCGAATTTGCGCAGGAAGAAAAATTCATTTTGCATGAAAAACGCTACTTTTTAAACGGTGTAGTTGAAACACTCAAGCTTACAGAGGTTTTATAAATGATAGCGGTTATCTTTGAAGTTACTTTGAAACCACAGGGGAAAGACACATACCTAGATATCGCAGCGAGTTTAAAAACTCTGTTGGCTAAGCAACCGGGTTTTATCTCTATTGAACGGTTTGTTAGCGTTTCAAATCCATGCTACTTCTTGTCACTGTCCTTTTGGCAAGATGAACAAGCTATTTTACGGTGGCGTGAGCAATTAGAGCACAAACAGGCACAGGAAAAAGGCAAATCAGAGTTGTTTGAAGATTTTCGTTTACGTGTGGCTCATGTGTCCAGAGATTACGGAATGAGTCTAGGAAGGGAGAGTTATGACTCAGCAGATTGATAAAGGTGGCTTTAGCATGGCGCTAATCACCTACTTAAGTGGGCACTTTTACACTCAAAACCAGCTTATACGCAGCAGCGATACATCAGCCATACAACTTAGAGATTTCCAATCTAGAAAAATGATGCCAATGCCTGCCTATAAACTTGATATATCGCTAGCGAGCACCTCATATTTTGGCAAATTCGAAGAACGAGAATTAATAGAGTTTTACCCGAAAGCGTATACGGATTGGCTCAAACAGTGTTGTTTGTTCAAAGAGGAAAAAGAAGCATTTAAATCATTTTCGAGACAATTTTATATTGTGAAAGAGGCGCTGTTAGCAAAGAGTTTTTGGAGCACAGATACACAGTTTAACGCAAACTTTGATAATTTCATTGAATCTCAGTGGCATCACTTTTTAGCTGGTACATTTGGTGTTTGTACAAAAACAGGCATGCCACGGGAAATTCTAATCAAAGAGTTAGCTGTTTATATTCTCAGTGAAATCTTAAGCAATGGCATTTATTCAGAAAATAACAGTCATGCAGTGCTGGTCGCACTAAAACATTTGAAAACTGCGAGCTCTACACTTGCACCTCACGAGCAGGAAAAAGGCACGTTGTATCGTTTAATAAAAGAGCTTAAATCTATGGGTTACATAAGTTCAAATGGAATTGAAAAAGTTACGTAAAGCTGCGCTTATTACAACGCTTTCAAAGTAACCTGTTAGACATTTTCATGTTTAACAGGTTTCTCATAAGGCGTTATCTGATGATATGCCACTGTGTTTGTCTACCAGCTAGATACCATACGTTTTTACCATCAAATACTGCATCCTGTTCTAATTTTATTTGAATCCATTGATTGTCCCACTCAGGCAGCTGAGTCTTGATATTGCCTTCAATGGCATAGACCGTATTGGGGAAAAGTTTCCAGTCACCTTGGATGGGGGTAGGCCCCTGATTATCCCACATTCCAATGGTAGGGCCTGAAGCATGGCCAACAAACCCGAGCGGGTGAGTGTAGGTGCTACTAATGATATTGGCGGCTTTACTTTGTCTTATTGTGTTGGCCAAGATTTGATTGCCAGTTAAACCAGATTTAAAGTTGCTGGTTAAAATATCTTGCCACTGGTTACCAATGGCCAGTGCTTTTTGTAGTCCTGTGGGAACCTCTTTTTCATTCGTTTTTAATACATAGCCCATCTCTTGTGTGTCAGTACAAAGGCTGAGGTAACAGATCCCGACATCTGTGTGAATGATGTCACCAGGTAGAATGACTCGGTTGTATTTACCCATGAAGACTTCATCCTTTGCAGGATTGTCGCCACGGCGTTGAATATTGACATAAGGTTGAAACCAAGGGCGCAATTGCAATGCTTCGAAACGTTCTCTCAGATACCATTCAACATCGGTAGTCGTTGTAACACCTGGTGTAATGACTTTATTGGAAAAGGCTTCTGCAATAACTCGTCTAGCAATCGTGACTACTTGAGGGTATACATTAAGCTCTTTTTCGCTTCTAGTCTCTAGCCAACGGAGCACCAAGTTTTCAGCGCTCACTAATCGATTTTGATATTTATTGGGTAAATACTTGCGTAGTTGTTTGTGTAGTCCAACGCTTAAACCATCGGCGAGGGCCCAATTTTCACTCATGTTTATCCCAATGCGCTTTGGATCACGTTTTGTAATGACTTCAGCTAGCCTTTGCCATTGTTGCTCGTTACTACCACCTTTCCATACTGTTGGGTAAAGTTTTCCTATTGGGTAGCGGCTAACACTAAAGCGCTCAACACTGCCATCTGAGTTTTTAGAAAACACCAGTAAAGTAGTACGTCTCGCTGCAAAGGTGGGTTGAGGGACCAGAGTGTAAAAAAGTTTATCTTCACCATACTCCCTGTTTATCACTAGCCACATGTCTAAATCAGCTTCTTGCATCAGTTTTGGCAGGAGATTATCGAGTCTATCTGCAACCATATTATTAACTGGTTTGACACGTTCTTTGAAGGTAAGCACCGCTGGCATTTCGGTAATTTGGCGTCCTTGCGCAAACTCTTTAGCTTCTAGCACTGAGCTTAAACTACACAATGCCACGAGTAGCCCAAATAATTTATACATGATTGTCCTACTTTTTATTTAGTTGATAAGGAATTTACAGCCATTAGCTTTGGAACGGCTGTAAACTGTCGTTTTTATTTTTAGTAAGAGAGCGTTAATCATATTTCACTGTGGCAAACTCAGCAATTAATATACTACAGGTGGCCAGAGGATATTTATTGACTACCAAAATTACGAGTCGCTTGAAACCATTTTTATGGTGAATTGAATGCCGACTTTTTGAATCTGTTTTTTGTTATTGAATTTGGTCCCCAAGTATAGTTGTGACATTAATACTTGATTTTGAGGTGCTTTGATAAGCTTGTCTGCGGTTTCTACCCTCTATTTATTAACTTAGGCGCAAACCCTATGATCGATGTTCAGTCACTAGTTCGTATGTCTGATTTTTACAAGCAGTAGCTTGTTTGCCCAAACGATGAGAAAGAGGTCACTGTTTAAATTAATTTTTCTCTATCAAATAACACTATCAGTACAGGTTTTGGCGATATCATGATCATTTGTAAGTTCCAAATATCGAGGAGGTTCAATCTAAACGGATTTATTATTCTTATAAGCCCCGTGTATCACTGCAAAATTGAACTATCTGGCACGCACTCTAAGTTTATTTTGAGATAGAAATGGATGTTATTAAGGGGCTCAGGAGACAAAACCTCGAGGTAGCAATGATCCAGCGATAGCGCTATCTATATTGTTAGCCCGCTAAAGCTGGTGAGAGTTAAAAATTATATGAATACCTATTTTTCATTTAGTCTTTTGCTAGGCCATATTGTGTATGGCCTATTCCCAAGAGGTCTATGTCTAAGTGATAATGACGAGCCAAGTATGTACTTGACTCAACAACGAACAGTACTATCAGGGGGGCATAGGTTTGTATGTCAATCGAAGCGTAGACTATTTACTAGCCAATTCTATAATCTGCTTGTCCGCCTTCTTTGGAAATGAAGCTGCCGGTTTTACCAATTAAATTTGCGTCAAAATTACATTCAATAACTTCGAACTGGGCAGATGCAGAACCGCCTTCGAATTTACCTTGGTGTTGTAAAATGATCTTTTTGCTAAGGTCTTCAGACAGAGAGATCACTTCATAGCCTGTAAACAGCGCATTGCCTTCGCTATTATAATAAAGTTGGTAGTGTATCTGACTAGTGCCGACCAAATCTCCATCATAACTTTGTGCAACAGCGGCGCTGCTAATTTTGCAGTTATTTTCCATGTTGGTGGTTACGTTTTCTTGCCAATTATTAATTTGAAAAGTGCCTGTGATCGCCATGTTTTTTCTCTTTTTATTGTGAAACTTCCCATACACTATCATCTCTTTATACAATTGATATTGTATAAACGCGCCAATTTGTAAAAAGGAAAGCTGCTATTGAAAGAAAATACAAATGCGATCTCGGGTGTTTTACACCATACAAAGAGTAAGCAAAACTATGATTTGAGGAGGTACTTTCCTGAGCCATATTTTGCCGACTTAATTGAACAATTTTGGATAGTTGACTGGGACTTGTGCAATCTGGCAACACACACTCAACAAAACTTACCTGATCCAAACTTTCATTTGATCATCGAAAAGGAAGGGGTCAAGGTACTTGGGCCTGTCAGTAAAGTATATACCTATACTATGCGAGGCAAGGGGCGGATAATTGGCACAAAATTTAACATTGGCATGCTTGCTCCACTGCTTAAAAACCCTCCTGATTATTATATAGATAAAGAATGCACATTGACTGAGGTGTTTAGTACTGGACTTGATAATGAGTTGCAGGCACTGTCCTTCATGCACAATGATGCGGATATTGTGGATGCTTTACATACGTTTTTTCGTGATTATGTAATGCCAGTCTCTAGAACGCAAATCCAAGTACTTGAAATATATAATCTAATTAAGAGTGATGGCACTATATTCTCTGTTGAACAGTTGTCCTCTAAAGCAAACCTCTCAAAGCGCTCTATTCAACGCCTTTTTGGCAAGTATATAGGCTTAAGTCCTAAATGGTTAATTAGAAAGTATCGCTTACATCATGTTTTGCAGGTACTAGAAAATAAAGAAGCTGATATTCAAGACATTGTCACACTGCTCGATTATACGGATCAATCCCATTTGATCCGTGATTTCAAAGAAATCATCGGGACGACACCTGGTAAGTACATGAAGTAATAGCACTCGTTAGTCTATATGTACGTACAAGGTCAAATACCACATAGTATTAGTGAACAAGTGTGTAGGTTAAAGCAATACTATTTATTTTTGACATCAATCAGGTTTTTATGAGTCAACTTATTAAATTTAACATTTTGATTTATATGCTTATATTATGGATTTTATGACTTTTAGCTGACAAATTTTCCCTCCTATATCTTTGCCAATAATTTTAGATGTATAGTTTTCCAAACAAAAATTGTGTGATAGCTGAAGTTGATGTCAATTTAGCACAAAAAGTCGATTCGTTGGTTTAGCTTTATTTAAATACTAGAGGTTAGGAAGCAAAATGAAGATAGCATACACGTTACTAATTTTAATAAGTTTTTTCTTTATATCAGCCAAAGCTACAGAAGCTGAAACTTTGACGGCAAGTGAGTTAAAAAAAGCTGTCAACTTCATAAATGAACTACAAAATAAAATCTTGATGGCGGGCTCACAGGTCAGTGATGTCGACACTCTTTTTTCCCACTACACAGAAGATTTTGTGTATATCCATGAAGTATATGGCGGAACATATACGCGCAAACACCTTTACAATAATTATGTCAAATTCCTTAAAGCAGGTAACTATCAGCGTAAAAATGATCGATATAAGGTTACAGCTGTGATTGTCGGACACAATGCTGTTTCTGTAGAAAGGCAAGAAATATTTGAAGGGGAAATAGTAAAGCACTTATCAGTATTCGAATTTAAGGGTCACAAAGTGTCAAAAATAATCGAGTACTGGAAGTAATCAAAGCAGCAAAAGCAGTGCGGTATTTACTTATGACATGGCAGGGTTAAGCCGCCATGTTTATTGCTGCGGATGTAAACGATCATCAGATGATGAAATCACTAATATGTGAACATTTAAAGTTAAAACGACAAGCCAACTTTGCGCAGTGTAGTGAACTGCTTGCTTCGTCAGTAAGGCGCACTAAAAATCCAGTATCAAGGTGTCTTTAAAGTTATTAGGTTAATCATGTCTAAAATCCTTCCGTAAGCGCAAATATGAGAAAATTTCCTGCGTAGAGAATTAAAATCGGGGTTATTGATCCGTGTGTTTCTGTTCTGAAGCTAATCAAATCAGCGCGAAGAGGACAAACGGTGGCAGCACTGACTATCAACGCGATGTGGTGTACTCTGCACGTAATAAGGCAACGCACATTACGGTCAATGGCGAGTTGGTTCAATTTAGTTACGATACCAATAACCGACGCTTTAAACGTGTTGAACGCAATAAAACCATTTTCTATGTGGGTGCACTTGAGATAGTTAAAGAAAGTGGCTCAGAGGCCTTATCTGCTCAAACTTACATTCGTCGAAATATTGGCAACGATGCGGTAAAAACTTACCATGAGAATGGTCAAGAGAGCATACAGTGGTTGTTTACAGACCATCAAGGCTCAGTTGTTGCTGTGGTTAACCATAGTGGTAAGCTCTTAAAGCGCTTTAGCTATGACGTATTTGGCAAGCAATCAGAAGTCTTGATGCCAAACAATGACATAGACAAACTAAATTGGGCGCTTGAAACAGGACTCTTTTGGACTGTTGCAAGTAACCAAAGAGCGTACACAGGCCACGAACCCGTTAAATTTGGTGATGATACGCGCATCATTCATATGAATGGTCGGATTTACGATGCAGATACTGGTAGGTTTATGCAAACCGACCCATTTGTACAAGCGACGGGGAATTTGCAGAACTATAACCGCTATAGTTATGTGCTGAATAATCCGCTGAGTTATACGGATCCGAGTGGGTATTTGTTTAAAAGCCTTAAGAAACTTAATCGAAAGTTGATTAGATCAACTGCAAAAGTGTTTGGTGCAGAGTTTGTAAACATCGTAGGAAATATTGCGTCAGCATTCTGTGGGCCAGCCGTTTTTGCCTGCGCAACGGCATGGAACTATGACTTCACGCGCGCTATGGGGGGAAGTTCAACTCAGGCACTTAGGGCTGGAGTTACTGGTGGTTTATCGGCTCAAGCGTTTTCCATTATAGGGCAATATTTTAATGGCTTAGGAGCGGACAATCTAAAACAGTTTGGTAGTGTAGAGGGAGCAAAGGCTGCGGGACTTATCGAATTTGGTGATAATATGTTAACTGGAGGACAAGTAGCGGCACAAATTGGCGTTCATGCAGTAGTTGGAGGTGTTTCAACAGAGATGAGTGGCGGTAAATTTGGCCATGGCTTTGTAAGTGCAGGTATAACTAAAGGAGCAGGCGGCGTATTTTTACCTGGAGGTGGTGACTTAGAGTTCAGCCAGATTGCAAAAGGAGCGGTTATTTCAGCGATAATTGGTGGTACAGTATCGGAGATAACTGGCGGAAAGTTTTCCAATGGTGCTCGTACTGGGGCAATGCAGTATGTGTTGAATCAGGCGGGTGAGAGCATCAAAAGTTTCGTGAATCGCAAACAAGCTGAGGTTTTAATTCACGAGCCTTCTGGGTGGGGGAGATCTTCATTTGGGCATGTTGCAATAAGAATAGGTGATAAAGTGTATTCATTTGGTCCAGGAGGTATGGATAATCTAGATGTAGAAGATTATATGGCTTTAAATGACTTTCGTTCAGCTGTGGGAAGTGAGCTTGCATTAAGTCAAAGTCAAATTAGCAATTTGGAAAATTATTTAAATAATTATAACTTCGAATACAATTATATTCAAAATTGTGGCTCACCAGTAACTTTGGGCTTGCGAAGCATAGGAGTTGATATTGGTATTAACATACTTCCAGTTAATTTAGGTAACGCAATTTTGAACTCTGGTATTGTAAGCGGTTCTAATTTCTACCCGCAAACAGCACCAAGGATAACTCCATGGTATTACCCAACAGAAAATGGACCGCAGGTAAAATAATGTCGAAATTTATAACTCTATTTATAATTTCACTGGTTTTCCTTGGGGGTTGTAACCGTAGCTTTTATGTAATGGTCGTGAAGACTACAAATGTTTATAAAAGTGCGCCAATTGACGTTAACCCAAAATCTCTTGTGGTTTTAGGTGTGTTGAGGCCGGGTCAAAAAGTAATGGTTATTGATGTTATTAATAACAAGGACTCAAAAGTTTATAAGGTGTCATTAGAAGAAACTGATATACCAGAGAAAATTGGTTACATTTATCATGATGGTAGAAAGTTAAGATTCGACTGATTACGTAGTTGCAAAGACACCCATTCCAAACTGGCGCTCTTTGAGCGCCTTTTTTCTGTGCAATTGCGCCAGCGCAGTGTGCAGAAACCAAATAGGTGGAACCAAATAGGACAGGTACAAATTCTTTGCATAAATTACGTTGCTTGACTACTGTTTAAATATCCAGCTTTATTTGAGTTGAATAGATATGACAAGAGCAAGGAAAGCACTGATAGATCTGTCGTCGACGTCTTATTATCACTTGATAGCACGGTGTGTGCGCCGTGCTTTTTTGTGCGGAGAGGATAAGTATACAGGCAAAAACTTTGACCATAGACGGACATGGTTAGTCGAGAGAGTAAAACTGCTAAGTCGTGTATTTGCGATTGAAATAGCAGCATATGCCATCATGAGTAATCACTATCATTTGGTGGTTAACGTGAATAGGCAGCAAGCGCTTAGTTGGTCAGATAACGAGGTA
>NZ_JASJUT010000011.1:0-244987 GCF_030135505.1 Pseudoalteromonas obscura
CAAGATGGTACTAGCAACGGGAATGACTTTGTCCTTGCGGGGATTGAGATCCAGTTAACAGGTCAGGATCTTTACGGTGAAGCGGTGAATCTGCGTACCTCAACCGATGCAAATGGCGCGTTTAACTTTACAGGTCTTCGCGCATCAAATTCAGCAGGCTACACAGTTACTCAAGGTACAACTGACTATGTTGAAGGCCAAGATTATCTTGGTTCATCGGCTGATCAATTTGGATCACTAAGTGAAGTATTGGTAGCTCTTGGTCAAGAAGAGCAAACAGGCAAAGAAGTTGTTTTCACTGAGCAACTGAGCGCAGGCGACAAGTCAGTATCAGGTCGTGTATTTGTCGATATCAATCAAGATGGTACCAACAACGGGAATGATTTTGTCCTTGCAGGAATTGAGATCCAGTTAACAGGTCAGGATCTTTACGGTGAAGCGATGAATCTGCGTACCTCAACCGATGCAAATGGCGTGTTTAACTTTGAGGGGCTTCGCGCATCAAATGATGCAGGTTACACAGTTACTCAAGGTACTACTGACTATGTTGAAGGCCAAGATTACTTAGGTTTAACAGCAGATCAATTTGGTTCAAACAGTGAGATCAAATTGATACTGGGTGAGCAAGCTGCACCTGAACTTATCTTCACTGAGCAACTAAGCACAGGCGACAAGTCAGTATCAGGTCGTGTATTTGTCGATATCAACCAAGATGGTACCAACAACGGTAATGATTTTGTCCTTGCAGGGATTGAGATCCAGCTGACAGGTCAGGATCTTTACGGTGAAACGGTGAACCTGCGCACCACAACAGATGCAAATGGCGTGTTTAACTTTGCGGGGCTTCGTGCATCAAATGATGCAGGTTACACAGTTACTCAAGGTACTACTGAGTATGTTGAAGGCCAAGATTATCTTGGTTCATCGGCTGATCAATTTGGTTCAAATAGTGAGATCAAACTAGTACTGGGTGAGCAAGCCGCACCTGAACTTATCTTCACTGAGCAACTAAGCACTGGCGACAAATCAATATCAGGTCGTGTATTTGTCGATATCAATCAAGATGGTACTAGCAACGGGAATGACTTTGTCCTTGCGGGGATTGAGATCCAGTTAACAGGTCAGGATCTTTACGGTGAAGCGGTGAATCTGCGTACCTCAACCGATGCAAATGGCGCGTTTAACTTTACAGGTCTTCGCGCATCAAATTCAGCAGGCTACACAGTTACTCAAGGTACAACTGACTATGTTGAAGGCCAAGATTATCTTGGTTCATCGGCTGATCAATTTGGATCACTAAGTGAAGTATTGGTAGCTCTTGGTCAAGAAGAGCAAACAGGCAAAGAAGTTGTTTTCACTGAGCAACTGAGCGCAGGCGACAAGTCAGTATCAGGTCGTGTATTTGTCGATATCAATCAAGATGGTACCAACAACGGGAATGATTTTGTCCTTGCAGGAATTGAGATCCAGTTAACAGGTCAGGATCTTTACGGTGAAGCGATGAACCTGCGCACCACAACCGATGCAAATGGCGCCTTTAACTTTAAGGGGCTTCGCGCATCAAATTCAGCTGGCTACACAGTTACTCAAGGTGAAACGGACTATGTTGAAGGCCAAGATTATCTTGGTTCATCGGCAGATCTATTTGGTTCAAACAGTGAGATCAAACTGGCACTGGGTGAGCAAGCTGCACCTGAACTTATCTTCACTGAGCAACTAAGCGCTGGCGACAAGTCAATATCAGGTCGTGTATTTGTCGATATCAACCAAGATGGTACCAACAACGGTAATGATTTTGTCCTTGCAGGGATTGAGATCCAGCTGACAGGTCAGGATCTTTACGGTGAAACGGTGAACCTGCGCACCACAACAGATGCAAATGGCGTGTTTAACTTTACGGGGCTTCGTGCATCAAATGATGCAGGTTACACAGTTACTCAAGGTACTACTGAGTATGTTGAAGGCCAAGATTATCTTGGTTCATCGGCTGATCAATTTGGTTCAAATAGTGAGATCAAACTAGTACTGGGTAAGCAAGCCGCACCTGAACTTATCTTCACTGAGCAACTAAGCACTGGCGACAAATCAATATCAGGTCGTGTATTTGTCGATATCAACCAAGATGGTACCAACAACGGTAATGATTTTGTCCTTGCAGGGATTGAAATCCAGTTAACAGGTCAGGATCTTTACGGTGAAGCGGTGAACCTACGCACCACAACAGATGAAAATGGCGCCTTTAACTTTACAGGCCTTCGCGCATCAAATTCGACTGGCTACACAGTTACTCAAGGTACTACTGATTATGTTGAAGGCCAAGATTATCTTGGTTCATCGGCAGATCAATTTGGTTCAAACAGTGAGATTAAACTGGCACTGGGTGAGCAAGCTGCGCCTGAGCTTATTTTCACTGAGCAACTAAGCACAGGCGACAAGTCAGTCTCAGGTCGTGTATTTGTCGATATCAACCAAGATGGTACCAACAACGGTAATGACTTTATCCTTGCTGGGATTGAGATCCAGCTGACAGGTCAGGATCTTTACGGTGAAGCGGTGAATCTGCGTACCACAACAGATGCAAATGGCGCGTTTAACTTTGAGGGGCTTCGCGCATCAAATTCGACTGGCTACACAGTTACTCAAGGTACTACTGATTATGTTGAAGGCCAAGATTATCTTGGTTCAGCGGCTGATCAATTTGGTTCAAACAGTGAGATCAAACTGGTACTGGGTGAGCAAGCTGCGCCTGAACTTATCTTCACTGAGCAACTGAGCGCAGGCGACAAGTCAGTATCAGGTCGTGTATTTGTCGATATCAACCAAGATGGTACCAACAACGGTAATGATTTTGTCCTTGCAGGGATTGAGATCCAGCTGACAGGTCAGGATCTTTACGGTGAAGCGATGAACCTGCGCACCACAACCGATGCAAATGGCGCCTTTAACTTTAAGGGGCTTCGCGCTTCTAATTCAGCTGGCTACACAGTTACTCAAGGTGAAACGGACTATGTTGAAGGCCAAGATTATCTTGGTTCATCGGCAGATCTATTTGGTTCAAACAGTGAGATCAAACTGGCACTGGGTGAGCAAGCTGCACCTGAACTTATCTTCACTGAGCAACTAAGCACAGGCGACAAGTCAATATCAGGTCGTGTATTTGTTGATATCAATCAAGATGGTACCAACAACGATAATGACTTTGTCCTTGCAGGGATTGAGATCCAATTAACAGGTCAGGATCTTTACGGTGAAGCGGTGAATCTGCGTACCTCAACCGATGAAAATGGCGCCTTTAACTTTACAGGTCTTCGCGCATCAAATTCGGCTGGCTACACAGTTACTCAAGGTACAACTGACTATGTTGAAGGCCAAGATTATCTTGGTTCATCGGCTGATCAATTTGGATCACTAAGTGAAGTATTGGTAGCTCTTGGTCAAGAAGAGCAAACAGGCAAAGAAGTTGTTTTCACTGAGCAACTGAGCGCAGGCGACAAGTCAGTATCAGGTCGTGTATTTGTCGATATCAACCAAGATGGTACCAACAACGGTAATGATTTTGTCCTTGCAGGGATTGAGATCCAGCTGACAGGTCTGGATCTTTACGGTGAAACGGTGAACCTGCGCACCACAACAGATGCAAATGGCGTGTTTAACTTTGCGGGGCTTCGTGCATCAAATGATGCAGGTTACACAGTTACTCAAGGTACTACTGAGTATGTTGAAGGCCAAGATTATCTTGGTTCATCGGCTGATCAATTTGGTTCAAATAGTGAGATCAAACTAGTACTGGGTAAGCAAGCCGCACCTGAACTTATCTTCACTGAGCAACTAAGCGCTGGCGACAAATCAATATCAGGTCGTGTATTTGTCGATATCAATCAAGATGGTACCAACAACGGTAATGATTTTGTCCTTGCAGGGATTGAGATCCAGTTAACAGGTCAGGATCTTTACGGTGAAGCGGTGAACCTACGCACCACAACAGATGAAAATGGCGCGTTTAACTTTGCAGGGCTTCGCGCTTCTAACTCAGCAGGCTACACAGTTACCCAAGGTGAAACTGACTATGTTGAAGGCCAAGATTATCTTGGTTCATCGGCTGATCAATTTGGATCACTAAGTGAAGTATTGGTAGCTCTTGGTCAAGAAGAGCAAACAGGCAAAGAAGTTGTTTTCACTGAGCAACTAAGCGCAGGCGACAAATCAGTATCAGGTCGCGTATTTGTTGATATCAACCAAGATGGTATCAACAACGGTAATGATTTTGTCCTTGCTGGGATTGAGATCCAGCTGACAGGTCAGGATCTTTACGGTGAAGCGGTGAACCTGCGCACCACAACTGATGCAAATGGCGTGTTTAACTTTGCAGGCCTTCGCGCATCAAGTTCGACTGGCTACACAGTTACTCAAGGTGAAACTGACTATGTTGAAGGCCAAGATTATCTTGGTTCAGCGGCTGATCAATTTGGTTCAAACAGTGAGATCAAACTGGTACTGGGTAAGCAAGCCGCGCCTGAACTTATTTTCACTGAACAACTAAGCACAGGCGACAAGTCAATATCAGGTCGTGTATTTGTTGATATCAATCAAGATGGTACCAACAACGGTAATGATTTTGTCCTTGCGGGGATTGAGATCCAATTAACAGGTCAGGATCTTTACGGTGAAGCGGTGAACCTGCGTACCACAACCGATGAAAATGGCGCGTTTAACTTTGCTGGGCTTCGCGCTTCTAACTCAGCAGGCTTCACAGTTACCCAAGGTGAAACTGACTATGTTGAAGGCCAAGATTACTTAGGTTTAACAGCAGATCAGTTTGGATCACTAAGTGAAGTATTGGTAGCTCTTGGTCAAGAAGAGCAAACAGGCAAAGAAGTTGTTTTCACTGAGCAACTAAGCACAGGCGACAAGTCAATATCAGGTCGTGTATTTGTTGATATCAACCAAGATGGTACTAGCAACGGGAATGACTTTGTCCTTGCGGGGATTGAGATCCAGTTAACAGGTCAGGATCTTTACGGTGAAGCGGTGAATCTGCGCACCACAACAGATGCAAATGGCGCGTTTAACTTTACAGGTCTTCGCGCATCAAATTCGGCTGGCTACACAGTTACCCAAGGTGAAACGGGCTATGTTGAAGGCCAAGATTATCTTGGTTCTACGGTGGATCAATTTGGTTCAAACAGTGAGATCAAATTGATACTGGGTGAGCAAGCTGCACCTGAACTTATCTTCACTGAGCAACTTCATACAGACGCCAAAATTTCCGGTAAAGTTTTTATTGATGCAAATAGCAATGGATTAATGGATGTTGATGAACTTGGATTAGCAGATATCACGATTACGCTCGGCGGTGTTTCCGCATATGGAGAGGTGATTGAGATTGAAGCTAAAACCAGTAGTGACGGATCGTTTGTATTTGCCAATTTGGTAACAAGTAATGAGGAAGGCTACACCGTAACACAAATACAGCCAGAACTATTTATTGATGGTCATGAGTCCCGTGATGGAGAGATAGTGTCTATAAATACCAACGACGTTTTCTCGATATCATTAGCTGCAAACCAAGAAGTTGCTAATTTACACTTTGCTGAGTTGTACAAAGGTCGAATTGAGGGCGCAGTATTTGTTGATCGTAATCTTGATGGGCTACTAAACCGTAGTGATGATGCTATCTCAAATGTGGAAATTCAGCTCACAGGTATAAGTCACGCAGGTACTGATGTTAACTTCAAAACTGTAACTGATTCTGATGGCCGTTTTGAATTTACCCAATTGCCGAAAAGCGATGAACAAGGTTATCAACTAGTTCAAATTCAACCAGCTAATTATGTCGATGGTATCGATTATAAAAATGGAGTTCAGATTGCTGATTCAGATAAAACAGATGTGATCAGCGGATTGGTATTGGATCAAGGTGCAGGACTAGCACAACAGAATTTCACTGAAGGCTTTGGTATTGCCATTAGTGGCCGCGTTTTTATTGATCAGACTGACTCGGGTCTATTCCCTGACAGTACGGAACTTGATGCAACAGACATTGCGATTGTTGGCTCTGAAATACGCTTAACTGGTGTTGATTATCAAGGCCATAGTATAGATCTTAGCGCGTTAACCAATGAACAGGGCGTGTATCGCTTTACTGATCTGCCGCCGAGCAATGAACTTGGCTATGTTGTAACTCAAACTCAGCAACCGCAATCATACCTAGATGGTCAAGAGTCTGCGCAGGGGAACGTGGTTGCCAATTCAAAAGGGACAGACAGTATCTCAATCGGCCAGGTGCTTGAAGTTAAGCACTATGCAAACTACGACTTTGCGGAGCTGCCAAGGGCGTCTATTGCAGGTGAGGTATGGGTGGATGCAGATGAAAATGGCTTACTTGAAGATGGTGAAACTCTGCGTATTGGTGGCGTGGAAGTTAGTTTAACCGGGGCAACTTTAGACGGTATCGCAGTCGAACGAAGTACTGTTTCGAATGAGCAGGGCTTGTATACCTTTGATTACCTATATCCAGGCACCTATCAAATTATCCAAAAACAGCCGAGTGCTTGGTTGGATGGAAAAGAGCAATTAGGCAATGCCGGTGGTGAGATCGGTGAGGATCAATTCACAGGGATATTAATTGAACTTGGTCAGCACGCTGTGGGATACAACTTTGCTGAACGTGGCAGTGATTTAGCTGGTCGTGTATATGTAGATCTCAATGATGACGGTGTGCAAGACACATATGAGATGGGTTTACGCGATGTGAAGCTAACTATTTCAGGAGCTGATCTTGATGGCCAACCTGTGAGTCGTGACATTTTTACAGATGCCTATGGGCGTTATGAGTTTGAAGATCTGCCGCTAAGTAGTGTTGATGGATTCACAGTAACAGAATACCAGCCTGAAAATACACAAGATGGTCTAGATAGTGTTGGAAACATTGGCGGTGTATTGGGCGATGACCAGATCTCCGCTATCCATATAGAACGTCATGTAACCAAAGCACACTCATACAATTTTGGTGAGCAATTGATGGATCCTGCCAGTATCTCAGGCATGGTTTGGTTGGATAAAAACCATAATCGGGAGGAAGATGATAGCAACGGACAAGGTGGTTGGATCGTAGAACTACTACCAGATCCAATGACAGGAGAAGGAAATCCTTTAGATGCTGAACCTCTGGCGATTGTGGAATCTGATGGTAACGGTCAATACACCTTCAATGGCTTACCTGTAGGTACTTATGAAGTACGCTTTAGACATCCACAAGGTGGCGTAATTTACGGCCTTCCTGTTTCCGATGATCCAGATGCCAGTACTGAAAAAGGGACTATTTTAAATCTGCGCGTTAGTGCTGGCGAGCAAGTTGAGAATCAATCATTGCCAGTGGACCCTTCGGGCGTGATTTACGATTCAGAGCTGAGAAAGCCAATTAAGGGTGCAAAAATTAAGATCACAGGCCCGAGTGGTTTTGAGCCTGATCTGCACTTAGTGGGTGGTTCGGCGAATGTAGAGCAAACTACCAGCGATGATGGGTACTATCAATTCTTACTCTTTGCGCAAGCTCCTGCTGGCGTGTATGAGCTGCATGTTACTGAGCCTAATGGCTATCAAAGCGGCGGTTCGAAGCGTCTACCTGTGTGTGCGAACACACTCAAAGTCGGTGCTCGAGAATTGCCAATTACTATTTTTGTTGAAGAAACTGTGCCAACTTTGGATGCGCCCGAGCATATTGCAACTCAGTGTGCGAATCATTCAGATCAAGCGCTGCAAGACATGCATACTACTCAGTACTATCAGAGCTTCTACATTGAGCCTAAGTTACCGTCGGGCAATGTGGTAAACAACCATATTCCACTCGATGCATTTGGCGAAGATCTGGTGCATGTCAGTAAGCAGGCGCTCAAGCAAGATGTTGTGATTGGGGAGTTGGTGCCATATCGCATTAAAGTGACCAACCAATCAGAAATGGAGCTGTCACCACTGGCATTTATTGATCAGCTTCCCGCCGGCCTTAAATATGTTGCGGGCAGTGCAAAAGTGGATGGTCTAGCTATGGAGCCTGAACAGCGCGGCAGGCAATTGCGCTGGGCTGGTAAATCTCTACAACCAGAGCAGTCGGTGATGATCGAGTTGATCGTAGTGGTGGGGACCGGTGTCAGCGAAGGTAAATATATCAATCAGGCTTGGGTCGAGTTTATTGGAGGTCTTTACCAAACTGGCTCCGGCAACCGAATTTCAAATATTGGTGAAGCGACCGTAAGAGTTGTTCCAGATCCCATTTTTGATTGTAGCGATCTGATGGGTAAAGTATTTGATGATCATAATCGCAATGGTATTCAAGAGTCTGGTGAGCCTGGGTTACCAGCAATTCGTTTAGCTACGGCGCAAGGCCTTTGGATAACCACAGATCAACATGGTCGCTATCATTTAGCGTGTGCGGATATTCCACATGCTGTTCGAGGTGGCAACTTTATCGTGAAACTGGATGAGCGTAGCTTACCTTCGGGATATCGTGTTATCAGTGAAAATCCACGAGTAGTACGCTTAACACGCGGTAAATCACACCAACTTGACTTTGCTGCGAGTATCCATAAAGTAGCGCGCATTGAAATCACAGCTGAGTTATTTGACGGTGAGGCAATCATGCCTGAGTATCTGTCTCGTCTAACGCAGCTAATGGATGCACTAGGTAAAACACCGACAGTTATTCGTATTGCATATCAACAATCTGAATTAGAACAAACCACTGAGGCACAGCGTAAATCTCAATTGCTACTTGATTGGATCCAAATACAAGTCGCAGAGCGCGAGCTTCCTATCACAATTGAAACGGAAATGATCCCATTTTTTATTCCAGCTTTACCTGCCCACCAGCAGCTTGGAGGAAGCGATGATTAATCGATTCTTGCTGAGCAAAATTTCGCTTTTGTGTGCAGCGGCTTATGCCTCTGTACCATCAATGAGCTATGCCTTTATCGACGCTGTTAACGACAGCAAAGTGACGTCTGCGGCAGGTAATACTGAACGGGTGATAGTGCAAAAGCACTTTGTGTTTAGTGGGTTGGATGAACCCAAGGCCAAAACTGTCGAAATAGAGCGAACGGTTAAAGATGACAAGTCAGCTCAATTCGTAAAAGACTCTGCAATTCGCTTTGTTTCTGGTAAGCACTACTTAACAGGCACTACTAAACTTGAAATGGATCGCATCATTGGTTTTTTGCAAGGCAAGCAAGATATTAAATTGCATTTTATAGGCCATGCGGATTCACAAGGTCTCAGTGCCAATGCACGTAAGATTTATAAAACCAACCAGGGTTTATCTGAGCACCGAGCTAATATTGTGGCGGATTATTTCCGTCATCAGCTCAACCTTGAGTCTTCTTCAACAACAATGGAAGGTCGCTCCAATCGCGAGCCGGTGGCTAGTAATGCTACTTTAGCTGGGATGGCGAGAAACCGACGAGTTGAAGTAATTGCGGTTTATACCGAAACGCGAGTGGTCAAAGCGACGCAAGTGATTGCACCGCCACAGCGCCAAAAACTATGTGGTGATGTTACGGCAAACAAAGGGCCATTAAGTATCACCATAGATGGCCAAGCTTTTATGGATGAAGATGTCGCGAATAATGCAGATGATCAGCGTTGCGCAGATATCAGTTTAGAGCGTTTTGATCTACAGCTTAAATATGAACCGCTCAATATATTACCCAAATTAAATATACAACATGCACTGACAAAATCAGGCAATTCACTGATGTTGCACCTAAAAGGCTACAGTAATTATCAGAGCTTCTTTGACTACGCAGAGGTACAGATCCTTGCTCCGCAAAGTGATAAAGTTCTGGCAAAAGTTGCGCTGGATGACACATTGTCAGGCCGCTGGCGGTTACCTAGCAATATGTTGGGTATGAGTCTTAACTACCGTTTAAAAGTGTACAACAAGCAAGGTCGATTTGATGAAACCAGCCTTGCGCAAGCTGATTTTAAACCACGCTATGCCGTCGATAGCGACAAGCTCGAAGGGTATTTAATGTCGGGCTATGGCAAGTCAATGCTGGCCAAACAAAATATCAAGATCGCGGGTGGTGCTTTGACCTTATATGGTGAGCAGGTCCCAGACCATCATCGTGTTTACTTTCTAGGAAGGGTGGTTGCGGTTAACCGAGAGCGCAAGTTCGTCCATCAAGAAATCGTGCACAGCGGTATTCATCGAGCAGAAGTTGCAGTGCTAAATGCCGAAGGTGAAGGGCGTTTAATTCATCGTGATCTCGAGTTGCCAAAAAGCGATTGGTTTTATGTGGCATTGGCTGATCTAACAATTGGGCAAAACAGCCATAATGGGCCAGTTGAATTGCTCAGTGCTGATCACAATCAAGATGGCAATGTTTTTGCTGAAGGCCGTTTAAGTGGTTATATCACGGGTAAATGGCAAGATGAGTACAAGGTGACTGCACGGGTAGACACGCAGGAGCAAGGATTGAACAAGTTATTGTCTGGACTCCATGAAAAAGACCCTAAAAGTTTATTCCGTCGCCTTGAAGAAGAGCAGCATCCCGCCGAGTACGGTGATGACTCGACTGTAATGGATGATGCGCCAAGCAATGGTAAAGTGTATTTAAAAGTCGAGAAATCTCAGTCTCACGTGCTTTGGGGGAATTTTAATACCTCGTTCAACGATACCGAGCTGGCTCGTGTTGAGCGTGGTTTATATGGTTTACAGTTGCAATATATAACGGATGAGCTTACCACTGCGGGCGATAACCAATCTCAGGTTCATTTATATGGCGCAGAGGCTGAAACGCTAGGTGCTTATGAGTCTCATCGCTCAACAGGTGGCTCTCTTTACTACCTTCAGAACCAAGATATTGTTCAAGGCTCTGAGCAAATCGCTGTTGAGGTCCGTGATAAAATTACCGGTTTGGTGTTAGTTAGGCGAGGACTTATTGCTGGCCAAGATTATGATATTGATGCACTACAAGGGCGTGTGTTATTGAATCGACCACTCTCTTCGTTCCAGCAGGATGATTTACTCGTTCGCACCGCTAGCTTGGACAGTAACCCAGTCTATTTGGTAGCGCAATATGAATACACGCCGGGGATCAATGGCTTAGATAACTTGACCTATGGTGCTCGTTTGAGCCATTGGCTAGCTGATACAATACAAGTGGGTACCACGCTCAACCATCAAGAACAAGATTTGTTTGATGATCAGCTCATTGCTGTGGATGTTACTTACCAGCCTAGTGATACGGCTTATATCAAAATTGAAGCTGCGCAAACAGAGGGGGTTGGCAATACACTTAACTCGTTAACCGGTGGTATTGATTTTGAGCAGCAACAATCGAGTGAAATGGGTCAATCAGCAACGGGAAAAAGAATTGAAGCAGCATTCGAATTTTCTGATATTGGGTTGGATGAGCAAGGACATGGTCAATTTTATTGGCAACAACTTGAGGCTGGGTTTAACTCTACGGGTCAAATAAGCCAAGTCAATAGCCATGCAATTGGCACATTTTGGCAATGGCAAATCGAAGACGATCATGCCATTCAGCTCAAAGTGGATGATCAAAAAGCAGATAGTCAACAACGTAGGCAGGCTGCTGAGCTAGGTTATGTTTATCAATTGAACGACGATTGGCAAATTAGTAGCGCTGTACGCCAAGACAATAAAGAAAACCTTGCAGAGCAAAATAAGGAGCTTCAAACGCCCCAACTTGATGATGGCGAGCGCATTGATGCAATCGTGCAGCTTAATTACGACGGCAGTGAAATGTGGCAGCCTTATGTTTATCTTCAAGGCACGCTCGTAAGAGAGCAAAGCCGACTAGCGAACAACCGAGTGGGTATCGGTACAGAGGTGCTGCTGACAGACACGCTGGCTGTCAATTCTGAGCTATCGCATGGCAATCTCGGTGAAGCGGGCAAACTCGGGGTTGATTGGCAATACCAAACTGGCAGCAATGCGTATGTTGAATACCGCGTTGACCCTGATGGGGGGGATTTATTTTCAACAGGAAGGCAAAAGAACTGGGTAACCGGTTCCAGACATAGGTTTAACGCTTCAACCAGTGTATATGCAGAGCAAATTTGGCAGCAAGACAATCGACAAACAGGGCTAACTCATGCGTATGGCATCGAGCACGACTTTTTAGTTGGTTGGCAAGCAGGACTTGGTTTTGAGCAAGGTGAGCTTGAAAGCCGTGATGATATAATTGATCGCGATGTCACCACATTGTCTTTGGGCTACCAAACAGATTCCTGGCAGTGGCGTAGTGCGCTCGAATATCGTGAAGACAGTAACAGCACAGAAACCAAAACATCTTGGCTGGCTAGGCAGAACATCCACGCCAAACTCACAGCAGATTGGCGAGCGCAATTGCGAGTCGATTGGGCACAAAGTGATAGCTCTCGTGCTGAGAGTAAACCTGCCGGTGCACTCAATAGTGACTATACAGAAGCACAGTTTGGTGTTGCTTATCGTCCAATATCTGCGAGTCCCTGGTCTGGATTGGCAAGCTTTACTTATTTAGAAGACTTGGCTCCGGCATCACAGTTAAGCGGTATAGGTCTTGATAATACACCTCAACAGCGCAGCCGAGTTTGGGCGTTGGATGTGAATTACCAGCTGACACCGCGCTGGCGCATTGGTACTAAATTGGCGCAGCGGCAAGGTGAGCTGAGAATGGGCCGTGACACCGGGCAGTGGTTCGACTCAGCGGCGACACTTGGCGTGTTGCGTGCTGACTATCATTTGATGCATCAATGGGATGCAACCCTTGAGTGGCGCTCATTGAACGTTGATCTGGCTGAAGATCGCCGCTCAGGCGCCTTATTTGCGCTGCACCGACATGTAGGAGAGCACATGAAAATCGGCGTTGGTTATAACTTTACGGACTTCTCTGATGATTTAACGGATTTAGATTACGACTCAAAAGGGTGGTTTATCAACCTAGTTGGTAAGTTTTAAGTATTTACATTTTCTCCCAGAGTCCCAATAAGCCTAAAGTTAAATTATTGGGGCTCATCTCTTACTATTAAATTATGATGAGACAGTGCTCTTTGGTTAGGCCATTAGTGTGTTTTGCGTTAGAATAAAGCTATAACTCCTTTACACAGTGTTTGCATGCCAAAGCAGGATCCCTATCTCTCTCGAGAACAAGAAAAATACGATAATCCAGTTCCAAGTCGTGAATATATACTGGAAAAAATTAAAGCCAGTAGCAAAAAAACCAGCTTCAGTCAGCTCTGCCAAGCACTCAATGTGTTTGAAGAAGAGCGTCAGATTGCGTTTAAAAGGCGACTTCGGGCGATGGAGCGTGATGGTCAACTTCACTTCAATAAATTCAAATGCTACGTGATCCCTTGCGATGACGGTTTAGTCAAAGGCAAGGTGATTGGTCATCGTGATGGATTTGGCTTTTTAGAAGTTGAGGGAGAGAAAAAAGACTGGTTTATCACCAAACACCAGATGGATCGTGTGCTGCACGGAGACTGGGTGTTAGCTAAGGCTGCAAGCCGTGGTTCGGGTGGTAAAGTCGAAGCACGTATTGTACGGGTTTTGGAGTCTGAACGGGCACCTATTATAGGCCGATATTTTGTTGAGCACGGGATGGCGGTCGTTGTACCGGAAGATCCACGCCTTACTCAAGATATTATTATTTTGCCTGGCAGTGAAAAAGGTGCGCGACACAATCAAATGGTGCAGGTTGAAATAACCCAGCGACCTACGAAGCAAATGAATGCGGTTGGCAAGATCACGGATGTGATTGGCGACCATATGGCACCGGGTATGGAAATTGAAGTCGCGCTTCGCAATCACGATATTCCGCATATTTGGCCACAAGCAGTTGAAGAACAAGTGAGCAAACATGGTGAACACGTTGCAGAAAAGGACAAACAAGGCCGCATTGACCTGCGCAATCTACCGCTATTAACCATTGATGGTGAAGATGCTCGAGATTTTGACGATGCCGTTCACTGTGAGCGTAAACGTTCGGGTGGTTGGCGACTTTGGGTTGCCATTGCTGATGTATCTCATTATGTGGAAAAAAATAGTCCCTTAGATAAAGAGGCTATCGAGCGTGGTAACTCGGTATATTTCCCAGAGCAAGTTGTACCTATGTTACCCAAAGTGCTATCCAACGGGTTGTGTTCATTGAACCCAAAAGTAGATAGGCTATGTATGGTTGCAGAGATGACGGTTTCAGAAGCTGGGCGACTGTCTGGTTATCGTTTTTATGAAGCCGTGATGAATTCCCATGCGCGTCTTACATATACAAAGGTACATGCAATTTTACAAGGTGATGAAAAGCTGCGTGAAGAGTATGCAGATGTAACGCCTCACCTGACTGAGCTTCACAACATGTATATGGCGCTTAAGTCGGCGCGTCAAACACGTGGTGCTATTGAATTTGAAACTCTGGAAACCCGTTTTGTATTCAATGCTTATCGTAAAATTGAATCTATCGTACCTGTCGTACGCAACGATGCACATAAACTCATCGAAGAGTGTATGATTTTGGCAAATGTGTCTGCTGCAAGATTACTTGAGAAACACGAAGCAAGTAGCTTATTCCGTGTCCATGACGAGCCAGATCCTGAAAAACTGAGTCACTTTAGGCAGTTCTTAAATGACCTTGGTATAGAGAGCCCAATTGGACATGAGCCGACACCGCTTGAACTGACCGAGGCGTTAGCATCACTCGGTCAACGTCCAGAGACTGAATTAATCCAAACCATGTTACTGCGCTCTATGAAGCAAGCGGTATATCAACCAGACAATATTGGTCATTATGGTCTCGCGCTTAAAGCGTATGCTCACTTTACTTCACCGATCAGGCGTTATCCTGATCTGGTTGTACACAGAGCAATCAAAGGGATCTTAGCTGAACAAGGGCAAAAAGTGTCTGGTGCGTATGTATACGACGCGGATGAAGCTGATCAACTGGGCGAGCAGTGTTCGATGACCGAGCGCCGCGCTGATGACGCAACGCGAGAAGTGGCTGACTGGTTGAAATGCGAATTTATGCAAGACCATGTCGGTAGTGAATTCTCAGGTGTGATTTCATCAGTAACCAATTTTGGCTTGTTTGTTCGCCTTGATGAGTTGCAAATTGACGGCATGATCCACGTCAGCAATTTAGGTCATGAATATTTCCACTTTGATGGTGCAAAGCACTGTTTAGTCGGAGAGCACAGTAAAACGGTATACCGTTTAGGCGACAAATTGAGTGTCGTCGTGGCATCGGTGAGCTTAGATGAGCGACGTATTAATTTGGTGCTGGCGGATGAAGCTGAGCCAGACCGTTATGCAAGGCGTCGTAAAAAATCCAGTTCTGGTGCAGAACCAGCTGCAAAAAGCAGTGTTCGGGCCCAGCTGAAAGCGGGTAAAATTCCAAATGGAAAATCGGATAAGCAAGACGACGCGCCAGATAAAGGCAGCAAGCAGGCTAAAAAACGTAAAAAAACCACGCCGAAAGGGGTGTTGAAGAAGAGTAAAAAAGCGGGCGCATCAGGAAGTAAAAAAGCCGCTAAAAAAAGTACAGGAAAAAAAGCCACTAAGGCGAAAAGACCGGGTAAAAATGCCCGCAAGAGACAAAAAAATAGTGCCGGAGCATAGTTTTGAGTAATGAATTAATTTTTGGCTTTCACTCCATTGAAGCCATTTTAGCCAAAGAACCTGAACGCTTTTTAGAAATTTACGCATTAAAAGGCCGTGATGATAAGCGCTTGAGTGCAGTGGTCAATGAAGCACGTAAGTTTGGTATTTCAGTGCAGTTTATGCAGCGTAAAGCCTTAGACAACAAAGCAAAAGGCGAGCAGCATCAAGGTATTATTGCTAATGTCAAAGCCCCGCGCACATTGAATGAAAACGACTTACAAGGGATCATTGATGCGAATGCAGCGCCCTTTTTCTTGGTGCTAGACGGTGTCACAGATCCTCATAACTTGGGAGCATGTTTGCGCAGTGCTGATGCGGCAGGTGTGCACGCCGTTATCGTGCCAAAAGACAAGTCAGCCAAGCTGAATGGCACCGCGCGTAAAGTGGCTTGTGGCGCAGCGGAAACGGTGCCACTGATTCAAGTAACAAACCTAGCGCGTACATTGCGTGATATTAAAGACGCAGGTGTTTGGGTTGTTGGTACAGCTGGTGAGACAGACAATGAGATTTTCACGTCTGATTTAAAAGGCCCTATTGCGATAGTGATGGGTGCAGAAGGCGACGGTATGCGCCGCTTAACGAGAGAGCACTGCGACTTATTGGTGAAAATCCCAATGGTCGGTACTGTATCTAGCTTGAACGTTTCTGTTGCTACAGGCGTTTGCTTATTTGAAGTACTGCGTCAGCGCAGTTTATAAGTCACTCTTAGAGACTTTACTTAACCAGTAAAGTCTCTAATTCTGCCAAATCGCCCACCCGATAGGTTGGTTTAATATCATCGGGACAAGTTTGACCATCATGTTGTAACCAGCAGCTGTCTATACCAAATCGATTGGCGCCCAGTATGTCACTTTTTGGTGTATCTCCCACCATTAAAACATTTGCCTTGTCAGGATTACCTAACAACTCTAAGGTGTGTTCAAATACTTGCGGATCGGGTTTAGCTACGCCGACTTGCTCAGAAATAACGACATGATCAAAAAAATGCTTAAAACCGGTATTGTTTAAACGTTTTTCTTGCAGTGCGCTAAACCCATTGGTGATGATGTTCAAAGATGTTGTTGGGTTGAGTGCCGATAATAAAGAGTGCGCGCCAGGCAAGGGTTTACATATCTCTGCCATGGCATTTAAAAAACCGAGGTTTAACAGCTCAGGTGAGACAGACAGCTTTGTAGCCCAAGTATTGAAGCGAGTAACTTGAAGCGTTTGCGCATCAATTTTCCCTTCCTGATATCGAACCCACAATGGCGCATTGAGTGTCTGATATTCATTGTAGTCTTGCCGACTAAATGCCACATCATGTTGTTTGAACATGATTTGCAAGCCGAGAAAAGCGTCAAAGTGAAACAGGGTTTCATCGGCGTCAAAGATAATATGAGAATACTTCATCAACTATATAACTCTGAGTGAATAAAAGGGGCCATTGCCAAGGTGAGTGCCTGTGTATATGAACTCTCTCTAGTGGCTAGATTATTTGTTAGCAAGCCAATAGCCCCGCCTTTTTGTTTGATATTGGTCGTGTTAAAAACTCGGTCCATGACATGGCCAAGTTCTTCACCTTGCTCAAGTGCACTATATATTTTCTCTGGCAGCGGTAGGTTGCAGCTTCTACTAACACTAGAATGCTGTTTATTGGCGATCACCACAAATGCAAACGTAGCCGCACCATAGTCAAACTTGGCTGCGCCACCTTCCATCGCGCAGTAAAAGTCAGCATCAAAATGTGCTTTGAGGTAATCGACTCTATTTTGAGCACCAAGACGCGTATCTAATTCTCCCAGAGGTTGATCGGGCACGCCACTTGGCGCGTGGCAGCCCTCACAGTGAATTTCCTGCTCAGGAAAGTACTGCTGAAAAATTGTTTTTGCGGCGTTAATTTTTACTGGATTTTTTGAACCAACAAGTATTTTGAGCATAATAAATTCCACATCCCTCAATTTTGAGTCGATAGTTTACTGAGGGAAAGTGAAATAAGGCAAATTTAAATATTTAACTCCGTGGGGGCCAAGTTTTCATAGGCACGTTTTTTAATGAGTAGGTCTTTTATGAGTGGTGTTAACACCAGCTCCATTGCCAAGCCCATTTTTCCACCAGGTACAACTAATGTATTGACGCGAGACATAAAGCTGCCTTCTATCATTTGTAAATAATAGGGGAAATTGACATCGTCAATGCCACGAAAACGGATCACCACAAAGCTTTCATCTAGAGAAGGGATGTCTTTTGCGCTGAAAGGATTCGATGTATCGACAGTTGGAACGCGCTGGAAATTAATATGCGTGCGTGAAAACTGCGGCGTTATATGGTTTATATAGTCGTCCATACTGCGCACGATGGAGGTCATAACGGCTTCTCTTGAATGACCTCGTTCATGAGTATCGCGGATGAGTTTTTGGATCCATTCGAGGTTGATGATAGGCACCATACCAATCAACAGATCCACATGTTTTGCAACATTGTGTTCTTCGGTGACCACACCGCCGTGTAGGCCTTCATAAAACAGCATATCTGTGTTTTTTTCTAAATCTTGATACGGCGTAAATGTACCAGGAAGTTGGTTGTAGGGGACCGCATCGTCGAATGTGTGCAAATACTTACGTATCCTACCATTTCCTGTTTTTCCGTAACTCGCAAATAGCTCTTCCAATGCCTCGAAATCATTTGCTTGCTGTCCGAAGTAGCTCAAATGCTTGCCTTCTTGTAAGGCCTCGCGTTTAAGTTTATCCATCTCCGGACGAGTGTAGCGGTGGAAACTGTCTCCCTCAACAAGTGTGGCTTTGGCATCAAGACTACGAAATATATGTTTTATGGCGTTGGTAGTCGTTGTCGTCCCGGCGCCTGAACTTCCAGTAATGGCGATAATTGGGTGTTGTTGTGACATGGTAACCTCAATAAAAACGGAGTCTAATAGCGGCTGTTGATTGAGTATCACACCTGTTTAGCCGCTCGCTTTTGCGCTGATATCGCGCTTGATTAAAGCAATGTGAAGCACAACTGCATTGTAGCCATCACCGCTGGAACATCTGAATTGATGTTACTGAAAGACGAAAATTTCGCAAGCGCTTTGCGAGTATACGGTGTTTTGTGTGTGTAAAAAAACCAAGAGAACGTGATAAATTATTGGTTTTTGATTGGCTACTCGGTAAGATCAAAAATAAAAAAAAGGACGCGTAATGTTTAAAGTCATGCTTGGCGCACTATTTGCTTGCAGCCTAATACCACAAGCTCATGCAGCTATGCCGAAAAGCCAAATTTGGTTAGCAAAAAGCCACGACAATGGAATTACTGTCAAACCACTGACAAGCGATGATGCCTACCATAACCAGCCATTGGTAAGTGCGGAAGGTGTCTATTATACAAAAGAGATCACCAGCGCAGAGCGCTCTCAGACTGATCTATTTTTGTATCGGTTTGCTGACAACTCTCATACCAATTTAACCAATACGCCAGAATCCGAATACTCCCCAACAATTTATCCGCACAAAGATGGGGTGTCTGCGATCGTAGTTGAGCCGTCAGGTAAGCAAAGGCTGTGGTTTTACCCTGAAGAAGCGTCGTTAAAACCCGAGCGTATTTTTGAGCATATCGAGCCTGTGGGTTACCATGCATGGGGCAAAGGTGAGGATTTAATAATGTTTATTTTGGGAGAGCCTCACACATTACAATTCACCGATTTGTCGGGTCACCTACCCAAGGTTATTGCTAAAGACATTGGCCGCAGCCTCGCTTTCAATGCAAAAAGAAATATGTATAGCTTTACATTTGTAGAACACGGTGAGCAGTGGTTCGCTACGTATTCAAAACGGCTAGGTTCTGTAAAGAAACATTTTCAACTGCCAAGTAGCGTAAAAGATTACACTTGGCTTGATAGCGATACGTTAGCATACGCCATTGATAATAAAGTGTTTACGAGAAATATAGATGCGCCAAAATCCGTAAAGTTGTGGCGCAATTTTGAAGGTTATTGCAAAGCAAATATTACCCGACTAAGCTTCCATGAAGAAACCTTGGCTTTTGTCTGCGATCGATAATCTTGGTATTTTGTCGTTTACAGTAAAGCTGTAGCGCATATGATTTTTTATTATTTAATAGGGTCAACATGATAGTTTTAGTAACAGGTGGTGCGGGGTATATTGGCTCGCATACGGTTGTTGAGTTACTCAATAAAGGTGATGAAGTGGTTGTAGTTGATAACCTAGCTAATTCTTCAGCCCTTGCATTGGACAGAGTTAAAAGTATTACAGGAAAGGACGTTACGTTTTATAAAGGAAATATTTTAGATCGTGTTTTTCTAGACTCAGTATTTGCACAGCATGCTATTGATCAAGTGATTCATTTTGCGGGCCTTAAGGCTGTTGGTGAGTCTGTTCAAAAACCTATTGAGTACTACCAAACGAATGTACAAGGTACCTTGACTCTGCTAGATGCCATGCGTGACGCGAATGTATTTAAGTTGGTATTTAGCTCATCAGCTACTGTATATGGTGATCCGCAAAGTTTACCTATCCGTGAAGATTTTCCCGTTGGCGGCACGACGAACCCATATGGCAGCTCGAAGCTTATGGTTGAAATGATGTTACAGGATCTTGCAAAATCTGATGAGCGTTGGGCTGTCGCGATATTGCGCTACTTTAACCCTGTTGGTGCCCATGAGTCTGGTTTGATAGGTGAAGATCCCAATGGTATTCCAAATAACTTGTTGCCGTACATTACACAGGTTGCGGTTGGTAAGTTAGAGCGTTTAGGGGTGTTTGGTGATGATTATGACACTCATGATGGTACAGGAGTGCGTGATTATATTCATGTAGTTGACCTTGCTTTGGGTCACTTAAAATCCCTAGATAGACTCGAAAAATTTAATGGCGTGCATATATACAATTTAGGAACAGGTAATGGGTACTCTGTATTGGATATGGTAAAAGCTTTTGAGTCAGCGTCAAACAGAGCCATTCCATATGATATAAAGCCACGTCGTTCTGGGGATATATCTGCCTGTTATGCAGCACCAGAAAAAGCAATGAAAGAACTTAATTGGAAGGCGGAAAGGGGTATCGACAGTATGATGAAAGATTCATGGCATTGGCAAGATAACAACCCTGAAGGATACCAAGCATAGTTGATCTTACTGTTGTTTAATGGCTAACAATTCTGATGATGACTGACACTTCCTAATTGATTAGCAAAGTGAATAGGAAATATGAATATCAAAGGCTTCTGCTGAAAAAGTAAGCAGAAGCCTTTTGTTTGACTTAAAAAAATAGGGTTGTTACATTCCTTTAAATGAAAATATTCATTAAGGAAATCAGCAAGTGAAACTTCAAAAGAAAGAATTGAAGCAGTTATCGTCAAAAGACGTTAAAGTAATTGCTGGTGGAACTTCAGTGAGTAAGGCGCCGCCACAAATGGCGAGGATGATGCTTTTACAGCGAGGATGATGCTTTTACAGCAAGGATGATGCTTTTACAGCAAGGACGATAACACTTTAAAGAAGGGTACAGGCAAATATGAATGAAATTCTTGCCTATGTTGATTGGGTATTTAGAGCATTGTTTTCATTGGTTGTTCTCTTTTTAATGGTCATTTTCTGGGAAAGAAAGTTCAGCCTGTTTTTTGGTGGTAAAAGTAGTTTAAGAACTAAAGCCGATCATACACTTCACTCTTGTTTCCTTACCGCGCTATGCACGGTGGTGTTTTTTATCATAGGCAATATACTTTCTGATCACATAATAACTTTACCGATGGAAAAAATTGCACTTCGCCGATTATATTACTTTTTAGGTATGGTTAATTTAACCTTTTTCTTTGTTTCTTTATTTTTACTGCATGCTATAAGGCAATGTGGGTTTTCAAATATTGCAAGGACTGTGTCATATTTAATGTTTATTGAATTATCTTTGTATTTTATTCAACTAGTAGTGCGTGGGTACTTAGATATTAGCTACAGTATACTAAACTCATTCGTTGCTGCCTCTTTTTTCATATGTAATATTATTGCTTTTATCATATTAATAAGTTATCCAACTAAATTGTTTCTAGGTAAAAAGCATTTTGACTTAGGTAATAGGTGAGATAAAGAGGTTTAAGTTGTTGGTTTGTTTGTAATTTAACCTTTTTCTTTCTGAAAATACACTCTCCTAACCGATTTTCAATTAGCCGCGTTACTCTACTTGTTACCTTTTCAATGGTATTAAATTTAGATACTTAATGGTGTTGTTTTTTAATTTTTTTTCTTTTGTGTTAGGCTTTTTTGATTTTAGCACTGGTTTTAATTGTTTTTTGTGTTGGTTTAAATCAGAGTTTTATAAGATTGCTTTATATTAAAGATAAATGTAAATCTCTTAAGTAGTTAACACAAGAACAAGCCAGCTGTTTAGGTCATCTTTGGCCAACAGGCATCTTTTAATAATGGACGAAGTAATAGTTGATACTTATACAACATTGAGATGTGCTTTTACTAGAGGGTTTTTCTTCTAAGGACATATTCCGTGGCCTCGTGTTTTAACTGTCAAGCGAAGTAAGAATGGAGGACGGTGGCACTGACTTTAGTGGTGAACTTCCAAGGCCTGTCTTTAGTGGTCATGTTGAGGCTGAAAGTTAGCGCTACCTCTGTTTTGCTAGTGCCTTCAATATCGTCTTCCGCTAACATACGGTGTGTCAGGGGCGTATACCGCCATTACAGATCCTGTACTTTCCTTTCACCTTATTGATGGTTTTTTACTGAAAGTTTTACTTTCGTTGTGTATAATTACGCCCTTGGATTTCTCGCGAACTATGCATTTATAGCGTGTTTCGTTAGATTTTAATTTTCGTTTTTCAATTCTAAACGATGCTATTTCTAATCCCTAAGATGTTGATTTGTCCTACCCAGTTGAGGGTGACTGTAGTGTCTAATTCAGTCAAATTCGAGGGGGTTGAGGCGGATTGAGGTTGTATGCAAAACTCAGATAAATCAGGCACTAGCCCAGTAAACACCAGTGATTCAGCGTTTAGGCGCTTCTCCGTTGCACCGATGCTAGATTGGACAGATAGGCATTGTCGCACTTTTCACCGTAAGCTAAGTAAGCATGCGGTGTTATATACAGAAATGATCACAACGGGTGCAATTATTTTTGGCAAAGGTGATTATCTGGCATTTGGTGAGCATGAAATGCCAGTAGCATTGCAACTTGGTGGCTCTGACCCAAAAGCTTTGGCTGAATGCGCTAGGCGTGCTCAAGAGTATGGCTATAACGAAGTGAATCTGAACGTAGGTTGCCCATCTGATAGAGTGCAAAATGGACGTTTTGGTGCATGTCTAATGGCTGAGCCAAATTTGGTTGCCGAATGTGTTGCAGCGATGAAGGCTGAAGTGTCGATTCCTGTGACAGTGAAAACTCGTATTGGAATTGATGAGCAGGACTCCTATGAATTTTTAACCAATTTGATTGAGGCATCTCACCAAGTCGGGTGTGACGACTTTATTATCCATGCGCGAAAAGCGTGGCTTCAAGGCTTGAGTCCAAAAGAAAACAGGGAGATCCCACCACTGGATTATCCACGTGTATATCAACTCAAGCAAGACTATCCACACCTACATGTGAGTATTAATGGAGGTGTAAAAACACTGGATGAGTGTTTACATCACTTAGATCATATAGATGGAGTGATGATAGGAAGAGAGGCCTATAGCAACCCATTTTTGCTGTCTCAAATAGATGAAAAGCTATATGGGGACGCGCCATTTACTCAGACTAGACATGAGATTGTCCGCAGCATGTATGACTATTTTGAGCAGGAAATGACTCGTGGTGCAAACTTCTGGCATATCGCAAGACATATGCTAGGTATTTTCCAGAATCAGCCTGGTGCACGCGGCTTTAGGCGTCACCTATCTGAAAATGGACATAAAAAAGAGGCAGATATCAGTGTTATGGAAAAAGCGCTGACATTTGTTCCTGAGCACAAATAAGTGGCAGTGGCCAAAAAGACTACTTTTTGGCCTTTTCAACTACAATTTAATAATCCACATTTTTTCTCCCCTCTGCTTTTTATACTAATTATCTGATAATTAAATGATTTTATCATTGGCACAAAGATTGGAGTGTTAAAGTCACTATATGTTACTAAGGAACATGTTATGGCTTTAATCGACCGCATAGAAGATTTAATCAAAACAGAAATAAACACTTTATTGGGGAAATCAGCGCTCTCTGTAAGTTCAGGATCACGCATGAAGACGAGCGTGTCGAGAATTCAGTCCCTCATTGCACAGTTAAAAGTCGAAGAATCTGTTGTTCGCCGACAAATCGCAAGTTATGAAAAAGCTATAAATGACTGGTATGAAAAAGCACAATTTGCGTTAGAGAAGGGGCGGGAGGACTTAGCTAAAGCGGCTTTGCGTGAAAAGCTAACATGCGAAAATAAAGTACAGCAAGTGCAGCAGTATGCGCAGCAGCTATCAAATTCTCTCAGTGAGCTTGAAAATGAATACGCTGTATTACATTCACGCACTGAGTCTACTCAAGTAAAAATGAATCGATCAATTCGAGAAGAGTGTCTGTCAGCAAGATTGAAGTTAAAGCAGGCTTTGCACAGTCCTGTGGTACGAGACTTGGCGTCTCACATAACGAATTGGGAAAACCGATTAATCAAAACGGAAGACAATTCGTCACAAGGAGCACAATTCGAAGATGGGCAGACAAAGAAAGTAAAATTTGAATTCAACACTCTGCTGAGGCAAGAGCAAGTTTCTTCTATGTTGCAGGCACTGAAAGACAAGGCTACCGCTGCACCGACAAATAAAACATTGTCAAACTAAGGAGTGAATATTATGTACTCAGATAGAGTTAGAGATTCAAAGCATCCCGCGGCACAAAAGAAAATTGCTGGTGTTTGTGTTCAATTAGGAACGCACTTCGATTTACCTGTATGGCTCGTCAGATTGCTTGTTGTATTGCTGGCACTAAAGTTTACTTGGCCATGCATCATAGGATATGGCATTGGGTGGTTATGTATGTCAAATAAGAAGTAGAGGGTGCGATGAAAATTATGGCATTTGTTATAAGCTCCTTGCTGGTTTTATTGTTATTTTCATGGTTGTCGTTTCCTTTAACAACACTTGGTTTATCAGAGCTATTTCAAGGGCTAGGGTGGGTTGGAATTGAGCTATTTGGCTTTTTGATATTAATGATAGTTGGATTTGCAATTGTGGCGTTACTCAGTGTAGGAATACTGGGTGTCGGGTTAGTTGTGCTCATTGGGCTAGTATTGGCGTTTTTATTTAACTCCGCCATGATTGCAATTCCACTTTTCTTATTGGTGACATTAGCTTGGCTAGTGTTTGAAAAAAGTTCTGAGCACTGATTGATTGAGGAGAATACCCACATAATTTACTGTGAATTCAGTATTCAAGCGCTGTATAATCAAAGCGTCTAATACTGTTTTAATCAGAATTAAGGAATCCAGCTATGCGCAAAGCTTTTGCATTTGTATCACTTTTGTCGTTTTCTTGCTTAGGGGTCGCTCACAATCATCAACATGACGGGCATGAACACCACCACCATGCAACACAAGATTCAGCAAATCTTCAGGTATCACAAGCAAAAATTCGAGCTTTTTTACCGGCTGCAAAGTCAACTGCGGGTTATATGACGGTATTTAATAACTCAGAGAAGCCGATCACGATTGTTAGTGCAAAAATAGAAGGTCTAGGGCGCGTCGAAATTCATGAGCATATTCACAGCAATGGAATGATGAAAATGCAGCCCGTTAAAGCACTTGTAGTACCTGCAAAGCAGCGCATTGAATTTAAGCCAGGAGGGCATCATTTAATGGGGTTTGATCCAAAAGTTAAGTTAAAAGTAGGCGAAACCCGTAAACTCACACTATATTTTTCTGATGGTGAGAAAGTTGAAAATGAAATAAAGGTTGTTTCGTTAAAAGATGCATTTTCAAGTGAGTCACACCATCATCATCATTAGGAGTTAGGATGAAAGAATACAAGGGCAAGGTATTTGCCGCGCTGTCAGGTGTGCTGATTTTAGGTTATGTATTGGCAGTATATTGGAGTTTTGAACCTGAACAATTTGATGTTGTAGAACGCGCTAAGTTACGTGCTGATGCTCAAGGGACACCCTTAGTGACGGGATATGTTACTAGCAATACCTTGATTGAAGTGATGCAAACATTGTTGGATAAACCAGGTGGGTATCTATCTAATGATGTACTACCTCCGAGTGTATTAATGGATAATATGCCTGCATGGGAGTTTGGTGTTTTAGAGATGTCTAGAGATTTAGCATTGTCTATGCGAAAAGATTTTAGTCGCTCACAGTCACAATCGACGGAACATCCGAGTTTAAAAAAAGCGCAACCGAAATTTAATATTAGTTCTACAGCTTGGATATTACCCAGCGCGGAAAGTGAGTATCAAGCGGGCATTAATTATTTACATGAATATCAAGCGCAAATTTCGAATCAAAATCAGGTCGACAGCCAGTTTTATGCCCGGGCTGATAATTTAAGAGGGTGGCTCAAAGAGGCTGAAAAACGCCTTGGTAGTTTAAGTCAACGACTTAGTGCCAGTGTCGGACAAGAAAGAATTAATACCGATTTGGCAGGAGAGTCAACGGCTGTTCAAGCGACAGCTGGTGCTCAACAGTCTATGGTAAAAACATCATGGTGGAAAATAGATGATGTTTTCTACGAGTCTCGCGGTGCGACTTGGGCATTAATACACTTTTTAAAAGCAGTAGAGCATGACTTTTCGGATGTGTTAGGAAAGAAAAATGCCAAAGTTAGCTTGCAACAGATTATCAGGGAGCTAGAAGCTACACAGGAAACTGTTTGGAGCCCGGTAATTCTAAATGGCAGCGGCTTTGGGTTTGTAGCCAATCACTCTTTGGTGATGGCAAATTATATTTCTAGAGCAAATGCAGCTCTTATTGAACTCAGTGAACTTTTAGCGCAAGGATAAAAAAATGAAAAAGTATTGTTTAGCGGCAGCGTTGTCTTTGGCTTGCCTTACACCTGCAGCACATGCTGATACTTTATTAGGTTTATATTTAGGAGCAGAAGGGTGGCAAAATGACCCCGAAGGCAGCTTTGCTGAAAAAGGTAATCTTCAATCATTCGATTTTGAAGATGAGACATTTTCAAGCTTTTACGCTGCCTTAGAGCACCCTGTGCCACTGGTGCCTAATGTTAAGTTGAAATACACTGAGCTTGAGCTGGTGGGTAGCACGACGTTGACAGATACGTTTGAATTTGGCGACAGCAACTTCACAGTCGGCACAAAGGCAAACACAGTCGCAGATTTAAATCACATCGACTACATTTTTTACTATGAGTTGTTTGACAACGATTTAGTTTCTTTTGATTTTGGTATTAATGCTAAACAATTCGATGCTGATGTTACCGTAACGGGTGATGTAAATGGCACGACGGTGACTGAAACTGTCGACTTTTCAGGCTTTGTTCCTCTTGGTTATTTGAGAGCTGAGGTTGGTTTACCATTAACTGGCCTGAGTGTTTTTGCAGAGGGTAGCTTATTGGCAATAGACGATAGTAAAATCCAAGACTATCAAATTGGTGTCGCTTGGGAGTTTATCGATAACCTAGCGGTTGATGTTGCCGTGAGAGCTGGGTATCGTTCTCTTGTTTTAGAGTTAGACGATATCGACGACTTTGATTCTGACATTGATGCGTCAGGTCCATTTGCTGGTTTACAGGTTCATTTCTAAAAACTGAGCGAAGCAGCATGTTTAAGCCCTGTGATAGCCAAACGTTGTCACAGGGCTTTTTGTTATCAATTCTATTCGAAAGTGAGTGTGAACTCCTCTTCCAGTGTTTTATTAAGTAACTGTCGATAAGTTTTGTTGACGGGTGTATTGATGAGTTTTTTCAGTTCATCCCCTGTTTGTGTCAATTTATAGTAGCTGAGTACGAGATCGTTGCTTTTGGCCTCAAAGTTTATTTTTTTGTTTTGATAGATGAGCGTGAGGGATTGGCCTTTTTGAAGGCTTGTGGATTCTATTTCCTGTCGATACATCAAATTAATATCCATCAGAGTCAGGATGTGTGGGAAGCTTAAGCCTGCTTGGGCCAGATTGATTGTTTCTGTGCTTCCTTTTCTCAATAAGTCTAAAATTGAAGGCTTTTTGTAGTATCCGAGGATAATCAGATAACTGTCTTCTTTTTCTAAATAACCACAAAGAGATGCGCACTTTTGCAAAGCTTCTGCTTCTCGTTGGGTCATCAATTTGAGTGTCTGTAAGCTCTTTATTGAAAAAGTGCCTGGGGCTATGGACTCACCAACTAAAATCTTGGCCCATAGTTTTTGCATTGTATGATTAGCAATATCTTCCGCAAGCGAAATGAAGTGCTCTAACCAGTCGGGGTCGGGTCGACCGCGACTGGTGACATCTGGGCACAGAGAAAGCGACATCCCCATTACAGCCTCAATATTTTGTTGGCGCTGAATTTTTTGCAGTTGCTGTCTTTTTAAAGCGCGCTTTAGGGGGCTATGCTGGCTTTGTACAAAAAAGCTAGTTTGCTGGGCCGTATTTGACGTCGCATAGCGTCCACCTGATTGCATGGGCTTAGCTTGTTTAATCATTGCATAGCCGAGCTTTTCTTCTATCAGTAACGCTAAGCTAGAACGGGCTTGGGCGCTTTTAATTGTCATTTTTCATGCCCCATTTGTTGTAATTTGAGCTGTGAATTCATTTCATTGACTGCAGTTTGTACTATTTTTTCTAAATAATGTTTGGTAAGCAATGCATTCAAACCACCAATGACAGGAGAAAGCACTTCGCCTTGGATCGTGATGGTGATATTTTGGGTTTTTTGTTGTAGGAGGATACACATTTTGGCTTGGTGCTCTTCATGAAAACGCAAGTGATACTGAAGTTCGCTGCTTTGCTTTTCAACCAATGTTGCATCAACTCGGCCTGCTGAGTGTTTGAATGCGACAAATCCCCCCACTTTTTCCGCATTTTGTGTCGACAGCAGCTGAATTTTACTAGACTGTAAAACACTGAAAGCTTGCACCCAATTTTTTGTCGAAAGCATAAACGGCGCTGCATTCACGTGCTCACTAGGCATGGGGGCTGAGACTGTAATTCGGTAGGTGGTAGGCAGCATATTTACAATGATTAAGCTAATAAGTAAGCTAAAAATAATCACTTTTAAAGCCGTTTGAATGAATTGCACCCTGCCTCCCTCTGCGTTTTATTTGCACCTCAACAAAGCGCAAGTATTTGAACATCGTCTATAATATTACTTAGGTGTTAACGAATGTAGATCGCGATAGTAAAAACCTATCATATTTTATAAGATGAACCATAGAGAAAGCTGCTCTTGCAGAATTGATGTGATTAAGCATAAGGTGGATGATGGCGTCTGAGCAAGAAGATTTTTTGTTTGCAGATCAAGAGGTTTCCCATGATACCCAGGAAAATGTAACGGGTTACTGGGATGTATTGGTTGTTGATGACGACCCAGAAATACACTCTGTGACTAAGCTTGCCTTATCTGGTGTCGAGTTTTGGGGGAGAACGTTAAGGTTCCATCACGCATACTCTGGTAAAGAAGCTGTGGAATCACTGCGGCGCAGGTCAGAGGTGTGCGTCCTTTTACTCGATGTGGTCATGGAAAGTGATGATGCTGGGCTAAACGTTGTAAAGCAAGTTCGCGAAGAAATTGGCAACCATGCTGTGCGCATTATTTTGCGTACAGGGCAACCGGGGTATGCACCTGAAGAAAAAGTTATCCGCGAGTACGACATCAATGATTACAAAATGAAAACCGAACTTACACGTGGTAAGTTGGTGACTTCGTTGATGACCGCAATCAGATCCTACCAGCAAATTTGTGAATTAGAGCAGCAAAGTGTTGCACTGACTAATATCCTTGACGCATCTCAAGCCATTTTAGGGCACACCGATATGGTGTCTTTTGGTAAGGCTGTGGTGTTGCAGTTGGCCAAAATAATTGGCGCTCAAGAAAGTGGCTTGGTTGCGGGTATCAGCAGTGGATCTCGCGTGATTATTTTTGGTGGTACAGAGCAGTACGACGAATTCATTGGCGAGGGCCTAGAGCAACTCGACAATGGACGAGTAATTATGCAGGTTCAAAATTGCTTCGATAGAGAAGTCCATCAACACACTGGGCATGACATTACTTTTTTACTCAAGGGTAAGAGTCGCAAAGCAGCCATATTTTTAGAGGTTGACCACGCACCGAGTGCCTCGCAGCTTCAGTTTGCTGAGATTTTCTTAACTAACGTAGGTGTTGGCGTTGATAATATCAAACTCATTAATGAATTACGCGATGTTGCCTACAAAGACACTCTGACTCGTTTGCCAAATCGCGCCAATTTTGTGGACTTAATTGCTCAGCACTACAGGCCTAACGGCAGCGATGAGCTGGTTTTCGTACTATTAGATATTGCTCAGTTTTCTGATATTAACAATGGGCTTGGTCAAGAAGTTGGTAACTTACTGCTGCTGGCTGTTAAAGAGCGATTATGTATTGAGTTTCCTCAAAGTAAGTTACTCTCAAGAATTGGTGCTGATGTCTTTGGTTTGTTGTTGCCGACACATACTTTTGATGAACAAAACTTCATCGATATATTAACAGTGCCCTATCAGGTAGGTGAGCACGTTTTAACAATGCACTTTCATATTGGTGTATGTCGACAAGCCGATTTTCACCATTTAGGTCTTGAAACACTAAAATTGGCTTATATTGCATTGAATCAGGCCAAACAAGCGAACAAAATTTTAGATTGGTATACCCCAGACTTAGAAGAGAAAATGGCTTGGCGTTTGGGTTTAATTCGCCAGCTAAGGCAAGATTTTGAACTGCATAAATTAGAAGTTTGGTATCAGCCGCAATTTAGCTTGGAGACCAACAGAGTTATTGGTTGTGAAGCGCTTTTACGTTGGCCTTCGGGTAATGGCGACTATATCTCTCCGGGAATTTTTGTTCCACTAGCGGAAGACTCAGGTCTAATTGTGGAAATCGGCCAGTGGGTGTTAGAGCAAGCTTGTAAATTACAACAGCAATTAAGTACTCAAAATATTGATATCAGTGTTGCCGTGAACGTTTCCGTGCCGCAGTTCAAAGTCAGTAACTATGCTGAACAAGTTAAAAATACCATTCTCAGCCATCAAGTCGCGCCAGAAAAAATCGAGCTTGAAGTAACCGAAAGTGTGGTAATGGATGAAATCAAGACGGTTATAGAAACACTGGGTGAATTAAAGTCATTTGGTGTGGAAGTGGCCATTGATGATTTTGGCACAGGCTTTTCTTCTTTGAGTTATTTACAGCAGTTACCGTTAGCGAGATTAAAAATCGACCGAGCTTTTGTAAAAGGCATCCCTGATTCTGATAGTGGTGCAATTGCTGAGTTGGTGATTTCATTGGGGCGTCATTTAGGCTTAAAAACAATTGCAGAAGGCGTAGAAACTCAAGAGCAGGCGCAGGTGCTTAAAAAGCTTGGATGTGATGAGGTCCAGGGGTTTTTATTAGCAAAACCGATGCCTAAAAATGAACTGTTGGAGTTTTTGGGGGCTGCCAACAACACTGAGCGTGGATAAGCGCTCATTGGTTTTACCTAGTGTTGTGTAGCTTGCAATGGCAAATAAGCCGCTATTCGTTATTCTATTCTTAATTATGGCTAAATTTTAGATTAATAATTACAAAGGTTTAGTGTTCTTAGCTTATATTCACGTCAGATATAGTACGGTATAGAGTGTCGCTGAGGTATAATAGATGCCTTGCAAATTTTATGAGCCGTCACTCTATGAATACATCAAAGTCCTCAGGGCTTCAAGCTGAGCGTTCGCTTTTTTCATATCCCAAATATTGGGCAGAATGTTTTGGTCCTGCGCCATTCTTACCTACGTGCCGTGCTGAAATGGATGCATTAGGATGGGATAGCTGTGACATTATTATTGTTACAGGTGATGCCTATGTTGACCATCCAAGTTTTGGCATGGCCGTGATTGGCCGAGTGTTGGAAGCACAGGGGTTTCGCGTTGGAATTATTGCACAACCTGATTGGTCAGATAAAACTGCGTTTGAGTCATTGGGTAAACCAAATTTATTTTTTGGTGTGACGGCTGGCAATATGGATTCAATGATCAATCGTTATACTGCGGAAAAGCGTATTCGCCACGATGATGCATACACGCCCGGCAATATCGGTGGCAAACGGCCGGATCGCGCTGTTGTAGTATATAGCCAGCGTTGTCGAGAAGCGTATAAAGATGTGCCAGTTGTGATCGGTGGTATAGAAGCGAGTTTACGCCGCATCGCACATTATGATTACTGGCAGGAAAAGGTACGTCGCAGTGTTATTTTTGATGCTAAAGCGGACATTCTAATCTATGGAAATGCAGAGCGCCCGCTGGTTGAGGTGGCACATCGCATAGCCAATGGCGAGTCAATGGACACGATTCAGGATGTGCGCGGTACTGCGGTTATTCGTAAGACGCCGATAGCTGGCTGGCGAGGTAGTGATTCAACTGCCATTGACAAAGTTGGCAAAATTGATCCTATTCCGAACCCTTATGGTGCGGACGACGTAGGCTGTAGTAAATCTGAGTTTGCTAAAGCTGGCGTTGACCTTCAGAGTGATATGGCCAAGCCCATCACAGTGCAGCCACCAAGGCTTAAACCTTGGGAGAAAGTGTACGTAAAATTGCCTGCTTTTGAGCAGGTGAGTGTGAATAAGCCTCTCTATGCTCATGCTTCAAGGATCTTGCACCAAGAAACGAATCCGGGGTGCGCAAGAGCCTTGTTCCAGCGTCACGGAGATCGCTCTGTGTGGGTTAATCCACCCGCTTTTCCATTAGAAACGGAAGAGATGGATCACGTATTTGGTTTGCCATATCAGCGTATTCCTCATCCGGCATATGGAGATGACAAGATCCCTGCATACGATATGATCAAGACATCGGTTAACATTATGCGTGGTTGTTTTGGTGGGTGTAGTTTTTGCTCAATCACAGAGCATGAAGGGCGCATCATTCAAAGCCGTTCAGAAGAGTCAATTATCGAAGAAATTGAGCAAATACGCGACAAGGTTCCGGGCTTTACAGGTGTGATTTCAGATCTTGGCGGACCAACGGCGAATATGTATAAATTGCGCTGCAAAAGTAAAAAAGCTGAGAGTACATGTCGTCGTTTATCTTGTGTGTACCCTGATATTTGCAAGCATATGGATACCGACCATACACCAACAATAGACCTTTATCGCAAAGCCCGAGATGTCGAAGGAGTCAAAAAGATTCTAATCGCGTCAGGTGTTCGTTACGATCTGGCTATTGAAGATCCTCGTTACGTAAAGGAGCTGGTGTCTCACCATGTGGGTGGATACTTAAAAATAGCCCCTGAGCATACTGAGAGTGGTCCGCTTTCGAAAATGATGAAGCCGGGTATGGGCACTTACGACAAGTTCAAAGAGCTGTTTGATAAGTACTCTAAAGAAGCCGGTAAAAAGCAGTATCTCATCCCTTATTTCATCTCAGCACACCCAGGGACAACGGATGAAGACATGGTGAATATGGCGCTGTGGCTAAAAGCGCATGACTTTAAGTTGGATCAGGTGCAAAACTTTTATCCTTCTCCGATGGCCAATGCTACGACCATTTACCATACCGAGATGAATTCGCTGCGAAATATAAAAAATAATCATGAAGAAGTAGCTGTTCCAAAAGGGGCAAGGCAACGCCGCTTACACAAGGCTATTCTGCGCTATCATGATCCTGCTGGCTGGCCACAAATTCGCGAAGCACTGAAGAGTATGGGCAAAGCACATTTAATTGGTCGTGGCCCAGAGTGTTTGGTGCCTGATGAAAACAGCCGGAGTAAGTCGTCTAAACCGGGGCACAAGCGAGGCAATAAAGCGCTGACCAAGCACACAGGCTTTAGTCAGTTTAATCAAGCAAACACCAAGCCGAGAGTCGGCAAAAACAAACGCAAGCCAAACAAGAGTAAACCAACTCATCATTAAAAAAAGCCGCGTGATGCGGCTTTTTTTACGACTTAAAGCGTGAAGTTGAGCTTATTCTTCAGGACGATGTGGTTTACCTGATGTGATCCACTGGGGTGCAGGCATACCACGCAGGTAATGATCAAAGTACTCCATCATACGGACTGAGAAGTCCACTTGATTTGGGAACTGCTTTAAATGATGTGGTTCGCCTTCATACTGCAAGAAAATAGCGTCTTTGTTATGGCGGCGCAGTGCCAGATAGTACTGGATCCCTTCTTGCCAAGGTACAGCGCCATCTTTATCGCCAAACATCAGTAAAATAGGTGTATTTACTTTATCGGCAAAAAAGACTGGAGAGTTTTCAATATACAGCTCAGGTGCTTCGGTTAAAGGTTTACCAATGCGACTTTGTCCTGTTTCATACTGGAATTGACGTGCTAATCCGGATTTAAGACGGATACCGCTGTAAGCTGAAGTCATATTCGACACAGGTGCGCCTGACACAACGGCCTTAAACATGTCTGTTTGAGTGACGGCAAATGCACTTTGGTATCCAGCCCAAGAGTGACCTTGTAGGCCAATTTTTTGCTTGTCAGCTATCCCTAAGTCAATGAGCTTTTGTGCAGCGTTGATAAGGGTTTGCGTTGATGATGGACCTGGCTTACCAATCTCAAAGCGGATATCTGGTAAAAATACTGCGTAGCCATTCGAAGTAAACATTGGGAAGTTTGGTCTATGATTTAGTTCCATCTTCGGGAAGTCGTACATACGCTGGCTCATATAGCGGTAAAAATAGATGACGACAGGGAGCTTTTGACCTGGCTGATAGTCAGCTGGCTTTATCAGCACGCCTTGCATTTGTTCGCCGTTATAGCCTTTGTATTGAATTAACTCTGGTTTTTGTCCCCAGGCAAAGTTTTTAACTTGTGGGTTTAGGTTGGTAACTTGTTTTGGTGTATTAAAATCACTGTTTGACTGCCAGTAGTCAGGGAACTGGTGGTAGCTTTGCTGCGTGAAGATGACTTTATCTGCGTGTTTTGCTTTTTTCACTAAATCAAAACGCGCAGCTCCTTCTAAGACGGTCTCGATCGCACCAGTTTGTAGGTTAAGCTTTGCAATATGGGTTTGTTTATTTTGCAAATTGTGAGCAGACAAAAAGAGCGTTTCATCCGCTGCAAAACCCACTTGCTTCTTATCGAGTTTGATCACTCTGTAACGGGTATTACTCTCTTTACCCGATGTGAGCCTTTTGGCTTGGCCTGTGACGCTGTCAAAAGCCCAAATGTCATATTTGCTGTATGCATAAAGGGTACTTCCATCTTTTTGCCATCCAGCAAAGCCGTAGCCAGGGTTAGGCTCCGGGTAATCATGTTGGTCATCAGCAAAAATTGCTGTTCGCACAGCTTTGCTGACCGCATGCTCTTTTTGCTGGTGCAAATCTTTTAACCAAATTTGGTCATTTAGAAAGTAAGCGGCATGTCTGCCAGAAGGAGAAAGGCTTGGCTTGTTTGGTGAGTCTTTAACGATATACCCTTTTGCGCCTGTACTTACTTTGACGGCATAGTAATCAGCATAAAACCCGCCATACATGATTTTTTCTAAGTAAGGCTGGTCGTTTTTACCTAGCAAGTAATCCGCTTCAGTATTGAGTGTGATATCGCGAACGGTCTCATCAGCAAGCTGCACGACTTTTTGTGATTCAATGTGGTAAACCGCTTGATACTGACGCTCTCGATTGGTTTTTTTCCAAGTATTTTGTTCTCGAGTTTTGATCTCGGGGTCGTTGTTGTGCCAAATATTTATGCCTGACTGCTGGCGAATAGTATCAAAGTCACGTAGCGAAGCTGAGTCGTCATATTTTAGCTTTTCGATTTTGTCATCGAGTAGTGGACGGTTGTCGAAATAGAGCCGTTCGCCTTGCTCTGACCATTTTAGTTTAGCCGTTTTTGAACTATACCAACCACTTGGACTTTCTATCTTGCTCAGTTTGTCTGTTGTTGCATCCCACAGAGTGACATCATAGCTGCGGCGGCGCTTATCTTCATTGACGTAGTTACCTAAATTAAAGGCAACAATACTAGAGTATGGATGCCATGCTATGGCACTGATCGTAACTCCAGGTTCGCTAAACAATGGGCTCGTTGTCTTATTATTTAAATCTAGATATTGCACTTGGTTTTTGGCGCCAGTACTGTCATGTTGGCTAAACAATACCCCGTACTCGGCTGGACTTAGTCCGTAGTTGACGACGTTTTCAAAGCGCTGTGTTTGTTGAGACGCAAGATCAACAATAACCAAAGTGAGCGGTTTATCTTTTTTATCTGCATTGATTTTAGGCGCATCAGCCTTGACGTTTTTGTCTTTTTGCTCAGCTTTACTGTCTTCACGATAAGCAAGCCAGCGTCCATCATCACTCAATTGATAGTCTTTTACGTGATTAAATACGTGTTGCTTTGCTGATTGCGTGTTGACCAATACTAAATTATTTTTTAAAGATTTTTTTTCTTTTTTACTGGCTGTTTCCGATTCTAGCAAGGGTGGGACTTGCATAAATGCGGCCCATGTAGATGATTTATTTAGATGTGCCTTAGTACCTTGCTCTACCGTTGCAATAAGCTTATTGGTTTCCAGGTTATAGACTTGTCCTTGTGCGTCACCACGGTACGGCTTAGCACTTAGGGCTAAGAACTTGCCGTCCTCAGCAAGTTGAGTTGTCTTTGCATATTTAAAGTCAAAGACATCGGAAAATTCGAGTTGGGCTTTATTGGCCACAGCTTGGCCAGACAATAAAGCCGCTGCAATGAGCGAGTAAGTAAACTTCATAATTCTGTCTGTTTGATTAATTATTTGTATCTTTGTAACACTTTTAGCAGTCAAACAAAATCATGGTGCGTTGTGTGGAAGTGAAAAACCGATGGAAGCGGCTATGTACCGCTTCTTATTATAACCAGATGCGTTGTAATTCTTGCCAATGGTTGTTGAATGTCGCAGTTGGCTTCGCTTTAAAATCGCTGCGTACAAACTGATTCATTTTACCTTCTACATGGGCTAAAAATAAATTGGCCAGTGCGGCTTCATCGCTATTGAATGCTTTGCCTTCACGCAACTTTCTTTCTCTTAATACTTGCTTGAATTGTGTCTCAAGCTTTTCAAATAGGCTTTGCACGCGCTCTCTTAGACGCTCTTGCTCACCTTGAAGTGCATCCCCAGTCAGGATCCGTGTGATCCCAGGGTTTTTCTCTGAGAAGGTCAATAACAAGTGGAGAATATTATAGATACGACTTTGTGTATCCTTTTCGTTTTCTAAAATAATATTGATACGCGAGAGCAGTGTGTCTTCAATAAATTCAATCAGCCCCTCAAACATTCTAGCTTTGCTTGGGAAGTGGCGATAGAGAGCTGCTTCAGAGACGCCGACTTCAGCTGCGAGCTTAGCTGTTGTGATCCGTTGACCTGGGCTAGTTTCAAGCATTTGCGCAAGAGATTGAAGAATTTGCTCTTTGCGATTACTGCGTTTAGTCGCTGGCATGAACTTTCCTTTAATAATTATCGTTATTCTGGTCTGTATGGTGTATTTTTATTAGGTCCATACTTAGTAAAGACCTATGTTAATGTTTTATTCAGCTTCTTTCCAGCCTTTTAACACTAGGTAAACCAAGTTTACCAGCAATTGCTTTAACGACAGTAAGTGCTAACTCTTTTTTGTTGGATGCAGGCAAAGATTGTTGATCATTTTCCCAAAATAACGTTAAAGCATTGTTATCTGAGTTAAATCCAAGCCCTTCTTGTGAAACATCATTGGCACAGATCATATTAAGCTGCTTGTTTTTCAGCTTACCCAGAGCATACTTTTTAACGTCTTGGGTTTCAGCTGCAAATCCGACGGTATATGGCCTATTTTGTGTCAGCGCAGCTACTTCAGCAATGATGTCGGGGTTTTTAACTAAGGCAATGGTCATTTCGTCACCTTGTTTTTTAATTTTTTGCTCAGAGATATCCGCGGCGCGATAATCGGCAACAGCTGCACAGCCAATAAAGACATCGGATTTTTCAGCAAGTGTTATAGCTGCATCGCGCATCTCTACTGCGCTATTGACATAGATGACGTCTACGCCTTGAGGTGCCTGTATATTGACTGGACCTGAGATTAAATTTACGCGTGCCCCCAAGGCGCGGGCTGCTTGTGCAAGGGCATAACCCATTTTCCCAGAGCTGTGGTTCGTGATATAGCGCACGGGGTCAAGTGCTTCTCTTGTAGGACCTGCGGTAACTGTAAAGACTTTGCCATCGAGTACCTGAGGAACTGGGCTGAGTTGTGCTGTGCAGTGTTCTATGAGTTCCATGGGTTCTAACATTCTTCCCTTGCCAACATCGCCACAAGCTTGCTCACCGCTGCCCGGCCCCCATATTGAAACTCCAAATGATGTTAAAGTGGCAAGGTTTTGTTGAGTTGCTGGGTGGGCATACATCTGTTGATTCATGGCCGGTGCAATAGCGACCTTGGCGGGTGTTGCAAGTACCAATGTGGTTAATAGGTCATCGGCGATCCCATTGGCCATTTTTGCGATAGTGTTGCATGTCGCTGGTGCAATTAAAATGAGATCAGCCCATTTGGCAAATTCGATGTGCCCCATTGCGGCTTCAGCTTGAGGGTCAAGCAGCGAGTCTGATACGGACTCACCTGAAACAGCTTGCATGGTGAGTGGCGTAATAAAGTGCTTTGCCGATTCAGTCATAACAACTTTCACTTCGCATTGTTGTTCTTTTAGACGCCTTACAAGTTCTGCGCATTTATACGCTGCAATACCGCCACTTATACCCAATACTATTTTTTTGCCAGATAAGTTCATCTTCACATTCTCACAACTCAAACTGAGTTAAAGATATCACAGCCTTCGGGCTGTTTTGAATCTTCTCATGAAAAGTCAGTCATTAACTGAACAAAGGATAATCTTTGAGCGTTTTTTTTATCCTCTTACGTGCTAAATAATGAGTCATTGTTAGCTTCAATGAATGTTATATCAGGGAAAGGGTATGCAATTGACACAATTACCGAAACACACCAGGCCAAGAGAGAAATTGTTATCAGATGGCCCGAGCGCGCTCAGTGATGCAGAGTTGTTAGCGATTTTTCTACGTACAGGGGTCAAAGGAATGAATGCCATTGAGCTGGCAGATTCTTTGTTATCGCAGCGGCAATCATTACAGAGTTTATTCAATACATCACTTGAAGATTTTCTAGCGCTTAAGGGGATGGGTGAAGCGAAATATGCGCTCTTTCAAGCTGTGCTTGAATTGTGTAAGCGTTATTTGAAAGAAGGGTGTGAGCGGGCGTTTAAATTTGAAAGCCCTGCGCAGGTGCATAACTATTTGAGTTTTCAACTCAAAGGGCTAGAACATGAAGTCTTTATGGTTTTATATTTAGATAGTCAAAATCAGCTAATAAAGGACGAAGTGTTATTTCGTGGCACGATTAACGCCGCCTCTGTTTACCCAAGGGAAGTGGTAAAAGCGGCATTGAAACATAACGCTGCTGCTATTATCTTTGCTCACAACCACCCATCAGGAGTGTGTGAACCGAGCCAAGCAGACAAAGTTTTGACTGAAAAATTACGAAAAGCTTTGGCACTTATGGATATCAAAGTGTTAGATCATGTCATTGTGGCAGGAAATCGCTGTATATCTTTCGCAGATAGGGGCTTATTATGAGCTTTTATTGACCATTTTTTGGCTGCAAACCGTTATTTCGCTTAAATTTTATAAAATAGTTTAATTTAAATGCAGTTTTTACTTTCCACAACGGCCTATGATCATTATAATTGGCCGCTATCAAATTTTACCCATGAGCTGACTAGGATATCATCAGATCCTTGATCTCTGCCTGCAGATGCTGTATAAAGAGCGCCCTTTGATTTTACCCGGGGCACACCAGTGTAAGGCCTAAGGGGAAATTAAGCTCGAGCGAAGTTATTGGAGATACATAGACATGTCTAAAGTCTGTCAAGTTACAGGTAAGCGCCCGGTTGTTGGTAACAACCGTTCACACGCGCGCAACGCAACTAAGCGTCGTTTCCTACCTAACCTACAAACACACCGTTTCTGGGTTGAAAGTGAAAAGCGTTTCGTTACTCTACGTACTACTACTAAAGGTATGCGTATTATTGATAAAAAAGGCATCGACGCGGTATTAGTAGATATCCGTGCTCGCGGCGAAAAAGTATAAGGAGCTAAATCATGCGTGATAAGATCCGTTTAGTTTCAACTGCTGGTACTGGTTATTTTTACACTACCGACAAGAACAAGCGTAACATGCCTGAAAAAATGGAGATCAAAAAGTACGATCCTAAAGTACGTAAGCACGTGATCTTCAAAGAAGCAAAAATCAAGTAATTTTGCTTTAAGAATTGAAAAACCCAGTCTCGTACTGGGTTTTTTGTTGCCTGAAATTAAGTAACTACGCGGGATTTAAAGTGTCAACGCATGTATGTCACCCTGCATTGGCTTTAACTCGACATAGGTAATTGTCTCTGGACTAGTTCTGATTGAATACTGGTGTAAAAACCCACTTGGCTGGGAAAGTAGTCGCAGTGTTTGGCCGGTATCCAAGTCATATTGAAAAATACCTTCCTCAGGCTGATAAAAATAAATGCGCCCAGCTATAATGCGCCAGTTGAGCCAATTGATGTTTTTCACGTTTGGCAGCACTAACTGCTCTTGCCCTGCATTCAAAGTCCACACGCCACTGACATGCCGTTTTGTAAAGTACAATTGATCTTGATAGTAAAAGCCGCTGTACCCACCTGCGTGAGTTAATTGTAAATGCTGCTTTGTACGACGATCAAATAACCAAAGTTGCCAGTCACCTCGTTTATTGCTGCTGTAGATAATTTTATTTCCACCATCATGATAATTGGCAACATATGCCTTGTGCTTGGCTGCAAAAACCTGCTTTACAATCTGTGAGTCTAGTGACAACTCAATCAAGGCACCTTCTTTTTCGAACAGCAGTTTTTTTTCAGTGGGGTGTAGCTCAAAGCGACGAAAGCCAAATTCAAAAGGAAGCGCTAATTTGGTGGCTCGGCCATTTTGTAGTACCCACAGGTCATGCTGTTGTTCTGCATCCGAAATGAATATAAGGTCACCTTCTTGGGTTTTTTGCGGTAGTCGGTTGAGCGCGGCGTTGTCGAATAATGTGTGCCGTTGCTTGTTTTCCAAGTTGAGCTCGATGATTTTAGAACTTGCATGATATTGACTGAGCAATAACATTGTAAAATCATTTACTTTGGTAACAGCAATAGATTCAATAGGATGACTCAAATCCTTGAGCTTTTTTATTTGCAGCGTATCAGTATGAAGCTTATACAATGTTTTTTGAGCATTGAAAAAGAGTTGGTCGCCGTCTACGTCCCAGCTTATTGCTTTGATAACACCAGCAAAGGGCACTGTGTGAATGGGATTTAAAGTATGACTATCTACAATGTGTATTTGTGTTTGATTAGATTCCAGATAGCGGACAAATGCCAAGGTATGTGTATTCGGGTGTGCGGCAAGTAGATAATCCCCTTGCATATCAAGATTCTCAGTAGGCAGTGAGACCTGGCTTAATGTTTGGCTGTGAATCAAAAACTTAAATATGGTGTATGGATGAGCATTATTTTTACGCGATCGAATGAAGAGGGCTTGATCGTCGAATTGCCAAGCCAACTTGATGTTATTCATGCCTTGGCAATCCATGATATCTGAACTGCTATGCGTGCTGAGATCATATAGCGCCAGCATACAGCTTTCCTCTTGCTGCATCACATACGCAATTTTTTGGCCTGCAAAATTCACATTGAATGCGTGTAAGCCATCAACTTCAATTGGCAGCCGTTGCGTCTGATTGGTCGCTAAGTTTTTCAAATATACTTGCCGGGTATTACTGTCATAGCGAGTCGACAGGTATGCAATTTGTCCATTTTTGGCTGCGCTTAACTGTGTTTCAATGCCTTCATGTGCGGTGATCCGCTGTAATTGAAGTGGTGTTGATTCTGCAAACTTTTGTTTTGATAGCCAAAACATTGCGGCAATGACAGAGAGGCATAATAACAAATACAATACAGTGCTGGCTAAATGCACTCGCGGTTGGTACTTGACCGTTTGTTGTGTGATGACTGTAGCGCAAAAAAGATAGCCCACTTTTGGTTTTGTTTGAATGATTTGAGCTTCGGGTTGCAAGGTATCAAAATGTTGTCGCAACTTAGATATTGCTTTGTTGATGGCACTATCTGAAACAACTTTCCCTTGCCAAGCTAAAGACAGCAATTCATCTCGTGTCAGAACACAATTCGGGTTTAGTACAAAAATAGACAACAGCTCAAATGACTTAGCCTCTAAATATACCTGCTTACCAGCGAGTGAGAGTGTTCTAAGCTGAGTGTTGAAGGTGATCCCATTGATAAGGTAATTCATTATTTGTTTTTGATTTTTATGAATATATTTTAGTAAGCAAAAGCTCACGTTTATTTCTTGTTTAGGTTATGACTTCAATGTACCAGTTCCATTAAGGTCAGGGCAAAGAAAACAGGAGCTTTGATATGAGAATACGGTTTGGTCTTTTTATGTGTGTGTGGTTATTACAGGCATGCAGTAGTGGGGAAGAAAAGCATAGTGAACCTCACAATGCAAATAATGCCAGTCATGAGAGTGAGCAAAGTGTAACCCGATTAACGTTAGATGGTCATCACTACGTAATTGCGTTGCCTGAAGCTGGGCTCAACCCGCACAAAGCATACAAATTGTTACTGGCTTTTCACGGCTCAGGACAAAGTGAAGTCGGTATGCAATCGATGACACGGTTTGAAACGTTCAGTGATGAATACATCGTTGTGTATCCTAAATCAAAAGAAGTTGAATGGGATGAGGGGTGTGGATGCAATATTGCTGCGCGTTTAAAGGCAAATGATGTCAATTTTGTTGTTAAGTTGATAGAAAAAATGCACCAAGAGTACAATCTACTTGAAGGCGAGAATTATGCTGTAGGGTACTCACAAGGTGCGTTGTTTAGCCAAAATATGCTATGTAAACACAGTGCGCTTTTTAAGGCAGTTGCCAGTGTGGGTGCCCCCATGTCTGAACAGCTATCGATAAGTTGTAAAATCACGGAACCGACACACTATTTACAGATACATGGCACAGCTGATCAGGTGTTGCCTTATGACGGCATGTATGATGATAACTTCCCTTTAATTTCTTCACCGCGCGCGATTGAATTGATTGCAGCGCAGAATAAGCTCAACCTAGACTATACAGATATTGAATTGAGTAAATCAGTCAAGGCACGCGTATATCAATCTGAAGCTGGTATACACAACTTGCTGGTATCCATTCAGTCGGGCGGTCATCAGTGGGCGTTTTCGGAATATAATACGAGCCGCGAAGTGTTATCATTTTTTTCTCAACACAGTCAGTATCCTTTTGCTGAAGGATCCGCTTTATATACACTCGACGGCCAAAACTATCATGTCAGAACTTTAGGTAATGAAAATGCCGCGGGAGATATCGTTATCCTCCCTGGAGCCAATAAATTTTTCCACAGTGATTCAGCTTGGGCGGCTTTGATCCAACCTCTGTTAGCGCAGCATAGTCGAGTACATGTGATTGATCGCTTGGGCAGCGCTTGGAGTAGTATGACTGACACGCCTTCATTGGCACGTTTTGCCGCTGATTTACCCTCCCTCTTAACGCTGTTAGAGATTGAAAAAGTCACGTTTTTGGCTTTTGCTAATGCAAATCTAACTACGTTGATGTATTTAGCGGATCCGAATCCGGATGTTTTCGTCAATGGGCTGGTGTGGGCTGATCCGGATATCTTAACGGCGCATTCAATAGAGCTTTATCAAAGCGGCTCTGTAGCTGAATTAAGGGCCTATCCTGCACTTTTCATCGAACACGTTGACGCGGGAAATTGGACAGAAAAAACGATGCAAAGGTTGGCCATAGAAAGAGCTGAAATTGCAGCACTTATTCCTGCGAACTATCAGAGTAATATGGATTGGGCTTACTATGACTTGGTGTCACAGCAGCGCTTAGAGGTAGAAAAGCAAGTGACGCGTATTAAAGAAATGATGAGTTATCACGATGATTTAAATACGGCAAGTGTGCTTGAGAGCGCAATTACTGTGCCTGTAAGCATCATTGATGGTGATTTTGAAAGTCATGATATTGACCTCGCCCACGAAGATGAAAAATCGGCTTTGATAAAGTGGCAGCAAGAGGGGGGCACATGGAGCAAAGCGATCGCCTATAAAACAGGCGGTATTTACTACCCCTTAAACAATGCCAGTCATCAACTTTTCTTTGAACATCCAGATACAGTGATTGAAGCCGTATTAGCAATACATCAAGATCAGTAAGGGCGAGTGAATAAAAAAACCGAAGCGGTTGCTTCGGTTTTTTTATTGCAAAAAGTGATTATGCAAACGCTTCTTGTAGCGGTGGCACAACTTGCTTTTTACGGCTTAATACACCATCAAGCCAAACGCGGCTTTGCTCAGGTGCTTGGCCATAGGCTTTTTCAATAATGCCTTCATCATTTGATGCGATTAGCATTTGTGAGCCTTCTTTCATGATGTCAGTAAGAAGTAGTAATACAGAGTGACGACCGCCTTCTTCTTTTAGTTTTGCAATATCAGCTTCAAGATCTGCTTTGATATCGTCAAATACAGATAGATCAATCACTTCTAACTGGCCAATACCAACTAGGTTGCCGTTCATGTTGAAGTCTTTAAAGTCACGCATTACAAGATCACGTGCTGGCGTGCCTTCAACAGCTGACTTGACTTTGAACATTTCCATGCCAAATGCTTTGAAGTCCTCAATACCGGCAATCTCTGCAAGTACTTCAACACATTTAATATCAGCAGTTGTACACGTTGGTGATTTGAAGATAACGGTGTCAGATAAAATTGCACCTAACATCAGGCCAGCGATACCCTTAGGGATCTCAACGCCATAAAAGTCATACATCATTTTAATAATGGTATTGCTACAGCCCACTGGGCGGATCCAACACTCAAGTGGTGTTGAAGTGGTTAGGTCACCTAGTTTGTGGTGATCTACAACACCTACTACTGTCGCTTCGTCAATGTCATCTGGTGCTTGTGTTTTTTCTGTGTGATCAACGATATAAACTTCTTCACCCGCATAGCTTAATTTAAGCTCAGGGGCTTCGAAACCAAAGCGATCGAGAATAAACTGTGTTTCAGGTGATACATCACCTAAACGTGTAGGGATAGCTTCTTCTCCAATTTGGTTTTTGAGGTAAGAAAGTGCAATTGCACCACAAATTGAATCAGAATCAGGGATTTTATGACCCACTACATACATTGCCATTGACGGACTCCTAAAAAATTTTGTCGCTTATTTTAGCAAAAATTAACCACATTAATACAGTGTCGGAAGGATTTTGGACCTAGAAAATAGTCTAAGCAGAGATTATGAAATCCTTTAGGTCGATGAATTAAATGTACTGCTGCGTTCATCAGCAGGGTATAGTACAGTGATCTAACCAACGAAATAATCAGTATTGATGGAACTGACATGGGACTGAGCCGTAAAGCGTGGAACAATGTAGTTATTTTTTCCATGTTGATCATGATTTTTTTTCTCAACGGGTTACATCACAAATTGAACCCTCAACAAGCTGAATTAACCCGTGTTATGGTTTTGCCAGAGCAGAGCTTTGTACTCGCTATGGCGTATCCTGGCGTCAAAATTGAGCGTATAGGTACAACGTGGCGTATAGATAATAAACTCGTGGAAGGCACGTCATTATCGTATACCGCGCAGGACTTAGTTCAGATTGTACAGATGTGGCAAAATTTGGAATTACAGGCTGTTGAAAAGCAAAAGGTTAACCCTGAATCAGCGATATCCGTAGCAACTTTTTGGTTGGCGGGTGAAGAGCTGCCTTTGAGTTACCAACTTTATCGTGGATCCGACACATATCTGTTGTTTGCTCAACGTCAACAGCATTGGTTGGAACTGAGCGCAGACCAAGCTAAACAATTATTTAAACCGATAGATATATAGTTATGCCAGAATTACCTGAAGTAGAAGTAAGTCGCATGGGTATAGAACCTCATGTCAAAGGGCAAGTTGTTAATCATGTTCGTATCCATAATGGTCGACTGCGCTGGCCTGTGCCAGAAGAGGTCTCATTATTGGAAAACACTGTAATTACAGCTGTGAAGCGTAGGGCCAAATATTTACTGCTGGAAAGTGATGTAGGGACTGCAATTTTGCATTTGGGCATGTCAGGTAATTTGCGTGTCGTGTGTCAAAGTGAACCGTTAAAGAAGCACGACCATATTGAACTTGTGTTTGCCAACGGGTTGGCGCTACGTCTGAACGATCCGCGTCGCTTTGGTGCTTTTTTATGGCAAAACCCACAGCAGCAGCACAGCGTGTTCGCTAAACTAGGCCCCGAACCCCTGACCGATCTATTTGATGCCAAACATTTGTATCAAGCCAGTCGTGGAAAAAAGGTTGCAGTAAAGCAGTTTATCATGGACAACCATGTGGTCGTGGGGGTGGGTAATATTTACGCCAATGAGTCATTGTTTAAAGCCGGGATACACCCTAAACGTGAAGCTGGCAAAATATCTTTAGCGCGTTATCAAAAACTCACGCCAATAATTAAAGACACCTTAGCCGCAGCGATTGAGCAAGGTGGGACGACTTTAAAAGATTTTGCACAAAGTGATGGAAAGCCGGGTTACTTTGCTCAGGAGTTATTGGTTTATGGCCGAAAAGGTGAGCCGTGTGTACGTTGTGAAACGACCTTACAAGAGATCCGTTTAGGGCAGCGTAGCACTGTTTATTGTACTAAGTGCCAACGCTGACCAAAATGATTGTTATGCTTGGTATACGGCAGATTCAGCAGCCTGTGTGCGATAACATAATTGTGAGAGGATCGCCGTCATCTGTGCGATGCGAAGCTCAAAGCTACGTTTGAGTGCGCGCTCATTGCGGGTGTGATCGCCGTCACCATATGGGCCGAAGCCATCCAAAGTCGGTGTACCAGTCGCAGCAGCCGTATTGGCATCGGATACACCGCCTCGGTGCTCAATCGGTTGTTCCTCACCTAAGATCTCGTTGATTTGATCAAGTAAGGTTTGCTGTGCTGACGTTGGTGCCATGACGCCACGTTGCAAGCCTCCTTGTATGTCCACCTCTACGCCTGTGATTTCAATAGCCATACAGATGTTTTCTATGCCTTCTAGCAACCTTTGCTGTTCAGCTTGATTGGTAAAACGTGCTTCAACTTGTAATGTTGCCTTGCCAGAAATAGTATTGGCACCGATCCCACCTTGTACTTTGCCAACGTTTACTGTGCTGCCCGCTTTGAGATCTGTGAGCGAAGTCATTTCTAGTAACATGTTTGCCATGGCAAAGTTAGCGTCAATTCCGTCTCGATAATGGTTGCCTGCATGTGCTGGTTTGCCGGTGACTGTGATGTGATAAGTGGCAATCCCTTTTCGCGCGACGACCAACTCATGGGATTTACCGGCGGCTTCAAATACAAAACATGCATCGTATTGCTTGGCTATTTTCGTCGTCAGTGCCTGACTATCATCACTGCCAATTTCTTCGTCACTGACTAATAACCAATCTATGTTCAGCAGCTGACCAAATTGCTGCTTCAACTGTCTCAGTACATTGAGTGCAACCCAATTTCCGCCTTTCATGTCACATACGCCGGGACCATAAACATAGTTCTCATCCTCGTGAAACTCAGTGAATGACCCGTCTGGAAACACCGTATCTAAATGGCCCAGCAGCAATACCCGTTTTCCTGTGTTACGTGCGGAGCGAAACAGCAAGTGATCGCCGATCAGCTCTCGTTGATAGCGGGTAAGTGAAAACCCTAAAGGCTCTGCCAAAGCAATCATTTGCTCACCGTGTCTATCCACTCCGGCTTTGTTTTTACTGTGCGAGTTGCAGCGTATTAAGTCTGCTAATTCTGCATAGTCCAGATTCATCCTAATCTTCTCCCTGTGAAGGTTTGGCTCATCGTGGCGCTTTTCAGTTGCAGTTCGGTGAAGCTTTTATGAACAGTTTTTAGATCATTAAAAGGATCAAAAATTTGTCATACAGATGGTCTTAACTAGTAAAACATTGCTCTATTTCAGCACCTAATTTTTAACCAAGGAGATACTTTATGACAGCCGTATCGCGGGCGCCTCATGTCGGGATTTGGATGTACGAAAATGGCGGGGGAAAAGAAATTGAACAACAGTTGGTTCACGCGTTGGCAGAGCGCGGGATCTTAGCGAGTACGGGCCTCAATTTACGTGACGCCAGAGCGCGAGATGGCGGCATCGAGTGCAATGGTGTTGCAATGGAGCAGTTGGACGCCTTTCTAAGCTACAACGCAGGACAACAAACGCAATATCAGCTTTACCTCTATGAAACACTGAATGAAACCGTACCAACTCTTAACAACTATCGTGCGTTTGCTTTAGCGGAAGATAAGTTTCGTACATCTCATTTACTCAATAGCCATGGGATCTGTACACCGGATTATCGCCTATGTCATAAAAATGATATGGATGGCCTGCGTGCTGCACTGCATGATTTTGGTGGCAAGTTAGTTTATAAGCCGACAGATGGGTGGGGTGGTGTGGGCATTGTAAAGATCGAAGGTGAACAAGCGTTAGATATGATTTTGCCGTTTTTAACTCGAACAGATCTTCGTTACTTTTACGTTGAACGCTTTATTAACTATGACAATACCGATTACCGAGTTGACATTGTCGATGGGCAGTTTGTTGGGTGTTATGGCAGAAAGGCCCCGAAGGATGATTGGAAAACCAATGTAACCAGCGGCGGCAGTGTTTTCGTCCGAGAAGCCAATGATGAAGTGATAGAGCTAGCGCTGAAAGCGACCAACGCCTTAGGGCTTGAAATAGCGGGTGTGGATCTGATTTATGACCGCGAAAAAGAGCAATATGTAGTTTTGGAGGTCAATACCATTCCTGCGTTTGCAACCCCGGAACAAGAGCAGCTTGGGCTTACATTCAATCAAGCAAAGATCCAAGCAATGGTTGGTTTGATCGAAAAAACGGTTGCCAACAAAACTTCATTCCAATCAGCCAAGGTGGCCTAATCTCATGACAAACAAAACGCAATTACCAAAAATTGGACTGCTGTATCTAGACTATGTCCTGCGCTTTTTCGACAAGTCTAATTTTAAAGGTTGGCCAGACAAAATTGAAACTGTGGTTTATCACTGGGGCAACGATAAAGCGCGCTTTATCGCTGAAGTGAAGCGTAAAAAAATTGACGTGTTAATCGGTAATATTCCCGCGACGGCGTATGAGACATTTAGAGAGATCGCAAGAGCGCTGCCAGAAGTGCGATTTTTACCCTCTCTGGATAGTCAGTTTTCTAATAAATCAAAGGAAAATGTGACTCACTTTTGTCGCAAATATAAGTTACCGGCTCCTCACACAGAAATATTTTATATCCCTGATAGAGCGCAGCAATATCTTGCCAATGCTCAATATCCAAAGATCATCAAGCGCTCTTATGGGCCTTCGAACTATGGCGGGTATTTTGTGCACAAGGTCGACAATGCACAAGAGGCTCAGGCTCTACTGAGCGAAAAGAAATACTACCCGCTTTATATTCAAGACTTTGTACCCATGGAAGCAGATATCCGAGTGATGTTAATCGGGCACAAGCCAGTTTGTGCGTTTTGGCGCCGTCCGCCAGAAGGGGAATGGCTGACTAATACCAGCCAAGGTGGCAGCATGGATTACCAAGCGGTACCCAAATCAGTGTTAAAACTGGCAACGGCTGCCTCCAAAGCTGCAAATGCAGAGTATTGGGCGTGTGACATTGCACTTGGGAAGGATGGTAAGTTGCGGATCTTAGAGTGTGCAACCGCATTTGCTGCATTTCCGTATATCCGTGATTGGATCGGGCAATATTTAATGTGGTTGCTCTCCAGTGGTTACTTTAAAAAACCCAATATCCCGTTATACAACTGGGAAGAGTTAGGCAAAATAGATTCTCGTTTATTACGTACTATGCGTCATATTGGGTTTTCTCAGTATACCCCTAGTCAAGATAGTGGCGAGTTGTTCCGCGCATTTGATGAGCTAGCTTTTCCCATTTTAGATACTGAGTTTAAATTTGGCGAAGAGTGGCCAAGTGAAGTGTGGAATCTCCAAGATAACTTTGTACTCGGCGCGAAAGCAGTTGACGCAAAAGCCATGCAACCTATCCCTGCCAGTGACGAAGTTGCTGAGGATCTCAATAACTATGAAGCACCACAGTTTGACGAAGCGCAGGTGAGGGCGCTGTTAAACCAAGTGCGTGGTATCGGTGAAAAAATGGTTGAAGATATCATGACTACATTTGGTGCCCATGGTGTTGTGGAGGCATTAAATACCGATCCGACAAAGCTCTGCGTGGTTAAAAACCTCAAGGAAAAAAAGCTCGAAAAAATTGTTGAGCACTGGCAAAACCATGCTGGGTAAATTCTCTGGTTTTTATATCGATTGTTCCACATGGCGACAGCGTTAACTGTCGCCTCATTTCGTCCAATGAGTAAATCTGTGCTATGAAAATTCAATATGCTTCCTATCAAGATACGATAGATGCGCTACAAAGTGCAATGAATGAACATCCCCATTTAATTCGGCTGCAAAGTATCGGTAAAACATGGGAGGGACGTCCAATCATGTTGGTAACGGTTTCTTTAGATGTGACTTATGCCGATGATAAACCAGCCTTACTGTATACAGGTTCGATTCATGCGAGGGAGTGGATCGGCAATGAATTGGCACTTAAATTTATTCAATATGTGACAGAAAATTACCGCTTCAACCCAAAGCTACAAACAGCGCTGACACGCAACACATTGTATATGGTGCCCTGTTTGAACCCCGATGGGTTTGAGTATTCTCGCAATCACTTTTCATTTTGGCGCAAGAATCGTCGCAACAATGGAGATGGTACATTTGGTGTCGATCTTAATCGTAATTTTGATGCCAAATTTATGCGTAATCAAAACACAGGTTCAAACACCTATGGGGGCCCTCATGCTTTTTCAGAGCCTGAAACTTGTGCTATCCGTGACTTTGTAGAACAGCATGAGAATATTCGTATCGCGTTAGACTACCACTCGCAAGGCAATGTTTTTTTCCCAGCGCATAAGTTTAACCATGAAGTTGAGGTTGAAGGGGCTGACTTAAACATCTTGTGTGCCAACATGAACCATGAGATAAAAAAAGTCACTGGCAGGCAGTATGGCATTCATCGTGGCAAGCCACCAGCTCAACTAATACATGGCAGTGGCAGAGAGTATTACTATCGCAAAGGGATTATTGCGACTGTTGTAGAGGTGGGCACTAGAAACATACCTGACTATATGAAGAATATGTCAGAAAGCGTGGCAGAGAACATTCCTGCAATTTTGCATGCACTTGGTGAGGCAATTAACTATTCACCTCTGGCCCCGCTACGTGTGGCTGATTTTACTATCAAAGCGGTCGATCATGAAGGGGTAGAGCTGGAGTGGCAGTATGAAAATCGAGATGACATATATTTTGAGTTATATCGTAGCGAGAGTAATAAAAGCCCCTGTGGTGAAGAGAGCTTAATTGCCATCACCAAATCGCTGTCATTTCGTGATTCTCAGTTACGCAGTGGGCAAAGCTACTTTTACAATATTCGTGCAGTGGATAAGGTCACCAAGATCAAGTCGCCTTTTAGCCCTGAGTTAAGATTGAAAACGCATTTGGCGAGACACCAAAGTGCACGTACTTTGTTTCCAGCAAAAGAGTATGTAGGCTATTTATCAGAGAATTTTACCTCGAAAAACAAAGAGCATTTTGGTTATAACTCAATGTTTATTGGTGTGGATAAAAAGCGGGGAGTGAGTCTTGGTCTGGTGCAATTTGATTTGAGCAGCTTACCGAGCGGTGCCAACATTGAACGGGCTGAATTTTCTCTTTATCCGATGAATCGCGTTGCCGCAAAAATTGAAAAATACGGTGAGTGGTCAGTCTCCATTATTGACCCCGATAGCCTGACTGATATCTATGACTATCAAGCTGTGAGTGAAGCAAAGCCCTTGCATACGCTCGGGCAAACATTTGAGTCAGATAAAATGACACAAGGGATTTGGATGAAATGGCAACTCAATGGTGTGGAGCGCGCGCTGCTGAATTCATTGATAGCACAAAACCGCTTGTTACTGCGTTTGCAGGGTCCTAAAGCGTTACCGATAGGTAACGACTCTCAGGTGATGCAATTTGATATAGGTTATGGACCTTTTGGTAGCGGGTTACATTACCGTCCAAACCTAGAGCTCGTTTATCAGGTCCCAGAGCAACAATTGTCGTTAAGTCCAACAAGGTGCAATACCATCTACAAAAACGCGGTGGTTGCCGATAGGCTGGCTTCAGGCTTTGATGAGCAAGGAGAAATTGTATATGGTCAAATGGCTTTTGCGCTTAATGCCGATCTCCCTGTAGATAAAACGGTTTTTACCCAAGCCTGTTTGACGCTGCGAAGTAGCAACAGCATTGCCAGTGCTAAAGATGTACGTTTCACCATTGAGCTAGTGGAATTACAAGATGTGGATTTTCAAGCGGTTAAACAAAGGCAAAAAATAGAATATATAGGCTATGAAGTCAGTAACGAACAGCTGCGTGAACGCGCTGAACACCACTTTATCTTTGATAGTTATAGCTTACAGGCCTTAGAACGTTTGCATCAGGCACATACGCCCTTTTATTTCATTATTCGTGCAACCTCGGAGTCTCAAGCGACTAACGCATTGGTAAACTGGGCTGCATGCCAAGATCAACACCCTGCCCAATTAAAAATACATTATATAGAGCGGCGAAAAAATGCATTAAAAGCACCCCAAAATTTGGCTGCACAAATTGAAGGTGGCGTTGTTAAGCTGACTTGGGAAAACCCTGAGGATGAGGACTTTGTTGGGTGCTTCGTGGTGCGAAATCGCTTTCACCCGCCTCGCTCTCCCTTTGATGGTGTGAAATTATACGGTGGAAAAGATGACTACACTTTGGACAACTTTGGCAACGCCAAGCTAAGCAAGTATTACGCAGTTTTTAGTTACGATGATGTGCCTAATTACTCAGAGCCCGTGGCGCTATTTTATTCAGGAGATGAATAGAGTGCGCGTTGCAGGAAGCACCAGCTTCCTGCTATCTCTTTTCAATCCTTTATTTTAACCAAAAATAAACTTTAAATTAATAATTTAATTTCACCACCACACGCCTTTACTCTTGTTGTAACTTATTAATTTAATTATTTATTTGGATTTGTTTTAACCTTGTGTGGCAAGAAATATTCTCAATTCACCTGATACTTTGTTCGCCAGTAAGCGAAGGTGTGTTAACACCTTGAAAGGCTGTTTTATATTCTTTTGTTTCATATAAAGAAATGTAACACGCGCTTGCTAAGAGTATCGCTCTTCCCTATTTTTTATGTTTATTTGAACCAGTTTTGGGGTGAATTGTATGGGAACGGGAGGGTGGCCAAACTGTCCGTAAATGGGTGACCCATTTTAGATTCGATCGACGCGATGGAGAGCGAAGATAAGAGCGATACGCAAGGATGCTGTATAAATATAAATCATACTTGCATACAAAGTAATAATATTTGGCGCCAATCAGAGATGTCAGTTAACATTTAGAATTTACTCTATCGATGAATAATATGTATGACAGAACTGTATCACTGGTTTGATTTGTTGGGTGTTATGGTCTTTGCAATTTCAGGTACTTTGTTGGCGCACCGTAAGCATATGGATGGTTTTGGCGTTGTGGTGTTGGCCACAGTGACTGGGATTGGGGGCGGTACTATGCGAGATATAATTTTGGATACCCCCGTGTTTTGGTTGCATGATAGTAGTTATTTTGTGGCTATTATTAGCGCTGTACTGCTTTGCATATGGTGGCTTAATCGTCAAAAGACGGTGCCTAAACAGCGGTTATTGATGGCTGATGCATTTGGTCTCGCATTTTTTGCGGTTATGGGCATGCAAAAAGCCATGAGTCTAGATATGCCTGACACCACTGTGATTATTATGGGCGTGCTGACTGGTTGCTTTGGTGGGGTGATCCGAGATGTTTTGGCGGATGAAATGCCAATGTTGTTAAAAGGGGAGCTATATGCCATCACCTGTATTTTAGGGGGCGTTGTGTATACGCAGCTAACACACCTTGGTGTGTCTCTTGAAATTACCATGGTGGTGTCGATGTTATCTATTTTATTATTGCGCTTAGCAGCGATACGTTGGCATCTTGTATTGCATGTATTTAAATACAAGGATTAGCTAACCATTCAGCGCAGCGTGAAACTGCGTCAAACCAAATCGAATTCAACGGGTCATAGGCTCCGTGCATTGAGATAAACTAGGACAACGGATGTCATTAGCAAAAACTTATACACGTGCACAAGTTGGTGTTAATGCGCCGCTTGTGACAGTAGAAGTACATTTAAGCAATGGTTTACCGGCATTCAATATTGTTGGTTTGCCAGAAGCGTCGGTAAAAGAGTCTAAGGAACGTGTTCGCTGTGCTTTAGCACATTGCCACTTTTTATTTCCAGAGCAGCGTATTACGGTCAATTTGGCGCCAGCAGACTTACCTAAACAAGGTGGACGCTACGATTTAGCCATTGCGGTGGGGATTTTATTGGCTTCTGGACAAGTGCAAAATCGCCAAATAGGCGACTATGAGTTTTATGGGGAGTTAGCGCTTACGGGCGAAGTTCGCGAAGTAACTGCGGTGATCCCTGCATTGATGGCGGCAGCAGCTGCTGGGCGTTGTTGTTACATTCCAAAACCCAATCAAATGATGGCGAGTTTAGTATCCAGTGGCGTTCGTAAATCCGTCGTGAGCTTGCGGGATGTTTGGGCTGATTTAGGTGGGCAAAATGCACTGCCTTTTGACGAGGCGATGTCTTACTCTGAAGAGGCACAATTGAATGCTCATGTGGATATGAGTGAAGTGAAAGGCCAAGCCGTAGCTAAAAGGGTACTAGAAATAGCCGCTGCAGGGGCACATAATGTATTGTTTTTAGGCCCTCCAGGGACAGGCAAATCGATGCTGGCCCAGCGCATGCCAACGATTATGCCGCCAATGCAATTGAAACAAGCATTGGAAACGGCAGCAGTATATTCGTTAATAGGCAAAGAAATTGATCCTCATAAATGGCGACAACGTCCATTTCGCTCCCCGCATCACACATGTTCAGCCGTGGCATTAGTTGGTGGCTCTTCGACACCTAGGCCTGGGGAGATCTCTCTTGCACACAATGGAATTCTTTTTTTGGATGAGCTTCCTGAATATGAACGCAAGGTGCTAGATTCTCTTAGGGAACCGATGGAAACAGGCACAGTGAATATCTCCCGGGCGGCACAACAGGTTGATTTTCCAGCTCGATTTCAACTAATCGCGGCGCTCAATCCGAGCCCAACAGGATGTCACCATGACAAGCGTTCCACTCCCGAGCAAGTGTTACGTTATCTCAGTAAGGTGTCGGGTCCATTTGTGGACAGAATTGATCTTCAAATTGAATTACCGAGGTTGAGTACCGCGGAGTTGCAGTCGGGTATTGAATCTGAAAGCAGTGCCTCTATCCGCACGCGTGTTGAAAGCGCACGGCTAGTTGCAATACATCGTCAAGGTAAAGAGAATGCCTTGCTATCTAGTAAAGAGCTGGATAAATATTGTGGTTTAACGCAGTGCGTGGCCGAATATTTAGCGAATGCTACAGAAAAGCTGCATTTATCGCCGCGCTCTTATCATCGAGTAGTCAAAGTTGCAAGAACGATAGCTGATCTCAGCAAGCGCGATAATATCGCGCTGTCAGATATTAAAGAAGCACTTAGTTACCGCGCATTTGAACGCTTACTTGCCCAGCTAACTCGTTAAGCAGAAAGCATGTACCCTTTGCCACGGACTGTGACAATGCGTTTTTGGTCTTTTTCATCACCGAGCTTTTTACGCAATCGGCCTATTAATACATCAACTGTGCGATCGCTTGGGCTCCAATCTGGCTGGCCGATATCTTCTGAAATTTTAGCGCGCGATGTCGCTTTGCCCGCATTGGCAATTAAGCAGATCAAAACCTTGTGTTCTGCTTCAGTTAATCTGGCTTCATCACCATTTGGGTTTATTAAAGTGCGGTTATCTGGGTGCAATTTAAAATCAGCATATTCGATGAATTCTTCTGATTCATCTTCGTTGCGAGCGCCTGCTAAACGTTTGTATAGCGCGCGCATACGCAGCTCAAGCTCCAATAAATCAACTGGTTTACAGACGTAATCATCTGCACCTTGTGCAAGTCCAGCGATACGGTCAGCTTGAGAGTCGCGACTCGACAGCATTATCACACCGAGATCGGTTAATGTATTAAGTTCCTTAGCTAGCTGCAATCCATCAGTGGCAGGCAATACAATATCTATGATAGCCATCATAAAAGGAGTGCCTGTCTGGGCTTGCTCCTGCACGTGCTCTAGGGTCCGAGCACCGGTATTATCAACGGTGATTTGAAACTCCGTTTGTGCAAAGTGACTTTCAACTCTTTTAGCCAGTAACTCATCGTCCTCGACTAATAATACGTTTATGCTCATGGTCTCGAAACTTATTCAACAATTAATCTTAATCTTAGCACCGAGAATTCTCGGCTGAGAACCCTAAGTTATCTATTTTTATATAAAAACTCTAATGAAAAGCGACAGTAATTAGTACGCTATTTGGTCACTTTTTAAAAATCATGAAATAGTTCTAGCTTTTTATTACTTGCACATAAAAAAATAGCAGCACTAAAGTGCTGCTACAAGGTTTTATTTACCATACATGTGTTGCCACCATTGTGGCTCGTCTTTTAGGTGCTTATCGAAATAAGCAAGCATTGTATCCCACCATTGGAAACGACGATCTCTGGCAAATATTTGGTGATCAGCACCTTTATATTCGATCAGCTCGACGTCTTGATTCAGCATTTTTAAGGCGGTGTACATAATGTGGCTTTCTCCAACTGGTACGTTCACATCGGCATCGCCATGAACTAGTAGCAGAGGGGTTTTAACTTTATCGGCATTGAACACAGGACTTTGCTGACTGTACAGCTTGCTGTTATTCCACGGGTAGCTATGCTTAGATGCCTCAGACGAGTATAAATACCCCCACCAGCCATGACCCCAGTATGAAGTTAAGTTAGAGATCCCCGCGTGTGAAATTGAAGCGCTAAACATATCTGTTTTGGTGGCCAATGTCATTGTCATGAAGCCACCATAAGATGCGCCTAAATTACCTAAACGGTCCTTATCGACAAACTGGTACGCACTTAAGAATGCATTAGTGCCTTCAATGATATCGTCAGCTGCGCGGTTGCCCCAATCATTGACATGTTTTGCCGAGAATTCTTGACCAAACCCTGTTGCGCCTGATGGTTGCAACACATAGACAACGTAGCCATTAGTTGCCCAAAAGTTAAATGGGTAACGGCCTGTAAAACCGCGTGAAACTGGCGATGTACCACCGTAATAATAAATCAGTGCAGGGTGTTTTTTGTTTTTATCTAAACCGTGTGGGATATATACGCGGCCTTTGATTTCAGTCCCTGCGGAATTGGTAAAGTTAAACTCTTCCAGTGCGGCTATTTCTGCATTTTTGTACGCTAGAGGTTTTGAATCCCACAGCGTGCTGGCACGGTTGCTCTTTGCACTGAGTTGAACCAGCTTTTGTGGCGTTGACGCCGTTGTTCCAGTGGCAATAATAATAGGGCTGCGCTTGTCGGCAACACTGTATCTTTCTACAACGTCTAATTTAGTTTTAAGTGGCTTAAATTTATTTTTGCTCTCATCGAATAAATATAGCTTCTTGCGATCTTCATCAGTCGCTCTAAGCACTAAATCACCGTTATTTAATACCTTGAATGAATCAATCGAAGGGTCAAATTGCTTACTTAGGGCTTTAATTTCTTTGCCTTGTGTATTCATCCAAAACAACTGTGTGTCGTAGTTGTTGGCTAGTACACCTTGGGCGAGTGTACGACCAGCTCCGTTGCCGAACTCTGCGCCAGCTGTGACATAGATGCCATCATTACCATAACGCGCATCATTGAATGTCCCGTACTGGCCTAAAACTTTACTGCTATTGTTTGTTAGGTCAAACTCTACCAACTCAGTTATGCCATGATATGGTGCATCGTAGTGCTGTGGTGAGCGAGTAGCGAGGATGCGCTTATTTTTAGCGTCGAAATCTTCAAGAGAATGGCTAAGGTCATGTTCAGTCACTGCCTGAATTAGGCCTGTGCTGATGTCCATTAAATATACTTGGCTGATATTGCGTGCATAAGACCAGCGATCTTCTAGGCCTTTGTAGTGTTTAACTATCTTATCGCCTTTAGGCGCTGTTTTAGTCCAAGAGAAGATCAAAGTATTGTTATCAAAGAACTTGAACCCACTTGCACCGGTTAAATCTTCAGCGATGACTGTTTCTTTAAGGGTTTTGATATCGAGTGTTTTAAGCTGGTTGTTTTGAACAAAGATCACTGCTTTAGAATCTTCTCTCCAACTAACCCCATTTGCATTAACGCCATTTAAACGATAAACGACTTCACCGTCTTCGTTATAAAGTACGGTATCACGTAGTGCAGAGTTACCTTTATTGTCTTGATATTGCTGTTTGGTCGCAACGTAGTAGTTTGCATCAGGAGACAGTGAAATTGCGCTGATGGTCGGAGAGTCGAAGAGCTGTTTTGCGGATAACGCTTTGGTACTTTTCTGGGTAAATACCAGCGTGTCATGCTCAGCATTTGGGGTATAGTCGATGACCACTTTTTTCCAATCACTGACTTGCTCGGCGACAATTAACAGTTGGTGATCGCCAGTGACGGCGTTCAATGAATAACTCTCTTTGCCTTCAAGTTGTTGACCATTCAAAAAGACATGGGCCTTCTCTATACCAGTCAGGTTCAGTTTACCTTGTACAAAGCGCGTTGCAGAAAACTCAAGTTTTAGTGCCTGTAGGCCACCCATCGTTAATGCATTGACGTCAGACAGTGGTTGCCACTTGATCTCCTCGCCAAAGACTTCTAAAGAGCTATTGTTTTCACTTAATTTGCTAACGAGCGTGTTAACAATTGCTGTTTGGTGGCCGGTATGGTGCGGTTTAGTTTGAATGTTTTGACCAATTGGGCCAATAAACTGAATGTGTTGGCTATCGATTGGCGCTGCGCTGAGTTGCGTAGCTATTGCGGAAAATAGTAAAGTTACCGCTGACTTAAATTTCATAGTATGCGCCTATTGTAGGTAAATAATATGCGTTAATATAACATATTCATAAAGATTACTATGGGCTGTGCGATTAAGTGCTGTACAGCTAAGATATAAGAGAACGGTTGTTACGTGAGGAGTAGACCTTGTTTTTGTTAATTAGCTACATGTTTTTAGCTATCGCGATTTCTTTTTTATGCTCGGTTATGGAGGCGGTACTATTGAGTATCACGCCTAGCCATGTTGGGATGATGAAGCAACAAAACCCAACTTTGGCATCACGTGTGCAAAAGTTGAAAGACAATATTGATAAACCGCTAGCAGCTATATTGACGCTTAATACGGTTGCCCATACCGCAGGTGCGGCGGGGGTTGGTGCACAAGCTGCCGTTGTATTTGGAGATGCGGCGGTCGGAATGGCATCAGCGGTGATGACGTTATTGGTACTCGTACTGTCTGAAATTATTCCAAAAACGTTAGGTGCAACCTACTGGCGCGGGCTCACGCCTAGCGTGAGTTTTGCTTTGGTGTGGATGGTGCGCCTATTGAAGCCATTTGTGTGGATGTCTGATCAGTTAACCAAGCTTATTGGTAAAAAAGGTGATGAGTCTATTTATATTCGTCAGGAAATTGAGGCCATGGCGGAAATGGGTTCTCAAGCAGGCGCCTTACAAGCTGAGGAATCGGCAACCATACGCAGCCTGCTTCAGTTTAGACATGCAAAGCTAGAAAACTTAATGACACCAAGAACGGTGCTATTTAAAGTGCATAAAGATATGACGGTGCATGACTATCTTGCTGATCACGGTTCTGTGTCTTTCTCTCGCGTGCTGGTATTTGACCAAAACAGCGATGATATTGTTGGTTTCGTGCACAAAAATGACATTATGTTGGCTTATCACCGTCTTGGTGAAGATTACAAGATCAGCAAGCTGATGAAACCACTGTACACCGTGCCAGAAACCTTGGCTGCCCCGACTTTATTTCAAACCCTGTTAGAAAAGCGTATTCATATTGCCTTGGTTGTCGACGAATATGGAGATATTCAAGGCATCGTCACGTTGGAAGACTTATTGGAGTCTCTGATGGGCATGGACATCGTCGATGAACGAGAGCAAACCAGCGATATGCAAGCGGCAGCGAAACAAAAGTGGCAACAACGTATAGACAATCACAGCCATTTAATTGTCACTGAAAATGAGCCAGAAGGACAAGATAAGAAGTAGCCTCAGACGGACTGCGCTGGAAAGCTAAGGGTTTGAGTTAATCATTCTTTCCCATGAGTGTATCCAGCGCACAAATTCAGAGAGGGCTTTTGGTCGGCTGATCAAATAGCCCTGCATGAGCAGGCTGAATTTATACCTTTCTAAGTATTGAAGCTCTTCAATGCGTTCAATACCTTCTGCAACAATATCGAGTTGCTCATTTTGAGCTATGTCTATCAAACTATCGACCAAAACTTGTGAAAATCGATCTGATTCGATATAGGTGATCAAAGAGCGGTCAATTTTAATTTCTGTAAATGGCAGCGTTTTCAGCTGGTGGATATTAGTAAACCCAGTGCCAAAGTCATCAAGGGCAAGATCAAAGCCACGTAACCGTAAGCGATTGATGGTTTCCAATTGTAAACTGGTAACAATAGGCTGATGCTCGGTGATTTCGACAATGACCTCTTGAGGTTTTAAACGGTTAAGCTCCAAAATTAGCGCAAGCTTATCTGGGCAGCTGGTATCATTAAGTTGAATGGGTGAAAGATTAAAGGCCAATTTGAACGGGTAATTTAATTCATTTCTGATGAGTTGAAACTCGGTTGCCGCTTTTTCAAAAAGTTGAAACGTAAGCAGGTTTATCAAATCAAGATCCTCTGCAACGCCAATAAAGCGTTTTGGCAACATGACCTGACCATGCTCTTTTGACACAATACGAGCGAGTACCTCAATACTTTTAATTTGTTTGGTACCGCGGTGCACCTTGGGTTGATAAAAAGGTGTGATCTCATGCTGGCTAATTGCCTCTAACAGCTTTTCTTCAGTGATGGGCTGTTCATACTCTTCTTCTGTTCCGACAAAGCTGTCTAATTTTTTTAAGTTTCTTTCAACGTCAATAAGCTGTACAGGCTTTGCGATATTGCCAATTAAGTGTGTACAGTGTTGGCGCGCCAAATTGGCCGCTAAATCAATGATGCGATTTTCCATCTCTGAAATGATAATGATCCCACCGGGATAATGTATTTCACCTAAATGGCGAATAAACTCCATACCATCCATTTCAGGCATGTTGAGATCGGTGAAGATGGCATCGTAAGGGTAGGGGGACTGACGTATTTTTTCTAGAGCTTTCGCTGCGCTGTCTACGGCGGTGACGTGCTCAATATCGAGTTCAGATAGAATGGCTTGCATCACTACAAGGATCGCGTGAGAATCATCTACAACAAGTATACGTCGGCTACGATTGTTCATAATTTCCTGTCCCTAGGGCTGACTGTCTCTATGTGCTTGTTAAAGTTAGACTGCTCTAATCTCTTTAATATCATTTATTAAATGACAAAAACATTTCAAAGAGGTCGAAAGACTCGGCTGAATTCGACATCCTAAGCGTAGTACAACTTGGTAAGAATTCACTCATTGTCTCTTCAATAGAGACTATGAATTGAGGATAATAGTGAAAATTTTGCGAAGTAGTGAATACGATGACAAGAATTGAGCTTCCTATCAGTGGTATGGCTATATCTATTATGGTGAGTCAGCATACGGTGGTACAGGTGTATAAAGAGCAGCAGTCAGTCCCTATTGAAGAGCACAGCGAACATCAGTTTAGTGTGGACTTAGGGACACATATATTGATGTTGGATACTACACAGTTACACACTAATGCGCTGGCGGTATCAATTGATCAATCACCGTGGCAATGGATTGAAGTACCTCATGCTATAGAAGAGCGACGGGGCAACTGGTTGGGCTTAGCGGCACTGGGTTTTAAGTTATTTAAAAGTGCCAAAGTAGTCAAAGCGGCATTGATTGGCGCATCTGTAGCCGGGTATGCGTGGCTTTTTTCTTGGCAATTTGCTTTGATGTTGGTGGCTTGTCTTGTGGTACATGAATATGGGCATGTGCGCGCTATGAAATACTTTGGATTGAAAACCAAAGGCTTTTATCTGATCCCTTTCGTTGGTGGCCTAGCTATGAGCGAAGATAAGATGACCACTCGTTGGCAGGATGTCATTATTTCTCTGATGGGACCCGCATTTGGTTTGTTTACATCGGTGCTGGGCGTGGTGCTCTATTATGCGACCGGTGCTGAAATATTCGCAGGTGTTGCGGTACTCAGTGCATTGTTAAATTTGTTTAATTTATTACCTATTTTGCCGCTGGATGGCGGGCATGTACTTAAAAGTATCAGTTTTTCAATGCGTTCTTGGGTAGGCTTACTCGCTTGCCTTGCAGGGTTAGGGCTAGGGCTTTGGATCAGCTTTAGTTTTGGTTTGATGTTGTTGGCATTTTTCATCTTTATTGGCAGCATTGAAATTTTATTGGAGTGGCGCACGCGCCATCAAACCCATTTGCTGCCCTTAGACCGATATGGACAGGTTGTTTCCGCGGTATTGTATGCGCTCGTCGCTGTCGGGCATATTGCCGTGATGTGGCATTTTGCAGACTCAGACAATGTGATCCTGAGCCTGCCTGTGAAAATTTTGTCTAGCTAAACAAAGGTTAAGATAGCCGCAATGATAATGCCTGTTACTAGAAGTTGTAGCAGGCAAAATCCCATAATATCTCGTGCTTTTAGCCCTGCAATTGCGAGTACAGGCAAGGCCCAAAATGGTTGGATAAGGTTTGTCCACGCATCTCCCCAAGCGACCGCCATGGCTACACGGGCAATATCGGCTTCTAAGGCCTGGGCCGCCGGGATCACAATTGGTGCCTGCACAGCCCACTGCCCACCTCCGGAAGGCACAAAAATATTTACTAAGCCTGCACTCAGAAAGCTCCAAAAGGGCAGGCTTTGTGCGTCACTGATTGAGACGAATCCCGCTGAAATCTGCTCTGCAAGACCTGTTTGAACCATAATTGCCATGATCCCAGCATAAAATGGAAACTGGATCACTATACCAGCCCCCCCTTTAATTGCCTCTTGCAAAGAGTTGAGAATATGGGTGGCCGAACCATGAAACAGAATTGCTAAGAACAAAAAGAGTGCAATGATGATATTGAGGTTTAGTCCACCTCCGGTAGCAATAAAATAGTAGCCTAAGTAGCAACAGCCTAGTAAGCCTATAGCCCTGCCAAGTAACGGTGTGTGCTCTAACCGTTCTGCGGGCGTTAATTTATTGGCCGTCTTTTCTGGCTCTGATGTTTTCAGCTTTGTTTTATCAATTAAAACTTGCTCTTTTTCAGGTGGTAACATAGCGCGATTTAGCAGCGGTAGCACCACCAGCATTGCACCGAGCAAGATTAAATTGAAGTATGAAAAAATGGTTTGTCCGGTGCTTAGAATGCCAATTTGTGACTCAGCAAAGTGACCATCTGATGCAATGGTGAGGGGCACTGAGCCTGCAAGCCCGCCATGCCATACAATAAAGCCAGAATATGCGCTGGCGACCAGTACCCGGTAGTCTACATTGATGTGTCTTGCTAGAGCTTTGGCAAAGAGTGCGCCGACCACGAGGCCAAAGCCCCAGTTTAACCAGCTTGCGATCATCGAGATCAATGTGACTAATAAAATGGCTTGCTTTGGAGATTTGGCACAGCGTGCAAGTTTATTGAGCAGCTTGCCACAAAAGGGTGTATTTGCCAGCATAAAGCCTGCAATCAAAACAAGTAACATCTGCATCGCAAATGTCAGTAAATTCCACAATCCACTTCCCCAGATTTGTACGGTTTCAATTGGGGTGGTTGGTGTGAATAGGGTTGCCATAAACATAACAAACAAGGTTAGTATAATGACAAAAACAAAGGGATCTGGCAGATAGCGCTCGACAAGTCGACTCAGTGGCCGTGTAATGGTGTTTAGCATGGATAAAGTCCTGTTGTTATTATGTAGGCCTGCATGGCTTTTTGTCACATAGTGAAGTGTATATGAAACAATGTGCTAAACAATAGTGGTGATATTGAACAATATAACTAATAAAAGGACTAATAGTTAGTTAATTAGACTAATCTCAATTCTTTAATTTGAACTCTTTGTTTTTAACTTGTTGATACTTAAAAATTTAAATGTTGGCATATATTGTGATTAGTATTAAATATAGTGAATGAAGCAAGGAGCTTCTGTACACTCTGTCAAAATTTGATGTTTTTGGAATAGACATACAACAAAGAGAGGTATTTATGGCAGGACAAGGTTCTGGCGGTAATGTTATTGCGGCAATATGTAATGTATTTTTTCCTGGTTTAGGGCAGTTAGTTCAAGGCCGTTTGTTGGCAGCCATTATATTTGCCATTATTACGGTTGGTGGTTATGCACTGTGGTTTTTAGTTGTGCCCGCTATCATTGCTGCCGTCGTACACCTTTGGGCAATCATTGACGCAGCAAAGTACTCTTCACGGGATTAGCCAGTATAGCCAGAGACTCATAGTAATAGGACTTAGTAGCGTGGACATCACCACGCTACTGGCCAGCGTAGCTTGAGCACATTGTTGCTGTCTCGCGACGAGGTATGCGTTTACGCCCAGTGGAGACGCCGCCATTAAAGTCAATACGGCGGTATGTTCTGCGGGCAACTCCATCCAATTTGCAAATCCCCATACCATTATCGGTAAAAGCACTAATTTCGCTGCGCTAAGGAGCAGAGCACTTTGCCATGCTTGTTTGATGGAATACTGGACTAAACTGACCCCTAGCACAAAAAGTGCACCTGCAATGGCGGGTTTTGCCAACCAGTCTAATCCAGACTGCATTAAGGTAGGAATAGAAAGCTCAACAGCGTTGAAGACCAACCCTAAGCTGATACTTAGCACAATGGGGTTGATAAATAAGGGTTTCAGTGTAGTTATTAGAGATTGTTGCGCTGTACTTGAGAACAAAAAGCTCAACGCAAACAGCAATGCACTGTGAAAGGTAATAATCATAAATACCATTGCGCCTGCATCGTTGCCAAGGGCTGCGATGATCACCGGAAGGCCAACCAAAACCGTATTAGAATAGGTTCCGCCAAGTCCCCACATAGCTGCATCATTCAAAGCTTCTCGGTGAACGAGCCACTTTGTTGCAAGGATCAAAAAGTAGCATGTAGCTACGGGTAAATAGAAAGCTAGCATAATCTCAGTTGAAGCAACCTGAGACAGATCTGCACGGTACATGTTTAAGAACAAAAATACAGGAATAGCGAGATAAAAAATAAAGCGCCTAAGCCCTTCCAATTGATTGGTTGCAATAAAACCACTCTTACCGCACACAAACCCGGTGAGTACTAAAAAGATCAAAGGAAAAAGAATTTCAACGGGTGTCATAAGCTTACTGTTTGCGTGTTCAGGAGCAGTATTATACGAATTACACAAATATTTTCACGGGATTGATGAAGCTTATATTATCAACCGGATTACCCTTTTATAGTGAGTTAAGGATATAATTAGGGACTATCCAGAAGAAATGAAAGTAGTATGGAATATCAGTTTATTAGAGATCCGATCACAGGCTATCGTGTGCGTATGTCACAAGAGCATGCGCTGGTAGGTCGTTGGTTGAACGAAGAACTGGCAATTGCCGATGTGAAACAGTTTGTGCAACAAATGGATATGTTAGGCCAAGATCAGGAAGAAATACGCTTAGAAGGCAAAGAAGTACGTCTTACGCTATCAAAAGATGAAGCGTTATTCGAAGCGCACACGCTGTACCAGAACGAGGTTGACCTATCTCGCTATGAAGATGATTTTTTAGAATTAGATGAAGATGGTTTAATGGCAGGGTGTGGGTTTGAAGATTTTCGAGCCCTGATGCTCGACTGGCAAGCATTTACTCAGGGCCGCAGGTAATCATCGTTTAAGCGGTTGCCTGTTGAGGCGGTGCGCCGTATAAACGCTCGGCTCTTTGAAATAGCACCCAAGAGGTGAGAATATATTTATCATTAGAGCGCGGCATGTTGCCTCTGTGAGTATGGGTGAAATAACTTGGGGCGATCACCATACTGCCCTGCTTTGGTGCTAGCTTTTTGTTTTGATAGAAAAACTCAGTTTCTCCGCCTTCTTCAACATCATTGAGGTAAAACATAAATAACAACACGCGGTGTAGCGCTTCATTGTGATGAAGTTGAGGGTATACCTCACTGTGCCAGTAAGGATAGCCGCCTTTATTTACTGGATACTTTTGCGCTTGAATGGGGCCGAGTCTAAACAATTGCTGAGTTAATACGTGAAGTTGGGGCTTACCTACTTCTTCAAAGTTTTCTACAGTTAGGTTTACTGGTTCACCTGTTTGCGGATGGTAGACATTGAGACCAAACGCCCCTAGCATCATAAAAAAGTGCTCTTCGATGTATTGAAATAGATACTTTGATGTGACTTGTTCAATTTCTCGCAATTGATTTTGATATTCAGGATGATTGTTGAGATATAAATCTTGGCTGACTTTTTTGCTAAGGTCGACGCCGCCAGAAGTTTGCCCTTGAGCTAAATGTGGACTTTTATCAAAGGTTTGCATAAATTTGTTGCAAAACTCTGCACTGAGTGCATTGTCATAAACGCGAATAAAATCAGTCATCTCAATCCTCAAAGGTTGTTAGAATTATTATGCTTACAGAAAAAATCATGCCACGTTTTAGTGAAACTGACGTGCTAGGCCATATAAACAATACCGTACTCCCCGTTTGGTTTGAAGCGGCAAGGGCACCTATTTTCAAAATTTTTACACCAGATTTAAATCCACGCAACTGGAAGTTGATTGTTGCTAAGGTGGAAGTCACTTTTAAAGGAGAGCTATTTTACGGTCAGGAAGTGGAGATCAAGACCATGATTGAAAGAGTAGGTAATAGCTCCTTTGTTATTTTACAGCAAGCATGGCAGCACGGAGAGTGCTGCGCTGAAGGGCGAACTACCATGGTACGTTATGACTTTGCAGCGAAAGCATCGCAATCTCTTGATGAACGTGAGCGAACTGCATTGTCAGAGTATCTCGTAAAGTAGCAATAAAGCGCTGTATATACAGCGCCATCTAGTATTGGTTATTTGGTCATTACCCGAGTTTTAAATTGATGTCCTAGCGCTGCGGATATGCAGGGGAGGACATCGTATTGGTAGCTTGATAAAGTATTGGAGTCATCGAGTTTGGTGATTTGTAAAATCTCATAATCATTCAATTCAATCACTCGTGTTCCTTGTGCATGTTCGCAACGAGAGCGTGAGTCAGCTTCATACTCATAAATAAAATGTGCCAATATGCGTTTTAAGTGGGTTTCGTACTTAACCGTATTTTCGCTGACTGTAGAAATTCTCATTTTAAAATCTTCAAAGTCAGGGTCTTGCTCTGCCGATACGGTTTGTTGTTCTGCACGCTCAAGCTTTAATACATTCACTGTGCTAGTTTGCGGTCCTTCATTATTTGCAGTTGTCACATTGATAGGTTGATTGGCGATAATCTCAAACCACCCTTTGAAAAACTGATTCACGCCACCAGACAAACCTGTGTGCGATAACAGATTGGCTACTTGCACAAGTATAAATAGGCTAAAGATAAAGCGTAACAATCCAGTGGTTACTGGGAATTTGTAATCTGTGGGCTGCCAAATACGGTGTAAGCCAAATGGCCTAAGCAGTATGAGCATTAATAAATATAACGGCTGAATAATTTGCAATAGCAGCAGTAACACGATGGTGGTAAGAAAAAACCAAGTTGGCAGCGATAGAAGTACGCTGAGGTTATGGCTATATGGTAAAGGATCTGAACTGACACCTGTAATGTCATTGATCATGCCTGCGGCTTGTACCAATGCGTAATTAGCGATGAAGGCATAAAAGAGTAAAATAATGGCTTTACCGGGCAAACTTTCCCAAAACACTAGAAATTTTGGCCAAAATTCATAGGTCATGGCACACAGAACAAGTACTGCAACCAAATTCACCCAGCCAGTACTGTCTTGATTTGCAAATACTATTGCGTAGATGCTAATAAAAAAAGCTGAAAAGTAAAGTCGTTGTGGTGTGTTGAGTGAATGCCAAAAGCGTTCGAATGGTGCGCTTACTTTTATCGCGGCTTGCTTCATTGTAACCCAAGCGGGGTGGTTCATTGTTATTATCATCCCTACTGTTAAAACCAAGTTGCAGCGGCGAGTACGCGCCGCTGCACCTCAGTATTTATAACATAGGCTTAAGGTAACGACCAGTATGGGATTGAGGGTGCTCTGCGACTTCTTCAGGTGTACCAGACACCAAAATCTGGCCACCGCCTGAGCCTCCTTCTGGACCAAGGTCGACAATCCAATCGGCGGTTTTAATGACATCCAAATTGTGCTCGATAACGACAACGGTGTTGCCATGATCTCGCAGTCGATGCAGTACTATTAGTAGCTGTTGGATATCGTGGAAGTGTAGGCCTGTGGTTGGTTCATCCAAAATGTAGAGTGTTTTACCTGTATCTCGTTTGGATAACTCACGTGCTAATTTGACTCGTTGTGCCTCACCCCCAGAGAGTGTTGTAGCAGCTTGGCCGAGTCGGATATATGACAAACCAACGTCCATAAGTGTTTGTAGTTTGCGATTGATAGCAGGAATTTTATCGAAAAACTCTCTGGCATCTTCAACGGTCATCTCCAATACTTCATGGATATTCTTACCTTTGTATAAGACTTCAAGGGTTTCTCTATTATAGCGTTTACCTGTACATACATCACAGGGGACATAGACGTCAGGTAAAAAGTGCATCTCTACTTTGAGTACTCCGTCACCCTGACAAGCCTCACAGCGACCACCTTTAACGTTAAAACTAAAGCGGCCGACTTTATAACCACGAGAGCGGGCTTCTTGAGTACCTGCAAATAACTCTCGGATGGCGGTAAAGATACCTGTGTAAGTTGCGGGGTTGGAACGCGGTGTTCTGCCGATTGGACTTTGATCAATATCGATAACTTTATCAAAATGATCCAGGCCTTGAATGTCCTTATGCGGTGCAGGTTCCGAGACTGTAGCGCCGTTTAAAGCACGGTGCGCCAGCTTATATAGCGTATCGTTGATCAGGGTTGATTTACCTGAACCTGATACGCCTGTAATGCATGTCATCAAGCCAAACGGAATCTTTAAGTCGACATTTTTTAAGTTGTTGCCAGTCGCCCCAAACAACTCCAACCATTTCTCATTTGTCTGGTGTCTCTCTTTTGGTACTGCGATTTCTTTACTGCCTGCCAAATATTGCCCGGTTAGAGAATCTGGGTTTGCAATAATGTCTTCTCGGCTCCCTTCTGCCACCACATGACCACCATGAACGCCTGCCCCTGGGCCTATATCAATGATGTGATCCGCGGCGCGTATTGCGTCTTCATCATGTTCAACGACAATAACGGTATTTCCGAGATCGCGTAAATGTGTCAGCGTGCTAAGCAGTCGATCGTTATCCCTTTGGTGCAGGCCAATTGACGGTTCATCAAGTACATACATAACGCCTACCAGCCCGGCTCCAATTTGGCTGGCCAGCCTGATCCGCTGAGCTTCACCACCCGATAAAGTGTCAGCACTGCGTTCGAGTGATAAGTAGTTGAGTCCTACATTGATTAAAAATGACAGTCTATCGCGAATTTCTTTTAGTACTTTTTCAGCGATTTGCGCTTTTTGGCCCGTGAGGGTCAACGACTCAAAAAACTGACATGCTTCACCAATACTCATCGTTGTAACTACTGGTAGATTCGTGTCGCCAATAAAGACGTGTCTGGCTTCTTCTCTGAGGCGCGAACCGTTACAGCTTGGGCATGCTTGACTGGTTTGGTATTTTGCGAGCTCCTCACGTACTGAAGTAGATTCGGTTTCGTGATAGCGGCGGTTCATATTATTTAACACGCCTTCAAACTCGTGATTTCGGGTGATCAGATCACCTCTATCATTGCGATAGTTAAAGGCAATTTTGGTTTTGCCTGAGCCCTCTAAGACGACTTTTTGCGCGGCTTTGGGCAACTCGCCAAAGGGTAGCTCTAAATCAAATTCGTAGTGCTCTGCGACAGAGCTTAGCATCTGAAAGTAATAAAAACTGCGCTTGTCCCACCCTTTAATTGCACCGCCAGCAAGACTCAGCTCAGGATTCTGTACAACTCGATTTGGATCGAAATACTGTCTTACACCTAGGCCATCACAGCTTTGGCAAGCACCAGCTGGGTTGTTAAACGAAAACAGCCGAGGCTCTAACTCAGCCATTGCGTATCCGCAAGTTGGACAGGCAAAATTGGCTGAAAAAATAATGTCTTCAGCATCTGGGTCATCCATACTGGCAATTTGTGCAATACCATCCGCCAAATCCAGTGCAGTTTCAAATGATTCAGCTAATCGTTGTTGCAAGCCATCTTTGACTTTAAACCGGTCGACCACAACCTCTATCGTATGCTTTTTGTGCAGTTCTAATGTTGGAGGGTCTGACAGATCACATACTTCTCCATCGATCCGTGCACGTATGAAGCCTTGACTTGCCAATTGCTCCAGTAACTTAACATGCTCACCTTTACGGTTTTTGACTACTGGGGCGAGTAACATGAGCTTACTGCCTTCAGGTTGAGCGAGAGCAGTATCAACCATTTGGCTAATAGTTTGTGCTTTTAGCGGGAGATCGTGAGTTGGGCAGCGGGGTTCTCCAACGCGGGCGAATAACAGCCTCAAATAATCATAGATTTCAGTAATGGTACCAACTGTTGAGCGCGGGTTATGCGATGTTGATTTTTGCTCGATAGAAATTGCAGGGGATAGCCCCTCAATATGGTCAACGTCAGGCTTCTCCATCAGAGATAAAAACTGTCTGGCATAAGCGGAAAGAGATTCTACATAGCGCCTTTGCCCTTCAGCGTACAGCGTATCGAAAGCGAGCGATGATTTCCCTGAACCAGATAGTCCTGTAATGACGATTAATTTGTCTCTTGGGATGGTCAAAGAGATGTCTTTGAGGTTATGCGTTCGCGCACCTCTTACTTCTATTTTATCCATAGTGGCCTTTTGTGAATCTCATGTGCTTGCAACCAAATCTGGGTGTGTATATCACATTCGCTTATTTTTTAATATTTCACCGCTGCGCTGAGATATGTATACCTTATATGACACTATTTGAAGCTAAGTGATCATTCAATGGGTATGCAAACTAAATTATGGGTAGCTGTATACTCATACAGTATACATAAAAGCTGTGGTTATTCTACCTTTGCTACGTGCTAAGCGCTGTGACGGCTCACTTAAATGAGGTAGATTGCAAAACGAGTTGGATTAAGCCCTGCATGGTATCGCATTGCAAAGACAAAATTAAGCTTTTGTAAAAATAAACAACTAAACTTGTTTTTGAGTATTGGCAACAGAGTTGTGTGTGTGCGCTTTTTGCTTTTGAGTCTATTTTTTCTGTCGCCAGTGTGGGCGTGTGAGATGACGGTGCGATTTGAAAATTACGCCGCACAATCGCGCTTGGATGAAGAAAAGGGTTGGCATGGTATGGATGTAGACTTTGCTAAGGCATTACTTGATGAGGCTGGGTGTAGCTATAAATTTGTGAGTATTCCTTGGGGACGCTCTTTGAAAATGCTTGAAGCAGGTAATATTGATTTGGTGCTGAGTGTAACGCAAACAGAAGAGCGCACCAAGTTTGCCCACTTTGTCGGTCCACAACGGATGGAAACCATCGTATTTGCTATGAATGCAGAGCGTTCATTTGATGTGGAAACGATGGAAGACTTATTTTCACTTCCTGTACCAGTGGCTATTCAACAAGGGGCATTTTATGGCCCTAGCTTCACACAGCGGTATGAAAAACAGTTAAACAAAGGCACTCAATTTATTTTTGTTCCCGACAACCAAACTAAGCTAAGTTTACTAAAACATGGGCGCATTGCTGGCTTTTTGGAGGAAAAATTCAATATCATTTTTCAGTCAACCAATCACCCTGATTTTATGACCATCAAAATCGCACCTTTAATTATCAATCAATCTCCTGTCTACTATGCATTTAGCAAAAAAAGTGTTTCTGAGAAGCAGTTAAAGCAGCTGAGCGAAGCCTTTAGCTCATTAAATAAATCGGGACGTTTAAGCGAGATATTAAAAAAATATCAGTTAGACTGAGTTTTTGCTAAACTAGCTCGCGATTTTTTACTGTTTGACTTTACATTGCTTTATGTCCAATCAATCTTTGAACCAAATTGAAAAACGCGCCGCATTTTCTTTAGCGGGTGTCTTTGCATTTCGCATGCTCGGGTTATTCATGCTCATGCCTGTGTTGGCGATTTATAGTGATTCTTTCGAAGATGTTTCACCGCTTTGGATTGGTTTGGCCATAGGTGCGTATGGTTTGACCCAAGCGCTATTACAAATACCAATGGGGTGGCTATCGGATAAGTACGGGCGTAAACCTATTATTATAGGTGGGTTAGTTGTTTTTGCTGTCGGCTCCGTGATTGCGGCAACGGCTGAGTCTATATATTGGGTAACCGCAGGTAGAGCTCTTCAAGGTATGGGGGCGATTGCCAGTGCGTTACTTGCTTTGGCATCTGATTTAAGCCGTGATGAGCAGCGGCCAAAGGTGATGGCCGTGATCGGAATGTGTATCGGGTTAAGCTTTGCGGTAGCGATGTTAGTGGGTCCTATGGTAGCTGCTTCTTTCGGCATTGCAGGGGTATTTTGGTTAACTGCGATTTTAGCTTTAGTGGGCATCTTGATTGTGTTATTTGTGGTGCCAAATGCAGTGCACAAAGCACCTAAAGGCGATACGGTGGCTTCCTTGTCAGATATCAAGAACCTTATTAAACACCCACAACTGCTGCGTCTTGACCTTGGGGTGTTAATGCTACATTTAACGCTAACAACCCTATTTGTGGTGTTACCAGCCAAATTGATCGACGATGGTCTGGATGCGCAGTCTCATTGGCAAATATATATTCCAGTACTCATATTAGCTTTTGTATTGATGGCGCCAATGATGATTGTTGCGATCAAGAAGCAAAAAGAAAAGCAGGTCTTTTTGGGGGCGATTGCCATGTTAAGCATTAGTACTTTTCTGCTTATCTGGCTATCTCATTCCCTGTGGGGCATTGCACTGGCTATGACTTTGTACTTCATCGCATTTAACTTCCTAGAAGCAACAATGCCAGCATTGGTATCGAGAATATCGCCTGCTACACAAAAAGGTTCAGCTATGGGGGTATTTTCTTCCGGGCAATTTTTGGGAGCCTTTTTAGGCGGTGTACTTGGTGGATATCTCGCGCAAAACTACGAAACGCAATCTGTATTTGCCGCTGCGGCAGGAATTGGGGTAATATGGCTGGTTATTGCATGGCGCATGCAAGTCCCTCCACGTAGTAAGGCGCTGAGCTTTGTAACGGAACTCGATAAACCTCAGCATGCACAAACACTTGCTGATAAACTGGTTACATTACCGGGCGTGTTAGAGGCGACTGTTGTCAGTGAAGAAAATCGCGCTTATCTAAAAGTGGACGAAAGTAAATTTGATTTAAACCAAGCTAAGCAAATTTTATATCCTGCGTAACGGGTACTTGGTTGCGATGAGAAGTCGAATTCGAAGCGCAATCGTTATACAATCGTGTTGTAGAATATAACTAAGCAATGCTTGTAATTGTGTGAGGAGAGGGTGCCATGGCACGCGGTGTGAATAAAGTAATCTTGGTGGGTAACTTAGGCCAAGATCCTGAAGTACGATATATGCCCAACGGTAATGGTGTGGCGAATATTAGTATTGCTACCACTGATAGTTGGAAAGACAAAAATACAGGCCAGATGCAAGAGCGTACTGAATGGCATAGAGTGGTGTTGTTTGGAAAATTAGCTGAAGTGGCTGGCGAATACTTACGCAAGGGCTCTCAGGTTTATATTGAAGGCCGTTTGCAAACACGTAAGTGGACTGATCAGAGTGGTCAAGACAAATACACCACAGAGATTGTTGTTGATATGGGTGGCCAAATGCAAATGTTAGGCGGTCGCAACGAGCAGGGTGGTCAATACCAGTCTGGTGGTAATCAAGGTGGCTATGGTCAGCAGCAAGGTGGTTTTGCGCCTCAGCAAAACAACCAACAGCAATATGGTCAGCAGCCTGTGGCTCAGCAAGGTGGCTTTGCTCCTCAGCAACAAGCACCTCAACAAAGTGCACCTCAACCACAAAATAACAACTTTGGTGGCCAGTCTCAAAGTGCACCAGCGCAAGGTGGTCAGCCTCAGGGCGGTTTTGCACCTCAGCAGCAAGGCAGTGCTTCCAATCCAATGGAGCCACCAATCGATTTTGATGACGATATTCCGTTCTAAACGCTATCTGAGATAGACTGTCGAATCAGCATAAAAAGCCTCGTTTGATACGAGGCTTTTTTGTTTTTGGCTTTTAAGGTGCAGTGTCGTTCCAAGCCACTAAAAATAATGCATGCAAGATCAGCAGCTTTTAGGATTCTTATTCAGGTCTCCTTGAGTTTTGTATTAGATTGAACAAAACTTTAATCAGAATCATTAATGGCAGCTTTATCATGTTTCACTTTGCGCTTACAGAACACTCAATTAAACGTGAGTACGTGTTTTTGGGGGCGTGGTGTGGGTTATTCATCGTATTAAACTTGGCGATAGTCCAGTTCACTGGCACTTGGATAGCAGAAGAAGCAAATCGCCTAAATGTCCAATTGGCATACTATATTGTACCAGTTCCAGCTCAAGAGTTGAGTGTGTTGGCCCAGCAGTTTGGGTTTAGCATTTTCCCCAGCAATGATGCTTTAACAGCTTGGCTTTCAAGCCCTTATCATTTTAAAGTTGGTGAGCACTCAACGAGCCTCTATCCAAGTAATATGATCAACTGGGCTGTTACGTGCTGCTTGTGGCTCAATGCAGTATTAGTGAGTGCAGGTGTATTGGGGTGGATTGCTATGTCGAAGCGGGCTAAATCCCCTGATCGTAGGCGAAAACTGATTGGCGATAAAGCGTTGAGTGCCAGCCCAGATGTGATGCATGTTGCTACAGAGCAGCAAGTAACCATGTTTGCGATGTTTAAGTGGCGTTGTGAATTACCCAAACATATCGAGCCACAAAGCCACTTTAGCGTGACATTGGCCAAGTGTTTCAATAAATATAAGTACTGTTCGGCCAAGTACTTATCATCAGGTACACTCACCGTCACACTCAGCATATTAAATAAAGATGAAGTAGAGCAAACAGTCAAACGTTTGCATGAAGTGGTTTATCAAGCTTTGCTTGCCTTCAGAGGGGATTTATCACGCAGTGCGGTAAAATGTGGCGCATGTTTTTACAGCGAAGGAGCAGATCAAACACAAGTATATCAAATTGCGAGATCGTCCCTCAGTGTCGCGCAAAATCACGTTTGGCAGCATATCCACATGTTACCGTTAAATCACACCTTAGCCGAAAGCCTGCTGGATGCTGAAATCAACATTATGGAAGATATTAGAGCCGGTCGATTTGTATTATTTTGCCAGCCCCTGTTTGATTTTAAATCACAGGATGTGATCCAAAGCGAAGCGCTTTTGCGTGTGCGACATAAAACTTTAGGGCTGATAACCGCTGGTCAATTTATCCATAAAATACATCATAATGAGCATCTAATTGAACTCGATAAGGCCATAGTTGTACAGGCGTTAAAAGTGCTTGCAAAAGAGCCGAGAGGGTTTTCTGTGAGTGTAAATTTACACGTAGTAAATTGGTCCAATAGTGATTTTTTAAACTGGTTGATTGTGACACTGAAGGCGTCGGGGCGAGCGAGCGAAGTGACCCTGGAATTAATGATTAATGATTATTACCAACACAAAGCTTATTTTGAGCAGTTTTTTAGTTCGCTGGCATCGCTGGGAACGAATGTGGTATTGGATCATGTTATTAAACCCCTAGACATAGTGCAGCTCCATACATTGCATAATGTAGTGGGGATCAAACTTGCCTTTGAGTTAATTCATGAAATTAACAGTTGTGCCAAACGCAGAGCAGTAGTCAAACAAATCGTTAATCAAGCGAAAAAGTTACAGATCCCAGTTTATGCAGTGGGGGTTGAAACACAGGATGAGTTTAATTGTATTAAGCGACTGGGTGTAGATGGAGCACAAGGCTATTTCTTCAGTGCTCCATTGTTAGAGTTGGAAAACAGTTTAAATTAATTGTCGATAACGCAGACCATCAAGCCCCTGCAAACCGCCTGTATGTATGGCTACGATGGTACTGCCTCGAGGGAAGTAATCTTGTTGAATGAGTTGCCATAGGCCATAGAACATTTTGCCGCTATAAATGGGTTCTAGAGGGAGGTGATACTGGTGATTCATGTGTTGACAAAACTGCCACAAAGCAGCTGAAAACTTGCCGTAGCCGCCATCGTGGAATTGCGAAAGTATCTGCCAGTTTGTTTTTGTTGCGGCGCAGGGGTTCAGTTTAGTGACTTCTGCATTGAGATAGTGAGCGCCTTTTAGTACTGCAAATCCTAACACTTGTGTAGCTTCATCGACGCCGCTTAGCAGCCCCGCGAGAGTTCCGCCACTACCTACTGCGCAGCAAAGGTAGTCGCTTTTCGGGAGCGATTGTGCCAGCTCTTGACAACCTTGTAAGGCGAATTGGTTACTGCCACCTTCGGGAATGATATATGCCATTGGAAACTGACTCTGGAGCTGTGCTAGGTAGTCTGAATCATGACGTCGGCGATACTCGATGCGGGTGACTGGGTGCAAATTAACGCCACAGGCTTTTGCAAAGCGAAGAGTTGGGTTTTGTGGGTCTATGTGTGGACCTCTGACGATGAAATGTGCGGGAATCTGAAATAACTTACTCGCCATAGCCGTGGCATATAAATGGTTGGAAAATGCGCCACCAAATGTAACGAGCGACTGGCATTGCTGACGTTTAAGCTCTAGGAGGTTGTATTTCAGTTTTCTCCATTTGTTTCCTTGAACTGTAGGGTGAAGCAGGTCGTCTCTTTTTATAATTAAGTCGATTTTTTTCTCTACCAATAGTGGATGATTAATGGTCTGAAGAGGCGATTCAGCGTGGCTTGAGGTCAACATATGATTTTCGATTTATCTATAAATAGGCGCTTTGTGGTTATTATTTCATGAAAATGTGCTCAGAACACTGGTAAGGACGTGACTATTAGTTGTAAACTCAGATATTAATTGTGCAAGGCTTGTGTTTTACTTCGTAAGTACATAGCATTAAGCATTAAAACATTAAAAATAACAAAGACCAAAACAACTGCCGCTGTTGGGAATGGAATATATGCGAATTGCTCCTTTATCTCTTTTTGTCTCTGCCGCCTTATTGTCTGTAAGTGTTTGGGCACAAGATACTGCGACTGTGACAGCTATCGAGTCAGAGCGCTCCGAAAAACAAGCTGAGTTAGACAGATATACTCAGGTATTAGACAAACACGTGGCTGAAGAAGCCCGTTTACAATCACAACTTGAACTGTTGAGGAATAACTCGACAGAGTTGGACAAAGAAAAAAATCAGGCACTTGATGCCATGAATGACTTGTATCGTCGCCTTATCGACGATCCTTCTATCGATATTTCCTCTGCGCAGACGAGATATCAGCAATCAGTGGCTGATCATAAGTCTAACAAAGAAGATATTGCGATGCAGTTAGCGGCCATAGCATCGCACCGTAAAGATATTGAGCAAATTCGCGTTAGCAAGCACACCTTAGTTAACACGCTTGCTAGCTTAAAAGACCAGTTGAGCACAGCGCGCGTCGAGCGACTTCGTAATGAGTTCACTCGAGAAGGGACATTGGAAGTTGAGCATACTATAAACTGTAAGCGCACCGAGACGCTGGCAGCGTGTGAACAGAGGGGCCAACAGCTAGGATTGCAAAAAGCGACTAAACGCTTTATCGATCAAATCTTTGCCAATTTAACCGAGCAGCGTATTGTCGAACCCAAAAGGCATCTTGCAGGTGCACAAGTGCAGGTTGTCAGCAGCCATGTAATCGGCAGTGCATTTAGCGGTCAAGGTAATTACAGTGTTAATTTGAGTGTCACAATGCGTGGTGACGTGAATAATAGCCGCCTGTGTGGCTTATTGACGCTTGATAACCGTTTTTGTAGTGAATATGGCACGCCGCTGTCAGTTGGGTACCAAGCAAGTTATCCAACAACGTTTAGTGACAGCCAGCTAACATTCAAAGATGAATTAGATAAACCTGAAAAAAGTATTCCTAGTGTTACTACATTGCAGCCAAAGGCTGAAATCAAATCACAAATCATTCAACAATCACCACAAGACAGACAAGTTGATCTGACATTGCGTTCAAATGTCTATGATGATGAAGTTTTTATTGATGGCGTCAGCTATGGCTCGACCAAGCTAGTTGTGAGTGTACCACTTGGCTCATACGATATTGAAATTCGCAAACTCGGTTATGAGTCATATACGGCAAGAGTAGATGTTCGACGTGCTCGAACGATTAACGCAAAGCTAATAAAAAAGCCTGAGTCGATTGCTGCACCGACTCCCAAAAGAGAGCAAGTTGAGCGCCAAGCAGTGGTACAAAAATCGGTGACTCCTAACTTGATAGAAAACAAAGAGGTCATTATCCCTGCGGGATCTTTCCAAATGGGAGATTTGACGGGAAATGGACTAGCTAACGAGCGCCCTGTTGTTGAAAAAGTGCTAAGCCACTCGTATGCAATGCAAAGCAATGAAGTGACGGTTGCCGAATTTCGACAGTTTGTCACCAGTTCTGGATTTCAAACCGAAGCTGAAAAAGGCGCTGGATGTGCACACTACAAAAATGGTGAGCCGATTTGGGAAAGTGAATACAACTGGAGCAACCCGGGTTTTGAGCAGGCAGATAATTTCCCTGTTGTCTGCGTGACATACGAAGATGCAAAGGCTTATGCCAATTGGTTGTCAGCAGAACAGGGGATCCAATATCGTCTACCCAATGAAGTTGAGTGGGAATATGCCGCTAGAGCCGGCACAAGTTCAGAGTATCCATGGGGAAATGAAATTGGTCGGGGCTTAGCCAACTGTGGTTGGTGTGGTAGTGAGTGGTCAAATAAAAGCCCAGCTCCTGTAGGTGAATTTTCACCAAATAACTATGGTTTATATGATACCGTTGGCAACGTGTGGGAGTGGACGCAAAAGCGAGCTTCACAAGAGGATGTAACGGTACGCGGTGGCGCATGGAATTTTGCTCCTAGCTTGGCTCGAGTGTCGACCCGCCTTGCACTAGCGCCTGATTTTAGAGCCAACTACATTGGTTTTAGATTGGTTCGAGAAAGATAACTAAAACGTGCCCTGAAATAAGGGCACGTTCAGTCAAAGTGCAGTTTGCACTTTGTAGACTTAAATATTTCAGCCTTAGCGTACAGTTGCTTTGGCTTGGTTAAAAGAATTCTTTAAGGTTACCCAGCCTCATGTTTAAAAAGCTACGTGGATTATTTTCAAATGACCTGTCTATTGATTTAGGCACGGCTAATACACTGATTTATGTAAAAGAAGAAGGTATCGTACTAAACGAGCCCTCGGTGGTGGCAATTCGTCAGGAGAGAGCTGGCGGGCCAAAAAGTGTTGCTTCAGTAGGTACTGCAGCAAAACAAATGCTAGGAAGAACACCTGGGAATATTAAAGCTATCAGGCCAATGAAAGATGGCGTTATTGCCGATTTCTATGTTACTGAAAAGATGCTCCAACACTTTATAAAACAGGTTCACAATAATAACTTTATGCGCCCAAGCCCTCGCGTTTTGATTTGTGTACCATGTGGCGCAACACAAGTTGAAAAACGTGCAATACGTGAGTCTGCAATGGGGGCTGGTGCACGAGAAGTATATTTGATTGAAGAGCCTATGGCGGCGGCTATTGGAGCCGGCCTACCAGTATCTGAGGCAACAGGTTCTATGGTTGTTGACATTGGTGGTGGTACTACTGAGGTTGCAATTATCTCGCTCAATGGTGTGGTTTATTCGTCTTCAGTGCGCATAGGTGGTGATAAATTTGATGAAGCCATTATTAATTATGTCAGACGTAATTTCGGAAGCCTGATCGGTGAAGCTACTGCTGAACATATTAAGCATGAAATCGGCTCTGCATTTAAGAGCGAAACACCAATTGAAATAGAGGTACGCGGTCGTAACCTTGCTGAAGGTGTACCGCGCTCGTTTACACTGAACTCCCATGAAATCTTAGAAGCGTTACAAGAGCCTCTAATGGGTATTGTAAGTGCTGTTATGGTTGCCTTAGAGCAATCGCCACCTGAACTGGCTTCAGATATTTCTGCTCATGGTATGGTGTTAACTGGTGGTGGTGCTTTACTGAAAGATCTAGATCGTCTATTAATGGAAGAAACGGGTATCCCAGTTGTCGTTGCAGATGATCCTCTCACTTGTGTAGCGCGAGGCGGAGGTAAAGCCCTAGAGATGATAGACATGCATGGTGGCGACGTATTTAGCTACGACTGATGAATTTACTGTTTGGCCGAAGCATATCTTTACAACTGCGACTTACTGTCGCAGTTGTGCTTAGTATTGTCCTGATCATAGGCGATAGATACACCTCTGGCGGTACGTTTGTCAGAACGACGTTAAATACATTAGTAAGCCCTGTCTTATATGCGGCAAATATACCCTATGAGTTATTTAACGTCGGGGCACAGAGCTTGCATACTCGCGATAGATTACTCGATGAAAATGAAGTACTCAGGGCTAAGCAATTATTGCAAAGTGAGCAACTCCAACAGTATCAGTTCCTACTTAAAGAAAATAATGAGCTAAGGGCACTGCTAGGGGCATCTGCGCGACAATCCCATAATCGCCAAATTGCGCAAGTACTTTCTGTACGTTCCAATCGTTATAACCACCAAGTAGTCATTAATAAGGGCACTATTGATGGAGTCTCAGAAGGGCAGGCTGTTATTGATGAGTTAGGGCTAGTAGGTCAATTGACACATGTAGGCACGACAACATCTCGTGTTTTACTCATGACAGATACAACCCATGCGACACCGGTAAGAATACTGAGAAATGATGTCAGCATGGTGGTTGAAGGGATTGGTAAAATTAACCTAGTCCAATTGGCACATGTTTCCCATAGTTTGGATATTCGAATTGGTGATATTTTGGTCACTTCAGGTCTCGGTAGCCGTTTTCCTGAGGGGTATCCTGTCGCCGTCGTTACAGAAATAGATAGAGATGAGGGGCTACCTTTTGCCAAAGTTTATGCTGAACCGATTGCACAGCTAGATAGGATAAGATTGCTGGTAATTTTGGGAGAGAACTCCATAGAGGTCAGTGATGAGCCGTAGTTTTTCTTTTATTACTTTTAGTGTTTTTCTGGCACTTATCATGGCTTTAATGCCATTACCTTTCTCATTAGAACCTTTTAGGCCTGATTGGGTCTTACTGGTATTGATGTATTGGTCCATCGCGTTACCACACAGGGTGAATATAGGCTGGGCTTGGTGTACCGGACTGATCATGGATTTGGCAGTGGGCTCGCCACTGGGTATAAATTCATTGACCTATTCTGTATGTATTTATATTACGGTCAGTAATTTCCAGAAATTAAGAAATTTCTCGCTGTGGCAACAAGCTATGTTAATTGGCTTGTTTTTAGCGCTCTACCACTTACTGCAGTTTTGGTTAAATCATTTCTTATTAGATATTTATTTTAACCCTGCATATTTATGGCCAGCATTGATTGGCATGTTATGTTGGCCTTGGATATTTCTATTGCTGAGAAAATACCGTAGACACTTTAGGATCCGTTAATGGCAGTAAAATTATATTTGGCTTCGGCTTCTCCACGTCGAAAAGCACTGTTGAGCCAATTGGGGTACTCCTTTGAACAATTTTCTGTTGATGCAGATGAGAGTGCGCACCCCAACGAACAACCGCACGCCTTGGTTGAGCGCCTTGCGCGTTTGAAGGCACAAAGTGGGGTGGAGGTTGGAGATGAAGAACGTCCCGTATTAGGCAGTGATACTGTTGTTGTGGCCGATGGGAAAGCCTTGGGCAAGCCAGAAAATAAAGCCGATTTTATGTCAATGATGACTATGCTTTCAGGTAAAACTCATCAAGTGATGACTGCAATTGCGGTGGCAGATAAGCATGCTGTAATGAGCAAAACGGTGATAACTGACGTAACATTTAAAGTGCTTTCAGCAGCAGAAATCGAACAGTACTGGTCAAGCGGTGAACCTTTAGACAAAGCTGGCGGTTATGGTATTCAGGGCTTAGGTGGTCGGTTTGTAACGCAGTTGAGTGGTAGTTATTTTGCTGTAGTGGGACTACCTTTGTATGAAACAGATGAACTAATTCAATTATTTATGGCGGAACGAGATGAGTAGCGAATTATTGATCAATGTGACACCAAGCGAAAGTCGAGTCGCACTAATTGAAAATGGTGTATTGCAGGAAGTTCAAGTAGAGCGTGTTGGCAATTTAGGGATTGTCGGCAATATATATTTGGGCAAAGTGAGCCGGGTTTTACCAGGTATGCAGGCTGCTTTTGTAGATATTGGCTTAGAAAAAGCCGCATTTTTGCATGCTTCTGATATTGTCAGTAGTGCATCTATTGAAGAAGCTGTTGATGAGCAGCCGATAAAAAAAGTACAAGATATTAGAGAACTGGTTAAGCAGGGCCAGTTTATTATGGTTCAGGTAGTCAAAGATCCTATAGGCACCAAAGGGGCGCGTTTGACCACAGACATAACCATACCATCTCGCTATCTGGTATTTATGCCCGATGCTACCCATGTCGGAGTTAGCCAAAGAATTGAAACCGAAGAAGAGCGCGACCGCTTAAAACGTATTGTCGCCCAGTACAACGACGAGAACGGCGGGTTTATTGTCCGCACGGCTGCTGAAGGTGCAGCTGAAGCCGAATTGAAGCACGATGCTGAATTTTTAAAAAAGCTCTGGCAAAAAATAGTCAGCAAACGCAGAAAAACCAGCAAAGCGAGCATACTGCACGAAGATTTAACACTCGCATTTCGTACGTTACGCGATTATGTCGGTGAAGATATGGAGCGCATAAGAGTGGATTCAAAGCTCACATATCAACAGCTAAAGTCTTTTACAGAAGAGTTTGTCCCGCAACTTTCAGAAACACTTGAGTATTATCCGGGTGAGCGCCCTATCTTTGACTTGTTTGATGTAGAAGCCGAAATTCAAAAAGCATTGCATCGCAAAGTGGAGCTAAAATCTGGTGGGTACTTGATCATTGACCAGACAGAGGCAATGACAACTGTAGATGTTAATACTGGTGCGTTTGTAGGCCATAGAAACCTCGAAGAAACGATCTTTAATACCAATGTTGAAGCGACATCCGCAATCGCCCGTCAGCTTAGGTTAAGGAACCTTGGCGGTATTATTATTATTGACTTTATCGATATGATTTCCGATGAACACAAGCGGCGTGTATTGCATTCATTAGAAGCGGCGCTGGCAAAAGATCGTGCTAAAGCGAATATTAATGGTTTATCTGCACTCGGTCTTGTGGAAATGACGCGCAAGCGCACCAGAGAAAGCTTAGAGCATATTTTATGTGATGTTTGTCCATCGTGCTCAGGCAGAGGCTCACTCAAAACTGTTGAAACAGTATGTTATGAGATATTACGTGAAATAGTGCGGGTAAATAGGGCCTATGATGCTGACAAGTTTATGGTGTATGCATCTGCGGCTGTGAGTGAGGCGCTGGTGAATGATGAGTATCATAATTTGGCGGAGCTTGAGCTGTTCATCGGAAAGCAAGTGAGTATCCAAACTGAGAACTTGTACAGCCAAGAGCAGTTTGATGTGGTAATGATGTAGGCAATTATGCACCCCAAAACAATCTGCTTTTTTTGTATCAGAAAAGCGTGGCAAATCTTTGCTGTGACTTTGGTTATGATCGCGGTATTGGTTTCGCTGTTAAAATTAAGCCTGCCGTATGCCAATGATTACAAAAATAGCATTGAATCTTTGATTTACAGGCAACTTAATGTTGAATTGAGTATCGGCTCTATCAGCGCTAGCTGGCAAGGAACAGGGCCTGCCTTACTGCTCGAAAATGTCAGTTTTGAAGACAATCTAAACGCACCTATTTCACTGCACATTGACAACACGAGTTTGCAAGTCAATGTCGTGCAATCTCTTAGGCAATGGCAGTTGGTGTCAAACTATTTCGTGTTAGATGGTTTCAAAGCTAATATTCACCTTGATAGACTTGATTTGCAGGGGGATTCTGGAGATTTTGAGCAGCAAGCACTGATTGAAGGGCTGTTTTTGGGGGAAACCGGACACTTTGCAGTACAAAATAGTGAAGTAAATTTATTTAAAGCAAACAAACCACACCACAGCGTACTTATTCAAGATATGGTGTGGCAGAACAGCGCCAGTGCACATCACGGTGAAGGCCGCTTAATATTCCCAAGCCTTTCACAGGGAAGCTTAAATACACGAGTCAAACTCACAGGGGAGACTCTGCAAAGCATCGAAGGTGATATTTACCTGCAAGCCAGTGACCTGAATGTTTTAGACTTAATCGACGAGCATTTCAATACTAACCATCGCGCGTTAAGTGCAAGTATTAACGGGCAATTGTGGGCCAGCCTAGAGTTAGGTAGATTAAAAGATATTTTGGTCCAATTTGAACCGAGTTACATCACTTGGTTATCTGATAATGAGCCCAACAAACTGGGTTTAGATAGCGGTCAATTCTATCTAGAGCCGTCAGATCAAGGTTGGTCACTTTCAAGTTCGGAATTTATATTTCGTAGCGCCGAGCAAGTATACCAGCCAGCGCACTTTCAAGGGGTATGGTCTGTCGATCAAGGCACTCTTTGGCTTCAACAACTTAACTTAGAGCCGTTCGCGCATGCCCTTGCTCTGACCCACTACAACTGGGCTAAGGAAGTTGGTAAAAGTGACTTTCAGGGAACTTTAAGCAAAGCAAAGCTGCAATGGGAGACTCATACAGGTTTAAGTATTTGGAGCTCCTTAAAGGATGTGGGTTGGCAAGAAACTGATGCCGCACCAGGACTGGAAGGACTTAATCTGGAGTTCAATTGGCAAGCGCAGCGTGGTGTTGTAAGTGTTAGTGCGCATCAACGCCAGCTTATCACTGGCCCGCGTTTTGTTGCGCCGATTGACATCGATGAGCTCAACGGTGATATCCACTTTTGGCAGGACAGTAATGCCAAGTGGCACGTTGATTCCGATAATTTATGGCTAAGTAATTCGCAACTTGCGGTAGCGTTAGAGTTTCATACTCGGCTATTTGAGCAGCCTGAATTGGATTTATACGCAGAGGCCTACGGCAAAGACGCGTCTATTGCTGGACGATATTTTCCATTGGAACTTATGCATAGCAATTTGGTTGAATACCTTGAACAGGGCATCATTGCAGGTAAGCATGTTAATGCTCAAGTGCTTTTTTCAGGGCCTTTGACTGAGTTTCCTTTTCGTGGTCAACAGGGGCAATTTGAAGTGCTTGCGCTTATTGATGATGCTGAGTTTTTATTTGCACCTGATTGGCCTAGTGTAAAAAATGCGGGCGTAGAATTGCATTTTCACAATGAACGTATGGATATTACGGCCGACTCAGGGCAATTAGCAAATCAGTCAATCACTGGTGAAGTAGTGGTAAGTCTCCCAGATCTTGAGCAAGCCGACAATCTTTATGTCAATATAAAACAACAAACAGAGGCCGCAAGCTTACTATCATTCTTTGCTGCTACGCCAATAGCAGATCCACTCGTCAATGTATTTGAAATTGTGCAAGGCTCAGGTCAAGTATCCGGCAATATTGAACTTGATATAGATCTTAATAACCTCGATGTTATCGCTAAAGGAGTTGTTGACCTCAATGACATTGGTGTTTTCCTGAGTAAACCGGGTATGCAATTAAACAATGTGTTTGGGGAGCTAACTTTTCATGATGATGAAATAGCACTCCTTAATGCCAAAGCAACTTGGCTTAGTATGCCGATGGATTTTTCTGTGAATGGCAGTGGCGATCAAGACAGTTATGAAGTGAGTGTATCGACTAACTTATTGGCATCTAGTGAGCATTTACTTCCCTATGGGCATGGTTTAATGGATGGTTTCTTGGCAGGCGAAGCTGCATTGGAAACCCAGTTAACGCTGAATTTTGCTGAGCGAGGTTTTAACTATTTAGCGAGTTTTAGCTCCGATTTAAGTGATGTGTCTGTCATGTTACCCGCGCCCTATAGCCAAGAGGCAGGCACTAAAGGGAAGCTAATTGGCGAAGTGAGAGGCGATGATATTTCTAACCTGATCACTGCAAATGTAAATGATTTACTCTATTTCAATGGCATTTTAGATAACCAAAGTGGTCAGTTCAGCAAAGCGCATTTGATTGTGAGTGAGCAAAATCGTGGTTTAGAGCAGTCTGGGTTCAATGTAACCATCGACCATGCTCAGTTGCAACTAGATGAGTGGTTTGCCTTTTTAGACAGGATAATAGAAAAAAGCGAAAAGTCAGACAGTGATGCTGAAAGTCTGTTACCTGCACTCAATGAAATCCGAGCTAACCTCAGTGAGCTAACTATCGGAGATGTGTTGTTTAACGACTTCGAAATGGTAATGCGTCCGAATGAGCAAGGTTTGTCAATGCGCTTAAATGGCAAGGAGCTCAGGGCACAAGTACAATTTCCAACACAGCCAACTTTGCCGATAAGAGTACAGGCAGATTATTTAAGGCTCAATTCAAAACAACCCTCTCAAACAGGGCAAATAGACCAAGCTAGTTCACCACAAGATGACAGCTGGCTGGCCAATATTCCGGCAATAGAGTTTGGTTGTGATGATTGTCGTGTGAATCAGTATCAATTGGATAGAGTGACCTTGTCCATGCTTGGTAATGGTGAGCAACTAACGATCAGCAATCTTAACATTGATAAGGGCGCACATTCGTTGACAGCTAATGGCAGCTGGAGCGATGGTCGCTCACAACTAAGTGGTAATTTAAGTAGCGCTGACTTTGGTGACTTGATGGAAGAGTTTGATATCACCTCTACTGTTAAGGACTCTCAAGCAAATATTGATTTTGATTTAAACTGGCAAGCCGCACCATATGATTTTCAGTGGGCAACATTAGGTGGAGATATTAAATGGCGATTAGGAGAGGGACATTTAACTGACATCAGTGATCAAGGTGCGCGTGTTTTTTCATTGCTTAGTCTAGATTCCTTGGTGCGCAAATTGAAGCTCGACTTTAGAGATGTGTTTGCAAAAGGGTTTTTCTACAATCAAATGGAAGGCAGCTTGCAGTTGAATAACGGTATTGCTTATACCCAAGACACTAAAATGGATGGTGTACCTGCCGACCTTAGCATTTCAGGTTACGCAAATTTAAAAACGCATGAAATCAACTATGATTTGGCGATTGCGCCACAAGTTACTTCAAGCCTACCAGTTATTGTGGGGTGGATGGTTAATCCAGTGACTGGCCTTGCTGCACTGGCAATTGATAAAGTTATCCATTCTGCTCGTGTGATCTCTGAAATTAATTTTAAAGTAACCGGCACAATGCAAGAGCCCGTAGTCACCGAAGTGGACCGCAAGAGCAGAGAAGTTACTCTTCCTGGTGTAAAGCCTCCTGCTTCAACTGAGCCTGCAGTGCCGAGCGATACAAAACAGCCAGATAAGGAAAACCCAGAAGGGTCTAAAAAGGATGCTGATACTACCGCGCCTTTACAGGTTCCTGTCAAGCAACAAAACCCTTCACAAACATCCGACACGGAGCAAAAACGTAAGCAGCTTGGCAATGGAGTACCTGAAGCACCAGCATTTATGTCAGCTGACAGCGAAGTACAACAAAGTATCAAGACTGACGAGGGCCGTTTGTCGAGTGGTAAAATAAAAACACCGTACATCTTTGACTTAAAGTGATATGAATTTTATGACTGTAAATGATGCCAATGTGGTTGTGATCCCAATGTGTTCAGGCATGAATCCTGAAGAGAACTTTAGCTATGTCGCACAACAGTTAGAAGCACTCACCATAGAGGGGCGAACCTTAGTGTGTCTACCCGAAGCTTGGTTGGCATTTTGCAAAAGTGGTTCAGATACTTACGAGATCGCAAGTAACAGCGAGTATTGGATAGAGAAAATCTCGCAGCTATGTAAACGCAATAAGATATGGCTGAGTGCGGGGACTATTCCTATCTCGTGCACTTCTGAAAAATACTATGCAGCTAGCTGTCTGTTTAATGAACAAGGGGAACTTGTTGCTCAGTATAATAAAATCCATTTATTTGATGCTGATGTACGCGATAAATCGAAGCAGTATCGAGAATCTCAACACACAGAAGCTGGGAATGAAGTTGTAGTTGTAGATAGTCCCTTTGGTAGACTAGGCTTAAGTGTGTGCTATGACATGCGCTTTACAGGATTATATCAAGTTCAGCGCGAGCAGGGCGCCTCTATATTGCTGATCCCCAGCGCATTTACTACCGTGACGGGTAAAGCACATTGGTTGCCGTTATTGCAAGCTAGAGCCATCGAAACACAAAGCTTTGTTATTGCCGCAGCGCAAGTTGGGGAGCACCAAAATGGACGAGCAACATATGGTCACAGTGTCATAATTTCTCCTTGGGGAGAGATACAAGATAATAGTGAATTATCTTTGAAGCCAATACAAAGACGGTTAAATTTAGCCGAGCTGGACAATATCAGGCTGTCTATGCCTGTGTTCAAGCACAATCGATTTAAGAGCAATATTATATGAATCAAGTTGAAAAAAGCTTGTTAGCTGATAGCCAGTTAACTAGAGAGCAGCTAGAGCAAACACTCAGCTACATTCACCAGTACAATGTGGATTATTCCGATCTGTACTTTCAATCTAGCTATCATGAAACTTGGGTACTTGAAGATGGCAAGATAAAAGAGGGAAGCTATAACATTGAGCGTGGTGTCGGTGTGCGAGCAGTTAGTGGAGAGCAGACTGGGTTTAGTTATTCTGATGCCATCAATCTAGAAGCCATTAATCAAGCTGCTGAGGCGGCGAGGTCGATTGCTCAGCAAGGAAAATCGCAAAGTGTGCAAGTGTTTACTGATATCCAGGCACCTGTTCAATTTCAGCCAGTTCAACCGTTATTGAGTATGAGTGATGAAGAGAAAATATCATTGCTTAGAGAAGTCGATAGTGCAATTAGAGATTTGGCTCCGGATGCACAGCAAGTCGTTTGTTCTATCGCAGCAGTATATGAAGAAGTATTGATAGCGGCAAGTGATGGTACATTTGCCACTGATATTCGTCCTTTAGTTCGTTTAAATTGCTCTGTGTTATTGGAAAATAATGGCCGCAGAGAGCGAGGGAGTGCCGGTGGTGGTGCGCGTTTGGATTATGGTTACTTTAAAGAACTTGAAAACGGTAAACCACGTTGGATGAGTTACGTCGAAGAAGCGGTAAGACAAGCACAGGTCAACCTGACAGCTATTGATGCTCCCGCTGGTACCATGCCTGTAGTATTGGGCGCCGGTTGGCCTGGAGTGCTATTACATGAAGCTGTAGGACATGGCTTGGAAGGTGATTTTAACCGCAAAGGGGCTTCTGCCTTTAGTGGTCGAGTCGGTGAGCAAGTGGCGTCATCGCTGTGCACGGTCGTAGACGACGGTACAATGGCTAACCGACGTGGTTCTTTAAATATAGATGATGAAGGTACACCTGCAGGTTATAATATATTGATTGAAAAGGGTGTTTTGAAAGGTTACATGCAGGATAAGACCAATGCCCGATTGATGGATGCAAAGCCTACTGGTAATGCTCGCAGAGAATCATTTGCGCATTTACCTATGCCTCGAATGACAAATACTTATATGTTGCCGGGGGAGAGCACACAGCAAGACATCATCAGCTCGGTGAAAAAGGGGATTTTTGCGAGAAACTTCGGTGGAGGCCAAGTTGACATCACTTCAGGGAAGTTCGTATTTTCTGCTTCAGAAGCGTATTTGATTGAAGATGGTAAAGTAACTCAGCCGATTAAAGGCGCGACGTTGATCGGCAATGGTCCAGAAGCCATGCAGCAGATCTCCATGGTTGGAAACGATTTAGAGCTCGACAGAGGCGTAGGTGTTTGTGGTAAAGACGGTCAAAGTGTGCCAGTTGGTGTCGGCCAGCCAAGCCTTAAAATTGATCAGCTTACGGTAGGTGGTACTGCTTAACATCAGTATGAGGGGAAGAAGCTCCCCTCATAATATCAACTAGGGCAAGATGGCTTCTTTTAAGTATTGAAACAGTTCTTTGTACCCTTTCGCAGGTTTTTCTGCTTTTAGTTCCTTGTTCGCTTGACGGACGAGTTGACGCAGCTTTTGTCGCTCCATGCTTGGGTGTTGTTCAAGCAGTTCATTAATTTTGCTATCACCACGCTCGAGTACTTCATCGCGAACTCGTTCAACTTGGCCGAGTAATACTTCCGCTTGGTTGTTTTTGTTTAATAACATATCTAAGGCGGACTGAAGCTGCTCTACATTGTCAGTAGTTCTTAGTACTTTCGCGATGTAATTCATGTGGCGGCGATAGGCATCGTGTTTACCACGAATTTTGTCAGCGAGCGCCATGGCTTCAATGAGCTCGTTGCTCAGTGGCAGCTTTTCGCGTTGTTTTTTCCCCAGCTCTGCTATATCAATGCCAAGTTGTTGATATTGTTGAGCATCCCTTTTTAATTCGCTCTTGGATACATAGATGATTTCTTCATCTTCAATGTTGTGATCTGGTTTTTTTGCCATAATCTAAGGCCATAAAATATTACAATTATATTGATTATACCAAGAAGCGACAAAAAATATCGCTCATACTGCTGCCTTTAGTGATCTATCCCAGCGAAAATGCCACTCCTGTGTTAGGATTGTAATGTTTACAAGTATTTGGAAAATCAACATGAATGATAACCAAGCTGGATCTATATACCAGCAAATCGACGAAGTAAAAGATGCTGTCTCCGAAGTGCTGGAGCTTGCATCCCAGTTGGGTGCAACTTCTGCTGAAGCGGCGATGAGTCGCACTTCAGGGCTATCGGTTAGTACACGAATGGGTGAGGTCGATACGATTGAGTTTAATCAAGACGGCAGCTTGGGGATCAGTGTTTATGTTGGTAATCATAAGGGTTCTGCTTCCACTGCGGATCTAAGTAAGCAAGCATTGCGCTCTGTTGTGAAAAAAGCCATAGAAATAGCTAAGTACACGGCCGATGATGATTGCAATGGTTTAGCTGATAAGGATCTGATGGCGCGTTCTATGCCTGAATTGGACCTCTATCACCCTTGGTCTTTATCTCCGCAAGAAGCTATTGAGCACTGTATAGAAGCGGAAAAATCAGCGCTTGAATTTGATAGTCGCATTGTAAATTCTGACGGTGCGAGTATCGCTTCTCACCAAGGGTTGCGCGTGTATGGAAATAGTCATGGATTTCTCGCAGGTTTCCCTCGTACACGCCACACATTGAGCACTATGGTTATTGGTCAAGAAGGCGATGTGATGCAAAGGGATTCAGCATTCAGTATCGCGAGAAAACACGAACTGTTAAAAGCGCCCAATACAGTTGGTATCGAAGCCGCACAGTCTACAATTGCCAAACTTAATAGCCAGAAGCTATCCACGATGAAAGTGCCAGTGGTATTTCGTGCTGACATTGCAAATAGTTTATTTGGTCACTTGGTTTCTGCGATTGGCGGAGGTGCGCTGTATCGTAAATCGAGCTTTTTACTAGATACACTCGGTAAGCAAATTTTTAATCCATGCGTTTCTATTGCTGAACGACCGCATTTATTGCAAGGTCTGGCGTCAAGCTCGTTTGACAGTGAAGGGGTGTATACGCAGGATAGAGAGATAGTCGTCGACGGTACATTACAAACTTATTTAATGGCAAGCTATGCGGCAAGAAAGATGGGCATGAAGGCGACAGGGCATGCGGGTGGCATTCACAACTGGTTAATTCAAAAAACACATGATGACCTGAGCGCTGTGCTAAAAGAGATGGGCACAGGTTTGTTAGTCACAGAGCTAATGGGGCAAGGGGTTAACACGGTAACCGGTGATTACTCTCGCGGCGCTGCGGGTTTTTGGGTAGAAAATGGCGAAATTCAATACCCTGTAAGTGAAATTACCATAGCGGGTAATCTCAAAGACATGTTCCATAATATTCAAGCAATTGGTGGAGATGTCGAGTTGAGAGGTGCCGTTCAAACTGGTTCGGTGCTGATAGAAAGTATGCAAATCGCCGGAGAATAAATAGATAAAACTATACGATGTCTTGCTCTAAGTCAGGCTTAGAGCAAGAACCATGTTGCAGTGCCAAGAAACGCAAATATGCCAACAATATCTGTGACTGTGGTCAGGACTACGCTTCCAGCCAACGCTGGGTCTATCTTCATACGCTTTAATATTAAGGGGATACTCGCTCCCGCGATCCCAGCAGCAACCAAATTCATGAACATGGCAAAAGCAATCACTGCACCAAGCTTAAAGTCCCATTGCCAAAGGGCAACCACTCCTGCGATTAACAAAGACCACAGCACGCCATTGAGCGCGCCGATCGCCAGCTCTTTACCAAGTAAAAACCTTTGGTTAGTTTGATTGACATGACCTAAGGCAATACCACGGATAACCAAGGTTAAGGTCTGGCTACCTGCAACTCCCCCCATGCTGGGTACTATGCCATTGAGTACTGCTAAAATAGGTAAAATGTCGAGCGTACTTTCAAAAAAGCTGGCGACAAAGGCTGCAAGTAGTGCTGTCAGTAAATTGATCCCAAGCCAAATTGAGCGCCTTTGGCTACTTTTCATTACTGGTGCAAAGGTATCTTCTTCATCCTCTAGACCAGCCATACTCATTAAACTATGTTCGGCATCTTCTCTAATTACATCGACGATATCATCAATGGTGATCCTGCCTAATAACTGCGTTTGATCATCGACTACTGGTGCCGAAATCCAATTGTGGCGCTCAAATAGCTGTGCAACTTCACTTTCGGGCATTGTCACAGGGATCGTTTCTCTTTCCTCGTTCATCAGCTCTTGTACGAGCTTGTCAGGAGGGTTGGTCAATAAAATACCAATGGATAAAGAGCCCAAAAAGCGGTTTTCTTTGTCGACGACATAAAGATCGTCGGTACCTTGTGGTAACTCTTCTTTTAAGCGCAAATAGCGCAGCACCACATCTAAACTCACATCAGGTCGTATGGTGATGGTATCACCATTCATCAATGCACCAGCAGAGTCTTCATTGTAAGACAGTGCGAGCGTGGCTCGTGCTCTGTCTTGGCTATCCATCGCACTGATAACATCTTGATAGACAGGGACAGGCAAGCTTCGCAGAACCTCACCCAAGTCATCATCGTCCATATCTTCGGTGGCTGCCGCGATTAATTCGGGCTCCATTTTGGCGATTATGCTAAGTCGAACGTCTTCTGAGAGCTCTTCAAGTACATCCCCTTGAATATCGGGGTCAACTAACTGCCATAAGGCCGTTCTTATTTTATGAGGCGATGACTCGAGTAGTAGTGCTGTATCACATGGCGGGATCTCTGCCAATGTCTGTCTGACTTGAACAAACTGTCCACTGTTTATTGCTTTTGTTACTTGCTGTAATTGTTCCAGTGTATAGTCTTGTTCAAAAACGTCAGGCATAGGCTTCCAAATTTCAATTTAAGAATAAGTGATAGTGTGTTTTGATTAGTCATCTAGGACAACTAATGTTACCCCTTTAGGGTAATGACAGTGATTAACCTTGTGGTCAATACTGCTCTCACATTCCAAAGGCATGGCACTCAAAACAAATAGATTTGGGAGAGCCTATCTGCGTCGCGCCATATTACTGTAAAAGTGAAAATAATATAATGATTATAGCTGCTTAAATTAAAAGTATTGTATTACAGTTTATTTGCATTAACAGAGCTGTCGGGATAAAAGTAGTATCCTTATAGTTCACTTGAAGCTAGATCTTATTCAGATTCATGGAACTTATCTTCAATGAGATTTCCAATTGCAAGCAAAGCGTCTTGCGCATCGGGACCTGTGCAGGTTACTTTCACTTCTTTTCCCTGGCTGCTCTCTAGTAGCAATAGAGCCAATACGCTGTCTCCTGGCGCGCTTTTATCGCCTTGGTGTAGCGTAACTTGAGCGTTAAATTGAGTAGACAACTGTGCTAGAACTGTTGCTGCTCGAGCATGTAGACCCAGCTTATTTTTTATAAGAAAAACGCCCTCGTATTCTCGCCTCATTACTCTTGTTCTCGGTGACGAATCTTGACATTGGAGTGAGTTCTTTGAAAACGCTCTCCCAGTGTTTGAGCCAAGTATACAGAGCGGTGTTGCCCACCAGTACAGCCGATGGCGATTGTTAAATAGCTACGATTATTACGCTCTAAGTGTGGTAACCAAGTTTGCATGAAGGTTTGAATTTGCCAAACAAACTTTTGAACTATGCTATGGCTTGATAAATAATCAATTACGGGCTGATCTAAGCCTGTTAAGGGTTTTAATTCTGGTTCCCAATGCGGGTTTGGTAAAAAACGTGCGTCGAAGACGTAATCAGCCTCTTTAGGGATGCCGTGCTTAAAGCCGAATGATTCGAACGTGATAATAAGCTGCTTGTCTTTTTGCCCGAGGATTTTTTCACGTACACTCTCTGCTAACTGATGAACACTGAGATCTGTGGTATCTATGGTGACATCGGCACGGCGGATTAACACATCAAGTAAGTTGCGTTCTTGTTTTATGGCCAAGTCTAGTGGTAAGTCGTTTAATGACAGCGGGTGTAAGCGTCGAGTTTCTGAAAAGCGCTTTACCAGAGTTTGATCATCACAATCTAAATAAAAAACACGTGGATTCGCAAACCCAGGTAAATACTCTAAGATATCATGAAATTCTTGCTGCTCTTTAGGTAAGTTTCTTACATCAATGCTTACCGCAATTTTGTTGTAGCTGTCTGAGACACTGCGAACTAGAGCTGGCAGCAGGTTAACTGGAATATTATCAGCGCAGTAATAACCTAAGTCTTCTAAAACTCTTAACGCAACAGATTTACCTGAACCAGAGCGGCCACTGATAATTATGAGTTCCACGTTTAATTCCTATTATTTATCAAACTCAACAAGGACTTGATGAAGCTCGCTATCATTACTTGCTTGCCTAAGTCGTTTACAAAAAGCTTTGTTATTTAGTTTACCAGCGATACTAGCTAAGGTCTCTAAATGTTGTTTATTTTCACCATCTGGTACGATGAGTGCAACAAAAATGTCTACATTGCGATCGTCATAGGCATCAAAAGGAATGGCTTGTTGATTTACAAGTATGATGGCAACAATATTATTTAAACCTGGCAATCTACCATGTGGGATCGCTATCCCTTTACCTATCCCTGTACTGCCAAGCTTTTCGCGGCATAAAAGTGCCTCAAGAATCTCATGTTGATTGGCACTTGGAATTTTTTGCTGCGCCAACTCACTAATATATTGAAGTATTCTTTTCTTACTATTAAAAAGGACCGCAGCTTTGCTACAGTCCTCGGAAATGAGTGTGCTAAGTTTCATGATTTAGTGTCGAGTTAGCTTCTCTTTATGTTTAATCACTTGTCGGTCTAGCTTATCAATCAAACCATCAATTGCTGCATACATATCTTTATGTTCTGTAGAAGCGAACAATTCACCTCCGTTGACATGCAATGTGGCTTCTGCTTTTTGTATGAGTTTTTCGACATCTAAGATTACATGTACGTTGTTGATGTGATCAAAATGCCTTTCTAGCTTCGCAAACTTACTCGTTACGTAGTCTCTTAATGAATCGGTAATTTCTACATGGCGACCAGTTAAATTTAGTTGCATAAGCATTTTTCCTTCTTTTGTTACGCCTAAATCAAGCTCTTACGTTGATTAGACGGTGGAATAGCCAAAGACTCTCGGTATTTGGCAATAGTACGTCTTGCCACCTTAATACCTTGATCAGCTAATACATCTGCAATTTTGCTATCACTCAAAGGTTTAGCTGAGTTTTCAGCTGCAATTAGCTTTTTGATGAGTGCTCGGATTGCTGTGGAAGAGCATTCACCACCATTCTCGGTACTAACGTGGCTCGAGAAGAAGTATTTCAATTCGTAAATGCCACGAGGCGTGTGCATGTATTTTTGCGTTGTTACTCGAGATATTGTCGACTCGTGCATGTCAACCATTTCAGCAACATCATTGAGTACCATAGGTCTCATTGCCTCAGGGCCATGTTCAAAGAATGCCTGTTGTTGCTGCACAATGCAATTAGTAACTTTCAATAAAGTTTCATTTCTGCTTTCAAGGCTTTTAATAAACCACTTTGCTTCTTGTAAATGAGAGCGAATAAATTGACTGTCACTGCTTGATTTTACAGAGCGAGACATTGCAGCGTAATGATCGTTAACTCTTATTTTAGGCATAGAGTCAGGGTTTAGCTCTACAACCCAACGCCCCTTGACCTTTTTCACTGAGACATCAGGGATCACGTAATCGGCTTCTTCTTGCACTATACTTGCCGCGGGCTTAGGGTTTAAGCTGTGGATCAACGTCATCACTTCTTTTAGCTCACCTTCTTTGAGCTTTGTTTTCTTCATGATAGTACGATAATCACGATTCGCTAATAGATCGATATGTTCATCGATAACTAACTTGGTTTGTTCAAGCCAAGGGGTGTCTGCTGCAAATTGATTGAGTTGTACGATTAAGCATTCCTGAAGGCTTCGAGCGGCGATGCCTACTGGATCAAAGAGTTGGATGCGTTTTAATACAGCTTCAACTTCATCGAGTTCGACGGGATCTTGATCATTGTCTAGATTCAAGCTTTCTAAAATGTCTTCACACGATACGGTTAAAATGCCAGAATCATCGACCCCCTCTACAATTGACAGTGCGATCAGTCTATCCGTCGCGCTAAATGGCGTGAGCTCAAGCTGCCACATCAAATATTCTTGCAAGCTTTCTGTTGTTTGCCCTTGGTAAACACTTTCATCCTCAGGCATAGGTCCTGATGAACTAACCGGTGCCGCACTGATGTATTCATCCCAAGTAACATCCATCGCCATCTCATCGCTGAGTGTCTCTTTATTTAGAGCTGTGTCAGTGTCTTGCTCATAATCACTGAGCTGCGGCTCAGGGATCTCCTCAGAACTGGACTCCGCTTTTTCGCTTGTCTGTGATTGCTCTTGCGTTTTATCTAGACCGTTGTCAAAAGACTCTTGTTCGTTTTCTTCTACTTCCAATAAAGGATTGCTGTCCAGCGCTTCTTGAATTTCTTGCTGGAGGTCTAATGTGCTCAACTGCAGCAGGCGAATCGCCTGCTGCAGTTGTGGTGTCATTGTTAATTGCTGCCCCATGCGCAGCTGTAGCGATTGCCTCATGTATCTCTAACAATCCTTTCTGTTGTTACGCTTATTCTTAACTATAGCCTGAATTGTTCGCCTAAGTAGACATCTCGGACTGTTTGATCCGCTAAAACATGTTCAGGACTACCTGAAGCAATTAATTCACCATGGGAAACAATATAGGCTTTTTCACATACATCCAATGTTTCACGCACATTGTGATCTGTGATCAACACACCGATTCCACGGTTTTTTAAATGCTCAATAATTTTCTTTATATCTAACACTGAAATGGGATCAACGCCAGCAAAAGGCTCATCTAATAGAATAAATTTTGGATCTGCGGCTAAAGCGCGAGCAATTTCGACTCGACGACGCTCTCCACCGGAAAGCGCCATTCCTAAACTAGAGCGAATATGTTGAATATTAAATTCGTCCAATAATTCGTTTAATATCGTTTCACGCTGAGCTTTATTTAGGTCTTTACGAGTTTCCAAAATAGCCATTAAATTTTGATAAACCGTCAACTTTCTGAATATCGATGACTCTTGTGGTAAATAGCCTATCCCCATACGTGCACGGCTGTGCATTGGCAGTAGGGTGATGTCTTGCTGATCAATGTGAATGCTGCCTTTGTCACTTGGCACTAAACCGACAATCATATAAAAAGTGGTGGTTTTACCTGCGCCATTAGGCCCTAGCAAACCCACAATGCTCCCAGCTTCAACACTTAGTTCGACATTTTTAACAACTTGTCTGCCTTTGTAGCTTTTGGCGAGTGCTGTGGCTTTTAGTGTGCTCACTGTTGCTCCTTGTTACCATCTTGTTTTTTGTCAACAGGGAGTAAGACTGTTCTTACGCGCTTACCTTCGTCATTGGCTTTTTGTGCGCTGATCAGCTGTTTTTCCATATCATAGAGTATTTCTTGAGCGGAAATCTTTTGGCCTGCTTGGCTGATCTCTGCGTTACCCTTGATTGTCAGCAGGCGATTTGCGACATCATAGCGCACTTCATTGGCGCTGGCTTTTAAGAGTGAGCCATCAGTTTGTCGTTCCTGAAAGATTGCGGGAGAGCCAGTCGCAACTAACAATTGTTTATTCTCGCCTAGCTCTTCTCGCCGATGTACTTCAAGGCGATCTGCAAAGATCTTTCTCTGGCCATGAATAATTTCGACATTTTCTTCAAATACGCCGATGTTAGTCTGTAATTGTGCTTGCTGCTTGCCTGAACTGATAATGACTTGCTCTTGGTTACTATTAGCGAATACGCTATGTGGCAGTAGTCCAATAGCACAAGTAAATAGTAGGGTTGCACTTAGTTTATTGCTTATCATAAATCGTTTCGGTGTGGTTGATGAGTTCAATGACCTCAATATTGAGATCGGCGATAAGGCCTTTTCCAGTAATTGTTACACTTGGGCCTGTAATGACCACTGGCTGCTCTGAGCGCATCATCCGGTTGGTTATTTCGAGCCGGAGGTTGTCTGCGTCAATGTGCGTGATCATTGCTGTTTCATTCAAGTTGGTTGCTTTAACGTTACCTTCTAAAATTAAGGTATCGTTTTCGTATAAAGTGGCTTCGTTCGCTGCGAGTTGCCAGTTGTGCTGCCCATTATGTAAGACAAAAATAGGGGCCTCAAAATGACTAAACCCCAGCTCCTGATAGAGCTCCATTCTTTTTGCTGTAATTTGGTAGCTGAGCTGCCCATTTTCAGCAAAAGAAGTCTGTTTCAAATCAACAGCGACATAATCAGGCTTGGCAATCGTTTCTTCTTGTTGTTGAGATTGCTGCTCTGTTTGTATTAAAAAAGGATACCAAAGCCACAGCATGGTAGCGCCGAAAACTACGAGTAGTATGACTCGTAAATTAGTCATGTACTGCTCCCATTAGAGAGTAACTCGTTGCCCTGACTTAACATCAACAAGTCAGTTAGCTCCCGGACGGCGCCAAAACCTCCCGGCATCATAGTCGTGTAATGAGCTAAGTTTTTCACCAGTGGATGCGCGTCAGCAACCGCCACTGCAAAGCCAACTTGTTGCATGACTGGAATATCCGGTCCATCGTCACCAATATAGGCGATTTGCTCGTTAGTTAAATTGAGTTCGGCCTTTAACTTGTCATAAGCTTGCAGCTTGTTTTCTTGGCCTTGGAAAATATGATTAACGTTTAGGCTAGTCATTCGCTGCTTAACGATTTCTGAATGGCGACCTGTGATCACGGCTACTTCAATACCTGACTCAATGAGAGCTTTAACCCCAAAACCGTCTTTGGTATTAAATGCTTTTAGTTCTTCACCTTGATTTCCTAAGTAAATGCGACCGTCAGAAAATACGCCGTCAATATCACAAATTAGCAGTTTAACTGCTTTAGCTCTGTCATTTATTTGAGATGTGATGGGTTGATAAAGCTCACTAAACTGCATGTTATAATACTCCCGCGCGCAATAAATCTTGAGTGTTTAGTGCCCCAATAGGATGTTGGTTTTCATCGATCACAATGAGGCCATTAATTCGTTTCTTTTCCATAATATTGAGTGCTTCAGCTGCAAGCATATCTGGTGAAGCTGTAGTACAGCAAATCGTCATTACCGAATCAATAGTATCATTATGTAGATCAATTTTTTGCTCAATAACACGGCGTAAGTCACCGTCAGTAAATAGACCGCACAGTTGGCCTTGCTGATTGACGATAGCGGTCATGCCGAGCCCTTTGGCTGACATTTCAAATAGCGCGTCTTTTATTGAGCTACCTGCCAGTGTTTTGGGTACCCCGTCACCTTTGTGCATAATCTCTTCTAACGTAAGGAGAAGGCGTTTTCCAAGACTGCCGCCGGGATGTGACAGTGCAAAATCATCCGCGGTAAAGCCTCTGGACTCGAGCAGTGCTACAGCCAGTGCATCTCCCATTACCAGTGTAGCTGTGGTGCTAGCTGTGGGCGCTAACCCTAACGGACAAGCTTCTTTAGAAACCTTGATGCAAAGATGGACATCAGCTTGCTGTGCCATGGTCGATTGCTCATTGCCTGTCATGCTGATTACATGTGCACCAATTCGCTTAATAACGGGGATGATACCGATTACTTCACCAGTTTCGCCAGAGTTTGATATCAGCAAAACGACGTCATCTGATGTGATCATGCCCAAATCGCCGTGGCTCGCTTCTCCGGGGTGAACAAAGAAAGAGGGTGTACCTGTACTCGCTAATGTAGCGGCAACTTTATTACCGATGTGGCCAGATTTGCCCATACCGATAACAATGACGCGCCCTTTGCAGTTCAGCATAAGTTCGCAGGCGTTAGCAAAGCTAGTGTCTATGAATTTGTTTAACTCACTAATTGCTTGTTGTTCAATTTCCAATACTCGCTTTGCAGATTCAATAAATGACAGGTGCTTCATGCCAACTCCTAAATAATGGCGTACATATAGCCAATAAACGCAGCGAGTAACACGCCACCTTCTAGACGATTAATTTGTCGCTTGCCTCTGAGGTTTACACTCATCACAATGAGCGCGATCGTCGCACCCAGCATTACGTAGATATCTCGCTGTGCGATGTTCATATCGAGTGAAGCCGGGTTTAAAATACCAGCAATAGACAATACAGCGAGGATATTGAAAATATTCGAGCCAATGATGTTGCCCAATGCTAAGTCATCTTCATTCTTAAGCACACCTGCTACACATGCCGCGAGCTCAGGTAAGCTCGTACCAATAGCGATAATGGTCAGGCCGATAAGCAAGTCACTCATACCAAAGAACTTAGCAATATCAACAGCGGAGTCAACTAGAACGTCAGCACTGATTGGCAATACTATCATGCCAACTATCAACCAAAAAACAGCCTTGCCAGTAGGTACATTGTCAGGTACTTCATCACAAGCCTCAGATACTAAAGGGTCATCTTCTTGAGCGTGATTACTGTTCTTGGTGATATAAATGAGGCCGAGAATAAACGTTGCGAACCCGGCAAGTAAGACATAGCCCTCGGTAGCACTGAAATAATTGTCGCTAACGATGTACCATGCGCCCAGCGAGACAATAATTAAGAGCGGCATTTCGCGTCGTAATATTCCAGAACCGACAGCCAAAGGTCTGAGTAAAGCTGTAATGCCTAATACCAAAAGGATATTGGCAATATTGGATCCAATGGCATTGCCGACAGCTGTGTCGGTTTTATCAGATAAAGCAGCTTGTGCTGCAACCATCATTTCGGGTGCAGATGAACCCATAGCAACAATTGTTAGGCCAACAATTAAGGTGGGTACACCCAGGTTTTTTGCTAAAGCGGCTGCACCAAAAACAAATCTATCTGCGCTCCAAACCAGTGCAACAAAACCTAAGATAAGAATGACAAAAGATAAAACCATGAAACCTATGCCGAGCAACTAAATACAGTGCGGTAAATATTATCAAATGCGTTGTCAAATGTATAAATAATCTGATCTTGATAGAGCAATACTGTAGATAGGTAAACGGATAAATTTACGTGATACGGCGATATTCAACGTTTTGTAACCATGTCCATTACAAAATTTTACCAATTTGCATTTTCCATCTTGGTGTAAAAAAACGTATTATTCACCAATTGGTGAAATCGATATATGGAGAGCGACTTGTCGCAGTCAATCGTTGAAGTCAAGGATGTAACCTTTTCTCGCGGTGATAGGGTCATATATAAAAATATGAGCTTTTCAGTGCCTAGAGGTAAAATTACAGCCATCATGGGGCCTAGTGGTATTGGTAAAACAACCATGTTGCGCTTGATAGGTGGTCAACTTCGCCCAGATAGTGGCGATATTACGTTTATGGGCTCAAGTGTGCCTGCTATGTCTCGTTCTGAGTTATATCAAGCACGAAAACAAATGAGCATGCTATTCCAAAGTGGCGCACTTTTTACCGACATGTCCGTTTTTGACAATGTTGCTTTTCCACTACGTGAACACACTCAGCTAAGCGAAGACTTAATTCGTCTTATTGTATTAATGAAGTTGCAAGCGGTTGGCTTACGCGGTGCGCGATCACTTATGCCAGCAGAGCTCTCAGGCGGTATGGCTAGACGAGCTGCACTAGCAAGGGCAATTGCGCTAGACCCTGAACTCATTATGTATGATGAGCCTTTTGCCGGGCAGGATCCAATCTCAATGGGCGTGCTGGTCAGAATGATTAAATCTCTGAATGAAGTGTTAGGGCTTTCATCACTCATCGTGACCCATGATGTCACAGAAGTACTCAGTATTGCTGATCATGTTGTTATTATCGCAGAGCAGGGGGTTATTGGCAGTGGCTCTCCGGAACAGATGCTGGCTCATAGCTCCCCGCTTGTGCAGCAATTCTTGCAGGGATTGTCGGATGGTCCTGTCCCGTTTCATTATAAAGCTGCGCCGTATGAACAGGAATTATTGGATGGAGGCATATAAGCGTGGATTTTTTACAAAAGTTAGGACATAAAACGCTCAGCCGCTTTGCATCTATCGGTCGAGCAACACAAATGTTGCTAGGGGCACTGTTGAATGTTCCCAACCTTCGACAAGGTGCTCCTTTACTGATAAAGCAGCTTTACATGGTGGGTCACCAGTCTCTTTTGATCATCATGGTATCCGGTCTATTTATAGGAATGGTGCTAGCGCTTCAAGGCTACACGGTGTTAGTTGGTTATGGTGCTGAAGACAGTTTGGGGCCGTTGGTAGCTCTGAGCTTGTTGCGAGAACTTGGTCCTGTTGTGACAGCATTATTATTTGCCGGCCGTGCCGGTAGTGCTTTAACTGCCGAAATAGGCTTAATGAAAGCAACCGAGCAACTATCTAGTTTAGAAATGATGGCTGTAGACCCTTTGAAGCGAGTTGTAGCACCTCGTTTTTGGGCCGGTTTTATCAGTATGCCTTTACTGGCATTGATATTTTCCGCTGTGGCAATTATAGGCGCACATTTAGTCGGTGTTGATTGGTTAGGCGTCGATTCAGGAAGCTTTTGGTCAATTATGCAGTCTCAGGTTTCGCTGCAACAAGATATAATGAATGGTCTTATAAAAAGTTTTGTCTTTGCGTTAATCGTTACGTGGATCGCATTGTATAAAGGTTATGATTGTATCCCTACTTCAGAAGGGATAAGCAAGGCGACAACGGAAACCGTTGTGCATTCTTCACTGGCTGTTTTAGGCTTTGATTTTGTATTAACAGCAGTGATGTTTTCGAGTTAAGGGTTAGGAAAAAATGAATACACGGAAAATAGAAATTTTAGTTGGCTTATTTGTAGCCTTAGGTGTCGCTGCGTTTGTTATGCTTGCAATGAAAGTAGCTAATGCAGGGATCAGTGGTAATGGCGAAACATATAGACTGGAAGCCAAATTTGACAATATCGGCTCGTTAAAAACCCGCGCCCCAATTAAGGTCGGTGGTGTTGTCATTGGTCGTGTTGACAGCATTCAAATTCACCCAGAAGAATTTGTCCCAGTTGTGAGCATGAGCATTGATAAAACGTATGAATGTCAGTTCTCAGACACGACTTCGGTGTCCATTTTGACTTCGGGCATACTGGGGGAGCAGTACCTGGGTATTTCGCCTGTCATTGCTTCTGAATCTGCAAAGCAAACGTGTTTAGGGAATGAAGTTTCAGCACAGGATGAAGTAGATTTAGACGATCTCTTTGGTGTTGAAAGTCTAGCGCTTAAAGACGGCGATGCGATAACGGATACTAAGTCAGCACTCGTATTAGAAGAACTGATAGGTCAATTCTTGTTTAATCAAAGCAGCGAGTAAGCAGATATGTCGAAGAATCATTTTTTTGTTGTGAGCATTTTTATTCTCTCGTTGTTGGTATCGTTCGCCAATGCGATGCAGGTTGACTTGAAAGACCCGTATAAAATGGTTCAACAGGTTGCAGAAAATACGTTTCAACGAGTAGCGAAAGATCAAAATATTATTGCCAAAGATAAAGAACATTTAAGAGTGATCGTTGAGCAGGAGCTTTTACCTTATATTGACTATAAATATGCGGCTTACAGAGTCTTGGGTAGCTATATTCAAAAAGTGCGCACGATTAAAGATAAGGAAGAGAAAAAGCAAGCGGTACAAAACATCAAGGCATTCATTGAGGTGTTTAAATCGTATTTGGTTGCAACTTACGCGGGCGTATTTACACAGTACACAGATCAAAAAGTAGAGTTTGAAGCACCGCGTGCTATCGGCGACGCGAATGTGGCCACAGTAAAAACAAGGATCATTGAAGCTGGTAAACCTGATATCAAAATTGATTTTAAGGTACGTAAAAACAAAAAGGGCGAGTGGCGCGCATTTGATATGATGGCAGAAGGGATCAGTCTACTTGATGCGAAACAAAGTGAGTTACACGGTATATTGCGTCAACAGGGGATTGAACATGTGATCTCGCTGTTGGAAAAGAAAAGTCAGCTGCCGGTTCAGTTTAGAGGGGATGATGGAAATGCCTAATCTGCACTTTACCAAGGTTGCTGATGATACCGTCGCGGTTAAAGGTGAATTGACTCGTGACACACTGATAAATGAATCACTTCTTAATCAATTGTTAGAAAATGCGCAGTCAGAGCTGTATTTTGACCTTTGTGAGGTCTCAAGGGTTGACACCGCGGGTTTAGCTTGGTTAATTCACTCTTTAGGAAAATTGAAACAACAAGGCACGCGCCTTGAGTTAAAGAATAGACCTGAGCAATTGCAAAATTTGATGGAATTGGGGCAGGTCACAACCTTATTTGAGTGAGTCCAATGGAAACGAATCAAGTCGAAACTGTTTTACAACAATCTTTGACCTTAGAAGAAGTGAAAGTAAAAGCGAATGGCAGTCACTACGAAGTGATTGCCGTTGGTGAGTGTTTTGATGGACTAAGACGCGTTAAAAGAGAGCAAATGGTATACGCCCCACTGATGGAAGTGATCAAAGATGGGACAATACATGCAGTAAGCATAAAAGCATTCACACCTACCGAGTGGCAGCGCGAGCAGAAGTTCATTTTGCCACAATAATTAGGAGCCACAATGGATCAATTTGTAATCCAAGGTGGCACCACTTTAAACGGTGAAGTCACTATATCTGGAGCCAAGAATGCGGCTCTCCCTATCTTATTTGCTGCATTACTTGCAGATGGCAAAAGTACTTTTAGTAACGTACCTCAGTTGCGTGATATTGTTACGACAGAAGCGCTACTGCGGACACTTGGAGCCGAAGTAAATTGGCGCGGAGAGCTACTGGAAGTAGATGGACGCTGTGTTGACAAAGTACTGGCTCCTTATGAGCTCGTCAAGCAAATGCGTGCGTCTGTTTTAGCCCTAGGGCCACTTTTGGCGCGTTTTGGTAAAGCACAGGTCTCACTGCCTGGAGGGTGTGCCATTGGTGCTCGTCCGGTTGATTTACATATCTCAGGCCTTGAAAAAATGGGCGCTCAAATTAGCGTAGAGAACGGTTATATCAATGCCCAAACGCCACAGGGGAAGCGCTTGCAAGGCGCGGAAGTTTTCATGGAGACCGTGTCTGTCGGTGCAACAGAAAACCTGCTAATGGCTGCTACTTTGGCTGAGGGGACCACTGTGTTAGAAAACGCAGCGCGCGAACCTGAGATCATCAACTTAGCACTGTGCTTGATAGCCATGGGTGCCAAGATTCAAGGAGCGGGCTCAAGCCGCATTGAAATACAAGGTGTTGAAAAGCTAGATGGCTGTGAGCATAAAATCCTACCCGATCGTATTGAAACAGGGACATTTTTAGTCGCTGCGGCAATGAGTAAAGGTGAAGTGTTATGTCGCAATACCGATCACGCTAGCCTCGAGCCAGTACTTGAAAAGCTTCGTCAAGCCAATGCCGCAGTTGAGGTCAATGGCGATAGCATTTTTGTTAGTATGAAAAACCGAGATCTGAAAGCAGTAAATATCAAGACCATGCCACACCCTGGTTTCCCGACAGATATGCAAGCACAATTTACGGCACTCAATGTGGTTGCAAATGGCAGTGCGACGATTACTGAAACAATTTTTGAGAATCGCTTTATGCATGTGCCAGAGCTTCAGCGAATGGGCGCTAATATTCGTCTAGAAGGGAATACTGCAATTTGTGATGAAACCACGCATTTATCGGGTGCACAAGTGATGGCAACGGATCTGCGTGCTTCAGCAAGCTTGATTTTAACGGGCATTGTCGCGCAAGGCGAAACTGTAGTTGATCGCATTTATCATGTTGATAGAGGCTATCAAAAAATAGAAGACAAGCTCAGTCGTCTTGGGGCAAATATTCGTCGCAAGCACAACTAACATTGCGCGCCAAGTGAAGAAACTCACCATAGTTGGATAAACCAATTATGGTGTCGTTTCATAGCTCGCGTTTTCTAGATAGAAGCGCTAGTAAATAGGGGTTTCGAGTTCGACGACCTCGACCATAAATACGAGGCGCTCTCCATTACGATTCACTTCAAACTCAAGCTCGGTACCTGGCTCTGTGTTGCCAATGGTACGCAGCGTTTTTTGCGGGTTGGTAATAGCATTTCCCGCAACTTTGGTGACAATGTCTCCATCTTTCATACCCGCTTGCCATACTGGACCTAGAGGGTCAAGCTCACTGATCCGCAATCCCATGATCGGAGTGTAGACATCGGTAATAACCTGCCCCTTGTTATCCACTGCTGTGCCTTTGAAGCCCAAATAGCCCCGAATAACTCGGCCATCTTCAATGATTTTAGTCATAACATCCTTGGCAAGCCGGTAGGGTACAGCAAAGGAGATACCTTCAATATCAATGTTGTACCGCGTGGTAAATTGAGCAGATGTAATACCCACTAAGGTGCCATTTGAGTTGACCAGAGCGCCACCTGAATTACCAACGTTGACCGCGGCATCGGTTTGCAACAGGCTATTATATTGGCTGTCCGTTAAAGTCTGTTTACCTGTTGCACTGATTATCCCTTGTGTGATGGTTTGCCCAAGGTTGAGCGGGTTGCCGATGGCCAGTACTACGTCCCCAATACGCGGAATTAAATTGTCATTCATTGGGATAACTGGCAGATGATCTTCATTTACTTTGATAACCGCGAGATCGGTAATGGTGTCAAATCCGATCAGCACACCATAATATTGTCTGCCATCGGGCAGTAAGACAATGATTTGATCTGCACTATTGATGACATGGTAGTTCGTCAATATGTAGCCATCCGAGCTCATTATCACACCTGACCCCAATTCTTGAATGCGATTTTGACGTTTAAATCGAGGCACTGAACTAAAGCTTTCAGAAAATATAGTGACAACAGCGGGCGCTGCTCGGCTAACACCATTGGCAAAACTCATTTGCTGAACAGTGTATGGCACGTTTAAATTGGCTGCTTTTTCTCTTAACTCAGGTTTTAACCAGAGGATAAAAAATGCAATACCGAGCCCTATCAAAGCGGGGACGAGAATAAATCTAATAAATTGAAGCACGGTTTATTGTTATACGTATTTAATTTTGTGATAAAGCTATCATGACACAAAACAACGCAGCGGCAAGAGCCGCTGCGCAATTCTAGCTGTTTTTTGTAGCTCTTTACTGAATTAGATAGAAAACAGAGTCTCTCCCACGTTTAATGCCCAATACAATGTTGCCTTGAATATCGTCAATCAGACTTTTCATTTCTCTGACTGTGGTTACTCGCTGGCGGTTAACTTGCATTATCACATCACCTTCTTGTAGCCCGACTCGAGCAGCTGGCGAACGCTCATCAATGCTGACAACTACAATACCTTGGTTGCCATTGCGCTCATTACTTTCAAGTACCGCACCTCGTAAGCTTGGATGGATCCGGTCAGCCTGAGCTTGTCGTTCATTTTGGCCTTGTAATTTAACATCTAAGGTACGTTTTTTACCGTCGCGGTAAATGCCCACTTCAATTTCACGGCCTTCTCCAAGGGTCGCGATTTTTCCGCGCAACTCTTCAATACTTTCGACTTTGTCGCCATCAATACTGGTAATAACATCATTTGCTTTAACACCTGCTTCAGCGGCCGCTGAATCAGGGGTGACCTCTTGAATATAAACCCCTTGTTTGACATCAAACCCTTGGGCTTCAGCAAGGCCTGCATTGAGTGTGCGACCTACAATACCAAGAGAACCACGCCTAACTTGACCATACTCGATGATTTGATCGACCAGATTTTTCATCATGTTGGACGGGATGGCAAAGCCTATTCCAACATTGCCGCCTGAAGCGCCAAGGATCGCGGTGTTGATACCAATCAGTTCACCTTTTAAGTTGACTAATGCGCCGCCCGAATTCCCCTGATTGATTGCTGCATCGGTTTGAATAAAATCTTCATAACCCTCTATGTTTAGGCCACTGCGACCAAGTGCGCTGACGATACCTGATGTTACTGTGTGGCTAAGGCCAAACGGGTTACCGATGGCAACTGAAAAATCACCGACACGGAGTTTGTCTGAATCAGCGAGCTTTACTTCGGTGAGATCTTCGTTGTCAATCTGAAGTAACGCAATATCAGATTCTTTGTCAGCACCGATTAATTTAGCTTTAAATTCTCGGCCATCCTTGAGCGTTACAATAATATTGTCCGCTTCGTCAACCACATGGTTATTGGTGACAACATAGCCTTCATCGGCATCAATTATCACCCCTGAGCCTAAGCCGCTAAAAGGACGTTTTTGTGTTCGAGGTGCAGGGTTGCCGAAGAAAAAATCGAACGGGTCAACGCGGCGGCGTACTTCTTTGGCGCCTGAAACTTGGATGCTCACAACACCAGGTGTTACGCGCTCTAACATTGGCGCAAGCGTCGGCATTTGTTGACCATCGACCGCAACGGGTAGCCTAGCTTCTGCGCTTTGTGGAAGCAAAAGTAAGCTGGAAGAGAAAAGCGCTGCGGATAATAAAGTTAATTTTAATTTCATAGTCTGGAAATTCTCCTAAATAACAGCGTTAAACACATCACTTTTACTGCTTATTAAACAGCAGTTTATAATACCTTTTAAGCGGTATGATGTGAGTCAGAATTAAAGAGCGGGTAGCACCCGCTCTGTTATTCGGTGGTTATTTCTAAAGACTATGAGGTCGAAAAAAAGTTCATCAAGAAGTTTTTAATTGCTCGCTTTTTGCGCGATCATCGTTAAATAAACCGCTTTCTCCTTCGGCATAATCAACGGGTTGTTGATGGTGAGTTGACTCACTATTGCGCCTTTTTTCAGGTCTTGCGCGCAATGATGCTTGAAGTTGTTCAGTGGTCTCTTTAGAGAAAAACGGCTCATTTGAGTGGCTGCGCTTTTCCTCGAGTAAAAGCTGGTTGGTGTCTTCTACATGCTGAAGTAGTTGGCTGTAATTATCCTGCATTTTGCCAACTAACTTTTTAGTATTTGCTAAGTGGTCTGCGACATCCTGCCTATATTGTTCCAAATTTTGCTCAGCTTGCTGTGCTTGCTGTTCTAATTCTTCATGTTTGAACTGCTTTTTGGTAAAGAGTGAACCTAAGAAAAATGCACTGATCGCCACGATGATCAATAAGCCCAACCATGCAATTGTTGTCATATTTACTCCTGTGTAAGGTGAGTGTCACCTAATTACTTTTACTAAAATGCTATCTATCGATAGGTTAAATATACGCTGAGATTGGATGCGTGTTAATATATTGGGCAAATAAAACTGCTCTGTTCAATAAAAAAATATGATGACGCCGTGGGAAAAGTATCAACAAGATCTTACAAGAGATGATTTTCAGTACGACAGTGCGCAAGAGAATGCCGTAAAGCATTTACAGCGTTTATATGACGATTTGATATCTCAACCGCCTGAACCAAAAGGTTTCTTTGCTAAACTTTTTGGCAAAAAGCAAATAGAGCCAGTAAAAGGGCTCTATTTTTGGGGAGGAGTAGGTCGTGGTAAAACGTATTTGGTCGACACTTTTTATGAAGCTTTACCCAGTGACAGAAAAATGCGTGTGCACTTTCACCGCTTTATGCATCGCGTTCACGATGAATTAAAAAAGCTCAAAGAGGTTAAAAACCCACTCAACGTTGTAGCCGACATATTTAAGTCAGAGACGGACATCATTTGCTTCGATGAGTTTTTTGTCCAAGATATTACCGATGCAATGTTATTAGGTGGCTTGATGGAGGCGTTGTTTGAACGTGGGATAGTCCTTGTTGCAACGTCCAATATTGTGCCCGATGAGTTGTATCGTAATGGTTTGCAGCGGGCGCGATTTTTGCCAGCTATAGCGCTTGTTAAAGCCAATACAGAAATTGTGAATGTGGATTCTGGTATTGATTATCGATTACGGACGTTGGAATCTGCGGAAATTTTCCATAGTCCGCTTGATGCACAGGCCGATGACAATTTATTTGAGTACTTTGATAAGTTGTCACCAGAACCAGGCGTGCTTGACGCTGAAATTGAAATCGAAGGGCGCATGATTAAAACGCGCAAGGTGTCAGATTGCATTGCCATGTTTGATTTTACGCAGTTATGTGAAACGGCACGTTCACAGGTGGATTATATGGAGATTAGCCGTTTATATAACACGGTTATCTTGTCGAATGTAAAACAAATGGGCCAGTCCAACGACGATGCTGCACGGCGTTTTATTGCCTTGGTCGATGAGTTCTACGAGCGCAATGTGACTTTGATCATTTCTTCGGAAGCACCTATTGATGACATTTATACACAAGGCACATTAAACTTTGAATTCAGGCGTTGTATCAGTCGTCTACAAGAGATGCAATCCCTTGAATACCTGTCACGAGAACACTTAGCTTAATTAAATAACATTTCTAGTGGAAAAATCAGCCACATGCTGGTTTTTCCCAGTTACCCTTGCTATAATCCGCGGCCTGCCACGTTGCGTTCTATAGCCCTCGTCGGCTTAGCCACCGACTTGAGCGGCAAAAAAGTCTTAAACTCGAAGGGGTTGAAGCACCATTAGTAGAGCGGTAGTCCTTTGACTACCAGTGGTTTTAACTGAAAACTTTGGATTTTATAAATGAAAACGTTTGTTGCTAAACCAGAAACTGTAAAACGTGACTGGTACGTAGTTGACGCTGAAGGTAAAACTTTAGGTCGTATTGCTACTGAAATCGCTGCTCGCCTTCGCGGTAAGCACAAGGCTGAGTACACTCCACATGTTGACACTGGTGATTACATCATCGTTATCAACGCTGAAAAAGTTACTGTAACTGGTAACAAAGCTCAGCAGAAAATGTACTACGCTCACTCTGGTTATCCAGGTGGTCTTAAGTCTGTTAACTTCGAAAAACTTCAAGCTAAAAAGCCTGAAATGATCATCGAAAAAGCAGTTAAAGGCATGTTACCTCGCGGTCCTCTAGGTCGTGAAATGTTCCGTAAACTTAAAGTTTACGCTGGTAACGAGCACAACCATGCGGCACAACAGCCTCAGGTTCTAGACATTTAAGGAGCACTATCATGGCAAATCAATACTACGGTACAGGTCGTCGTAAAAGTTCAAGTGCTCGCGTATTCTTACGCCCAGGCACTGGCAACATCGTAATTAATCAACGTTCTATCGAAGAATACTTCGGTCGTGAAACTTCTCGCATGGTTGTTCGTCAGCCACTAGAGCTAGTTGAACTAACTGAGAAGTTTGACCTTTACATCACTGTTGCAGGTGGTGGTATGACTGGTCAAGCTGGCGCAATCCGCCACGGTATCACTCGTGCACTTATGGAGTTTGACGAGTCACTACGTCCTACTCTACGTAAAGCTGGCTTCGTTACTCGTGACGCTCGTCGCGTTGAACGTAAGAAAGTTGGTCTTAAGAAAGCACGTAAGAAGACACAGTTCTCAAAACGTTAATTTATTACGTTTCAGAATTTGCAAAAACCCAGCCTTGTGCTGGGTTTTTTGTTTCAAGCACTATTGTGGTGTTTTAACTATTGGTACAATTGCGATTAACCGCGTTTCATTCACTTGTGGGTGCGATTGTAACGAGAGGTGAACAGCCACAATTTGTTGGGTGTCTTCGATTTAAAAAGTTCCGTTTAAGCGAGCCAAAGACGAATTTTGTGGTTTTATATTTTTAAAATAACGACAAAAATTAAAGGAATTGTCATGAAATACCTTCTTAGTATTTTTATTTTAGTATCTACATTTGCAGTTCAAGCAGAGGTGACCTGTAAGGGCAAAATTATTAAATTGGTGAAGTGGACAGACAAGAATCAAGCGGCGATTTATTTAGATAATACAAACACCCGCTGGATTTTATTACCTGACGATCAAACTTCATTGTCCATGGCATTGACCGCATATGCAGCGGGAAAAGAGGTTGCACTATATTGGCGAGATCGTGATGTAACCAGTTGTTCAGCTGGCTGGGAGCACTATCGCAAATTGAATGGCTACTTTTTAATTCAATAGTGATACTCAAGCGTAAAAGCAAAGCGGTTTATTCCGCTTTGTCTGTCCTCTAAAAATTCCTGCTGTACTATTTTAAACTTTCTAAAATGCCTAAATGTTATTTTTAGGTTGACCAATTTATCACCATTTCTCTGCTACACTTGCAGGGCAAGTAAATTATTCGCGATATAGTCTGATTAATTTTTCATTCATTTGAAAAGAGGTTGATCTTGGTCAGGGAATCGTTGCGAAAGACGTCATATCATAACCTGTCGTTTCTAGTCTTGGCTGTTTATTGAAGCGCTTAGCACTTTATATGGTCATCATTAGAATAGTAATAACCTTGTTAAATAAATGGTTTTTACTAATGATCGCGTCTATTTTGAAATATCTTAAAATTAACCTGCTGTAACTGATGTTCTCAATATAGCAAGTGTTGAGGATCATAGTGGAGATAAGTGGATGAGCAATGCGCCTGTTGACAACAGCCGACGCCGTTTTTTAACTATCGCTACCTCTGTCGTAGGTGGTGTTGGTGCGGTTGGAGCTGCTGTTCCTTTTATTGCGTCTTGGAATCCAAGTGAGCGTGCTAAATCTGCAGGGGCTCCTGTAGAAGTGGACATAAGCAAACTTGAGCCTGGACAACTAATTCGTGTTGAGTGGCGAGGGAAACCTGTGTGGGTTATCTATCGTACACCAAAAATGCTAGAACAAATGAAACAACACGAAGATCAACTTCGTGACCCCAACTCCAACGAGGCACAACAGTTGGACTCGGCCAAAAACAGCTACCGCTCAAAACGAGAGGAGATTTTTGTTGCAGTTGGGATCTGTACCCACTTGGGTTGTTCTCCAACGTTTATGAATGGTGGATTCGGCGAGAAAGTGGAAGGTACGGCAGATGGCTTTTTCTGTCCATGCCATGGTTCTAAATTCGACATGGCTGGACGTGTTTTCCAAAATGTTCCAGCGCCGTTGAATTTGGAAGTACCACCATACACCTTCCTTGATGACACCACAATTCTTGTGGGCGAAGAAGAAGAGGTGGCATAATGGCAACTAAATATGAAGAACAAAGCCCGGCTGTAGATGCGCCGAGCAAGCAATCTAGCGATGGTGTTGTCAGCTCTGTGGTAGGCTGGATCAACGATCGCATTCCTATGACGCGTGTGTGGAATATGCACATTGCGCAGTACCCAGCTCCGAAAAACTTCAATTTTTGGTATTTATTTGGTTCATTAGCGATTTTGGTTTTGGTTAACCAAATTGTTACGGGGATTTGGTTGACAATGAACTTTGTACCTTCAGCCGAAGGTGCATTTGCTTCCGTTGAATATATCATGCGGGACGTAGAATACGGTTGGCTATTGAGGTATCTCCACTCCACAGGTGCTTCTGCATTTTTTGTAGTCGTATACTTGCATATGTTCCGTGGCATGATTTATGGATCTTATCAAAAGCCAAGAGAGTTGTTATGGCTTTTTGGTATGTTGATATTTCTTGCCTTGATGGCTGAAGCCTTTATGGGTTATCTATTGCCTTGGGGTCAGATGTCATTTTGGGGTGCACAGGTTATCATTTCGCTGTTCGGTGCGATCCCGTTTGTCGGTGAAGATCTTACTCTTTGGATCCGCGGTGATTACGTGATTTCTGGTGCAACGCTAAATCGCTTTTTTGCACTGCATGTTATTGCGTTGCCACTGGTGCTGGTAATATTGGTTTTCCTTCATATTGTTGCGCTGCATGAGGTGGGCTCTAACAACCCTGATGGTGTAGAGATCAAGCGCAAAAAAGGGTCTGTTGCTGAAGAAGACAAACCTAAGTTTGAATTTCATGAATATTACACTAGTAAAAAAGACATTGTTGATGCTATTCCATTCCACCCTTATTACACCGTAAAGGACGTCTTGGGTGTTGCTGGTTTCCTTATTTTGTTCTGTTGGGTGGTGTTCTTCATGCCTGAAATGAATGGTTTCTTCTTAGAAGCGCCAAACTTCGAAGCGGCAAATCCACTTAAAACACCAGAACATATCTTCCCTGTTTGGTATTTTACGCCTTTCTATGCGATTTTACGTGCTATTCCTGATAAACTATTTGGCGTAGTGGCGATGGGCGCCTCCATTGTTATGCTGGCATTATTGCCATGGCTAGATAGAGGTAAGGTGCGCTCCATTCGTTATCGCAGCATTTGGCACAAGTTAAATATCGCACAGTTTGTAGTGACCTTCTTAATTTTGGGTTGGGCAGGTGCTACACCACAGACGGTATTTTCGACAATCTTGTCGCAAATTTGTACTGTGACGTATTTCATGTTCTTTGTACTGTTATATTTCTATTCAAAGAATGAAGCGACGAAGCCACTACCGACGAGGTTGACGAAATGATGAAAAAGCTATTAATCGGTTTATTCGCATTGTTGCCAACCTTTGCAATGGCAGCAGGTCCATCTGTTCCGCTTATGGACGCTAATATTGATTTGAGGGACAATGCATCTTTGCAGCGTGGCGCTAAACTATTTATGAATTACTGTTTAGGTTGTCACCAGATGCAATATCAACGTTATGAGCGCACCTTTCGTGACATTGGTATCCCTGTTGAAATAGGTAAAGAGACATTAATCTTTGATGACTCTAAAGTAGGTTCGCACATCCTTAACTCAATGTCTCAGGATGATGCAGCCAAATGGTTTGGTGCGGCACCGCCAGATTTAACGTTGATATCTCGAGTTAAATCACCAAATTATATCTATACCTACTTGAAGTCATTTTATAAAGATGAGTCTCGTCCTTTTGGTGTGAATAATGTTGTATTTCCACTAGTGGGAATGCCTCACGTTCTACAAGAACTTCAGGGCTTACCAACGGCGATAACAGAAGATGTCGTTGAAAATGGTGAGACTGTAACCAAAATTGTGGGTGTCGAAACTGACGGCTCCGGTGAGATGAGTGATGACGAATACGATCAAGCAGCAAGGGATCTCACTAACTTTTTAGCGTATGTGGGTGAGCCTTCTCGATTAGAATCAGAAGCAATAGGTATCAAAGTGCTTGGATTCTTGGTAATCTTCTTCATCTTAGCTTTCTTATTGAAGAAAGAGTACTGGAGAGACGTTCATTAATTTGAACACTCAATGGTGATTATAGGTAATAGGGGCGCATGCCCCTATTGCTGTTTAAAGTGATTTGATTACTTTGTGATTAATTTATGGAGGTAGGCATGGCCGTAGCTGCCAATAAGCGCCCAGTTATGACTCTTTTTTCTGGTGCAAACTGTATGTATAGCCATCAGGTTCGTATCGTTTTAGCAGAAAAAGGTGTAAGTGTTGATATTCATCTGGCTGAAAAGGATAACTTGCCAGAAGCGCTACACGAAATTAACCCATATGGTACAGTTCCGACGCTGATCGATCGTGAACTTGGCTTGTATCAAGCAAATATCATTATGGAATATTTGGATGAGCGTTTCCCGCATCCACCGTTGATGCCAGTTTATCCAGTTATGCGTGGCCGCAGCCGCTTGATGATGCACCGTATCGAAAATGATTGGTACAGCCTTGCTGATAAAATTCTATCAGGAAACGATGCTGACAACGCGCGCAAAGAGTTAACTGAAGCTCTACTTGCTGTGGCACCTATCTTTGGCGAAGCACCTTACTTTATGAGTGAAGAGTTTAGCTTGGTAGACTGCTTTATGGCACCACTACTATGGCGTTTGCCTCAATTGGGTATTGAGCTTAATGGCAGTGGCGCAAGTGAATTGAAAGATTATATGCTTCGTTTGTTCGAACGTGAGTCTTTCCAGGCGTCTTTGACTGATATTGAGCGCGAGATCCGCAGCTAATGACATCAAACCGACCTTATTTACTAAGGGCGTTCTATGAGTGGATAGTGGACAACCAGTGCACACCACATATAGTAGTCAATGCCAACTATCCTCATGTTCAAGTACCAGTCCAATTTGTACAGGATGGACAAATTGTGCTTAACGTGAGCCCTAGCGCGGCAAACAACTTCACGATGGATAACGACGCACTGAGCTTCAGTGCGCGTTTTTCTGGACAGCCAATGCAGGTATATGTACCTGTTGATGCGGTCTTAGCTATCTACGCGAGAGAAAACGGTGAAGGCACTATTTTCTCTGAGGCAAGTATTGAAGAGGATTACGAAGAACAAGCGTATGACTCTGATGATGACGTAGATCAAGAAGTTGAAACACAGTCTGAGGACACTGAAGAGAAACCTTCGGGCACAGACAAGCCTAAAAAAGGCGCGCATTTACGCGTTATCAAATAGAAAAAAAAACCTGCAGTTGCAGGTTTTTTTATATGTGGGCACTTATAAATATTCGAATGCCTTAACAACCTTTTCAACTCCGTGAATATTCCGTGCAATTTCAACAGCCTTTTCGGCTTCAGCTGGAGCAACCATTCCCATCAAAAAGACTTCAGCATTTTCGGTGACAACTTTGATATTACTACCATTGACATTGTCATCAGCAAGCAATTGTGTTTTTACTTTTGATGTCAGCCAAGTATCGTGTCCTTTTGTTGCAAGGCCGATATTGCTACCAATTCGGATCTGATTAAATAATTTTTTTACACCAATAACAGACTGTACTGCTTTGTTTGCTTCAGTACGCATTTCTACATTGGCAACTTGCCCCGTTAGTAACACAGTACCATTCACGCTCACTACATTAATGTTGGCATGTTTTGCCAGTCTTTGGATTTGTTTGAGCGCGATTGTGGCTTTAATTTCAATGCTATTGTCGTCTATTTGGGAGCCAATTGTACGTCTGTCATTGGCTGCCGAAACTGCGCTTGCCGTTCCTGCAACAACAGCGGCAGCACACCCTTGAAGCAAAGACAAAATCGAGATTAACAAGATGGTTCTTAACATCATAATTAGGCATCCTGTGGGAATAAAATGTTGTCGATGAGCTGACTGAGACAATGTATAGTAAACATATGAGATTCTAAAATTCGACTAGGTCGTTTGCTGGGCACTCTAATTTCTACATCATTAGGCCCCAATAACCCTGTTAGTTCACCACCATCATTGCCCGTTAATGCAATTACCTTTAGGTCTTTGGTTAAAGCTGACTCTACTGCGCTAATAACTTCTTTTTCATTACCATTGAGTGCAATAGCGAAAAGTAAATCACCTTCTTGCGCAACAGCCCTGATCTGGCGAGCATACAGCTCTGTGAGAGTATTAGTGTGCTGGCTACTCAAATTGATGTTGGATTGACTCAATGTCAATGCTGGTAAGCAAGGGCGCTCAGTTTCATAAAAGTTAATTAATAAGCTGGCAAAATGCTCCGCAAGCATATGGCTGCTAGGCTCGCCACAGCAAATCAATTTATTGCCATTTATTAAAGTCTGAGAAATGACGTAGGCAGCCGTTTCTAGTTGTTCTGGAAGTGCCTCTCCCGCTGCTATTTGCGCTTGAATGCTTTCGGTAAAGATGGCTTTGATAGATTCTTGCATATTAAAAAACGTTCTTTATCCATTGTATCGCATGTGGGGTGTTCCCCTGTATTGCAACAAAGTCTACGCGCAGCGCTATATTATGCAAGGTAAAATCTTGCATATATTGATATATACTGCGCCTTAGACGCTGTTGTTTTTGTTGTGAAAGTGTATTTATCGCACCGCCATATTTGAGACTTTTGCGATATTTAACTTCCACAAATACCCAAGTTTGGGCATCTTTCATGATTAAATCAATTTCTCCATGTCTACACAAGTAATTACGTGAAACTGGTGTTAGGCCGTGTTTTTTTAAGTAACGTTCTGCAATAGTTTCAAAGTAAAGGCCTTTCTCTCGTGTATTAGTAAAAATTCCTTTTAGCATCTTTTCTGTCCCTAATTAATTGCTCCTAGCAGCCAAGCGTACCCCAGAACTATACTTTACTCTTTTTGCATGAAAAGAGGGGTCGGCAGGCGTTCATCTAAACTCACGAGGCGAATACTATTTTTATGATATTGCCCCCAACTTAATTTTCTGTGTATTTGATTGGCTTCTTTAATGCTCAAAGAGCCAGTTAAACCATCGAATTCTTTGCCCGGTATTTTACTTAACTGCTTAAGTTCCGGAATGAGATTGAGTGCATCATGCGCCATTGCAAATAGTCGCTGCTCAATATCTGCTTGTTCTGGCCACAGGCGGGCGTAGGTATCACGCAAATTTCGTTCATTGATAGCATCGGGGAGCATCCAAGGGAGCTCGGTAAAGTATAATCCCTCTAAATCACCTTTGTCTGTTTTGTCAATTTGTTTGCTGTAACTCCGTGAGCTGGCGTAGAGCGGGATCCGCTCTGCAAAGGTACTAACGTTGACATCAAGGTAAGGCTTGATCAAGCGGGTCTCAATTGCGTCACCTAAAATATAAATCGCGTCTATATCTCGTCTAGAGCGTGTTTCACTTTCGACTTCGCTACGGAATAAGCTTTTAACTTCTTTAATCCTAGCTTGCGAGCGATCTACTTCAAGTAGCTGAGTGATCACCTCGACCATGTCTTCGCTGTTGTTGTAAAACCCAGCCTCTGGTTCTGTTTCACTGAAGTTTTGCCACTGCGAATTAAAGTGAGCAATGAGACGTTGACCAGATGGTGTATTCGGTGCGAGCAGCATAGGTTTTTGAAAACCTTTTGCTAAAAAGTGCACCATTGCTTGTTCTACTTCGTGCTCTGGGTTTAGGGCAAAATAATAGTGTTCAGTATGGATGCGCTCGGCATCTTCTGGGTCTATTTCATTCAAAAAAATAGCAGCAGATTGAGCGACAAAACTGCTAGATTTAACTTTGACGATATTGGATTTTAAAAGAGGTCCTATGATGAAGTCTGCTTGAACTTTTTGTAGCTCTCTTTCGATCAATTCAGCGCTGTCCATTTCATCAATAAAGTAAATTTCATTTACTTGGCTTTTATCCATCGCAGCTAGGAAACCATTTTTTAATGCAGCGCCTAAGCGCTCGCTACTACCTGATTGCGGTAATAAAATTGCTAGCTTAGTGGCTTGGTAGGGCGCTAAATTGATGGTCGACTTGACTTCACTGGGAATAATGAAACTGCCAGGATGATTTTTATAGCGCCTTTGCCAATTATTCATGGCTTGATGCAGTTGCACTGTGGAGCCTAAATAGACTTGATGATATTTTGCGAGCTTGACCCACCCTTGTTGAATAACCGAGCCGCGGTCGAAGCGCTCGAGCGCATAGGAGGATAACTGTTGCAACGCGGACCAAATATCATTGTCTAGTCCTGCGATGGTGAGTTTGTTTTGCTGCGCGATATCTGCGCTCTTAAAGTAGTGAACGAGCGCCTTTTTGGGAAGTTTTTGAGAGGCAAAAATACTGCCTGTCAGATATTGATGCCATCCTCGATGTTCTGCAAGTTTTAGTTGTGCATCGACTGATTGCAATATGGTGTGGGCACTCTCAAATTTTCCTTGTTCTTTTTGGGCAAAGGCAATGTATAGCTTGTTTTGCACATGATCGACACTTGCTTTAGTCTCTAGCTCAAAACATACCTGCTCAAGCACCAACCAATTTCGTTCGATGATAGCTGCTTCTCGCGCATTATAAAGTAACTGTATTCTGCTCGCGCCTTGCTTGGAAAGGGCAAGGGTATACAATGCATTTGCATCCAGATTTTCCTGCGGCTGTGCTTTTTGGACCTGAGATTGTGGGTTACTTACAGGTTGTTGGTTTTTGGGGGTTGTACCACACGCTGATAACCCGGACAATATAGCCACTATTAGACTTAATTTTTTCAGTTGCACGCGTATACCTTCACTCATCACCTTGTATGTGAATATCTTACTGACTGATCTTGGAGAGCTCAATGACAAAAGCCGAAACCTTAGACAAAATAGGCACCCTTTACATCGTCGCAACACCTATTGGCAATTTAGACGATATTAGTGAACGAGCGCTGAAAACCTTAGCTGACGTAGATCTGATCGCAGCAGAAGATACACGTCACACAGGCAAGCTATTGAGCCACTTTAATATTAAAGCAAAAACCTTTGCTTTGCATGATCATAATGAAAAACAAAAAGCGCAACAAATCGTAGATTGGTTGAACGAAGGAAAAGACATTGCTTTGGTGTCAGATGCTGGTACACCTTTGATCAGTGATCCAGGTTATGCGGTGGTCAATTTGTGCAGAGATGTCGGCGCAAAGGTTACACCCGTGCCCGGCGCGTGTGCCGCGATTGCCGCTGTGAGCTGTTCCGGCTTGCCGACTGACAAATTTCAATTTGTCGGTTTTACACCTGCAAAAAGTCAGGCAAGACAACAATTCTTTAACGATGCGTTTGATTCGGGTATCACTAGTATTATGTATGAAAGCACTCACCGCATCATGGCCAGTTTAGGTGACTTGGCCACCGCGCTGGGAGATCAACAGCAGGTGGTTTTTGCAAAGGAATTGACTAAAACTTACGAGACGTTTTTTAGTGGTCCAGTGTGTGAATTGATTGAGTTTTTGACTGCTGAGCCGGAGCGCCAGCGAGGAGAGCTGGTGTTAATTTTGCCTGGAAAAGGGAAGGAAACGGCTGCAATCACACCTGAAGCTCAGAAACTAATCACACTTTTAGAGACTGAAATGCCGCTAAAGAAGGCGTGTGGAGTTGCAGCAGAGTACTTCGGATTAAAGAAAAATGCACTGTATAAAGCCATCATTGCTCAAAGAGAAGAATCCTAGAAAAATCGCTGTGATTTAGCCTAGAAAAGGGTATAATACGCGCCGAGTTGGCCGGATAATCGCTGCTTGTGACGAAAATGATCAAGGGGAGGAAAGTCCGGGCTCCACAGGGCAGGGTGCCAGCTAACGGCTGGGGGGTGAAAGCCCACGACAAGTGCAGCAGAGAGAAGACCGCCAACTTCGGTTGGTAAGGGTGAAAGGGTGCGGTAAGAGCGCACCGGACCACTGGTAACAGTTGGTTGCAAGGTAAACTCCACCCGGAGCAAGACCAAATAGGGTTCCTTATGGTGTGGCCCACATCGGAACCGGGTAGGTTGCTTGAGCCTAAGAGCGATTTTAGGCCTAGACGAATGATTATCACCTCGCAAGAGGGACAGAACCCGGCTTATAGGCCAACTCACACTTTCAACTGATCGCCCATTTGTTTGATGGGCGATCAGAACTCACCTGACTAACTTATTATGCTTTATCTAGTGATCAAACTTCACTTTCACCATGGCACGCAAGTTGAATAAGCTCCTTTTTCATATCAATCTGGTAAGCATAGTTAATAATTACCTGTGATCTATATAATTTTAGTAAATACAATAATGTAGGAATAAAAGCGTAACTTAGTTGACATGTTCCTGAAATAAAAAAGTCATTTTTAAATCGTAGACTTGCCGCTGCTCACAATCGATTACGTTTTAGGAACATAAAAATGAAAATGAAGCTTATTGCGCTCGCGGTGTCCGCAGCTGTGCTTTCTGGGTGTAATGATGATACTTCGACAGTTGAAGTCCTCAAAGAAGTTGAAGTCGTCAAAGAAGTCCCAAAAGAAGTTGAGGTGATCAAGGAAGTTGAAGTAATTAAAGAAGTACCAACAACACAACCTGAACCACCTGCGCCACCAGTACCACCAACACCAACTACCTCAGTTAAAAATGTCATCTTAATGATTGGTGATGGTATGGGACCTCAACAAGTTGGTTTATTGGAAGAGTATGCTCAACGTGCACCGAACTCTATTTACAAAGATAAAAATAATCAAACAGCGCTATCCAAATTTGCCAATGCTGGACACCTAGGTCTTTCACTTAATGCGCCTCATGGCCCTTCTGGTAGTCTGGTAACTGACTCTGCGTGCTCTGCAACTCAGCTTGCAACAGGTATTGCGGCCGGATCAGAGATGATAGGCCTAGATACACAAGGCAACAAAGTTGCGACTATCCTTGAAAAAGCCAAGGCCATGGGTAAGGCAACGGGTTTAGTTTCTGATACGCGTATTACCCATGCTACTCCAGCGGCATTTGCGTCACACCAACCACATCGCTCCTATGAAGATAAAATTGCGCAAGAACTTGTTTCATCAGGCAATGTGGATGTCATGCTTTCTGGCGGTGCGCGAGTTTTCCTTCCTAAAAATGTGGCAACAGATACAAAAACGCGGGATCAGTTAGCTAAGCTAGGCATGCCTGCAAGTGTGTATAAGAAGTCAAAACGCGATGATTTGAAGAACCTTGTTTTAGATGCGAAAAATGAACACGGTTATGCGCTGGCTTTCGATAAGACACAATTGAGTAAAGTAGAAGGTGATAAGCTACTTGGCTTGTTTGCAAATTCAGGCATGGACGATGGTATTGCTTATAGAAAGTGCCAGCAAGCTAATGACTGTACTCAACCATCACTGAAAGAAATGACTGTCAAAGCGCTTGATATCTTGGCTAAAGATGAAGATGGCTTTTTCTTGATGATCGAAGGTGGCCAAATTGATTGGGCTGGTCATGCAAACGACGCGGGTTGGATGCTCAACGAATTACTGAAGTTTGATGAAGCTGTAGAAGCTGTTTATGAGTGGGTCAAAGATCGTGACGATACGCTAGTCGTAGTAACAGCGGACCACGAAACGGGTAGTTTCGGCTTTAGTTATTCCGATCACAATACACCAACAGCTGTGGCTTTACCAGGTGATGGTATGGGTGACTCTCTTTATAAACCCAAGTTTAATTTTGGCGCACTGTCTTTACTTGATACTTTGTACAATCAAGAAGGGACATTTTACGACATTATGGGTGACGTAGATGGCGACTATAATTTTGCCAATAGCAGCGCTGAGCAATGGCAAACTGCCATTACTAAACACACTCCTTACACTGTAACACTGGATCAAGCGGCAACCATTCATGCCTCTCACGAGGTTAATGACGATGGTCACCCTCTGCCTCATTTTGAAGATTTCTCTGACTTTTATGTCTATGGCACAGAAGACTTTACTGGAAAGATTGCACGTGTTGTTGCAACTCAGCAAAATGTGGTTTGGGGTACTGGTACCCATACCGCTGCACCCGTACCTGTCTATGCATTTGGTCCTGAAGACGTGACCAAGCAATTCTCAACACTACAGCATCATGTTGATATCGCAACTAAGATGATGAATGCGCTGGGTGTAAATAAATAATTGATTCAATCCAAACAACCAAAGCCATCTAAATGGTGGCTTTTTTTATGCGTTGCCATGTTCTAGGTAAGAAATAAATGCTTCTTTTGGTAATGGTTTACTATAAAAGTATCCTTGTCCAAAATCACAACCTGCCTGTTTGAGAAGTTCATGCTGTGTTGCTGTTTCAATACCTTCAGCTATCACTTTGAGACCCAGTTGATGCGCCATCAATATCATTGTTTCGCACAGAACTAAATCGTCTTCATTGATTTCAATACCGTCGACAAAGCGTTTATCAATTTTGATAAACTCAGTATCCATTTGCTTGAGGTACGCCAATGATGAATAGCCAGTGCCAAAGTCATCTAAAGCGATAGCAAACCCTTGCTGAATGAGTTTAGTAAGGCGTTTTTGGCTTCGTCCTTCACCTTGCATCATTAAACCTTCAGTGATCTCAAGTACCAACATATCAGGCGTGAGCTGATGTTTAGTGAGTTGATTTTGCCAAGCTAGTAGCGTTGTGTGCTTAGCACTAAATTGGATAGGTGACACGTTAATACTGAGTTGTAACTGACTATTCAGGCTACGCGTCTTCTGTAGTACTTCGACAGCCTGATCGAAAGCAAACTCGCCCAATTGATGGATCAACTGGGTTTCTTCCGCTAACGGAATAAATTGATCGGGGCTTATCATACCTTTGTTAGGATGTTGCCAGCGGATCAAAGCTTCAGCTTTGGTGATTTGGCGCGTATGCATTGAAACAATAGGTTGAAAGTGCATTTCAAACTGGTTTTGTGCCAGTGCAAAGCGCATATCTTTCAGTAGTAAAATTCGTTGTTCTGCTTTTTCTCTGAGTTCGGAGCTAAATAAGGCAAAACCGTTTCTGCCAATCTGTTTGGCTTTATACATGGCTTGATCGGCTGCTTTCAATAATTGCTCGGTGCTTTTACCATCCTCCGGAGCGAAAGCGATACCAATACTTGCGGCGATAGGGTAGGTGTCGTTTTCTAGCGTAAAGGGAACTTTTAGTGAGTCTAAGATCTGCTCGGCTAATTCAATGGCATTTTTACGATCTGTACAATGATCGTAGATCAATACGAATTCGTCACCGCCTATGCGCGTTAGTCGTGCTGAGGATTCAGATAATTTCTTGAGGCGTTTGGCAATTTGCTTTAGCAGGATATCTCCATAATAGTGTCCCAGCGTATCATTTATATCTTTAAAATGATCAATATCGAGCAGTAGTATTGCAAAGGTATGTTCAGGCAGTCCAAACAGAGTATTAAGCTGTTTTTTTAGGCTGGTTCGGTTAGGGAGCTCGGTGAGCTCATCAAAGTGGCTTTGTCGCCAAAGTTGTTCATCCTTTAACTTTTTATCTGTGATATCAGCAAAAATACCAACTCGGCGATAGGGTTCATCATGTTCATCGTAAACCGTATCTATGGTCAGCCACTCAGTATAAAGCTCACCATTTTTACGCTTATTGATGATTTCACCTTGCCACTTTCCTGTCTTAATAATTGATTGCCAGAGTTGCTCATAAAAGCTGGTATCGTGGCGACCTGAACTAAGGATCGAAGTTGTTTTACCAACGACTTCATGCTGTTCAAATCCAGTTACTCGAGTAAAAGCAGGGTTAATATCTAAAATATATCCTTGAGCGTCCGTGATTACCATGCATTCACTGCTGTTATTGTATGTTAACGCTGCTAAGTTAAGTGCCTCTTCTTGCTGCTTCTTCTGGCTAATGTCGCGCATGATAAGTATGGCTTCATCCTTGTGTTCGATACGTTGTATACGGATCTCAAAAACTGTATTTTGGCCATGTTCTTTGTGAGCATACTCAAAATAGGTACTAGCTTGGTTTTCAAGCATTGCCATAGCGGCTTTAATGCGAATATTGATATGAGTGGGAAAGATTTCTTGAATGTATTGTTTATTGTTGACTCTATCACCATGTTTATCCAAGATCTTTGCCGCTTTGTTTAATCTGAGATAGTTATCAGGAAGGGCTTTTATCAAGGTATTAAGTTCGGCATTCTTATTCTGTGCAATGGTTTCAGCTTGCAGCCGCACAGCAGCCATTCGTTCAAAGTGTGCCGCAAGCTCAGCCAGCTCTTTGGGCATATCGGTGTGCTCAATTTTATGCTCTTTCCCGTGTGCCAATGCACCTATCGCCCGACTAAAGTTATTTAAAGGTGTTAACAAGGAGCGATTGAGTTGTGCACGGCCAGTCCAGAAAAGCACCAGTATTGTAAGTAAAAACAATGCTGTTACGAGCATAAATTGACTGTTTACTTCATGCAGTGCGTCATCAAATGGAAAATCAAAATATATACTTAGCTCAGATTGGGGGGCTTGTAGCGGTAACTTAAAATAAACGTGATGAAGTCCTTTATTATCTTTGACTGTTTTAGTTACATAAGCTTGAAGGTCACTAGGCCAATCGTCGCTTACTGAGCGGCCAAGTGTTTTTTTCGAATACGGGTATTCGGCCACTATCTGTGCGTAGTTGTCTGCAACCATAACACGAGTGCCGATTGGCAGGGGAAGATGAGAGAGTGATTCACTCCAATTTGTTAGCCTGCGCACGGCAAAAATTACCATCTTTAACTGACTTTGTTGATAGACAGGTTGAGCAAAATTGAGAGTTTCAGTATAGACACTCCGATCGTTTTGGTATTCACCGATGCTAAATGTTCCGGTTCTGATGGCCTGCAAGAAATAGGCTCTATCGGCAATGCTAATGGGAGCTTTGAGTGGGTGCAATGAACAAAAAACATGTCCAGTGGGGGTTGCTAAGCCAAAATTTGCAAACTCTTTATTAATGATCAACGCATGTTTTAGTAACTTTGGACAGCCTTGTTGTTGCGTATCTAACAGTGTCGCATCTTTGGCTAAATTATAGAGCAAATGCTGCGTGTCAGTAATGTCTACCCGTTGCAAGGTGGCGATCTGGTTAGCAAAAAATAGCGCATCTTGCTCTTTGCTATGCAAAATGTCCGAGCGCTGTTCAACCAAAAGTGCTAATACCGCTAAAAAGCCTGGTATGGACAGCAGTAACATCAGTCTAAAAAAGCGCTGTTTTATTGATGAATAAAGAATAGTGAGATCTCAATTTGTAAATACATGTATATGATAACCGCGAGTTTGTAAATCGCCAAACACAAGCACTACTTATCTAATTTAGGAGCTGATTTTTATCGGATAGTTGTGTGTGAAGGACATACTAGGTAGTGATATTTTTCATTCATTAAAACCGGTTTTTCGCAAAATTTATTATTAATTTGCGCTTTATTTTCTTCTATTCCCACTTTTTACCACACTTATCATAAACTTCGTTGAAAGCCTGATTTTTTCTGGATTTTGGCTTGCTTTAAGACGCCCTGATAGCTTGACAAAATGGCTTGTCAAGCCCTAGACTTGTCAACTGTGGTAGAATGTGGGTTAAAGTGGATCAATTTGGATCAAAATGTACATTTCTTAGTGAACAGGGCAACAGCAAGATGTTTCGCGGCGCGAACTTAATTAGCCTGGATGATAAAGGGCGATTCTCGATACCGACTAAGTATCGCGATACCTTGCTGTCTGAAGAAATGGGCACAGTCATTTGTACCATTGCGATTAATGAACCTTGCCTATGGGTGTATCCCTTATCTGAGTGGCAGGATATTGAAGCGCGTTTACAAAAGTTATCGAATACAAATCCAAGAGTCAGGCGGTGGCAAAGAATGCTTTTAGGGCATGCTACTGAGTATCAATTGGATAAGAATGGCCGCATTTTATTAGCTCCTGCCCTGCGCAGTTATGCCAATTTGGGGAAGAAGTTAATGCTTGTCGGTTTGTTAAATAAGTTTGAGATCTGGGATGAAGCACGTTGGAATGAACAAATGCGTCTCGATACAGAGATCGAGCGCAGTGGTGACGTGGAAGAAAGTTCAGATCTTGATGGTTTTTCTTTATAGAGTACAGGTGTAGCTCACAATTATGAGTTCAGAATTAGAACATATATCGGTGTTAATGGATGAAACACTCGATGCACTAGATATCAAACCCAGTGGTATATATATTGACGGCACTTTTGGACGTGGTGGTCACTCGGGGCAAATTCTGAAACGTTTAGGTGAGTCGGGGCGTTTACAGGCGATTGATCAGGATCCTCAGGCGATCCAAGCTGCTCAGAAGTTTGCTCAAGATACACGCTTTTCTATTGCACACAATCGCTTTTCAAATATCGCGCAAGTTGCCAGTGAAGCAGGGCTAACTGGCAAAGTCGATGGTATTTTATTAGATATCGGTGTTTCATCTCCGCAACTGGATGATGCAGATCGTGGTTTCAGCTTTATGAAAGAGGGACCTCTGGATATGCGAATGAATCCGGAGGCAGGGCGCAGTGCAGCTCAATGGCTTGCAGAAGCAGAGCTGGAAGACATGGTATATGTAATTAAAAAGTATGGTGAAGAAAAATTTGCCAGACGTATTGCGCACAAAATTATTGAAACCCGTGAAGAGACTGATATCACGACGACAAAGCAATTGGCAGATTTAATTGATGAAGCTGTGCCAGTTAAAGATAAACATAAACACCCTGCAACACGCACATTTCAAGCTATTCGCATTTACATCAATAGTGAACTAGAAGAAATTCAAACGGCTCTGTCAGCATCTCTTGAGGTGTTGAAGCCGGGTGGCCGTTTGGTTGTTATTTCTTTTCATTCACTGGAAGACCGAATTGTTAAACAATTTATAAAAAAGCAGAGCAAGGGGGAAGCAATTCCGAGAGGGTTACCTTTGACAGATGAGCAAATCAATAAAAACTTAACGCTCAAAGCGATTGGTAAAGCGATCAAACCAAGTAAGACGGAAATTAATAATAACCCTCGAGCGAGAAGCTCTGTACTGCGTATTGCTGAGAAATTATAAATGGCTAAACCTGCGCAACGTCAACCTCAGCTTTTTTTGGAGATTTGCCATGTTTTATTGGCGAACAAGCTGACATTTTTGCTGCTCGTCAGTGTGTTTATATCGTCTTTGGTGGTGGTACAAATAACACATTCGACTCGGCAACAGTTGATATTGCAAGATCAGTTACTCCAGCAAAGGGATGAGTTGGATCTGGAGTGGCGCTACCTACTTGTAGAAGAAGAGTTTTATTCACAGCATGCGAGAATAGAAGAAATTGCAAAAACACAACTAAAAATGTTGCGCCCTACAAGTAAAGAAGAACAGGTGATAGAGCTGCCATGAAAACGAAGAATACGTCACCACAAAACTTAATAGCATGGCGGTTCATCCTTGTTTGCGTTATGTTGGGTTCAGTGTTTTTAGCATTGATTGCTCGAGCTGCTTATTTGCAGGTGATAGAGCCTGACAAAGCGCGAGAAGAAAATGCCAAGCGTACTGTGAGAAAAGAAAAATTGCATGTTCAGCGGGGTATGATCTATGACCGCAACGGCAAAGAACTTGCGGTAAGCGTTCCGGTTGTCAGTGTATATGCTGATCCTTATGCGCTGGAAAAAGCCTTGAAGAAAAAGGTGCTACGTCAGGCGAGAAAAAACCGTGAAGACCATGTTGCGCTGGCCGAAAACGAAGAGCAGCTCAAAACACGTACCCAGCAATTGTATCAAGGGCAAGCTCGTTGGCGTGAGTTGTCCGATGTATTGCAGCTTCCTTCTGATCAAGTTAACACTAAGTTGCGTGGTAACGCTAAGCGTCGTTTTGTCTATTTAAAACGTCAAGTAACGCCTGCGGTGGCAAAATATATCAGGCAAATGCGATTGCCTGGAATTCATTTACTTGATGAATCAAAGCGCTTTTATCCAAGTGGTGAAATTGCTGCACACGTTTTAGGTGTGACTAACATTGATGGCATTGGTATTGAAGGAATTGAAAAACGTTTTGATACGGCACTCACGGGCACCGAGGGGCTACGGACTATCCGTAAAGACGCACAAGGTCGAGAAGTACAAGTCTTATCTGAAGAAGAGCGTGTCGAACCGGAAGACATTCATCTCAGTATTGATCATCGTATTCAAACGATAGCGTATGTAGCGTTAAAATCAGCGGTTTTGACATACCAGGCAACCTCAGGATCAGCCATGGTTGTCGATGTGCATACCGGTGAAATCCTCGCAATGGTGAATAGCCCGAGCTTTAATCCAAATGATATGAGTACTGCTGCACCGTATAAACGCCGTAATCGCGCTATTACAGATTTATTTGAACCAGGCTCAACGCTTAAACCTTTAGCAATATTAGCAGGCCTAGAATATGGTGCGATTACAGCTGATGAAATCATCGATACTTACCCCGGCTGGATGCGCTTAGGTGGTAGCTTAGTAAAAGATACGCGCAATCATGGTGAAATGTCACTGCGAGAAATATTAAAAGTATCGAGCAATATGGGCGTGGCTAAAATTAGTCAAAAATTACCCAAAGATTATTTTGTTGGCACGTATCAAAAAGCGGGATTTGGAGAAGATACTGGCACCATGATGATTGGCGAAAGCTCAGGATTATTCTATCCAAATAGACGATGGTCAGACTTTGAAATTGCTACATTATCATATGGTTATGCTGTTTCGGCCAGTACGGCGCAGATTGCTAGGCTCTATGCGATGATAGGTGCAGGTGGTATATCTAGGCCCCTAACAATACTAAAGCAGGATCAACCTCAACCTGGTGAGCGCATATTTAAAGAAGAGGACACCAAAGCGGTGATCTCAATGATGGAATCCATTTTCGAGAAAGGCGGGACGGCATCCATGATCAAAGTGGACGGCTATCGTGCAGCTGGCAAAACAGGAACATCGGAAAAAGCCATTGCTGGTGGTTATGGTGATGAATATGTTGGCTATTTTGCCGGCGTTGCTCCTGTCAGTGACCCTCGTTTGGCGGTAGTGGTGATGGTTAATGAACCCGGTGGTGATGTGTATTATGGAGGTCAGACCGCAGGCCCTGTTTTTGCTGAGATTGTTTCTAATTCATTGCGTATGTTGAACGTAGCCCCAGACAAAGAAAGCGTAGCATATTTATCAGGAAAAAATGACGATGCGTGACTTAACTAAAGTACTCAAAAACTTTGGCGTAGTAAGTCCCCAAATCAGCGTGAATGCACTGCGTTTAGACAGTCGTGAAATATGTGTGGGCGACTGCTTTATTGCTATTGCTGGGCACCAATTGGATGGTACACAATTTATATCTGCGGCGATTAAACAAGGCGCAACATGTATTTTGGTTGACGACAGTACACACCTTGGCAGTTTTGCGGTGCCCGTCATACGCGTTGCAAATTTAAAACAAAATCTATCGCAAATTGCAGCCCAATTTTATCAAGAGCCCAGTACAAAAATGACCGTTATAGGTGTCACAGGCACTAATGGGAAATCAACAACAACTGCTATGATTGCTAGCTTAGCACAGCAGTGTGGTACACCTAGTGCCGTGATAGGAACATTGGGCTATGGTGAACCTGAGCGACTAACTCCCTTAACCAACACGACCCCTTCGTCAGTATTGCTACAGCAAATATTGAGTGAACTACAGACGCAATACCAGCAGGTGGCGATGGAAGTGTCGTCACACGGTATTGTGCAAGGGCGCGTTGAGCATATTGACTTTGACATTGCTGTTTTTACTAACCTAAGTCGTGATCACTTAGACTATCACGGTGATATGGAAAATTATGCACAAGCTAAAAAACGCTTGTTTACCGAGAGTAATGCCAAAGTTAACATACTTAATATCGATGACGCGTATGCACAGCAGTGGCTTGGCGAGTTAGACGCACAGCAGTGTGTTGTTTATGGCAAGCAGCCACAGGATAATGCGTATGAGCAATATGTATTTTTTGAAAATGTGCAATGTCACCAAAATGGAATTTCTCTAAACCTTAATACTTCGTGGGGCAATACTAAGATCACAACAGGCTTGTTTGGACAGTTTAATATTTATAATCTGTCGGCCGCGATAGCTTCTTTACTAATTCAAGGTTACGCCCTTGAGCAGCTTCAGGTTGCAGCAACCAATTTGTTACCTGTTGATGGCCGTATGCAAGCATTTTATCAACCCGGATTCCCAACCTGTATTGTCGACTATGCGCACACCCCTGAAGCGCTGGAATTAACACTGCGGGCTTTGCAGCAACATGTGCCGGGGAAGGTTAGCTGTGTGTTTGGATGTGGTGGTGATCGTGACAAAGGGAAAAGACCATTAATGGCCCAAGCAGCAGAACAATTTGCTGATACAGTGATTATTACCAGTGATAACCCTCGAAGTGAAGACCCTAACACAATTATAAGTGACATTAAGGCTGGGCTCAGAGAACCTCAGTATGCTGTGTCACAACCTGATAGAGAAAAAGCCATTAGATATGCGATTGAACATGCCGATGAAAACAGCGTCGTATTGATTGCAGGTAAAGGCCATGAAGACTATCAAATTATAGGAAACCAGACACTAAGCTTCTGCGATAGAAGTTTAGTGAAATTAATATTACAGGGGGAAAGTGCATGATCAAGATGGATTTTTCTTGGCTTGCAGAAGTACTTGAGGCCCCTTTTTGTGGGCAGAATTTGGCAGTTGCCAATATCAATACAGATACAAGAACAATAACCGATAATGAAGTCTTTTTAGCACTCAAAGGTGCAAATTTTGATGGTCATAAGTTTGTTGAAGAAGCAAAGAGCAAAGGTGCCATAGCGGCCATTGTATCAGAGCGTGTCGACGCTGATATTGTACAGTTTGTGGTATCTGACACACGTGATGCGCTGGGCAAGCTTGGACAAGCGGTTATAAAGCAGGTCGCGCCAAAAACCGTAGCAATAACGGGCAGTGTGGGAAAAACCACGGTAAAAGAGATGACTGCGGCAATATTATCACGCCGTGGCAAAGTGCTCGCGACCAAAGGAAACTTCAACAATGATATTGGTGTCCCTTTGACTTTACTGCGTTTATCGGAAGATGACGAATATGCTGTTATTGAGCTGGGCGCTAATCATATTGGGGAAATAGCCTATACAAGCGGGTTAACCAACCCAGATGTCGCTGTGGTGTGCAATGTTGCCCCTTCTCATTTAGAAGGCTTTGGCTCTATTGAAGGTATAGGCCAAGCCAAAGGAGAAATATTTGGCGGGTTAAAGTCTGATGGTGTAGCGATTATAAACGGTGATAGTGAGTTTGCCCCCATGTGGGAGGGCAGCTTGACCTCCCAATCAGTTCAACGCTTTTCTATGAACAGTAAGCTGGATGTTTGGGCTCAAGACATTCAATTAGATGAGTTTGGTTGTGCCGAGTTCGTTTTGTGTACGCCAGATGCGTCGCAAAATGTAAAGTTAGCACTGCCTGGCAAGCACAATGTGATGAATGCTGTGATCGCAGCATCACTTACGCTGCCTTTTGATACGTCGCTGCAGGATATCGCCATTGCACTTAAAGATATGCCAATTGTAAAAGGCCGGGTCAATGTCATCGATGTTTCCAGTTCACTGCGCATTGTAGATGACACCTACAATGCCAACGTCCGCTCAGTCAAGGCTGCCATTGAGTTATTAAAAGACATGCCTGGTACACGAGTACTGGCGCTTGGAGACATGGCTGAGCTAGGTGAAGACGCTCGGGCTTACCACAAAGAAGTGGGTGAATATGCGAAGCAGCACGGTATTGACGCTGTGTATACGCTGGGTGTACTGAGTCGTTATGCAAGCGAAGTATTTGACACGCCAAATCGTCACTTTTCTACCCGTGAACATATGCTAGAAGAGCTTTCACAATTCATTAAACACGAAACAGAGCAGTGCACACTGCTTGTCAAAGGATCGCGTAGTGCCCGCATGGAGCTATTGGTCGCTGATCTGATTTCAGCGCATACAAACTCAGAAAGTGGGGACCGATAATGTTAGTTTGGTTAGCAGAGTATTTAACGCAATACTACAGCGGTTTTAACGTATTCTCGTATTTGACTGTACGAGCTATTTTGGGGATTTTAACCGCTTTACTTATATCACTGTATTTTGGACCTAAACTTATCCGTGCATTACAGCGCATGCAGATAGGTCAAACGGTAAGAGATGATGGCCCTGAGTCTCACTTGTCTAAATCAGGTACGCCCACAATGGGAGGTTTGCTGATCCTAGGCGCCATCTTTGTCAGCTCCTTAATGTGGGGAGATTTGAGTAATAAATACGTGTGGGTCACATTGTTTGTGATAGGTTCACTGGGTATTGTCGGTTTTGTTGATGATTACAGAAAAGTGATCCGCAAAGACAGCAAGGGATTGATTGCAAGGTGGAAATATTTTTGGCAATCCGTTATTGCAATATCCGTCGCCGCATTTTTATATTCTACGACAACATCTGCCGCTGAAACGTCCCTTGTTGTGCCGTTTTTCAAAGATGTATTGCCACAGCTGGGACTGTTTTATCTCGTAATGAGTTATTTTGTGATTGTGGGAACATCCAATGCTGTAAATCTAACCGATGGCTTAGATGGATTGGCGATCGTACCTACGATTTTGGTGGCTGCGGCTTTAGCGATCATTGCTTATTTAACTGGTAACGTAAACTTCTCAAATTATCTCCACATTCCTCATATACCATTGGCCAGTGAGCTTGTGGTTGTCTGCACTGCTATCGTCGGAGCTGGACTTGGATTTTTGTGGTTCAACACCTATCCAGCCCAAGTATTTATGGGTGATGTTGGCTCTTTAGCGCTGGGCGGAGCTCTCGGAATAATCGCTATTTTAGTCAGACAAGAATTGGTATTAGTGATCATGGGGGGGGTATTTGTAATGGAAGCCTTATCTGTCATTTTGCAGGTAGGTTCATATAAGTTACGTGGCCAGCGAATTTTCAGAATGGCACCTATTCACCATCACTATGAACTAAAAGGTTGGCCTGAGCCACGTGTTATTGTGCGTTTTTGGATCATCTCCTTCATCTTAGTATTGGCTGGTTTGGCGACCTTAAAGATAAGATAATGAATTATTTAGATACGTTGAAACAGAAAAAAGTCACTGTGTTAGGGCTCGGTATATCCGGGCTTGGCACCGTACGCTTTTTGTTACGACACGGGATCTTTCCTAAAGTAGTTGATACGCGACCGGTACCACCGGGCGCGGATTGGCTAGCGCACAATGCACCAGAATGTGAGGCTGTTTTCGGTCCACTTGCTGAAGGCGCGTTGGTTGATACCGATATAATTATTATTAGTCCCGGGATCCCGCTATATGACAGATATGTTGTAGAGGCGATAGCACACGGTGCTGAAGTGGTCGGTGATATAGAGGTTTTCGCGCGACTAAACACGACTCCAGTCGTTGCGGTCACTGGATCAAATGGAAAATCTACGGTGGTAAGCCTAGCTGAAACGGTTTGTCAGTCGGCGGGGTTGAAAGTTGGTTTGGGTGGCAATATTGGTACGTCCGTGCTGGATTTACTTGATCAAGATTTAGATATTGTCATTTTGGAGCTATCTAGCTTTCAGCTCGAGACCACTCAAAACTTAAAGTGCCACAGTGCTATGATCCTCAATATTACAGAAGATCACATGGATCGATATCCTGACTTTGAAGCTTATTGTGCGGCGAAAAAGCGTATCTATCAAAAAACAGACTTACTTGTTTTCAATGCTGATGATGAAAAAACACATCAAGCACACACACACTCGATTGGCGTTGGTTTACACAAAGCGGATTACTGTATTGCCACGACTGAGCAGGGCGACTTTTTTAGTATAAATGGCAAACATGTGTTCGCTGTGGATAGTTTATTGCTGTCTGGCAAGCACAACCAGTTTAATGCTTTGGCCGTCATGGCGCTATTGTCGCCTTTTACAATTGGTAAACGGGCTTATCAAGACGCATTTTCTCGCTTTGGTGGACTCTCACACCGCTGCCAACTGATTGCAGAAGTAGCCGGTGTAAAATATTTCAACGACTCTAAAGCGACGAATGTCGGAGCGACGGTTACAGCACTTGAGAGCTTGCAAGCTGAGGCTCAGAAAATAATTCTAATTTTAGGTGGAGATGCAAAAGGAGCTGATGTCTCACCATTGGCTGCACCTATCCAAAGCCATTGCAGGGCGATTTACTGTTTTGGCAAAGATGCGGCTCTGTTTTCTTCGATGCATACTCAAAGCCATCTAGTTGGTTCATTAAAGGATGCTGTTATTGGGGCAAGTCAGCAAGCACAGGCTGGCGATATTGTATTACTGGCTCCTGCGTGTGCGAGCATTGATATGTATCCAAATTACATGGCACGTGGTGATGAGTTCTGCAAATGGGTGGGAGAGCTGTAAATGATTGCGACCATCAACCTTAAAGGCATATTTAAATCAAGCAAGACAGATACATTGTTTGATTTGCCATTGTTGTATGCGATGTTGTGCTTAATTGGGGTTGGGTTTGTGATGGTCACCAGTGCCTCTATGCCTGTTGCAGAAAGGCTTTACGATAACCCTTATCATATCATTGTACGTCACGGCATGTTTCTGATTATGGGGATGGTACTTTTTTGGTTAAGTACATCTGTGTCCATGGCTTGGTGGAAACGTTTTAACCCTTACTTATTGCTCTTTGGCGTGGTGTTGTTGATCTTGGTTTTAATCGTTGGCCGAGAGGTGAATGGGGCGAAACGTTGGATCCCTGTTGGACCCGTTGGTGTGCAAGCTGCGGAAGTAGCAAAGCTTTACTTTATAAGCTATATCGCGGGCTACTTGGTTCGAAAACGAGATGAAGTGCAAGAAAACATTAAAGGGTTTGCAAAACCTATTGTAGTGTTTGCGGTTTATGCCTTTTTAATACTGATGCAGCCAGATTTAGGCACAGTTGTTGTGATATTTGTCACCACTGTTGGGTTATTGTTTTTAGCTGGTGCAAAGCTATGGCAATTTTTTGTACTCATGCTCACCGGTATTTTTTTGGTGATTATGCTGATCATTTTTGAGCCTTATCGAATGGCCAGGGTAGTTGGATTTTTAGAGCCTTGGAAAGATCCATTTGGTAAAGGGTATCAGCTTGTTCAGTCTTTAATGGCTTACGGACAAGGCGGCTGGTTTGGTCAAGGACTTGGTAATAGTGTGCAAAAGCTACAGTATTTACCTGAAGCGCATAATGACTTTATTTTTGCTGTCATTGCCGAAGAGCTAGGCTTTTTGGGCGTTGTTTGTGTGTTATTTATGTTGGGTATGTTGGTCTTTCGAGCTTTGCTCATTGGCCAACAAGCGCTAAAGTCGCAAAAAGAATATGAAGGATATTTAGCACTGGGAATCGGGATTTGGTTTGCGTTTCAGACATTAGTCAATGTCGGGGCGAGTGCAGGGATGTTGCCAACGAAAGGGCTAACTTTGCCATTTGTATCTTATGGTGGCTCAAGTTTATTGGTCATGACAATTGCAGCTGGGTTGCTGCAACGGATAGATTTCGAAACCAAAATGTCTACGAGGCAGGCAACATCAAGAGGTGGTAAGCGATGAGTAGACGATTATTGGTTGCTGCTGGTGGTACAGGTGGGCACATTTTCCCAGGTATCGCTGTTGCAGAAAAATTAAAACAACTTGGCTGGGAAGTTTCTTGGGTTGGAACTGAGGATAGAATGGAAGCCCAGGTTGTACCTAGTCATGGTTTTGAGATTGACTTTATTAAGGTAAAAGGGTTGAGAGGCAATGGTTTAAAACGCCTGTTAAAGGCCCCTTTTATGATACTTAAAGCCATCATTGCAGCGAGAAATATACTCAAAACCCATAAACCGGATGCCGTACTTACAATGGGTGGGTACGTAACAGGGCCTGTCGGGATCGCAGCAAAAATGTTAGGCGTACCACTTATCATCCACGAGCAAAATGCGGTGGCGGGTTTTAGCAATAAACTGCTGGCTAAGTTGGCTACACGTGTATTGTGCGCTTTTCAAGGTGCGTTTGCAGATAGAGCGTGTGATATTGTAGGTAATCCAATAAGAGATTCGGTGACCCAGATTCAGTCTAAATCGATTACTCACCAAGTGAATTGCCTCGTGGTTGGTGGTTCTTTGGGGGCAAAGGCATTAAACGATACATTGCCTGATGTCTTTTCATCTCTTAATGAGAAAAATCACGCATCGTTAGCTGTTTGGCATCAGTCAGGAAAAGGGAATGGGGGCGGTGTAACCAAGCGCTATGAAGGTCAATCGTTTGACTATAAAGTTACTGAGTTTATCGAAAATATGGATCAAGCTTATGAGTGGGCTGATATTATAGTCTGCCGTGCGGGTGCCTTGACGGTCAGTGAAGTTGCAGCGGCAGGAAAAATGGCCGTTTTTGTACCACTGCCTCACGCCGTTGATGATCATCAAACATTAAATGCTCGTGCTTTAGTGGATAAACAAGCAGCCTTGATTGTTCCTCAATCTGAGCTGAATATGTCAAATATGGTTTCACTATTAGAGCCGTTTTTTGCTGAACCACACTTAATTGAAGAAAAAGCACTGCGCGCCAAAGCGTGTGCGCAACTTGATGCCACAAATTCAGTGGTTGAAATAATTAAAGAAGTTACTAATCAAAGAGAAAGTTGTGAAAGAAAATAAATATCGCCGGGCTATGAGACGCATCAACACCATCCACTTCATTGGAATAGGTGGAGCTGGTATGGGCGGTATAGCAGAAGTGTTGGCGTATGAAGGGTATCGGATCACAGGTTCAGATATCGCGCAAAATGCTATGACAGAAAGGCTGTTAAAAATTGGCGCTGAGATTTTTATCGGTCACGATTCGGCCAATGTCACTGATGCAGACGTGGTGGTGGTCTCCAGCGCAATAGATACATCAAACCCTGAAATTATGGCGGCTCAGCAGGCACGCATTCCGGTTGTAAGGCGTGCTGAAATGCTCGCTGAGTTAATGCGCTTTAGACACGGCATTGCGGTAGCGGGTACCCATGGAAAAACAACAACGACTAGCCTAGTAGCAAGTATTTTTGCAGAAGCAAAGTTAGATCCAACATTTATTATTGGCGGATTGCTAAATAGCGCAGGAAGTAACGCTAAAGTTGGCAGTAGCGACGTGCTGATTGCCGAAGCAGATGAAAGCGATGCTTCTTTTTTGCATTTACAACCAATGGCTTCAGTAATCACCAATATTGAAGCAGATCATATGGATACGTATGGTGGTGATTTTGAAAAGCTCAAAGACACCTACGTTGACTTTATCCATAACTTACCGTTTTACGGTTTGGCAGTTGTATGTATTGACTCGCCAGTAGTAAGAGAGCTGTTACCGAGATTTGCTAGGCCAACGATTACCTATGGTGAGAGCGAAGATGCGGATTATCGAATGACCGACTATGTGCAAAACGTTGAGAGTTGTAGCTTCAAGGTGTTGCATAAATCTGGGTCAAGTATTGAGATCACGCTAAATATGCCAGGTAAACACAATGCACTTAATGCCACCGCAGCCATTGCAATAGCCAAAGATCACGATATTGATAGCAGTGCTATCCAAGTTGCTTTAAAAGAGTTTGCAGGTATCGGAAGACGCTTCCAGCACTACGGTACATTTACAAATGATTCTGGTGAAGTGATGTTAGTCGATGATTATGGCCATCATCCATCTGAAGTGGCCGTGACTATTGAAGCTGCGCGTGCCGGTTGGCCCGATAAGCGGTTGGTGATGCTGTACCAACCACATAGGTATACGCGTACTCGTGATCTTTATGAAGAGTTTGTTAAAGTGCTCTCGGAAGTTGATCAATTGATCTTATTAGATGTCTATGCTGCTGGTGAAGCGACCATTGTCGGTGCAGATAGTAAAGCATTGTGTAGGAGTTTGCGCCAGAGAGGGGTTGAACCTATCCATGTGGCGGAGCATGAAGAGTTGATGACCGTTTTGGCGGATGTGATAGAAGACAATGATTTAGTGATCACTCAAGGTGCGGGCAACATAGGTCAGATCGTGAAGCAATTAGCTGCGACAGAGCTATCCAAGCAAAAGTTAAGAGCGGAGAGTTAATGAGTAAATTTGGAAAAGTTGCTGTATTACTGGGTGGAAGTTCAGCTGAACGAGAAGTCTCTTTGGCCTCAGGTAATGCGATCGTTGCGGCATTAAAAAGCCAAGGGGTTGATGTGATCGCCTTTGACCCTGCGCAGCGCAATATCTCGGAATTAACAGCTCTGAATGTAAAGCGTGTTTTTATCGCTTTGCATGGCAGAGGTGGTGAAGATGGTACGGTGCAAGGTGCCCTTGAGTTTATGGGGATCCCTTATACAGGTAGCGGTGTGTTGGGAAGTGCATTGGCAATGGATAAAATTCGTTGCAAGCATCTATTTGAATCGGCCAAGCTGAGCACAGCAAAATACGCGGTGGTTGATAAACACAGTGGCTATGATGCCAAAGCTATTATTAAAGAGCTAGGACAAGTCATGGTGAAGCCGAGCCACGAAGGTTCAAGCGTTGGTATGGCAAAAGCACAAGATGAAACGTCATTAATAGAAGCTTTGAATGCTGCGTTTAAGTTCGATAATCAAGTGCTAGTAGAACAGTGGATAGAAGGGCGAGAGTTTACAGTTGCAATCTTAGATGGGCAGCCGTTACCTGTTATTGAAATGCGCACACCACGTGGGTTTTACGATTATCAGGCAAAGTATAAAGAAACGACAACTGAATACATATGCCCAGCAGAATTAACGCCAGCTTATACTGAGCAATTGCAAGTGATGTCGCTACATGCATTTGAATTAGTTGGTGCTAGCGGTTGGGGGCGAGTTGATGCAATGCAAGATGCAAATGGACAGTTTTATTTACTTGAAGTAAATACTGTGCCAGGTATGACGGAAACCTCTTTGGTACCGAAGGCGGCAAAAGCACAAGATATCAGCTTTGAACAGTTAGTCGTTCGCATTTTAGAGCAAACGTTATAATATGCGCCCAAATATGAAAAAAGCGTTTACGAAAGTCGGCAGGCTGAATTGGTCTGCGATACTTGGTGTGGGCTTTTTTCTAGGTGTATTGATTTTTCTAGTACGCAGTGTGTTTTGGGTCAGCGACTGGTTGGTCGAGCACAGAGATGCACAGATTAAAACGTTAACCGTGTTGGGAGATCCTTTTTACACTGAGGAACACGACATTGTTGAAGCGATAAAACGAACAGACTTAACCAGCTTTTTTCAGTTAAATGTGAAAGCGGTTCAGGCTGCTGTTAAGGATTTACCTTGGGTTGCATCTGTGTCGGTGCGTAAGCAGTGGCCTGATACAATTCAGGTTTATGTTGTTGAGCATAAACCTGTCGCATTTTGGAATAGTGATTCACTACTGAATGCGGATGGCGTCATATTTCAAGCTGATAGCACTAAGCTATCTACTAACTTACCTCAGTTATATGGTCCAGAGGGAAGTGAAGGTGAAGCTTGGGAAACGTTTTTGCAATTGAAGGCCATGTTGGCAGTCAATTCATTTGAATTAACTAGTTTGGCGCTTTCCGAGCGGTTTGCTTGGCAGCTATGGCTAAAAAATGGCATCGAACTAAATTTAGGCAGAGAAGAAAAAGCAAAGAGAGTGCAAAGGTTCATTGACGTGTATCCGCTTTTAAAAAGACCCGAAGGTGCACTGCTTGATGTGATCGATTTGCGTTATGATACAGGGCTGGCGGTAAGTTGGAGATACCCCCAGGTACATGAGAAAAAAGAAAAGAGTAAAGCATGACCAAGTCAGCAGAAAGAAACTTAGTGATAGGACTCGATGTAGGTACTGCAAAAGTAGTTGCTACTGTCGGTGAGATCACATCCGATAATCAATTAAGTATTGTTGGCGTTGGTAACCAAGTTGCGCACGGTATGGATAAGGGCGGAGTCAACGATCTTAATTTGGTATCTGATTCGATTAAACGTGCAATTGATGAAGCCGAATTAATGGCGGATTGCAGAATTAGCTCGGTGTATCTGGGTATTTCGGGTAAACATATTCAATGCCAAAACGAAAGTGGCGTAGTGGCAATTAATAACACAGAAGTCACAGATGATGATATTGCAAATGTTATCCATATTGCTCGGTCTGTGCCTATTTCGGCTGAGCGTAAAATGCTGCATTCGTTGCCACAAGAGTACAGCATTGATATGCAAGAGGGGATCAAAAACCCACTTGGTATGAGTGGAGTAAGGATGGAAGCGAAAGCGCATATTATTACTTGCTCCAATGACATGGCCAAGAATATAGAAAAGTGCGTAGAGCGATGCGGGCTTGAAGTTGACCAGCTTACCTTTACGGCCTTAGCTTCTTGTTATTCTGTTTTGACAGAAGATGAAAAAGAACTGGGGGCGGCTGTAGTCGATATCGGCGGCGGCACTATGGATATTGCCATTTATGTAAATGGCGCGCTGCGTCATACAGCAGTAATTCCTGTTGCTGGTAACCAAGTTACCGGAGATATTGCAAAAATATTTAGAACGCCACTCTCACATGCTGAGTCTTTGAAGGTACAATACGCGTTTGCTAGCAGTCAAATGGCCAGTGTTGAAGAAACAATTGAAGTGCCAAGCGTTGGTGGTCGTCCCTCTCGGATCATGTCTCGTCATACCTTATCAGAGGTAGTTGAGCCGAGATTTAGAGAACTATTTGAGTTAGTTCAAGAAGAAATTCGTCGCTCTGGTTTTGAAGACCAAATTGCGGCAGGTGTTGTCATGACTGGTGGCAGCGCCAAAATGAAAGGGGCTTTGGAAGTTGCAGAAGACATCTTTCAAATGCCCGTAAGGATAGGAAAGCCTGTTGGGATCACAGGATTAACAGATTATGTTGATGATCCGGCATATGCTACAGCGGTAGGTTTGTTACAATACGGCCGTACGCTGCAAGCCAAAAATGCACAAAAGGCGAAAGTAGATGCCGAAGAAGGTTGGTGGAGCCGAGTAACTAAATGGTTTCAAGGTGAGTTTTAAAGCTCAAGTCGGAGAGTGAAGATGTTTGATATTATGGAGCAACACGGCGAAGAAGCCGTAATTAAAGTAATTGGTGTTGGCGGCGGCGGTGGCAACGCCGTTGAGCATATGGTAAAGCAAGAAATAGAAGGTGTACGCTTCATTGTTGCCAACACTGACGCGCAAGCGTTAAGAAAGTCATCTGCGGATGTCACTGTCCAGCTTGGTACGCAAATTACCCAAGGTTTAGGGGCGGGTGCTAATCCAGAAGTTGGTAAAAGTGCAGCCGAAGAAGATGTTGAAACGATTAAGGCGAGCCTTGAAGGTGCTGATATGGTCTTTATCGCCGCAGGTATGGGTGGCGGTACAGGTACTGGTGCTGCACCTGTGGTTGCGCGTGTCGCCAAAGAGCTGGGGATCTTGACCGTTGCCGTCGTTACGCGCCCTTTTGACTTGGAAGGTAAAAAGCGTATGGCTGCAGCTGATCATGGGATCGGTGAATTGTCTGAAATTGTAGATTCACTTATTACAATTCCTAACAACAAGTTACTGAAAGTACTTGGCAAAGGAACTACATTATTAGACGCATTTGCAAAAGCTAACGACGTTCTTTATGGCGCGGTGCAAGGCATTGCAGAATTAATTACCCGTTCAGGTCTAATTAATGTCGACTTTGCTGATGTAAGAACGGTAATGTCGGCAATGGGTACTGCGATGATGGGTACCGCAGCAGCATCTGGTCCAGATCGCGCACAAGAAGCTGCTGAAGCTGCTATTTCAAGTCCGCTGCTTGAAGATGTGGATTTGACAGGTGCAAAAGGTATTTTGGTTAATATTACCGCTGGTATGGATATCACCATTGAAGAGTTTGAAGTGGTGGGTAACCACGTCAAGGCACTGGCGTCTGAAAATGCGACAGTGGTGGTAGGTGCAGTTATTGATCCTGAAATGAGTGACGAATTACGCGTTACTGTTGTGGCCACGGGCCTTGGTGGCGAACGTAAACCTCAGTTTGGCATTGTTGATAAAGGCATTCAAGGTCTTGCTGGACAAGCTGCAACAGGAACTCATGGCCCAAGTCATACTAACGATGACTTTGTGCCAAGCTTTGGCGGTGCGGGCAATAAGCCTGTTGAATCACAGCCCAGCAGTGATACAGGTGCAGGGTTTAGCGCAGAGCCCAACACAATACAGACCAAAGAGACAATTAAAACGACTGAGCAACCAAAAGAAACTGGTGAAAAAGAAAAAGGTGACTATTTCGATATCCCAGCATTTTTGAGAAAGCAGTCAGACTAGGGTAAAAAATGACCGATTGGCAAGGGGTGTTATATGTGATACACTCCGCGGTCTATCTAACTTAAAGTGGGCGAATATATGATTAAACAACGTACAATTGCAGAAGTTGTTAAAGCCACAGGTGTAGGTTTACACAAAGGTGAAAAGGTCACGATCACTCTCCGACCTGCGAGCGCAAATACGGGCATTGTATTTCGTCGCGTAGATCTAGACCCTGTTGTCGATTTCGAGACAACTCCTGAAGCTGTGGGTGATACGCAATTGTGTACTTGTTTAACTAATAAAGATGGTGTTCGCCTTTCTACGACTGAGCATTTAATTGCGGCGGTCGCAGCTTTGGGCATCGATAATCTTATCGTTGAACTAGACAGTGCCGAAGTACCAATTATGGATGGTAGTGCATTACCATTTATATACTTGATACAAAAAGGCGGTATTGCTGAGTTAAATGTAGCGAAACGATTCATACGTATCAAAGAAACTGTACGTGTTGAAGACGGTGACAAATGGGCCGAAATCGAGCCGTACGATGGATTCCATATCGATTTTGAAATTGCATTTGATCACCCTGCAATTAATGCAAGTCGTCAACGCATTGGTCTAGATATTACTGCACAAAGCTTCACGCAGGAAATCAGTCGCGCGCGTACTTTCGGTTTTATGAAAGACATTGAGTATATGCATGCTAATAATCTGGCACTTGGCGGTAGCATGGATAATGCTGTTGTGTTAGATGACTTTAAAGTGCTTAACCCAAATGGTCTGCGTTACAAAGATGAGTTTGTAAAACACAAAATACTAGACTGTGTGGGTGATTTGTTTATGACGGGTCACAACATTTTAGGTAAGGTGACATGTTATAAGTCTGGTCACGGTCTAAACAATAAACTACTGCGCGAAGTTATGGCAAATGAACAAGCGTGGGAGTGGGTTAGCTTTGACGAGCCAGTCACCATGCCAGCACCTGGTTTGGAAGCTGGACAACAAACAGCAACAGCATAAAAAAATGACGCGAAAGCGTCATTTTTTTTAGCTATTGCCTCACAACTATTTACTGGCGTGTTTTGCCAATTTTAAAAGTTTTTCTTTTAGCCCTGCAGGTGCATTGTCGGCCAGCATTGTGAGTTGCTGTGCAGTAGACTCGCTCAAACGGTGCTGTTGGGTAGGCGGCTTTTTCGGCTCGACGACACGTTGTGATAACCGCTGTTGAGCCTCTGGGGTAGCGGTGATTTTCACTTGACTGCAATCATGAAAGCCTGATTGCCTGAACTCCGACAAGATTTCCATTTTGAGATATCCAAGGCGAGTAGCCAATGTTGCAGAAGCGGCTTCGATATGTAAAGTACCTTGACTGTAGTTAGATACACGGCACTTTTTACTTAGAATTGGACCCAGTGCCTTATTCAAGGGAGCTTGTAACGCTGCAATGTCTTGTGCTTTTTCGACATAGTTGGATAATTTGTTAGACCACTTAGGTGCCAACTCAGAGAGCGATTTAGGGTCAAATCTATTTTTAGCCATACCGTCTCCTCTATTTGAACATAGTGTATGATTTGCGCTTATTCAGCTTTATACCTAGCAAAGAGCATTGCAATATCTCTACCTGTTCTATTTTACCTTAATTTTACGCTAGGGTAATGCTTAGTCGCATCTGAAATGTCGATATCTAATATAGGAGAGCCTTGTTCTGTGTATTCGACTTGAAGTTTAGAGCGACTATCCCCATATCTGCATAATTGACAAACAATACCGTCATATCTGAAGGATATTATAGAGTGACCATATGCGTAATTACGTGTATTCTGAACCCCCCTTGCGATAGACATGTTATTAAATAGGAACAGTTTTCGCTTAGGTGGTTTGCAGATGCGCATAGTCTGGTATGATAGGGTATAAAATTAACTCGGCACACAGCACAAATTCGACTTTGTCGCCAACAGGACTTAGTAAGCCTTTTGGGAATACGCGAATGCACGGGCTTACAAACATAAGATTGAAATGGTTTAAACATGATAACTAAAATTTTTACCAAGATTTTTGGTAGCCGTAACGACCGGATGATCAAAAATTTACGCAAAACGGTCGCTTTAGTTAATGCTTTGGAAGAGCAGTATAGCAAGCTATCTGATGAACAACTAAAAGCAAAAACAGCAGAGTTTAGACAAAGATTTGAGCAAGGAACCAGCTTAGACGAATTACTTCCTGAAGCATTCGCTACTGTTCGTGAGGCCTCAAAACGCGTCTTTGAAATGCGTCATTTCGACGTGCAAATGATAGGTGGTATGGTTTTGCATCAAGGCCGTATTTCTGAGATGCGTACTGGTGAAGGTAAAACACTGACAGCAACCTTACCTGCATACCTCAATGGTTTAACAGGTAAAGGCGTCCACGTGATCACCGTGAATGATTACCTGGCAAAGCGTGATGCTGAAAATAATCGCCCGCTATTTGAATTTTTAGGTTTGAGTGTAGGCTGTAATATTCCAGGTATGATGCCAGCACAGAAAAAAGAAGCTTATGCCGCTGATATCACGTACGGCACCAACAACGAGTTTGGTTTCGATTATTTACGTGACAACATGGCGTTTAGCATTGAAGAGCGTGTACAGCGCCCACTGCATTATGCGGTTGTGGATGAAGTTGACTCGATCTTAATTGATGAGGCAAGAACACCACTGATCATTTCAGGTCCGGCAGAAGATAGCTCTGAACTTTACACCCAGATCAACAAAATTGTCCCTGAACTTATTCAACAAGAAAAAGAAGATGAAGAAGGCGTTGAAGGTGATGGTGATTACACAATTGATGAAAAATCAAAGCAAGCCCATTTAACCGAGCGTGGTCAAGTTAAAGTCGAAGAGCTGTTGATTAAGCACAGCTTGATTGAAGAAGACGATTCTTTGTATTCAGCAGGTAACATCACATTATTAAGCCATGTTTATGCGGCGCTACGTGCACATAAGTTGTATCAGAAAGATGTCGATTATGTGGTCAAAGACAATGAAGTAATTATTGTTGATGAACACACGGGTCGTACAATGGAAGGCCGCCGTTGGTCAGAAGGCCTACACCAAGCTGTAGAAGCCAAAGAAGGCGTTCGTATTCAAAATGAAAACCAAACTCTTGCTTCGATCACATTCCAAAATTACTTCCGTCTGTATGACAAATTATCAGGTATGACCGGGACAGCAGATACTGAAGCATTTGAATTTCAGTCAATCTATGGCTTAGACACTGTAGTTATCCCAACCAATAAACCGATGATACGTGATGATCGTGCAGATTTGGTTTACCTGACTCAAGAAGAAAAGTTTGAAGCAATTTTAGCCGATATTAGAGATTGCCAAAAGCGAGGGCAGCCTGTTCTTGTTGGTACTATTTCAATTGAAAGTTCTGAATATCTATCTCACTTTTTACGTAAAGAAAAGATTGAGCACAATGTACTTAATGCTAAGTTCCATGCGCAAGAAGCTGACATCATTGCTGATGCCGGTTTACCGGGGAATGTTACAATCGCTACAAACATGGCGGGCCGTGGTACGGATATCGTACTAGGTGGTAACTGGCAAAATGATATTGCAAAAATTGACAACCCAAGTGAAGAACAAATATCAGAAGCAAAAACAAAATGGAAAGAGCTTCACGATAAAGTATTAGAAGCTGGTGGTTTACATATCATTGGTACTGAGCGCCATGAATCGCGACGTATTGATAATCAGCTACGTGGTCGTTCTGGTCGTCAGGGGGATGCAGGTTCAAGCCGTTTCTACCTGTCTATGGATGATGCATTAATGCGTATTTTTGCTGGTGAGCGTATGACAACCATGATGCGCAAACTTGGCATGCAACGTGGCGAAGCAATTGAGCACCCATGGGTAAACCGTGCAATAGAAAACGCACAACGCAAAGTAGAAGCGCGTAACTTTGATATTCGTAAGCAGTTACTAGAATACGATGATGTTGCCAACGATCAGCGTCGAGTTGTCTATGAGCAGCGTAATGAGCTACTGGAAGAAGGCGATATCTCAGAAACAGTGAATGCGATCCGCAGTGATGTACTCAACGGTACGATTGATCGCTTTATTCCACCGCAAAGCTTAGCTGAAATGTGGGATATCCCAGGTTTAGAAGAGCGCTTAAAAGCCGACCTACTATTGGACTTACCAATTGGTAAATGGCTTGAAGAAGACAGCAAATTGTATGAAGAGTCACTACGTGAGCGTATCATCGAAGAGGCCGAAACTGCATACAAGCAAAAAGAAGAACAAGTTGGTGTTGAAGTACTGCGGCATTTTGAAAAAGCAGTCATGCTACAAAGCTTGGATCAACATTGGAAGGATCACTTGGCTGCAATGGATCACCTGCGTCAAGGTATTCACCTACGTGGTTATGCACAGAAAAATCCTAAGCAAGAGTATAAACGTGAGTCATTTGAACTGTTCTCTAATATGCTTGAAACGCTTAAAGTTGATGTGGTTGGTGTACTGAGCAAAGTACAGGTGCGTGCCGAAGAAGATGTTGAGAAAGTTGAAGAGCAGCATCGTCGTAGCGAACAAATGCCAAGACAATATCAGCATGAAGAAGCTGAAAAAGTCGGCGGTGAGGCCCCACAAGGCGCAGCGGTTGCGGCGAGAGCGGAACCTAAAGTTGGCCGTAACGAGCCGTGTCCGTGCGGTTCAGGTAAGAAATATAAGCAGTGTTGCGGTAAACTAAGTTAGGCGCACACTGAATTTAATACAAAAGCGACCTAAAGGTCGCTTTTTTTATGGGGTAAAAAGATGACTAAAAAAGTAGTCAATGTGGCAGTTGGTGTGATTGAAAAACAAGCACAGTACTTTGTCTGTAAGCGAAGTGATGAGCAACATCAAGGTGGACTCTGGGAGTTTCCGGGTGGAAAAGTGGAAGACAATGAAAGTGTTGAGCAGGCGCTTTCAAGAGAGCTCGCCGAGGAAATAGGTATTCAAGTTGAACGCTCGGAGCACTTAGTTACTATTGAACATGATTATGGTGATAAACAAGTCTGTCTTGTTGTACATGTCGTGACAGCGTTCTCTGGTGAAGCCACTGGGCTAGAAGGGCAACCAAGTCAATGGGTCAATTTTGAACAGCTTAAAAAGCTTGATTTCCCATCAGCCAATGTGGCTATTATTGATGCTTTGGCAACGTCAAAATAAGCAGTTACAAATGAATTAAATACCTTGGATTTTAATCTGATTTGCTGCAAGGTATGATTCATATATGATTTAAAAGGAGCCTACATATATGCGTAAAACATTCGCGGCAATTGGTGTGGCACTGGGCCTTGTTGGCTGTAGTGAGCAGCCACAAACAGAGCAAACTCAAGAAATCGTACAGCAACAAACGTTAATTTCGGGCATTGAGCTCGAAAATATAGACTCATCCGTTCGTCCTCAAGATGATTTTTATAGGCATGTAAATGGTAAGTGGTTTGAGAGAACTGAAATCCCTGCTGATAAATCAAATTACGGATCTTTTACTGAGTTAAATGAGAAATCGAAGGCTGCACTCAAGATAATTTTAGAAAAAGCAGCCAACAACCCATCGGCTGCGCCGGGAAGTGACGAATACAAATTGGGTGCATTTTACAAAAGTTATACCGATGAGCTCGCGCGAGAAGAAATCGGTGTTTCGGCGCTTGACGAGTACTTAGAACCAATAAAAGCCTTAAAAAATAAGTCTCAGTTACCGGCACTGATTGCCAAATTGCAATTGCAAGGTGGCACGACTCCCTTTTCCTGGTATGTTCACAATGATGCTAAAAACTCTACCATCAACACTTTGTATCTGTACCAAACAGGCCTAGGGTTACCTGATAGGGATTTTTACCTGACAGAATCTGAGAAATTCAGCAAAACAAAAGCGGCATATCAAATTTATATTACCAATATTTTATTTGAGTTTGGATACAATGAGCAGCAATCTGAACAAGCCGCAAAGCAGATATTGGAACTAGAGACGAAAATAGCACAGGCACAATGGAGCCGTGTCGATAGCCGTGATGCATCAAAAACATATAATAAACTTAATGTCGGTGAACTAAACCAGCAAATGGCTGGGTTTGATGTTGTGGATTATTTCGAGGCTCTGGGCATTAATATTGAGGAGTTGGTTGTCTCTCAACCTTCATATTTTACCCAATTAGCAAACATCATTCAAAACACTGACGTTGAAGTTTGGCGTGCATATTTGACTTTCCATTTTGTGAGCAACTTTGCAGATCTACTCGAGCGCAAGTTAGTGGATTTGCACTTTGGCTTTTATGGAAAGACGTTACGCGGTTTGGAAGCACAATCGCCAATGTGGAAAAAGGCTGCGGATGCCAGCAATGATGTGTTAGGTGAGTTACTCGGCAAAATTTATGTTAAAGAGCACTTTCCGCCAGAGGCCAAAGCTCGAATGCGCGAAATGGTTGACAATTTGATTCTTGGCTTTGATAAATCAATTGATGACTTGGACTGGATGAGCGCAGAAACAAAAGTTGCTGCAAAAGCGAAGCTCAAAAAGTTCACACCTAAAATTGGCTATCCAGACAAGTGGCGTGACTACTCCAAGCTGGAAATCAATGCGGATGACTTGGTGGGTAACTATGTTCGTTATAACCAGTGGTCATATCAAGCAATGATCGATGAGGTCGGAAAACCTGTAGATCGTTCAAGGTGGTACATGACGCCGCAAACAGTGAACGCCTATTACAATCCAGTAAATAATGAAATCGTGTTTCCTGCAGCAATTTTACAACCGCCATTTTTCAATTTAGAGGCGGATGATGCCGTAAATTATGGTGCGATTGGCGCAGTAATTGGCCATGAGATTGGCCACGGTTTTGATGACCAAGGCGCTAAGTATGATGGCGATGGAAACTTAAGAAACTGGTGGAGTGATAATGATTTATCACAGTTTGAGGCCCGTGGAAAACAATTGATTGATCAGTTTAATGGGTATAAGCCTTTCGACGATGCCCATGTTAATGGCGAGCTGACTCTCGGCGAAAACATAGGTGATTTAGGAGGCTTAACTGTTGCTTATAAAGCTTATAAATTGTCTTTGCAAGGTAAAGAGGCCCCTGAGATTGATGGGTATACCGGCTCACAGCGATTCTTTATGGGTTGGGGGCAGATTTGGCGCAGAGAATACCGTGACGAAGAGCTCAGAAACCGCTTAATGACAGACTCTCACTCGCCTAGTGAATATCGCGTTATCGGTATTTTATCTAATATGCCGCAGTTTCATGAAGCCTTTGATGTGAAAGAAGGTGACGGTATGTACATAAAGCCAGATGAACGAGTAAAGATCTGGTAATTCTAAGTACCGTTAATAAAAGCCCGCTACAAGTAAATCTTGAGCGGGTTTTTTTGTGGAATAAACGGGCTTTTATAAAATTTGATAGCGCTGTCATTTTTTCTTCGATATGATGAAAAGCTAACAATAAGTTGGTTAGTATTATTCCCTTGAGTCGCGTCAATCGTCTGCAGTAACGCTATACCATAAAGTCGTATAATTCAGTATGCGCGGCAGCGACGAGTAGCTTTTGCTAGAATGTGGTTTCAAGGAATAGCCTTTAGGAGCGAATATGAATCTACGAAAAAACATGCTGGCGCATATGTTTGCGACGACCCTGATCACGTCCTCGTGGGGGGCGAGCGCAATGCTCTCTCAATCACAGCTTGATGCCTTTGCTAAAGACACGCAACTCACTTTCGCGGTAGAAAATAACTTTCATGGTGGTGCTGGCAGTTTTATCGGCTCCATCTCTTTAAAAAACAACTCGAAAATCGCACTACCTAAAGGTGAAAGCGATTGGCAGATTTATGTGCATTCGGTGAGAAAAATTAAGACCTTGGCGTCAGCAGGTTTACGTATTGAACATGTCAATGGAGACTTACATCGTTTTGTTCCTACACCGGAATTTGCGGGGTTAGCTGCAAATGGCTCCTTGAAGATCGAATTTGAGGCTGGCGCGTGGATTGCCGCTTATACGGATTTTATGCCTCGCGCATTTATTGTTTCGGGTCAATCACTACCAGTTGTGTTCGCTAATACTGATACAGAAGACATGCTGGCATTTGTTGCCCCCATCGAACGTGACAATCAGCTAAAAAGGCATAATGAGCCGCTTGATTACTCTCCGATTGCCAATGCCGCTTGGCGCTATGAGCACAATCAGCACAGTGTCAAAGTAAATAGAGAAGCGGCACTAAAGCGAATTATCCCTAAACCTCAGAATGTTGATTTTAATCGCGGCGTTGCTGAGTTAAATGGGCAGTGGCAAATTAGGTTTGCGGGCAGACTGAAGTCAGAAGTGAGCGTCTTCCAAGAGGACCTTTCTGAATTTGGATTAAAATTAGATGCCAAAGCAGATCATATTCCAACTGGTGAATCTCCAACTATCTATTTGAAAGTCGAATCAGAGCAGGGACGATATGAAAGTCGTTCTGGGAGCTACAAACTAGAAATTGATGACGATAAAATTGAGATTATCGGTGTTGATAATGCTGGTGTATTTTATGGCATACAAAGTCTGTTGGCATTGCTATCAAAAGAGTCGAATGGCGGGGTAACTGCGCCAAACGTTGAAATTGAAGATACGCCGAGATATGACTGGCGAGGTATGCATTATGATAATGCGCGAAACTACCACGGCAAAGACGCATTATTTAAACTTGTTGAGCAAATGGCACGTTATAAACTCAATAAGTTTCATTGGCACTTTTCTGACGATGAAGGCTGGCGATTAGAGATCCCGGGTTTACCTGAGTTGTCAGAAATAGGCGGATATCGCTGTTTTGACTTAGAAGAGCGTCAATGTTTGCTAACCCAACTAGGCACAGGTCCATTCAAGTCAGGATCAGGTAACGGCTATTTATCGCGAGAAGATTTCGTTGAACTCCTCAAATTTGCTAAAGCTAGGCATATCGACATAATTCCAGAGATAGAAGGACCTGGTCACGCTCGAGCAGCTATTATTGCGATGGAAGCGAGATATCACACGTTAATGGAGCAGGGTAAAGAAGCTGACGCGCGTGCGTTCTTATTAAGCGACCCTGAAGATAAGTCTGAGTACTTAACTGTTCAAAATTACACAGATAATTCATTCAATGTCTGTATGGATTCTACTTATGCATTCATAGAGAAAGTGACTTATGAATTGCAAGGTATGTATCGTGAAGCTGGCACCCGACTGGAGAATTTGCACTTTGGTGGTGATGAAGTTGGCGCGGGCTCTTGGACCCAGTCACCAGCTTGCGATGCTCTGTTTAAAGACGCTAACAACGGCATTGCTGGCCCTGCGGATTTAAAGCCTTATTTTACGCAACGCATCGCAAAGATCTTTGCTAAGCGTGGTATCGCACCGGGTGCGTGGGAAGATGGTTTAATGTATGACAGAGTGAATCCATTTAAGCGTGATGAGTTTCCAAATCAAGTGTTTACTGCCAATGTGTGGGATAACATCTGGGAATGGGGTGTGGCAGACAGGGCATATCGTTTAGCTAATGATGGATATCAAGTTGTACTATCTCATGGTACGCATCTTTACTTCGATCACCCGTATGAGGCGCATCCTGAAGAGCGCGGGTACTATTGGGCTGCAAGGTACACAGATACTAAGAAAGCATTCGGCTACATGCCTGATGATGTATATGCCAATGCTGATTTCACGCGTAATGGTGAAGCAATTGACAACCTTGAAGCGCTAGTTGGTAGGCCGTTACCTAAATTAGAAAAACCGCAAAATATTCTAGGTATGCAAGGGCAGGTATGGACAGAAACCATTCGCACGGAAGAGCAGGTGATGGCGATGATATTCCCGCGTTTACTTACTGTTGCTGAACGTGCTTGGCACAAAGCAAGCTGGGAAGGTGAGCTGCCAAATGAAAAATTGCGCGCAGCAGATTGGCAAGAGTTTTCAGCGACACTGGCACTTAAAGAGTTAGATAAACTAGTTGCGTCAGGTGTCAATGTGAATTTACCAGTCCCAGGTGCGGTAATTGAAGGTGGTAAGTTACTAGCAAATAGCGCGTTTTCTTTCTTGACCATAGAAGTGAGCCAAGATGCAGGTAAAACATGGCAAACTTATACAGGTCCGATGACGGTTTCAAAGCCATCTGATATTCGTTTGAGAACGGCATTAGCTGGTAAAAAATACAGCCGAATTACAGGTTTAGAGTAATTTAATTGGGTCTTTTGGAATTAATTAGGGGCGTTTGCCCCTTTTTTAAATCCAGAATAGTATAATTTCTAACTAGAAATACGTGTAAAATTAACGTAAAGTTAAATGTCAGCGCTGTCATTTTGTTGCATTAGTTGTTTTTTGTATTCAACATCAGCTGAGCAGCGCGGCTATAAACCATGAATAATGGGTATAACAAAAACACATATCGTGTGCTTGTGGCTTAAGAGTCGTGAGTACAACTTGTCATAAGATTTTATTGCAACAAGAAGAGTATTATGGAAGCAACAGTGGATATGAATGAAAAAGCGAAGCAGAGTGTCTGGTTGCCGATGACGCTGGCTGGTTCTATGTTTTTTATATTAGGGTGCATAACCTGGCTAAATGGTGCAATCACACCTTTTTTACAGCAAATGCTTGAGCTATCACCTTTACAAGCGTCATTTATTATATCGTCATTTTATATTGCGGTAACAATTGCAGGTATCCCTTCTGCGATGGTGATCAAAAAGGTGGGCTATAAAAATGGCATGGCTGTGGGTTGTGTGATTATGGCTCTGTCTGCGCTTCTTTATATTCCTGCGGCAAAAATGCAGGCGATTGAAGTATTCCTTTTAGCCCAGCTATTGATTGGTGTTGGTCAAACTGTGCTACAAACTGCGGTGAATCCCTATGTGGTAAAAATGGGATCTGAAAAATCAGCAGCTGTGCGCGTATGTATTATGGGCTTATTAAATAAGTCAGCTGGCGTGATTGTCCCAATTGTATTTGCAGCTGTTGTGGTTAGCGGTGTTGTAAATGGTGGTGAGAGCTTGTCTCAAGAACAGAAAGACGCAATGGCAAACAGCCTGATAGCACCATACTTGGCGATTGCTGGTTTGATATTCTTGTTTGCGCTTTTCGCAAAATTTGCGCCACTACCTGATTTGGTTTTCGAAGAAGAGAGTAAAACATCTAAAGGTGAATTGAGAGAAGCACTTCAGCATCCTCATCTTGTACTGGGTGTTGTAGGTATTGCTTTATATGTTGCTGTTGAAGTGATCGCAGCAGATACAATAGGCTCTTACGCGTTACATTTAGGTATTGCAGATTATTCAATTATGACATCCTATACTATGGGCTGTATGTTGTTAGGCTACGCGATCGGTATTGTATTGATACCGCGTTTTATGTCTCAGCAAAGTGCGCTGGTGATGTCTGGCATAGCAGGTATTATTACCGTATTGGCTGTTGTAATGGGTGACAACAACTCTTTTGCAATTTCTAACCTATTGTTAGTGCCTTTTGGTGGACCTCAGCTGCCAGATCCGCTATTGTGTATCGCATTACTTGGTTTTGCTAACGCCATGGTATGGCCAGCAATTTGGCCTCTGGCTTTAGATGGTCTAGGGCGATTAACTGGTACAGCCTCTGGTTTATTGATCATGGGTATTGCCGGTGGTGCTTTAGGTCCACTATTGATTGGTTTAGGGAATGTTGCAGGTTTAGGTGCGCAAGGTGCATATAGCCTGATGATCCCAAGTTATATATTTATACTATTCTATGCTTTGAAAGGTCATAAGATGAGAAGCTGGAAATAAGTGAACAGAATTTCTATTTATAAGTAGAAATAATCCCGTGTGTAATGCCACCTAGCTTTAGGTGGCATTTTTTGTTTTAAACTTCCTATCAAAGCTTAAAGATGCGAATTCACTCATAATTGGAGTGAGCTGCCAAGGGGTCCTGTAAGCTTGCGAGTAGAACTCTACCCTTTTAGAACCATATATCGAAAGCGCGTACTCAAAATGCGCTAGAGAAGCTGTGCTGTGAAGGATTATCGTATAAGTGAGTGGGTTTGAATGAAACAATCGTCGCAACGCAAATCCAATGCACAGAAGATATGTCAGTGTGAATCACAACGTTGAAAAGATGTTTTTATATTTTTTAGGGATGTTTTTGAATTATTTTAGATTACACGATAAAAGAAGGGGAGATGGGGCGACTGATGGGGCTCGAACCCACGACAACCGGAATCACAATCCAGGGCTCTACCAACTGAGCTACAGCCGCCACAATGTTTCGTGTAACACCTCTTGGGTGTGGCGCGCATATTACAGAACTTTTCATTTAATGCAAAGCCTTTTTTTATTTTTTTGAAGATTTTTGTCGGTTTGGGGAAAATTTCCACATTGTGACTAATATTTATACCTGTTGTTAATGGTTGTACAAAAATCTCGGTAACAGGAAACTTTATGGACATATTATTCGATTGGTTCAATAACAATTCAGATTTGGTTATGCACTATATACTCCAAGGTCTGCTCGCCTTACTCATCTTCTTTATAGGGCTCAGAGTTACACGCTTTTTATCGAGCTTAACTGAAAAGGCAATTTGCAATCGGAAGGTAGATAAAGCAGTTGGTGTGTTTTTATCGAATATTGTCTACGCATTAGGTTTTGTCGCTACGCTACTGATGGCATTGTCACAGGTTGGAGTTGAAACCACGTCTTTCATTGCTATTTTAGGTGCAGCAGGTTTGGCTGTTGGTTTAGCGTTGCAGGGTTCATTATCTAATTTTGCCTCTGGAGTGCTCATCATTATTCTGAGGCCTTTTAAGTCGGGTGATTATATTGATGCTGGCGGTCAATCCGGCAGTGTTAGGAAGATTGAAATCTTTTCTACAGAATTGATTACGCCTGACAACAAAGTCATTATAATACCCAATTCTTCAGTTATGTCTGGCGCGATAGTAAACTATTCCAGAGAGTTGACCAGACGTATCGATTTAGTCATTGGGGTTAGTTATGATGCCGACCTCAAGCAGGTTAAATCAGTGTTAGAAGGGGTCCTGACAAGTGAATCTCGAATCTTGAATGACCCAAGCTATACTGTGGCCGTGTTAGAGTTGGGAGACTCTAGTGTAAACTTTGCTGTTCGACCATGGGTGAACACCGGTGACTACTGGCCAACGTATTTCGATTTGCTTGAAAACATTAAAAATGCATTAGATGATGCACAAATTAATATTCCGTATCCGCAAATGGATGTGCACTTACAAAAAACTGAAAAATAAGGTTGATTTTAGAATGAAATTAAAACTGATCTCTCTGTGTGCATTAGTCGCTATGTCGTCACAGTTAGCAGCTAAAGAAACAAGCTCTGATAGTGTGCCTGCTGAAGAGAAAGAGTGGGATATAACGAGTGAAGTAGGCGCTATTGTGACGAGCGGTAATACGGAAACAACTACTCTAAAAGGTGAAATCAAAGCGAAACATCACTTAGATAATTGGCGCAACGAATATAAAGTCGATGGTATTTTCAAAGAAGATGAAATAGAAAATGAAGATGGCGAAAGAGTAAAAGAGCGTACCAATGAAAAGTACTCTTTATCTGTGCAGGGAAATTACAAGCTAGTTGAGGACCACAGCCATTTGTTTATTTACGGTGCATATGACTCCGATTATTTTGGCGCGTATCGTAGCGAAACAGTATTTTCGGTAGGGTATGGATTGAGACTTGTAAAGCGCAGTGATATGTACCTTGATTTTGAAATTGGGCCGGGTATAAAGCGCTTTGAATATCAAGAAGACAGTACAGAGACTAACAAAGATGGGAAGTCTTTGGCAGGAGAAACGGAGAGTGAAGCGATAGGTGTTGCAAAACTTGATTACGAGTGGACACTGTCTGACAATGCTAAGTTTACCCAAGTAGTGGCAATAGAGTACGGTGATACGAACACAAAGACAGAATCAGAAACTGCACTGCTGGCAAAAGTTAATGGCTCTTTGCAAATGAAAGTGGCCTATAAAATCACTAACAATTCGGAGGTTGACGATGACAAAGAGAAAACGGATACAGAAACATCGTTGACTCTGGTTTACAGTTTTTAACGTGCTGGTACGTTTGATAACAAAGATATGACAAAAAAAAGGGCTTTGGCCCTTTTTTTATTGGTTTGATCTCGTGTAAAATGCGCAGTCTTAAATTTTTGATGTGCTTCAGGGTGTATAAATCAGATGATTCTTAAACGAATATTAGTTTTTGTTTTGCTAAGTTTTAGTGCTATTTCTGTGGCTTTTACGCCTACACCAGAGCAAATTGAACAATTTTCGAAGTTACCTAAAGCGCAACAAGAAGCACTTGCCCGCCAGTATGGTTTTGATGTCTCTAGCCTCAACAACTCAACAGATAAGAATAAAGATTCTGAAGGCTTCAAATCTAGCATTAGACCCCGAAATACTGATGAGGAAGACGTCGAAAAGCAAAAAGATGAATTTGACCCAACTGAAGACCCTTTGACACCATTTGGCTACGAACTGTTTTCTGGTGAGCCAACTTCTTTTGCACCTACTGAAATCGCATCTGTACCATCTGATTACATCATTGGCCGTGGTGACTCTGTAAGTGTAAATCTCTATGGTAAAGAAAGCACTACACATACTTTACTAGTAGACAACGAAGGCAGGTTAACTATTCCGGATTTTTCACCAGTACAAGTAGCTGGCCTGACATATGATGAATTAAAAAAGCTAGTCGCAAATAAAATTGCAAAAGAGGCGATTGGTTTAAATGTATTTATTTCAATGGCTGAATTACGCTCAATGCGTGTAATGGTGGTTGGTGAAGCTTATAAACCAGGTAGCTACACAGTATCTCCTTTATCTACGGTGACGCACGCTCTATATGTTAGTGGTGGACTGACAGAAATCGCAAGCTTACGTAATATTCAAGTAAAACGTGCAGGAAAGACCGTAGCGGTCTTAGATCTATACGATTTACTATTGAATGGTGATACAAGTGGTGATGTTAGTTTACGCTCAGGTGATGTTGTATTTATTCCTTCTGTAGGACCTCAAGTTTCAGTTGAAGGTGCAGTAAAACGTGCTGGCATTTTTGAATTGACCGCGAAGGACGACAAAGAGTCACTTGTTAAAATGTTTGGTGGATTTAAAGAGAATGCGTTTACTAAACGTGTTCAAGTGCGCCGAATCATGAATGGTACTAAAAACCTTGCTGTGTCGGCAGACTTTTCGTCAGAAGATAGCGATTTCGCCCCACAAGGCGGTGACCACTATGTGGTACAAAGTGTTAACGATGAAGTGGTGGATTCAGTCACTTTAATTGGTGCAGTAGTAAGGCCTGGGCTATATGAGTGGCAGTCAGGAATGACTGTAGATCAGCTGTTAAGTAACTTAAAATCAGATTTACTACCTCAAGCTGATTATAGCTATGCGCTAGTGGTCAGGGAAAAGTCTGTTTTAGGTGATGTAGAAGTTATTCAATTTTCTTTAGCTGATGCCTTAAAAAGCAAAAATATGGCATTACAAAAAAATGATGAAATATATATCTTTAGCCGCTTTGAACTGAGAGAGACTGAAGAGCAAGCTCTGGCAAATTTGGCATTAACTGAAGAGCAAAAAATTCAGCAACAAAAAGTTAAGTTGTGGCACTTATTTGAGTATCAAGAGTTTAAAAACAAAGTACAAACTTTTGATGATATTGTACAAATTGAGTTAGAGAAGGCTGAGTTGCTAGAAGATGATTTAGAGCCTCAAGAAGGACAATATGCAACTTTCAGTCGTACAGAATTACTTAAACCTCTATTAAAACGACTTGAGTTTCAAGCTTCGTCATCTGATAAGTCTGCAACCATTGAAGTATTAGGGCAGGTACGTTTCCCTGGTGTATACCCGCTTGCAAAAAATGCGACTGTTGGTAAAGCCATTGATGCTGCCGGTGGTGTATTAGAGTCAGCCTATGCCCAGCGTGCAGAACTTACGCGTTTTATCAACCAGAAAGATCAGCAGTTTAAGCATATTCAAGTCAATTTTAATGAACACGAAGCGCTTGATATAAAGCTGCAAAGCAGAGACACGCTAAACATTCTTATGCAACCAAATTGGCTAAATGGCTATAAGGTAACGGTAGAAGGCGAGGTGCGTTTCCCCGGAACTTATACAGTGAGTCGTGGTGAAACGCTGCAAGATGTTATCAAGCGTGCAGGTGGATTATCTGAATATGCAGAGCCAAAAGCTGCTGTATTCACTCGTGAATCAATTAAAGAGCAAGAGCAGCTTCAACTAGCAAAACTATCCGATGAGCTAAGGAAAGATATCGCTTCTAAAAGCTTCCAAAATTCAATCGGACAGAACAATAGTATTAGCTATGACGAAATGAATATGCTTTTAAAAGATCTTGCTAGTGTTAAAGCAGTTGGTCGATTAGTAATTGATTTACCAAATATACTGGAAAATAAAGACTCTGTTGTTTTACAAGATGGCGATGCTTTATATGTTCCAGGAAAGCAAGATTCTATTTCTATTATTGGCGAAGTTAACTATGCTTCATCTCACTTATTTAAATCAGGTGTAACTATCGATCAATACCTTGAGTTGAGTGGTGGCGTGAAAGACAGAGCGAAAGAAGACCAGATTTATGTCATTAAAGCAAATGGTGCGGTATTTATCCCCAAATCATCAAGTTGGTTTGCTGTAAGTAATGAACATGAATTAGGCCCAGGAGATACTATTGTTGTTCCAATGGATGCCTCTCATATGGATAACCTAACGTTGTGGAGTACAGCAACACAGATCTTTTATCAGTTAGGTGTTGGTGTCGCTGCTATTGCGCGAATATAGGCATTACAGTGTATTCATTTTATAGTTTTTTAAATGTGCAGTGGTTAGAGAGTAGGAATAAGAGATTCAATGGAAACATCTAAATTAAATACTGAAGACGGTTATCAATCTAGATTCGAAAAAGATGAAGTTGATGTTTCTGAACTGTTTACCGTCGTTGCCTCAAGGAAGTGGTTTTTATTTGGCATCACATCGATTTTCGCAGTTTTATCTATTGCGCTATCTTTGTCATTACCAAATATATATAAATCAGAAGTGCTGCTTTCTCCTGCACATGAATCAAAAAGCTCGAACCTTGGTGGGTTAGCAGGTCAACTAGGAGGAATCGCTGGGCTAACCGGGATTTCTTTGGGTGGAGGCGATGATAAAACAACGCTAGCATTAGAAGTTTTAAAGTCGAGACAATTCATTAAGAGTTTCATTGAAAAACATGACTTACTGCCAGATTTAATGGCAGTAAAAGAGTGGGAACAGGGCAAAAATGAAATTGTTTATGACGAAGAGTTATACGATGTTGATAGTAAAACTTGGGTAAGGGATGTTGAGCCGCCAAAGACAGCTAGGCCTTCTCGCCAAGAAGCATATATAGAATTTAAAAAGATCTTTGAGGTCAACGAAGCTAAGGATACTGGTTATGTAACAATCAGTATTGACCATCAATCACCAGAAATTGCACAGCGTTGGGTCGAGCTTCTTGTAATGGAAATTAATCAAACGATTAAAACTATGGATGTTGTTGAAGCTAAGAAAAGTATAAAGTTTTTAGAAGAGCAGCTTTCAAAGAACGATATCGCTGAGCTTAAAACGGTTTTATTTGGCTTAATTGAAGAGCAAGTTAAGACTATTATGTTCTCCGAATCTCGCGCTGAATATGTGTTTAAAACAATAGATCCTGCGATTGTACCTGAGTTGAAGCACTCACCTAAGCGCGCTGTAATCTGTGTCGCAGGTACTGTATTTGGATTTATTGTTGGAATTGTAATTATTCTTATTGGCTTATTTAGAAATGGTCAAAAGGGTTAGGTAAAGGGTTGCACCCTTACTAATTAAACTGAGTGAAGTCTTAGATGGTTTATTTTTTACCTTTTATAACATCTTTCGTTGCTTGCGTTTTAGCCGTTTATTTGGTGTATCCGTTATCTATTAAATATGGGCTAGTCGATTCGCCATGTGCGCGTAAGCAACATAAAGGAGAGATCCCTTTAGTTGGAGGGATTGCAATTTATATAGCCATATTGCTCTCTTCATTACTGTTTTTTAGAGATGACCTTTTAATCGTGTATGTAATATCAAGTACAGCCATACTGATTGTAGGGGTGTTAGACGATAGATTTGAGTTATCGGTAAAGTCACGCATCTTGATCCAAGTAATCGCTGCGCTATTTTTGATCTCACAATCAGGCCTGTACATAGATAGCTTCGGATATATTCTAGGTAACGATTTTGAGTTATATCTTGGCAAGTTTGGCGTGGTTGTTACTGTGATCGCTGTTGTGGGTGCGATCAATGCATTCAATATGGTAGATGGTATTGATGGCCTTGCAGGTATGTTGAGCTTGGTTTCATTCACTTGCTTAGGCTTCCTGTACTATTACACTGGTAGCCAATGGGCTATTTTACCAACTGTATTTATGGCCGCAATCTTGGCGTTCCTTATGTACAATTTGCGTTGGCCCTCTCGCTCAGTGCACAAAATATTTATGGGTGATGCAGGCAGCATGCTTATTGGCTTCACCGTTGTTTGGTTACTTATTGTTGGTGTCGATACGAAAGGAGACGCAGAGGCAATTTTAAAACCTGTCACAGCTTTGTATCTAATAGCTGTTCCATTTATGGATATGGTTGCAATTATGTACAGACGGGTGAAAAAAGGTAAATCTCCGTTTAAACCAGACAGAGAGCATCTGCATCATATTTTTGAACGTATCGGATTCAGCCGTAAAAGGTCGTTACTCTACATTTCCCTAATAGCAATTGTCATCGCAATTGCTGGATGCTTGATGCAAGTCTTAGGTGTACCTGAGTGGGTAATGTTTTCAATATTTTTGTCGCTGTTTTTAATTTACAACTTTGCTTTGATGCATGTATGGAAAATCACGACTTGGGTGAGAAAGCATCGTGATAAACGACTTTCCAAACGTTAGTAAAAGTTAATTTAAGAGATTCAGCATGAAACAAACTCTCAATTTGATTGGCAGAAAAGAAGCATTATTTACTCAAGATATCTTAGCTGCTGAAGAAGAACTAAAAAAAGCAGTATCTACATCTCGGTTTTTGGTGTTAGGTGGTGCAGGTTCAATTGGCCAAGCCGTCACCAAAGAAATATTTAAAAGAAACCCAAAGAAACTTCATGTTGTTGATATTAGTGAAAACAACATGGTGGAGTTGGTTCGTGATATTCGCAGTTCTTTTGGTTATATAGACGGTGACTTTCAAACGTTTGCTCTAGATATTGGTTCAATTGAATATGATGCCTTTATCAAGGCTGATGGCGAGTATGATTATGTTTTAAATCTATCAGCATTGAAACACGTACGCAGTGAAAAAGACCCGTTCACTCTGATGCGTATGATTGATGTAAATGTTTTCAATACAGAGAAGACAATTCAGCAGTCTATTGATAAGGGTGTAAAGAAATACTTCTGTGTATCAACTGATAAAGCTGCAAACCCAGTCAATATGATGGGTGCATCAAAGCGTATCATGGAAATGTTCTTAATGCGTCGCAGTGAAGAGATTGATATTTCTACAGCTCGTTTTGCGAATGTTGCATTTTCTGATGGATCTTTGTTACACGGATTTAATCAGCGTATCGAGAAGAAGCAGCCTATCGTAGCTCCGAGTGATATCAAACGTTATTTTGTTGTACCTCAGGAGTCCGGTGAACTATGTTTAATGTCGTGTATATTCGGTGAAAATAGAGATATCTTCTTCCCTAAATTGAGTGAGTCTTTACACCTTATCACTTTTGCAGATATCGCTGTTAAATACCTCAATGAACGCGGTTATGAACCTTACTTGTGTAAAGACGAAGATGAAGCGCGAGAGCTTGCCAAAACACTACCTGCAGAAGGTAAGTGGCCTTGTTTATTTACTTCAAGTGATACAACTGGTGAGAAAGATTTTGAAGAGTTTTTCACCGATAAAGAAGTGTTGGACATGGAGCGATTCGAAAATCTAGGCATTATCAAAAACGAAGCGCTTTATGACAATGAGCTTTTAGAGTTGTTCGAAAATACTATTGCCAAATATAAGTCAGACAAGCAGTGGAGCAAAGAGGAAATCGTAAAGCTATTCTTTACTATGATCCCTGATTTTGGACATAAAGAAACAGGTAAGTACCTCGACAGCAAAATGTGATTTGGAGCCATAATGACGCCATTAAAAATCAATGACTTTGTGCGCGAACTTTACGCAACAAATGACTTTATTCCACTACATGCGCCTACATTTCAAGGTAATGAAAAAGCCTATGTTACTCAAACAATTGACAGTACATTTGTCTCAAGTGTGGGTAAATTTGTCGATGAGTTTGAAACAAAAATGGAAGAGTTCACAGGTTCTGCTAAGGCGGTTGCTACGGTAAATGGTACTGCTGCATTACATGCTGCTTTGTACATGGCTGGGGTCCGCGCCGGTGATCTTGTAATTACTCAGGCTTTAACATTTGTGGCAACGTGTAACGCTGTGCACCATATGGGGGCAGAAGCTGTTTTTGTTGATGTATCGCCAAAAAGCTTAGGATTATGCCCTAAAGCGTTAGATGAGTTTTTGCAGGAACATGCAATTCAAACTGAACAAGGGTGTATTCATAAACAAACTAAGCAGCGCTTTCAGGCTGTAGTACCTATGCACACCTTTGGCCATCCTGTTGAGCTAGATGAGTTAATGCAAGTATGTAGTAAATGGAATATTACCATTGTCGAAGATGCTGCAGAAAGCTTGGGCTCATACTACAAAGGCGTGCATACGGGGACTTTTGGTGAGTTTGGTGCAGTTAGCTTTAATGGCAATAAAATAATAACAACGGGCGGTGGTGGTATAGTTTTGTGTAAATCAGCGGAAGCTGGCGCTCATACCAAGCATATAACCACTACAGCAAAGGTGCCCCACCCATTCGAGTTTTATCATGACGAAGCTGGCTTCAATTATCGGATGCCAAATTTAAACGCAGCTTTAGGTTGCGCACAGCTAGAGAAGCTGGAAATGTTTATTGGTCAAAAGCGAGCGCTTGCAAAGTTGTATCAATCTTTTTTCGAAAAGTCAGACCTTACATTTGTTACTGAACCTGAGTATGCAAAGTCAAACTATTGGCTGAATGCCATTATTTGTCCTGATAAAGAGTCAAGGGACTTTGTATTACAAGAGACCAATGCTGCTGGTGTAATGACTCGGCCTATTTGGCAGCTAATGCATAGACTACCTATGTTCAAAGATGCGCTTTGCGGCAATTTACATAACTCAGAGTTTATCGAATCGAGATTAATTAATTTACCTAGCTCGCCTTTGGAGATTCAATCATTATGAGAAAAGTAGCTGTTTTTACAGGGACACGTGCTGAATATGGTCTCCTCTATTGGGTTATCAAAGGGTTGGAGTTATCACCTGAAGCTGAGTTGCAGCTTTATGTAGGTGGTATGCATTTGTCTCCTGAGTTTGGAAAAACAATCGACCAGATAGAAGCTGATAACTTCCAAGTTTGCGAAAAGTTAGAGTTTTTATTGTCATCAGATACACCTGTTGGGATTGCTAAGTCTATGGGGCTGGCGTTAATAGGTGCCGCAGATGCACTGGAAAGAACAAAACCTGATCTGTTGGTGGTTTTGGGAGACCGATTTGAGTCGATGGCTATTTGTCAAGCTGCTATGGTTGCTCAGATCCCAATTGCACACATTCATGGTGGTGAAACTACCGAAGGCCTGATTGATGAAGCCGTTCGCCACTCCATCACTAAGATGTCTCATTTGCACTTTACTGCTACTGAAGAATACAAACAAAGAGTTATTCAGCTGGGCGAACAACCAAGCAATGTTTACAATGTTGGCGCTCCAGGGATTGATAATATAAAAGCTTTGGACTTGCTATCAAGAGAAGAGTTATCTACTTCTCTTGGTTTTGATGTGGTTAATTCTCCCTATATGGTGGTTACATACCACCCAGTTACATTGAGCAGTGATGGTGCAGTGGATGATCTCGAAGCACTTTTAATGGCATTGAGACAGTATCCAAATCATAAGTTTATTATTACGTTTCCGAACGCAGATACTCATGGCCGTGCACTAATACCATTGTTAGAAAAATTTGCTCAAGAAATGAGTGGGCGTGTATCGCTTGTACAGTCCTTAGGGCAATTGAGATACCTTAGCGCACTGAAGCACTGCGACTTAGTAGTAGGAAACTCATCAAGCGGGCTGATTGAAGTGCCGACATTCAGGGTTCCAACGATCAATATTGGCAACCGCCAAAAGGGACGTATTGCGGGTGATACAGTGATTAACTGTGGTGGCGATCAAGAATCGATTAAAGCTGCATTAGATTGCGCATTGAGTGAATCATTTAAAGCAAAATGCTTAAAATCTTCTAACCCTTATGGTGACGGAGGTAGCTCCGAAATGATCTTGGACACAATTTTGAATGCAGATCTTACCGATTTAGTATTCAAATCATTTTACGATATTAAGTAGAGGCTCAATGAAAGCTGGATTTATTGGATGTGTCGACTCCAGTCGTGTCGCACTAGAAACTTTAATTGGTATTGATGGCTTAGATGTCTCAGCGGTTGTTACGAGAGAGTGCTCAGCAGTAAATACCGACTTTTGTGATCTGACAGATATATGTATTGGAAACAATATACCTGTTCACTTCGAAGATCCAAAAGAAAGAGAAGCTTCAGTTGACTTTCTAGCGGCATATGACCTTGATATCGTATTTTGCATAGGGTGGAGTTACTTACTAAGTGAACGAATGCTGTCACTGCCTAAACAAGGCGTAATAGGTTTTCATCCTGCTAAACTGCCTAGCAACAGGGGTAGACATCCTATTATTTGGGCGTTGGCATTAGGTTTGGATGAAACTGCTTCAACATTTTTTAAAATGGATGCAGGTGCAGACTCTGGCCCTATTGTTAGTCAGGTCCCAGTAACGATTGAAGCAACTGACAACGCCACCAGTTTGTATAAAAAAATATTAGATGTCACACAAATACAATTATCAAAATTAGGTACTGACTTAGTTAATGGAGTAGCTCAATTCGTCGAGCAAGACCACGATAAAGCGACTTATTGGAGAAAAAGAAGTCGTGTTGATGGCCTGATTGATTTTCGAATGAGTGCTGTATCTATTCACAATTTAGTAAGAGCTTTAGCATCACCATACCCTGGTGCTGAATTTGTTTATGAAGGTCAGCATTTTACAGTTCAAAGCAGTGCTTTATCAGAAGAAAAGTACCCCACAAATATTGAGCCGGGAAAAGTCTTAGGCAAGACTGAAACTAGCCTGTTGGTTAAGACCGCGGGTGATGAAGCTATTTTTATCTGTGGTCTAACATTGAATAATATTGCTGTTGGAGACTTTTTATGAAGACAGTTTTAGTTGTGGCTCCCCATGCGGATGATGAAACGCTGGGTTGTGGAGGAACAATTCTCAAATTAATAAGTCAGGGTTATAAAGTACACTGGTTACTTGTTACATGCATGACTAAAGAAGTTGGGTTTTCTCAAGAGCAAATACAAACTAGAAGTAAGGTAATTAAGGATGTTTCTGAAAAGTACGGGTTTGAATCCACACTCGAACTAAACCTTCCTGCTGCAATGCTGGAAACGCTTCCTAAGGGCGAGGTCATTGGGCCTATTTGTAAAGTAGTTAATGAGATAAAACCAGAAATTGTCTTTACCGTTTATAGAAACGATGCACATAGTGATCACGAGATTGTTTTTGATGCTGTTATGTCTGCAACCAAATCTTTCCGTTACCCATTTGTCAAAAAAGTTTTGGCATACGAGACGATGTCAGAAACAGATTTTGGTATGAAGCCGGAGGATGGCGGTTTTAAACCAACTGTGTATGTCGATATTGCTAATCAATTAAACGATAAACTGGACATACTTGAGATGTTTGAGTCTGAAGTTCACGACTTTCCATTTCCTCGTTCAAGAAAAGCCCTTGAAGCATTGGCGCATGTAAGGGGAGTTCAGTGTAACTCAGAAGCGGCAGAAGCCTTTGTTTTAATAAAGGAGATCCTATGACACTCATTATAGCCGAGGCCGGTGTTAACCATAATGGCAACGATGATTTGGCATTCCAACTCGTAGATGCTGCTCATAAAGCCGGAGCGGATATTGTCAAATTTCAAACGTTTAAAGCAAAAAATTTAGTAACAGAGTCAGCGAAGCAAGCTGATTACCAAGTTGTAAATACTGGGCAGCAAGAATCCCAGTATAATATGCTAAAGCGTTTAGAGTTGAGCTATGAAACGCATCATAAATTAGTCAAATATTGTAATACTTTAGGTATTGAATTTCTTTCTACTGCATTTGACTCGGAAAGTTTAGACTTTCTGGTTAATGATTTAGGTGTTACACGTTTGAAGTTGCCGTCAGGCGAAATCACAAATGCCCCACTCGTACTTGAACATGCGCGAACAGGTTGTGACTTAATTGTGTCTACAGGAATGGCAACGTTAACGGATATAGAGCAGGTTCTATCTGTGATTGCTTTCGGCTACTTAAATAAAGAGGGAAGCCCAACCCCTGATAGCTTGATTGAAGCATACTACTCTGAAGCCGGTAAAGCTATATTGAAGGAAAAGGTAACGCTACTGCATTGCACAACCGAGTATCCAGCGCCTTTTGCAGATATAAATCTCAACGCGATGGATACGATGAGAGATGCATTCAAGTTAGCCGTGGGCTATTCAGATCACAGCGAAGGTATTGTAGTTCCTATTTCTGCGGTGGCGAAAGGTGCAGTATTGATAGAAAAACACTTTACAACCGATAAATCGCTTCCAGGACCTGACCATAATGCGTCACTTGACCCGCAAGAGCTTAAGGCGATGGTCGATGGAATTAGAATCGCAGAAAAAGTATTAGGTGATGGAATAAAAGGGCCAAGGCCTTCTGAGGTAAAAAATAAAGCGGTTGTGCGCAAGAGCTTGGTTGTAGCAACTTCTCTAAAGCAAGGTGAAGAAATTACCAGTGAGCATTTAAGTGTTAAGCGTCCAGGTGATGGTATGTCTCCACTAAAATACTGGGATGTGCTCGGTAAAACCGCGTCGCGAGATTATGAAGTTGGTGAGCTATTTGAAGAGTAATAAACCTGTTATTCTAATAGGTGGTGGTGGGCACGCCGCTGGCCTTGCTGAAATTATACAACAACAAGGCCGGGAGATATTAGCTGTAGTAGCACCTGAGCTTTCGCAAAGCCTTCAATCTTTAGGGAGCTTTACGCATTATACCTCTGATGACGATGTGTTTAAATTCAGAACGGATCAGGTTGAACTGGTGAATGCAATTGGTGCTATGCCATATCAAGTGCTGAGAAAGGCGATATTTACACGATTTAAAGAGCAAGGTTATCGGTTTGCTACAGTAGTAGCTGATTCAGCAATAGTTTCGCCAAATACTCTGTTAGAAGAAGGTGTTCAGGTCATGCAAAATGCAGTGATCTGTATAGGTTCGTCAGTTAGAGAAAATACTATAATCAATACATCGGCATCCATTGATCATGACTGCCTAATTGGGGCTAATTGTCATATTGCGCCCGGCGTAACAATGAGTGGCCAAGTTAATATAGAAGATGGTGTGCATATAGCTACCGGAGCTAATATAATCAATAACATTACGGTAGGTAAAAACACGATCGTCGGTGTTGGCGCATCGGTAACAGCGGACTTGCAAGAAGGTGTGATCGCTTTCGGATCAAGGCTAGCAATTAAAGAACAGCGGAAATTATGACAATAGATTGGAAAAAAGTAGTAATATCTCCAGATACGACTATCAGAGAGGCTCTGCAAGTAATTGACAAAGAAGCTCTCAGGGTTGCAGTTGTTGTTTTAGAGTGTGATAAGTTAGCTGGTGTTGTTACAGATGGCGATATTCGTCGAGGTATACTTTCGGGTGTTGAATTATCTGAGCCTGTTAGCGTTGTAATGAACTCTACGCCTATTTATGCATTGGACTCTCTCAGTTCTGCAGAACATCAATCGATTATGCAAGAACGAAAAATACTTTCACTCCCACTTGTTGATAGTTCAGGCAAACTTATAGGGTTAAAAACGCTTTATGAAACATTAGAAATTGAAAAGCGTGAAAACCCGATTTTTATCATGGCAGGTGGGTTTGGTACAAGGCTAAGGCCCTTGACTGATAACTGCCCAAAACCAATGCTGAAGGTAGGCGATAAACCAATGCTTGAAACTTTGATCAAGCATTTTAAATCTTTTGGTTTTTACAATTTTTATATTTCCACGCATTATCTATCTGAGGTTATTACAAACTACTTCAAAGATGGCAAAGAGTTAGGCATCAATATAACGTACGTTCATGAGGATAAACCGCTAGGTACTGCAGGGGCATTGTCTTTATTGCCTAGTGACTTACCGAAAGCGCCATTAATTATGATAAATGGTGATATATTGACCAATGTTGATTTCTCAAAAGTTTTAGATTTTCATCAAGAGCATACCGCAGATGCAACCATGTGCGTTAGGGACTATGAAATCAAGGTACCTTTTGGTGTGATTGAAGGTGAAGGCAATTTAATCTCTGCAATTGTTGAAAAGCCTACATATCGATACTTTGTCAATGCGGGTATTTATGTTATCTCAAATAAGGTTGTACAGTCTTTAAAAGGCAAAGATGAATATTTGGATATGCCGACACTTTTTGAACAAAAACACCAGTCCGGCCAGAAAGTCCTCAAGTTTCCAATCCATGAATATTGGCTTGATATAGGTCGCCACGATGACTTTAAAAAAGCACAGGCTGATATTTACTCCCTTGGGATAACACTGTGATAAATAATGCAATTGTTATTGGCTTAGGTAGCATAGCTAAGCGACATAGAAAAAATATCAAGCAGCTATATCCTGACTCAACAGTATTTGCTATGTCTGCTAGCGGCCGTGTGCCCAATGAAACTATAGAGTATTGTGATAAAGTTATTAGTAGTTTTAATGAGCTAAATTTAGAGTCGGTACAGCTTGCTATTGTGGCTTCTCCTGCACCATGGCACGCTGCTCATGCAATACCGTTAATAGAGTCCAGGATACCTACAATTATTGAAAAGCCTGTGGCAGCGTCTTCGGTTGATGTGGCCCAAATCCTTAAGTCACAGAAAAAATTTGATACGCAGGTTGCTGTTGGCTATTGCTTAAGGTTTTTACCTTCAATTGACACTATAAAAAGTTACTTGAAAAGTGACAAGTTAGGCGAAGTTCAAAGTGCTTTTGTGGAAATTGGCCAGTACTTGCCTGATTGGAGAAGTGATAAAAACTACAAAGATAGTGTCTCAGCTTCGAGCAAACTCGGTGGTGGTGCATTGCTAGAATTAAGCCATGAAATTGATTATGCAATTATGCTATTTGGTGGTTTGAGTGTTGAACATGCAACTTTAAAATCATCCAAAGAACTTGGGCTAAAAGTCGAAGATTGCGCAGATATATTAACGACAACTTCAGATCATACTTCAGTTCATATTCACCTAGATTTTCTGCAACGCAAGCCAAACAGAGTGTGTAAAATCATTGGGAGCAATGGTACTCTTTTTTGGGATTTGATTAGAAACGAAGTTACTTATTCTGATGGAAATACAACTGAAGTCCTATTTAGTGAGCCCGAATGGGACAAGAATCAGATGTATATACATATGATTGAGGACTTTTTAAGTAAAGAAAAATGTTCTTCTTTGGCTACGTTAGAAGAGTCCTTGAAAGTAGTAGAGTTAATAGAAGTAGTAAAAAACAATTTTCCAATTTTTATACGGTAATAATTAAATGAGTAACTTTGCTTTTATTTTTGCGCGTGGTGGTTCCAAGGGTTTGCCTAGAAAAAATGTTAGACGACTTGCAGGTAAGCCGCTTATTCAGTACTCGATTGAGACTGCGCAAAGTGTCGAATCTATTGAGAAAGTGTTTGTTTCTACTGAGGACTCAGAAATTGCAGAGATCGCCAGAAATGCGGGTGCAATAGTCATAGACCGTCCGGCAGAGTTAGCCTCAGATACAAGTCCTGAATGGTTGTCTTGGCAACATGCTATAGAGTGGGCAACAGAGCGCTTTGGAAAGTTTGAGCAGTTTATCAGTTTACCCGCGACCAGCCCTCTTAGAAGCGTCGGAGATGTAGAGTTAGCAATAGAAAAACAGACAAGTAAAGAATCAGATATTTGTATATCGATTACGCCAGCATCACGTTCTCCATTCTTTAATATGGTTAAAGTGTATGATAATGGATTAGTAGGCTTAGTAAATAAGCCAGAGAAAGGTGTGGCGCGAAGACAAGACGCGCCAACTGTATATGATATTACAACCGTGGTTTATGTTGCTTCGACAAGTTTTATTTTAAATCACAGTAGTATCTTTGAGGGGAAAGTGACTGCTGTTGAAGTACCAAAAGAACGAGCTATTGATATTGATGATATTTTTGATTTTAAACTTGCTGAAATTATTGTAGAGGAAGGGATCAGTGGCTAATTTGTTGAATGGTAAAAGCGTTCTTGTAGTTGGTGCAGGGGGCTTACTTGGTTCAAGGCTAGTAAAATATCTTATCGATAAACGTGTTAGTATAGTTGCGGTAGATTTAAATCTCACAGCAATGAGAGAGAGGCTTTCAAAACAAGGAGTTGATAACGCGAACAGCTTATTAACATTGAAAGAGCTTGATATCACTAACGATATGGAAGTAAAGCGTTTTTTTAACTCTGAACTTCAAATAGATGGTATTGTTAATGCAGCTTACCCTCGAAATAAAACCTATGGTAATAAGTTTTTCGATGTTTCTTTGCAAAGCTTTAACGAGAACTTATCTCTTCACTTAGGCAGTGCATTTTTGCTGACGCAACAAGCCGCAGCTTATTTTGAACGCAATAAAACTCCGTTATCATTGGTGAATATATCCTCTATCTATGGTGTAATCGCACCAAAATTTGATATCTACGATGATACGAATATGACGATGCCTGTTGAGTATGCGACAATTAAAGCGGCAATTCAGCATTTGAATAAATATGTAGTGTCGTACATTAAAGACAGTCGCTTTAGAGTCAACTGCATTAGCCCTGGTGGGATCTTTGATGGCCAACCAGATGCTTTTTTGTCGGCATACAAATCATACACTAATGGAGCTGGTATGTTAGATGTGGATGAAATGATGGGGTCAATTGCCTTTCTACTTTCTGACGAATCAAAGTTTGTTACTGGCCAGAACATCATCATTGACGATGGGTTTTCCATTTAACTGTCTGTTTCTGGAAATGGTTTTTTAATCTAAGACCTATTAGCTAGTTTCATCAACCGTAAAAGTAGAATATTAATTTGTTGGGGCTTATATAGCCCCTGCGTTTTTTATGTAAAAGGTATTAAGAAAATTAAAAAAGAATCTTAATGTCGTATACTGCCCATAATTACCATACCTATGAATAAAACTGTTGCAATATGTAGAGTACGATGAATATTTCCCAGCTTAATAAAGTAAATTACCAAGAAGTTATGCTGAAAGTGGTATTGTTTCTATTCTTTTTTACCCCTTTTTTATCATTACTGATGTACAGTGCTACGGACATGAAGTTGGTCGCGGCTTTACCTGCCTTGCTGCGGGATATGCTAGTGTTTTCTTTTGTGATATTTGGAGTGATTTATAAGTTCTTTCTAGATAAGAAAGTAAATATTACAATATTGTTTTTCTTTCTCCTGTTAACTTCTATCTCTATTTCTATTCTCGCAATTGAATTTGATACTGTAACTTTTGACGAATTTGTTCGTGTAGTAGCTAATAATATCAGAAGGTTTATATTTCCCTTTTTGGTTTTTTACTTTTTTTTATTTTATTTTAAATTTAAAAACATTGATTTGCTGGCGAAGTTTATAACCGCTTTCTGGATTTTTGGTATTTTTGAATGGCTGATGCCTCTGGCCTTCTGGGAAAAAATGGGCCTATTAGAGTATTGGAATGAATATGCTAATTCAGTTTCTTCTACAGGAAATACTCATGATCAGTTACAAGGTTACCCCAGACTATTTACTTTTGATACTTATTACTTAATCGGGCAAAAATCAAGACGATTGATATCCTTTTATATTGAACCAACAACAACTGCTGCGCTAGCTCAGGCATCAGTCATCTTTGGTTTGCTATTTAAAAGAAAAGCAATTGTGTGGTTGGCGACGATTGCTGGTTTTCTAACATACTCCAAAGGATTTATTATATTCTTTATCCTATTAACACCGATACTGATATTGTATAAATATGCGTCTCTTCGTTTACTCAAATTTTACTGCAACACAATTGCCTTTTTGCTTTTTGGTATGTTATTTGCCGGCTTTTTCATCTTTTTGGCATTTCCGCAGATTGTTCAGTTCGGGTTGTTTGCGCATTTGGAAGGTTTGTATGAATTTTTCATACATTTCAATATTCTTGGTTACGGGATTGGTAACGTAGGTAGTTTTAGGTTTGACTCTATGTGGGGGGGCGTATTCCATCGCGTCGGTGTTGAATCTTCATTAGCTAATTTAATATCTCAGCTTGGTTTGATGGGCTTTATTTCTATCTATGGCTTGTTTGTGTTTTTCTTAAATCGGGTTATAACTAAAAAAGAATCAGTGTATGTATATTTTGGCGTTATCCTCTATGTGTTTGTGTATTCAACAAGCAACTCTTCAACTGGTTACTCAGGTAACTTCCTGATTTATTTGCTTGTCGTAATTGTTTATAAGTATTCTTCTTTAGGCTCTTCAGATTCAAAAAAAGGGGCAGTAAATGGCTAAAGTTCTATATTTAGATAACTTTAATAACTTTGATTTTTTTCTAGAAGTCTCGAAATTTTCTAGTGATATTGACATGGACTTTATAGTTTTTAATGATGAGAAAAATCGTATAGTTAATAGTTTGCCTTTTAAGAGTTATAAACTTAAAGCCAGCTTTTTATCAACATCGGTGAATGAGCTTATTACTGAAGAAGAGTATCGTATTGCTATTAAGAATGATCGACTTCTTAAGTTATTGCCCTGTGGTCTGAGTATTAAGTTGATGCGTAACTATGTAGATCAGGTTGAAAAGATTATTGATTCTAAAAGCTATGATCTCGTGCTGGGAGAAATTTCTTGGGGGTTAGAGTATTTGGTATTTCTGCTGTGTAAGAGAAAGGGTATAAAATACCGTCATTTACTGTATTTACCACTTAAGACAGTGCGTGCAGTAACGTTTGATGCTGACCATAGTATGTCTAGCTTGGCAGAATGTGCTGATTGCCATACAGAAGCTGAGTTTAAAATTAGCTACAGTGACATTTGCCTACGTGTTAAAGAGTGCTTTGAAAAAGGAAATATACCAGCAAAGTACAAGACAATAATTTCAAGTGATTACAGGGAGTGGAAGCCTCTTTGGTGGCTGAGCGCTTTTTCGTATCATATAAACAAGCGCACATATGCACCTTTATATAAAAATAGTGCTGTGACCTTACAAGAAGCACTGAGTGCGCCCTTTAAGAAAGTACTTTACTTTCCTCTTCACGTTCAGCCTGAATCTACGCCAGATTACGTATCACCTTATTATAGTGATCAATTTGAGCTAATTGAAAGAGTGAGCAAGCAACTAGGTGATGAAGTTGTGATCCTCGTAAAAGAGCACCCAAATAAGTTTTCCCCGAGATCTGTTAGAGGATTTAAGCGGCTTAAAAAGAATAAGAATGTTGTGTTTTTGTCATTATCTGAGAATGCAAAGGATATAATGGAAAAAGCCGATTTGGTGCTAACTATAGCTGGTACTAGTTGTTTGGAGGCTGCGAATGTTCGTAAACCAGCAATCGCTTTTTCAAATATATATTACACCTCTTTTCCAGGGGTATTCGATGGCAGACAAGCTTTGGAAAACAACCAGCTTAAACTATTGGTTGAAACTGCACTAAAACATACTGAATTTAGCGACAATGCCAATGGTCTTGTGGAAGAGTTTGGCGTAACTGGCTTTGTACATGAGCCTATGCTGTTTCCGGAGCTATTTGAGGTTCAAAACCTTAAAGCCGTTGAAGATCTCATCATACACGTGTGTAAAAGTAAGGTTGATTCTTGAAAAAAGCAATAAGTGGTGTCCTTGGTATCAAGGTTTTAAATCAGTTATGTGCATTTTTGGTATCTATCGGAATTGCACGGTTTTACGGTGAATACCAGTTAGGCCAATTTGCTTTGTTTACGACACTGGCTATGGTGTTTTGTATTGTTTCTTCTCTTGGTAGCAATATTTATGTACAGCGAGAGCTTTCCGGGGAGTCTTTAGAAGATAATAAGTACTTACTTGCGCAGGCTTGTTTATTTCGAGCCTTTAACACCGGTATTCTTATTATTTTAGCGGGTATATTTAATGCTGTAACGGACTCTTTTGATTGGGGTGAGTTTGCCGTATTTTTTGCAGTTCTATTTTTCTTTCAATTTCTTAATTTTGCAGCTTATCTACTCAAATCTCAAAGTAAATTTGTGGTGTCAGAATTGCTTGAGTGGGGTGTATTCAGACTAGGCATTGTCATTGGCTTTGTTGGCTCTCTGATTTATCTAAATGCTGACATCATTTACATGTCCCTATTAGTCATCCTTGCGTTGACAAGCGGCTTTGTAATTTACAAAGGTCAGCCAAAGCTGGGGTTGGAATCGGCAAACTTTACTTTTGACCTCAGGAAAGTAAAAACCATTGCAGTCGGATCACTCCCATTTCTAGTAACGCAAATCTCCGCGTTATTGCTTATTTACACTGATACGTTATTTATCGCGGCTTTGCTTGGATATGAACAGCTGGCTTATTATGATGTATGTTATAAATTAGCAGCAGTGGTGCTATTCTTAAATGCTTCGATTACATCGGTCATCTCTACCAGAATTAGCCAGCTTTATAAGGCTGGGGAGCTAAGTTCTGTACACAACTTGGTTAAAAAAGTTTGTGTTTACGCGTCACTTGCTGCAATTGTTGGCTTTTTTGTAGCCATGTTGCTATCTAAATTTGCATTAGGCTTATGGGGAGAGGAGTTTATACAGTATAATGATCTGTTTATGCTGTTATTAGTAGGAATTCTCTTGCAATTTGCTCTGAGCGCAACTGCGACGTACCTTTCTATGTCAAGCAAAGCGAAGTTGTGTGCTAAAATTACGCTTTTGTTTGGTACGGTGAACTTATTGCTCAACCCATTGCTAATCTCAATGTATGGGCTTATAGGGGCTGCAACTGCAACGTTGTCAGCTCAGGTGGCAATAACGTTATCATGTGCATATTTCTATTTAAAACAGCGCAAAGCTGAGCTACTCATCGTGGGTAAATAAGCTCGTTTGCGAGAGAGTTTTGTTAAATAAATATTTTCGTAGCTACTGTAGATGTCAACATTGAAGGTAGCTACAAACCTATGGTTTCCTAATGAAAAAAATGCTGTTTATCAGTCCGCGAGAGCCAGTCAATGTAGCAGGCGGCGGGTTATATAAAACTAAAAGGCTGTTAGCTTATTTTTGCGAAAAGTTTCAGGTCAAAGAGTTCTATCTAACTGAATCGAACCCTGTTAGCCAAGAAAATATGTATCAAGTTAAAATCAATGATAAGAAGTATCAGCCTACGCTGGCAAACTTGATAGGCAGCTATATTGAGGGAGTCCCGCTATCCGTATATAGAAACACTCCTGAAGACTTTGATCGTGAGCGATTTAACGAGTTGGCGAGTTGGGCTGATATAATTTTTGTTGATCACTTCTTTATGTATCAATTTGTACCAGACTCTTTTGCTGGTAAAATTATATTTCATGAGCATAATGCAGAATTTAATATTTGGGAAAGGCGTGCTTCAATCGAGGGAAGTATTCTCAAGTCTTTATTGCTAAAGCGCGAGGCAAAGCGCGTTTTTCAATATGAGAAAAAAAGTGCATTGGCATCTGATCTGGTATTCGCTGCGCCAAATGATATTGCTTGCTTGAGAAATGCTGGTTGTGATTCTGCGAGCTTTGCAACAACCTATCACCTAGGTGAAGACAGCCTACTGGATACGGCACCAAATAATTTTAAAGACCTTGGGAATAACTTGGTATTCCTTGGTGGTTTAGACTGGGAGCCAAACTTTAATGGTGTGCTGTGGTTCTTAGAAAATTGCTGGGATACTCTGCGCAGTGAAACGAATGGTGAAGTTCAGCTGCACTTAATTGGTAAAATAAGTGAGCAGCAAAAAGACCAGTTGTCAGAGTATGAGGGTGTAGTGTGTTTAGGCTTTGTTGATGACCTCAATGATGCGTTGTCTCAAGCGAAAGTATTCATATGCCCGTTGCAGTTTGGCAGTGGTATGAAAGTAAAAAATATTACCGCCTGTTATAAAGGCCTGCCTATCGTAACTACTACTATCGGCGCTGAAAGCATTGAGTTTGTCGATGGTGAGAATTGTTTGATCGCTGATCAGCCCAAAGAGTTTGTTAACGCGATTAGTTCATTGTTAGGCAGCAATGAATTATGCGCAGAGATCGGGGCGAATGCTAGGGTAATGTCAGAGAAAGAGTATTCTTGGGATGAAATGCTAAACAGCATGTATCTTGAGATAATTAAATAAAAGGTTTATAGAGTTAATTTCATGTCTTTAAAAGTTTTTGGAATCGATTTTAAAGGGTTGTCTAAAAAAGAAGTAATGAACGTCGACGATGAGTTGAAGTTCGTAACAACGGTGAATGCTGAATTCATCGTTGAGGCCAATAAAAATAAAGACTTTCTTAAAATCCTAAACAACAGTGTGGCAACGTTCGATGGGCAAATTCCCTATATAATTGCCAAACTAAAGTCAGGTAAAAAGTTTGACAAAATCAGTGGCTCAGACCTGATTTACGATGTCATAAAAAAATCTAAAGATCGTCAAGAGCATGTTTTCCTGCTGGGGGATAGAGAAGAAGTCAATCAGCGCGCTGTAGATAAAGCAATAAATGAATATGGCGCTCGCTGCTCGGGGTTTTCGCCTCCATATGAAGCCAATGGGTTTTCTGAGCAATCCAATAACGCTATGTTGGAAAGAATTTCTGATGCTAAACCAACCTACTTGTTTGTTGCATTTGGAGCCAAAAAACAAGAACAGTGGATTTATGATAACTTAGAAGCCTTGAAAAAAATTGGCGTAAAGTGGGTTGTCGGGTGTGGCGGCAGCATCTCATTTTTCTCAGGAGAAATTAAGAGGGCGCCTTTATGGGTTCAGAAAGCGGGCTTTGAAGGGGTATATAGATTAGTCCAAGAGCCTAAACTATTTCGCTTAGTTCGACTAATTAAGAGCCTGAGGGTTTTCTTTTACGTCTGGAAGTAATCTTTTTACGATTGGATATAAGGTGCCTCTGCTGATACTAAGATAAGTTGGCGTTAACCTTAAAGGTTGATATAGCTTAAATTGGGCCTTAAGCCTGATTTTTGGCCTGTTTATAGGAAGGCATTTTCAGCCATTTGATGTGGTACACCTTTGCGATTGCATACTACAAGGCAGTGTTTGCAAAGGTTCACAATATTATTGTTTATTTGGTGTTTAGTTACCAATAAATAGGCAAGTAGTTTTAAGGGTAAGTCTGCAATTTAGTTGTAAGGGTTGGCCCATATTATATTTAAGAAGTTAGGTGACATATGATTTTACCAATTATAATGGCGGGTGGTTCGGGTACACGCCTATGGCCTTTATCACGCGGCAATTATCCTAAGCAATTTTTAAAACTACATGGTGAAAACACCATGTTGCAAGAGACTATTTCTCGTTTGAATGGTCTTGAACACAGCCCAGTTATGTTGATCTGTAATGAAGAGCATCGCTTTATCGCTGCAGAGCAAGTGCGTCAACTTGATGTTAAACACAGTGGGATATTTTTAGAGCCAGTAGGACGTAATACTGCGCCTGCTATCGCGCTGGCTGCTTTCAAAGCTATTGAAAATAATGAAGACCCTTTGTTGCTGGTATTAGCTGCAGACCATGTGATCGAACATCAAGCTGCATTTTTAGAGAGTGTTGAGAAAGCTAAATCTTTGGCGTTGCAAGGTAAATTAGTGACTTTCGGGATTGTTGGAAACACGCCTGAAACTGGCTATGGTTATATCAAAAGAGGCGAAGCTATTGAAAATGGCTTTGTGGTAAATAGCTTTGTAGAAAAGCCAGATTTAAGCACCGCAAAACAATATATTGCAAGTGGTGATTATTACTGGAATAGCGGCATGTTCTTATTCAAAGCCAGTCGATATCTAGAAGAGTTAAAGGCATTTCGTCCTGATATATATTCAGCTTGTGAAAAAGCAGTTGAAGTTCAAAATAGCGATATGGACTTTGTCCGTGTTGATAAAGCGGCTTTTGAAGCTTGTCCAGATGAATCGATCGACTACGCTGTAATGGAGCATACTAAAGATGCTGTGGTTGTTCCTATGGATGCGGGCTGGAATGACGTTGGTGGATTTGCTGCACTGTGGGAAGTTTCCGAGAAAGATGAAAATGGTAACGCATTTATTGGTGATGTTAAGTCTGTAGATACAAAAAATACATTAGTGTTTGGAGAAGATAAGCTTGTTTCAACAGTAGGTGTTGAAGATCTCGTTATTGTTAACACTAAAGATGCAGTACTGGTCGCACATAAAAACGAGTCGCAAAAAGTAAAAGAAGTTGTTAATCAGCTTAAACGTGATCAGCGCTCTGAAGTCACATTTCATAGAGAAGTATATCGCCCTTGGGGTAAGTATGACTCAGTAGACAATGGCGAGCGTTTCCAAGTTAAAAGAATCACAGTCAAACCAGGCGCGAAGCTGTCAGTACAGATGCATCATCACCGTGCCGAGCATTGGATTGTTGTATCAGGTACTGCCAAAGTACACCTAGATGGTGAGGAAAGATTTGTTACTGAGAATGAGTCTGTCTATATTCCCATTACATCTATTCATGCACTGGAAAACCCTGGCAAAGTAGATTTAGAGCTAATTGAAGTGCAGTCTGGATCTTACCTTGGAGAGGACGACATTGTCCGTTTTGAAGACCGATACGGAAGAGTTAAATAATGACAAACGCAAGCCATTTAATTAAGCAAAGCGGAATTGCATTTGGAACCAGTGGTGCACGAGGGCTGGTTGAGCAGTTTACACCAGCTGCGTGTTGTGCCTTCACGGTCGCATTTATCAAAGCATTAGAAGCAGACTTCTCATTTGGGAAGGTGGCTATTGCAATTGATAACCGACCAAGCAGTTCTGCTATGGCGAGATCTATTTCTGCAATGGTACAGGCATTAGGTTATGACGCTGAATTTTTTGGCGTATTGCCCACGCCAGCTCTTGCGCTGTATTCGATGCAAAACCGTATTCCGTGCATCATGGTTACAGGCAGCCACATTCCTTTCGATCGCAATGGTTTAAAGTTTTATCGACCAGATGGCGAAATCACTAAGGCTGATGAGCTTAAAATTATTAATAGTGATGCCGAGGTTGTTACGCCTGAGAATGAGCCTGAACTTGAGACTCTGAGCGCCGCAAAGGAATTGTATATTGAGAGATATACACAACACTTTCCGAATAAACCTTTTTCAGGTAAAAAGCTTGGCGTGTACGAACATTCAAGTGCTGGCCGTGATATCTATAAACAGATTTTTGAATCGCTAGGCGCACAGGTGATTTCACTAGGGCGGAGTGATCAGTTTGTTCCAATCGATACAGAGGCCGTTTCGGAAGAGGATAAGTCTAAAGCGCTTAATTGGTCTAAAGAATTGAAGTTAGATGCTATCTTTTCAACCGATGGCGATGGCGATAGACCTTTAATTGCTGATGAGTTAGGGCAGTGGTTACGCGGTGACATATTAGGCCTTGTGACTGCAAAGTATCTTGGTGCTAAGTTGTTGGCGACCCCTGTAAGTTGTAATAGTGCAATTGAATCCTCAGGTGCATTTAAACAAGTTGTGAGAACAAAGATTGGCTCTCCGTATGTTATTGAAGCATTTAGTGATCAAGAGGAAAGCTTAAAGCCATATGCTGGTTTCGAAGCAAATGGCGGTTTTCTTTTAGGCAGTGATTGTTATTATGCTGATGGCCTATATCATGCATTGCCTACAAGGGATGCGGTACTTCCTGCACTGGTTCTTTTCAATGAGGCGTGGTCAAAACAAAAAGCTATCAGCACAATTATTAGTGATCTTCCAAAGCGATTTACTGCCAGTGATCGAATAAAAGACATCCCGCGTGAAAGTAGTCTTTCTTTAATTGACAAATTAGCAAACTCTGAAGATGTGAGAAATGAGCTTAGACAGGCACTTGTCATTGAAGGTGTTTTGGAATTAACCAATGAAATAGATGGTTTTAGAATGTTTTTTACAAGCGGTGAAATCGTTCACTTTAGACCATCGGGCAATGCACCTGAGTTAAGGTGTTATGCTGAGGCAGATACGCAGAGTCGTGCAGAGGAACTAGTAGAACTTGCTTTGGCGTATATAAATCAAATCTCAAACATCTAAAGCAGAGCCATGGATAAGGTGAACTTGCTTGTTGTAGTTCACTTTATCTTTGCTTGAATTTGAGGGGCTTTAGCACCCATTTTCGGGCTTGGCACTGATGTGGTATGCTCGCAACCCCCTTTCAATTTGTCCAACATAACCTGCTTGGCCAATCGTCATCATGATGGTCAATATATTCAGCTCTATTCGTCAAGAGTCTAGTTTTAAAGGCGCTGTGTTGCAGAGTTACTAAGCTTCATCATTACAACATCAAACTATTCGTTTTGAATATATGCTAAGACCATACGGAATGATAATGCTCTGACCAACCATTTGTCACTCCATTGGCTTGTTGAAACTGTTCGTGTAGCCATAACTCCTTTATTTTTTAAGGACTTTAAGTGGCTATTTGGAATTGATGTGTACTCACAAGGAGTTGCTTTATTATCTCTATCCACGTTAATTATTCTTCACCAGATATCAATTGAGGTGAGGGCTATTTCGGTCTCACTTTATGAAACATGATATCTATTTTCACATTAAAAAAGAGTATCAACCGCTCACGCGTTAACATTTTTGACACTTTCCCCATGCATTATGGAGCTCAATCCTTGATTTATTGATCAAGCCCATTGAAAGCGCAGGCGAATGTAATTTAATTAACCAGTTGGTTGGCAGGGAAGGTGAAATGAAGATAGCTGTGGCAGGTATAGGTTATGTTGGACTTTCGAACGCAGTGCTTTTGGCACAACACAATGACGTTATTGCCTATGATATTGACCCAAGTAAAGCACAGGCGGTCAACAACAAGGTTTCCCCAATTCTTGATCCAGAAATTAGCAATTATCTTGCGGAAGGTAAGCTACAGTTAACTGCTACGACTAACAAAGAGGCCGCTTTTTCCCAGGCGGAATTTGTTATTGTTGCGACTCCAACAAATTATGACCCTACGAGCAATTGTTTCAACACCGCTTCAGTTGAAAGTGTGGTTGAAGACATTATTGACATTAACCCGCGTGCGACCATCATTGTAAAATCAACGGTTCCGGTTGGGTATACAGCGAGTCTAAGAGCAAAATACCAATTTGAACGCATTATCTTTTCTCCTGAATTTCTGCGTGAAGGTAAAGCGCTTTATGACAACTTATATCCGTCGCGCATTATTGTTGGAAGTCAGTGTCAAAAAGCACACCACTTTGCAGAATTAATGAGTCTTGGCGCAAAGAAACGAGATGTTGAAATCCTATTTACTGGCTCAACAGAAGCTGAAGCTGTTAAGTTATTTTCGAATACCTATCTTGCTATGCGAATTGCCTATTTCAATGAACTTGATAGTTACTCAGAAGCACATAAGTTAAATACCCGACAAATAATACAGGGAGTGTGCTTGGACCCCCGAATTGGAGACCATTACAATAATCCGTCGTTTGGCTACGGAGGCTACTGTCTGCCTAAAGACACCAAGCAACTGGTTGCCAATTATCAAGATGTGCCTAGTAATATTATTGGCGCAATTGTAGATGCCAATCGAACCAGAAAAGATTTCATAGCTGAGTCTATTATGAGTAAGAAGCCAAATGTTGTTGGCATATATCGATTGGCAATGAAATCTGGATCTGACAACTTCAGAGCTTCGGCAATTCAAGGTGTCATGAAACGCATAAAAGCGAAAGGGATTGAGGTTATTGTATATGAGCCAATGTATCAGGGAGAACGCTATTTTAATTCTAAAGTGACTGACAATTTGGCGTTGTTGAAACATGAAGCCGATATAATTATTGCAAACCGCATGTCACCTGAACTCATGGACGTTAACGATAAAGTGTATACGCGAGACTTATTTGGTAAGGATTGATGTGAGATGCAGCCTGCGTGAGGTGGAAAGTCGATTTTAAAACTTACTACCTAGCATCTTGAGGTTTAAGTGACACATCATCAATGGCTCTATTAGAATATTCACTGCTTTGGTTTTGCTACTAATGCAGATTTAAGCTCTGAACTTATATGCCGCTGACCAATATTTTTGCATAGTCAGTAGAGCCTCGCTACTTGGCTTAAAACCCGCCTTAACGTAACTTTTTATTGGCTTGCTCAGCAAAAAAGGTCACTCCATGAATGACTTGGAATAAAGTGTGATTTGTCTTGTTGTCAGTTCACATGAGCATGTACTCCAGCTGGCTTGTCTGAGTTGTTAACATACAATTGTCAATGTGACGTTTTTTATTTTGTTCCCACAGTTTTATAATTGGCGGTCGAAAAATTATTCTGTATAATGCCTCGCGTTGAGAGGGTATGTCCAATCAGATACAAGGAGTAGTATGAAACCGAACCCAATTTTTATTCAGTTATATTCGTATATGGCGGTCATTGAGCCTAAAATATTAGGTTGAGATTAAGCATAGGTGGGATATAAGTCTTTAGTCTAGTTGATGTGTTAAATTTCGAAGATTGAATAATTGCATTTTTTACAACTTTTGAGTGCGATTTAAGCTTTTTGGTAACACGTTCTGGGAAGGTTAAAACTTCTCAAAAATGCATGAAAATCGGCACAAGATTAATACTTTAATATATGAATTTCTCTTACCTTGAAAAAAATCTACTCGAATAGCTATTGCAATAAATCTTTAGTAAAGCTCATGTAACATTAACGCAATGTAAACTTGCGATTGGAATCGGTGCATGCTTTAATTAGCCATCTCGTAAGTGTAGCTTAATGCTCTTAAGTGACTGAGAACTTAGTAACAAAGAATAAGTATTAAAAATATTTAGGAAGAAAAAATGGCCCTATGTTGTAAAAAAACCATTGCCACTTCTATCGCGTCAGCATGTGTATTGGTAATGAGTGGCTGCACCTTGATCCCCGGTGGGCATTTTGAAGGAATTACGTCAGGTGATAAAACAACAAGCTTGGAGCAAGAGCTTTCAAAAGTTAATATTCAGCTAATTGATTCTAATTTAATAAACCAACAGAAGCGTCTCCAAGATAAAGCGCAAAATACTCTTTCCCAAGGATTAGACTTGTCCAGCTATGAGTATCGTCTAGGAGTAGGGGACGTAATTACTGTTGGCGTTTGGGACCATCCCGAATTAACTATACCAGCAGCAGTTCAAAGAACGGCAGAGTTTGATGGTTTTAGGGTTCAAGCAGATGGGACTATTACTTATGCCTATGCGCCAAAAGTTCAAGCGGCAGGTAAAACCGTCGTTGAAATTAGAGAGCAATTGGTAAAGCGCCTAGGGCGAGTAATCGAAGACCCTCAAATCGATGTTAAAGTTGTCGGGTTTAAAAGCCAAAAGGCGTATGTTACTGGTGAAGTGCGTAAGCCTGGCGTTTATCCAATAACAGAAACCCCCCTGACACTTATTGATGCGATCAGTCAAGCTGGTGGTTTGAGTGAGCGTGCTGACTGGAAAACGGTCACATTCACTCGCGGTGAGCATAAAGAGTCAATCAAGTTGGATGATTTTTATGCTAGCGGTGATATTTCGCAAAATAGGCTATTACAACATGGCGATGTAATACATGTGTCTCGTAACGACAAAAGAAATGTTTATGTTATGGGAGATGTGACTAAAGTTGGTACTGTAGAAGTGAAGCGCTATGGTCTAAGCTTAGCTGAAGCTTTGTCAGAGGTTGGCGGTATAAATGAACGCAGTGCGAACGCAAACGGTATCTTTGTATTAAGAAAGCGGAATTTTGAAACAGACGGTGTTATTGCCGATGTATATCAGCTTAGAGCAAATAATATTGCTGCACTAGTTTTTGCTGAGCAATTTGAGCTTGAACCTCAAGATATTGTTTATGTTACGAGTGCGCCAATTGCTAGATGGAATAAAGTTATAAGTCTACTTCTACCTTCACTCTCAACAGTTGATGCGTTACAAGATATAGATAATCAGTAGATAGGTATTTAAAGAATGTTTGATAGTATATTGGTTGTCTGCGCTGGAAATATTTGTAGAAGCCCTACCGCTGAGTATGTCTTAAAAAGCAAGTTAATTGACACAGATATCAAAGTGTCATCGGCAGGTTTGACAGCTCTTGAAGGCAAGCCTGCTGACGGCATGGCTAGCGAACTTGCCAATAAGCATGGTATCGATATGGCACCGCATCAAGGGCGTCAACTTAACTCTTCACTTGTCGCGCAGAACTCTCTGATTCTAGTGATGGAAAATAGGCATGTTCAAGATTTATGCAATCGTTACCCTGAGGCTCGAGGCAAAACGTTTTTGCTTGGTAAGTGGCTCGGTGATAAAGAGGTGCCAGATCCTTACCGACAAAGTCGAGAAGCTTTTGAACATGTTTTTGAGTTAATAGATAGCGCTTGTAGCGCTTGGCAGAAGTATTTATAAGGATGAAAGAGTCAATGAATGCTCAATCAAACCTAGTAAGTGGCTCGCAAAATAAGCAAACAGCCGAGCAAGCGCAAGAAATTGATTTAATGGCTCTATTTGGAGCACTATTAGACAGAAAGCTTTTCATTATTTGTGTAACAGCCATATTCATGTTAATTGGTGTTGCTGTTGCAGTATTTAGTACACCAATTTATCAAGCGACTGCAATGATACAGGTGGAAGAAAAAGGCGGATCTGTTCCTGGGTTTGATGAATTAGGAGGCATGTTTGAAAGTACTTCAGCTGCCGTGACTGAAATCGAACTGCTTAAATCTCGCAGTATCATCGGTGAAGCAGTTGATAGCTTAAAACTAGATATAGTGGCTGTCCCTAAATTATTCCCGATGATTGGTGGTCGTTCTTTTCGTAAATTTACTCCGTTGAGTGAAGGGGACTTAGCTGAACCGAGCTTTGGTGCCGATAGTTACGCATGGGGTGGAGAACAAATTGAAGTATTTAAATTCGAGGTCCCTCAAAATGCAATTGGTGTTAACTTCACTCTAATTGCGCTAGAAAATAACCAGTTTAGTTTATTGAATGGCAATGGCGACAGCCTGCTATCAGGTAAAGTTGGTGAAGAAGTCTCAAATGGCGTTTTTAAACTAACGCTAAAAACTTTGAACGCGAGACCAGGCACTGAATTTTCATTGCTTAAGCGTGACCGTTTGAATACGATTTTGGATTTGCAAACTGCCATAGGTGCTGGGGAAAAAGGTAAAGACTCCGGTATCATTAATTTAAGCCTTCAAAGTACAGATGCTGAATACGCAAAAGTAGTACTCAATAAAGTTGCTGAAATTTATGTCAGACAAAATGTTGAGCGTAACAGTGCTGAAGCTCAAAAATCGCTTGATTTTCTAGAATATCAATTGCCACTTGTTAAAAAGCAATTAGAGTATGCCGAGCAACTTTTCAATGATTATCAAGTTAAGCAACAATCTGTAGATATCACTTTAGAAACTGAAGGTGTATTAAGACAGTTAGTTAAACTTGAAACTCAGCTACAAGAACTTGAGCTGAAAAAACTAGAATTGGGTCGCAAATTTAAGCAAGGTCACCCTAGTTACCAAGCTGCGATTGAGCAGATCGACGCGGTTGAAAATCAGAAGCGTCGTTTGGCCGCAGAAGTGCAAGTATTACCTGAAACACAGCAAGAATTGTTGCGTTTGACTCGCGATGTAGAAGTAAATAATGAAATTTACACTTTGCTATTGGCGAAAACTCAAGAGTTAGATATTGTGCGAGCAGGTACCGTTGGTAATGTGCGTGTGATTGATCTCGCCGAGGTTAATATTTCAAAGCCGGTCAAACCTCAAAAAGCGTTGATAGCTATTATAGCTACCTTGCTTGGTGGTCTGATTGCCGTCGTAATTGTGATTATTCAAAAAGCGATTCATAGAGGGATCGAAGATCCAAGTGAAATTGAAGCTTTAGGACTTCCTGTGTACGCAAGTGTGCCTTACTCAGAATATCAAGTTAAGTTGACTGGTTTTGCAAGAGCAAGAAAAGGCAAAACAGCAAAAGCGAAGTCAATTCTTGCAATGGATAACCCAGCAGATCTATCAATTGAGGCATTACGTAGTTTAAGAACTAGTTTACATTTTGCGATGATGGAAGCAAAAAATAATGTCATTGCGATTTCAGGCCCAAGTCCAGGTGTTGGTAAATCATTTATTTCCGTTAACCTTGCAACAGTATTGGCTCAAAGTGATAAGAAAGTACTGATTATTGATGCCGATATGCGTAAAGGCTATTTGCAAACACAGTTCGGTATGCAATGGGATAACGGTTTAAGTGACTACCTATCGGGCAGAGCAGATCTTGAGACGGTGACTAAGCACAGTCAGGTTGAAGGTTTAGACGTTATGACTCGTGGTCAAATACCGCCAAATCCTTCAGAGCTATTGATGCACGAAAGCTTCTCAAAATTGGTAGAAGAAGTAAGTGCAAAATACGATTTAGTTATCATAGATACGCCACCTATTCTAGCGGTTACAGACCCTGCAATAGTCAGTGCACATGCAGGTGCAACGCTTCTTGTCACACGATTTGGTCAAAACCATGTGAAAGAATTGGAGTTAACTCGCAATCGTTTTGAACAAAACGGTATTGATGTCAAGGGTGTTGTATTTAACGGCGTAGTCAAAAAAGCGAGTAACGCATATGGCTATTATGGCTACTACAACTATGAATACAAATCAGATAAATAATTTTAAGTTTTAGAAAAGAGAATGAGTATGCAAGAGTTATTAAAAGGGAAGAAAATAGCCATTATCGGTTTGGGCTATGTAGGTTTACCATTAGCGGTTGAATTTGGTAAACAATATCAGACTCTTGGCTTCGATATAAATCAAGGCCGGATTTCAGAATTGTTGAATGGTCACGATACAACTCTAGAAGTTAGTGACCAAGAGCTTCAACAGGCTCCGTTACTTAGCTACTCATACAATGTAGAAGACTTAAAAACTTGTAATGTTTATATTGTAACGGTCCCGACTCCAATTGATCAGCACAACCAGCCTGACTTAACACCGTTGATAAAAGCAAGTGAGATGTTAGGTAAAGTGGTAAGTCAGGGTGATATCATTATCTATGAATCTACGGTATACCCTGGTGCTACTGAAGAAGACTGTATCCCAATTGTTGAGGCTGTTTCAGGTCTAGAGTTTAATAAAGACTTCTATGCTGGGTATTCACCTGAGCGTATCAACCCAGGTGATAAAGAGCATCGTGTAACAAATATTTTAAAGGTTACTTCAGGTTCTACACCTGAAATCGCCGATTTAGTTGATGGTTTATATAAATCAATTATCACCGCAGGTACACATAAAGCATCGAGCATTAAGGTTGCAGAAGCTGCAAAAGTGATTGAAAACACTCAGAGAGATGTCAATATTGCATTGATCAATGAGCTGTCTATTATTTTTAATCAGCTGAATATCGATACTTTAGAAGTACTTGAAGCCGCTGGTACTAAATGGAACTTTTTACCATTCCGCCCAGGTCTTGTTGGTGGTCACTGTATCGGTGTTGACCCTTATTATCTAACACATAAAGCTCAAACTGTAGGTTACCACCCTGAAATGATTTTGGCTGGACGTCGCCTCAATGATGGTATGGGTCAGTATGTTGTTTCTCAACTTGTCAAGAAAATGCTCCATAGACGCATTCACATTAAGGGTGCGAATGTGTTAGTTATGGGATTCACTTTTAAAGAAAACTGCCCAGATTTAAGAAATACTCGAGTAATTGATATCGTTGAAGAGTTAAAAGAATACAGCGTCAATGTGGATGTTGTAGATCCTTGGTGTTCAAGCGATGAAGCCAAACATGAATACGGTATTGAATTAGCGTCAGAAGCGAAACAAGGGCACTATGATGCAATTTTGTTGGCCGTTGGTCACAATGAATTCAAAGAGCTTGGTGCTGAGGAAATTCGCAAGTTAGGCAAACCTGAGCATGTACTTTATGACCTTAAATACGTTTTAGATAAAAACTCAGTAGACATGCGTCTGTAGTCGAACTTAGGTTTGAAGCAACCGCGTTTGATTTTTTACGGTGGTAATAAAAGCTTCAGCTGAAAGCTTTATCTTAAATAAAAAAGGACACTCATGACTCGTTTTGACGAAATTAAAAAAGAATTAAAGAACACGCCTAAAACTTGGTTAGTAACTGGTGTTGCAGGGTTTATTGGTTCCAACTTGTTAGAAACACTTCTAAAGTTGGACCAGAAAGTGGTTGGTTTAGATAACTTTGCCACAGGTCATCAACATAATCTTGATGAAGTGAAAGGGTTAGTAAACGAAGAACAGTGGAGTAACTTTCAATTTATTGAAGGTGATATTCGCGATTACAAAACATGCGAAGACGCAGTGAACGGTGTTGAATATGTGCTTCATCAGGCTGCACTTGGTTCTGTTCCTCGCTCTATTGCTGACCCCATTACGACAAACTCAGCAAACATTACTGGCTTTTTAAATATGTTGCAGGCTGCGAAAGAAGCAAAAGTAAAAAGCTTTACGTATGCTGCGAGTAGCTCAACTTATGGAGATCACCCTGCTTTACCTAAAGTAGAGGAAAATATCGGAAACCCACTATCTCCATATGCTGTCACTAAGTATGTCAATGAACTGTATGCGGGTGTATTTGCAAAGACTTATGGATTCAAAACGATAGGATTACGTTATTTTAATGTATTCGGTAAACGTCAGGATCCTAACGGTGCATATGCAGCGGTTATTCCTAAATGGACAGCGGCTATGATTCAAGGTGAAGATGTTTTTATCAACGGAGATGGTGAGACTAGCCGAGATTTCTGCTTCATTGAAAATACAGTCCAGATGAATATTCTTGCGGCGACCGCTCCGGATGAAGCCAAAGATAAAGTGTATAATGTGGCCGTAGGTGACAGAACAACATTGAATCAACTTTATGGTGCAATTCAAGAAGCTTTGAAGGAATGTGATGTAATCGTTACAGCACAACCGAACTATAGAGACTTTAGAGCCGGTGATGTTCGTCATTCACAAGCTGATGTGAGTAAAGCGCGAGATTACTTAGGCTATTCACCAGAGTACCGAATTTTAGAAGGTATAAGCAAAGCGATGCCTTGGTATAAAGCATTTCTAAGTGATACAAGTAGCATATGAAAATTTTAGTCACAGGTGGAGCCGGTTTTATCGGCTCTGCAGTTGTTAGATATATTATAAATAATACAAATTACTCGGTAGTTAACTTAGATAAGCTGACTTATGCAGGTAACCTTGAGTCCCTAAACAGTGTTGCTGAAAGTGAACGATATGCTTTTGAGCAGGTTGATATTTGTGACGCTGTCGCTGTCAATCGTGTATTAGAAGAGCACCAACCTACCGTAATAATGCATCTTGCAGCTGAAAGTCACGTAGATAGGTCAATTGATGGCCCTGGTGAGTTTATGCAAACCAATATTATTGGAACATATACTTTGCTAGAGCAGGCTCGTCTATATTGGTCAAAGCTAGGTGAAGATGTTAAATCTCATTTTAGATTCCATCATATTTCGACCGATGAAGTCTATGGTGATTTACCTCACCCAGATGAACATGACGGCGATTTACCACTGTTCCATGAACAGACACCATATGCACCAAGCTCGCCTTACTCTGCTAGTAAAGCGAGTTCAGATCATCTAGTACGTGCTTGGGCAAGAACATATGGCTTACCAGCAATAATCACCAATTGTTCAAATAACTATGGTCCGTATCACTTCCCAGAGAAGTTGATTCCATTAGTGATCTTGAATGCGTTAGCTGGCAAACCCTTACCTATATATGGCAAAGGTAATCAAATCCGAGATTGGTTATATGTAGAGGATCACGCTGAAGCACTTGTAACGGTTGCGACACAAGGAGTGGCCGGAGAAACTTACAATATTGGCGGATATAACGAAAAGCAAAATATTGAGGTTGTACAGACCATTTGCGCCATTCTAGACGAGATAAAACCAAAAGAGACTATGTATCGTGACCAGATAACCTTTGTGGAGGATAGACCTGGCCATGATATGCGTTACGCAATTGATGCCAATAAAATTAAAAAAGAGCTTGGTTGGGAGCCAAAGGAAACATTTGAATCAGGCTTAAGAAAAACAATTCTTTGGTATTTAGAGAATGAGCAGTGGTGGAAAAATGTTTTGTCAGGTGACTATAAACTTGAAAGGCTAGGTAAAGCCGAACAGGAGAATAAATAGTGAAAGGAATCATTCTAGCTGGGGGCTCAGGTACGCGTCTTTATCCAATAACTCGCGGAGTATCCAAGCAACTTTTGCCTGTATATGATAAGCCAATGATCTATTACCCGCTATCTGTATTGATGTTAGCTGGTATCCGAGAAGTATTGATTATAACGACGCCTGAAGACAAAAGCAGTTTTCAAAGGTTACTTGGCGACGGTTCAGACTTTGGAATAGAGCTATCATACGCAAGCCAGCCTAGCCCTGACGGTTTAGCGCAAGCTTTCATCATTGGTGAAGACTTTATTGGAAGTGACTCAGTGTGCCTTGTTCTAGGTGATAATATTTTTTATGGTCAGGGCTTTTCCCCTAAATTACAAAGTGCTGCAGCTTTAACTAAAGGTGCCACTGTATTTGGCTATAAAGTAAAAGATCCTGACAGATTCGGTGTCGTTGAGTTTGACAGCGATATGCGCGCAATTTCAATTGAAGAAAAGCCAGAAAATCCAAAATCACGTTATGCAGTTACGGGTTTATATTTTTACGATAATGATGTCGTTAAAATTGCAAAATCAATAAAGCCATCTCACCGAGGCGAGCTTGAAATCACAAGTATTAATCAGGCTTACTTAGAGAGAGGTGATTTGACAGTCGACATTTTAGGTCGAGGGTATGCGTGGTTGGATACTGGAACACATGGTAGCTTGCTTGAAGCAGCACATTTTGTTGAAACGATAGAAAAGCGTCAAGGGTATAAAGTTGCCTGTCTAGAAGAGATTGCTTTTAGAAATGGCTGGTTGAGCAAAGAGCAAATCATCAAGGCCGGTGATTCTTTATCGAAGAATGGTTATGGCCGATATTTATTAGAACTAGTGGAAGAGTGATATGTTATCCAAATCATTGATAAAATTTGATAATTTGGGAGATAAACGCGGATCGCTCATCTCTTTAGAACAGAATAATAATATCCCCTTTAATATAAAACGTATCTACTATATTTTCGATACTAAAGAAGGGGAAGCTCGTGGTTTTCATGCACATAAAAACTTGGAGCAAGTTGCTGTTTGCGTGAAAGGGAGCGTTACCTTTATTCTTGATGATGGTAACTCAAAAGAAGAGTTTCAACTCTCTTCCCCCGATGTTGGCTTGTACATCAGTGGTCTAAAGTGGCGAGAGATGCACAACTTTTCAGATGATTGTGTTGTTATGGTTATTGCCAGCGAGTTGTATGATGAGTCTGATTATATTCGTGATTATGATGAGTTCTTAAGGTGTGCTAAGTGAAAGTTATAATCGGCGGAAAGAATAATATTGCAATTGGCGTTGCTAAACATATAAAAGAAAACCTACCTGATGTTGAGTTAGTTGCCGTATTTAATCGTAATGATGATGGCGTTGATGGTCATCAACTTTCATTTAAAAAATATTGTTTAGAGAATGATTTAAGATCTGTAAGCTTAGATGAAGCGTATGTCGAAAAAGGTGATGTTTTCCTATCTTTAGAGTTTGATCGAATTATTAAGCCATCAAAGTTTAAGCATGAAAAAGTTTTTAACATACACTTTTCTAAACTTCCACAATATAAAGGTATGTATACCTCAGCACTTCCAATATTAAATAATGAAAGTGAGTCGGCGGTTACCTTCCACTATATTGATGATGGTATTGATACTGGTGATATTATATATCAGAAAGTGTTTAGTATCGATTTGAATGAAACTGCTAAATCTCTTTATTCTAAGTATATTAACTATGGTACTCAGTTGGTTATAGAGAATATAGAAAGTATTCTTTATGGTCAATGCTCTGGTAAAAAGCAAAGCGCTGTAGATTCCTCCTATTATAGTAGTTCATCAATAAATTACAGATGCTTAGAAATTGATCTCAACAAAACCGCTATTGAAGTAAAAAAACAAATAGACGCTTTTACTTTTAGGGATTATCAATTAGTGGAGCTATTTTCCACTAAGGTGTTAGGAGCTGAGATTCTAGATGAAGTTAGTGGTTTAAAACCAGGAAGCGTAATTTCAGAAAATGAGCAGTTTATTTTACTCTCAACAGTAGATTATAACCTGAAAGTCTATAAAGATTGTTTGGATAGCCTATTAGAGGCCTCTTCGTGTAATAATCTCACTGAAGTTAAATCACTAATCAACCCTTTTAATATCAACGAAAAAAATGAGAAAGGATGGTCTCCCATAATAGTTGCTGCATATCATGGCTCACTCGATGTCATAGCTTACCTAGTAGAAAATGGTGCTGATATAAATGACATAAATAACAATGGTACGAGTGTGTTTATGTACGCCAAAAACTTTGCTTTAAAAAGCTTTAACAGAGAATACCTTGAAAAGCTAATTGATTTAGGCGCAGATGTTAACTTGAAAGATTTTCATGGTTTAGATGTTTTTGATTATGTTGCAATGAATAAGCAACAAGAGCAAATAGAATTTATGGAGAAGTTCAGATGATCCATTTTTTAGAGCTAAAGAGGCTTAATGCGCCTTATGCTGAAGAATTAAAAGAAGCTTGTTCTCGTGTTATCGACTCAGGTTGGTACATTTTGGGGAGCGAAACAAAGCAGTTTGAAAGTCAGTTTGCACAGTTTTGCGGCACAAAGTTTTGTATTGGGGTCGCAAATGGTTTAGACGCCCTTACTTTGACGTTGAAGGCTTGGATCGAGCTAGGAAAAGTAGAAAAGGGTGACGAGGTTATCGTCCCTGCCAATACTTACATTGCTTCTGTGCTTGCTGTTACAGAAGCGGGATTAACCCCTGTATTTGTTGAGCCTGAAGAAAGATCTCACAATATATGTCCTCAAAAAATCAAAGATGCGGTTTCCAGTAAAACGAAGGTGATTCTGCCGGTGCACTTATATGGTCAATTGGCAGACATGAAACCAATCATGGAGATTGCTAAAGAGTTTGATTTACTAGTACTGGAAGACAGTGCTCAAGCACATGGTGCTGAATTAGACGGAAAGAAAGCAGGGTCTTGGGGTGATGCATCTGGATTTAGTTTCTACCCAGGAAAAAACTTAGGTGCGCTAGGTGATGGAGGAGCTATCACCACAGATGATGAGTCCTTGGCTAAAACTTTGGTGGCCTTAAGAAACTATGGCTCACATGTTAAATATGAAAACCTTTACCAAGGCCATAACAGCCGATTAGATGAGATCCAATCGGCGATGCTAGCGGTAAAGTTGAAATATTTACCAACAGAAATCGCCAATCGAAGAAAGGTTGCTGAATTCTATCGTTCAGAAATTAATAACCCTTTAATTTCTTTGCCAGAGGTTGACTTGCAAAGCGCACATGTTTGGCACTTATTTGTTGTGCGTACAGAGCATCGTGAAGCGTTAGCAAACCATTTGATAGAGCATGGTGTTCAAACACAAGTTCACTATCCTATCGTGCCTTATAAGCAAGAAGCTTATAGGGAATATCAGCATATTTCTCTACCATTGGCGGAACGTCTCCAAGATGAAGTTCTATCCATTCCAATATCACCATACATCGATATAGAAGAGCAGAAAAAAGTTATCACTGCAATGAATAGCTTCATGATTTAAGTTATGAAGTTAATCAAAACGTCGCTCTTAAGTTTTATAGCAACAATGACCAAGCTAGTATCTGGCTTGGTCATTAATAAAGTCGTTGCTGTTTATGCTGGTCCTAGCGGACTTGCTCTGATCGGCCAGTTTCAAAGTCTGATTCAAATATTAATGTCTTTTTCTCAAGGAGGAGTGAATCAAGGTGTTATAAAATACACTGCTGAAAAAAAAGAAGATGCAGAGCAGCTTACTTTATATACTTCAGCATCTTTAAGAATAACCTTATTTAGTTCTGTCCTGGTTTCTGTTTTCTGTATTATTTATGCTTCCATGCTATCAGAGGCTGTATTTGGCGAAGATAGCTATATTACATTAATCAGAGTTTTTGGAACTATGGTACTTCTTTATGCAGTTAACCAATGGTACCTGTGCACTTTAAACGGCAGAGGGTTGATTGGGGACTTTATAAAAGTACAAATAATTCAAAATATTTTCATGCTGTTTTTTTGCACAGCAATGGTTATTAATTTTGAAACCTTGGGTGCTCTTTATGCATTAGCTATTGGCCAATCAATGGTGCTTGTATATTTGATTGTGTTAAGAGGTGCTGACTTTTTTAATTCATTAAAGTCATTATTCATTACTCCTAGCAATACCTTATATATTAAGTTTTTTAAATTTTCTTTAATGACCTTAACGACAGCTGCGGTTGTTCCGTTAGTACAAATTCAAATAAGAAATATTATTGGTGATCAGCTTGGCGATGATAGTGTTGGGTATTGGCAGGGAGTTTGGTATATCTCAACGATGTACTTACTGGTTTTAACAACCGTATTGAGCACTTACTTGTTGCCTAAACTGTCATCTATACAAGAAGTTGAAAAGCTAGATACTGAGTTAATTCGGGTAATGAAACTGGTTATTCCAGTGTCTGTCTTATTTGCTCTATTTATATTCGTAACAAAAGGAATACTTGTTAATTTACTATTTGATGACAGCTTTCAAGGAATGCTTCCGCTTTTTAAGTGGCAGCTGATAGGTGACGTTGTTAAAATAGCATCGTGGGTATTTTCTTACCTTATGTTAGCCAAGTCGATGACTAAAGTGTATGTCTATTCTGAAGTTTTCTTTGGCGTACTATTACTTACATTAAGCCATATCCTGCTAGATAGTCATGGACTTGAAGGGATTACTTTAGCTTACCTAATAAACAGTGTGTTTTATTTTGTGTTTGCTTATTCTAATTATATCCGGTGGAGAAAAAGAAATTGAAATCGAGTCCATTAGTTAGTGTCGCAATTATAACTTATAACCAAAAGGACTTCCTGAAAGAGTGTATTGAATCAATACTGGCTCAATCTTATAGTAATGTTCAAATTGTGGTCGCAGATGATTGTTCAAGCGATGGTACACAAGAGATGCTGCGCGAGTATGATGAGCAGTATCCAGGCAAGTTCACTTTATGCTTATCAGAAAAAAATAGAGGTATAACAGCAAATTCAAATGCTGCGAACGATGCTTGTATTGGACAATACATTGCTTGGACTGGAGGCGATGATCTGATGCTTCCCAATAAGCTATCACGCCAAGTAGATTATATGGAGAAACACCCTGAAGTTGCTATTTGTTATCATGATTTAGATGTTTTTGAGTCAGATACAAATAAAACTATTCGTAAGTTTTCAGAAGGCGCAACTCCTCGTAGAGGCGGCATTGAAAAGCTTATGCGATATGGCTGCTTTTTAGGAGCCGCATCGGCAATGGTGAGGAATTCTGACAAGTTACCTTCCTATGATAATAGAATGCCAATCGCTTCTGATTGGATGTATTGGATTAGGTGCCTCGAAGATGGCGGGACTATTGAATATATTCCAGAAGTATTAGGCCGCTATAGAAGACATAGCAATAATGTCACAAGTGCCAGTAAAAAGGTTCACGGCTCAGCATTGCAGGATCATTTTATTACCTGCGCCATTTTGAAAAGTGAGTTTCCAAAATACATCTCTAGTATACTTAAAAGAGAGTCAGATCTTTTAAATCAGTGTGCGAACTACGATGTTGATGAAAAGAAAAGTTATCAAGTTTCTGCGTTAAAGAATAACTTTAGGCTCAAGGTTTTATATAGACTTTTGTTTAAATAAGATTTTTATGTCTGAACGACTGTGAAAACGCTATCTAGATAACGAGTATTAAAACTGTTATTCGAGCCTAGTGCTTTAAACTGGATTGCACTCTTCATGTTTGTATTTGGAATGTTGGTATTTATACTACTTGATAATTAACTGAATTTGGAAATTGAAATTTATGAAGCTTTTGTATAATGCTAACTTTTCGCTTCAGGTTTGTTGGCTTTTTTTATTTCTAAATAATATTAGCTTTGTCTTTATGCCGAGTGTAACTACTTCTAGGCTTGTATTACTGTTTACTTTTTTAGGTATGGTGTTACTAGGTAGGTTACGGTATTTTGATAAAAAGCAGTTGTCTTTTATATATTTATGCTTTGCTTTAAGCCTTGTTAATTTACTTGTTTCTATATACGCTGAAGGAGATAAAACGCAGTTTAGCCGCTTTGTTCACTTTGCATTATTTTCGTTATTTTCAGCTGGTATGTATGTCAAAATATTTAATGACGAAATTCAGTTTCACAAAGCAATTGTAGGAGCTACTCTCATTCAGGTAGCATTTGTTTTTATCACTTACTCTTCACCAGCAGCAAATAATTTTATTTTTAGTTACGTAAACGTATCCCACAACTTTTTGTCTAACCTAGGCCGAGCACCCGGGCTATCAAGCTCTGGTGGTGCTACTTTGTCCTTGATTATTTCATTTGGGGCATTTTCGATAGTGCGATTGGCTATTTTTGGAAAAAAACCTTGGCATTTACCGGTCATGCTATTGATATGTTTCTCTCAAGTATTAGTCGGTCGAACAGGACTACTGCTGTCGCTGGTTGCTTTATTGCTTTTATTTTACTATTCCAAAGTCAATTTAAAAACGGTCTTTTTAACAATCGTCGGTGTCGTTGTTGCTAACACACTACTGCTTGATTTTGTATTGAGTAATGAGCAATTTTTAGCATATACATTAAAATGGGCTGAAAGTACCCTCACCGGAGATGATCAAACAATCAAAACCTTACTGTCTATGGGGATCAAAGAAATGAACACTATGGACGTCATACTCGGCAGTGGACAAGTGGCTTTGCAAAACGGTTTGAATGCATCGGGTAGCGATATTGGCTATGTTCAAACTTTTTATGCCGCTGGGTTACTCGGTGTTCTATTTTATTTGGTTCTCTTTGGTTTTCTTTATTCTTATTATAAAAACATCAGAAACAGTGGATTCTTTTTAATCCTATTGTTACTACCTTTTATAGCTGAACTCAAAGAACCATTTATCTTCAAATACATGGTAGTTTTCTTCGTATTCACATCTTTACTCTATGGCTGTAAAAATGCAAACACTCAATAAAAACAATAAGGTTTTATTTGTTCTGGCTAGCCTAAACGGCGGTGGAGCTGAGAGACTATCTGTAGACTTGGCAAATAACGCTAGCGAAATGGGGATGGATGTAAGCTTATTTGTTGGAAATTATACAGGCCCTTATGTTGAACAAATATCTCACTCGGTTCAAGTTAAGCGTGGTTCAGGTGCTGGACTATCTAAATCTTTATTTTCCCTAGCTCAGCTAATAAGAAAAGGTGAGTTTGATTATATATTTTGTTCTCAAGAATATGTTATTTGCATCACTTATTTTGCGTTACTTTTATCTGGAAAAGCTGGTAGTTGTAAATTAATAGCACGTGAAGCTAGCACCCCTTCAGTTAATGTGATTAAGAACTTCAAAGGAAAATTATTTAAGAGGTTAATTAAACAGGTTTATGCTTCGGTTGACACGCTCATTGCTCCTACGGCAAGTGTTAAAGAAGACATAGTACAGTTTTATGGTATTAACCGAAGAGTTGAAGTTTTAGCAAACCCTATCGACGAATATAAAATTAAACGAGAGGCGCTAGAGAATGCTTGTTCGGAGTCTCTTCCTGAGCCTTATATTGTGACGGTTGGCAGGCTAATTGAATCTAAAGGTGTTCAAACAATTCTAGCAGCAATGAGCAAAGCCAAATCAAGCAAGTTTTCATTAGTGGTGTTAGGCGAGGGGGAGTTTAAGAGCGACTTAGAAAATCTAACTCGCCAATACGGGCTGGAGGATAGAGTTGTTTATTTAGGATTTAAGAGCAACCCATTCCCCTATATTGCTAAGGCAGGCTTGTTTGTTCTGGCATCACGATATGAAGGTATGCCTAACGCACTCATTCAGGCTAGCATTTTAGGTGTTCCGTGTTGTTCGTCTTTGAGTACCGGTGTAGTAAAAGAATTGGTAGATGATAGTTGCATATTCCAGTATGGTAACGACAAAGAATTGACCACAATACTTGATCGAGTTTTTGAAGACAAAGAGCTGCCTGTTAATAAAAATTATAGCTTTTTGTCACCGAAACAGTTCATTGAAAATGTTTTTGAATTTTAGTGTAAGTGGTAAGGGCGTTATCTTAACGTGAATATTAGAGAGTGGTGAGCACCTCAAGATTTAATAGGTCGACAACGGCACCTTCTCGAAAAGCAAAACAAAACAAAAATTATTGGAAGCGTTTAATGGAATGTAATTACGTTCATGTCATAACTAATTTTAGTGAGGTAGGCGGTGCTGAAAGTATGATGATTAGGGCAATAAACGCCTCTGACAGTTCTCATACAGTCATATCGCTAATGACGATTTCAGAGAAAATGTCTAATCGGATTATTAATCAGAATGTAAAGTTTATTGCGCTAAACACTACGAATGCCCTTAATTTAGTCGCTTCGGCTTGGAAGTTAAGAAAGATCTTATCAAATTTAGGTGAGATCAATGCGATTTATTCTTGGATGTATCATGCTAATTTCGTTTCGGCGTTGAGCAGCTTGCTCAGTCGCAGTAAAATACCACTGATTTGGGGCGTGAGGCATTCTTTGGATGATTATCAGGGAGAGAAGTTAAGCACCAAACTCGCAATTCAAGGTGGGAAGTTATTGAGCCGAATACCTAAACACATTGTGCATTGTTCAAAAAAAGCGATGCATCAACATATAGAGTTTGGTTATGGCAAACTATCACAATGTGTATACGTTCCTAATGGTTACCAATTTGAGCAACTAAAACAAAGGCGCTTTGAAGCTGATAGTATGGTAATAGGGGCCGCTGGTCGCTTTCACGAGGCCAAAGATTATCAGACTTTATTCCGCGCTGTTGCTCCAATATTAAGTCAAAATAAAAACGCTTCACTTAGAGTCGCCGGTAGAGATATGACTATGGACAATCCTGTACTGGTTGAATATTTGACGGAGTTTGGAATAGATTCAAAGCAGGTAGAATTGATAGGACAACAGGACGATATGGTGGGCTTCTACCATTCTGTCGATTTTTTCATTTTGAGTTCGAAAACCGAGGGGTTTCCAAATGTATTGGCTGAAGCATCAGGCTATGGTTGCATTGCTTTTTCGACAAGAGTTGGAGATGCACCAGAGATTATTGATTCAGAGCGGATTGTTGAAATAGCAGATGCATCAGCTTTGACTCAATTACTGCAAAAATATATTGCTAAAACACCCATTGAACTCATAGAGACATCACAATCATCAGCAGACTATATTCGAAATAGTTATGCAATTGATGTAATAGCTAACAAATTATTTTCTTTAGGACATACTCAATAATGTGTGGGATTGCAGGATTTTATAACCGCCATTTAAGCCAGGACGAAGCGCAGCAAAAGCTAGGCGCAATGTTGGATGCAATTGTGCATCGTGGGCCCGATGATTTTGGCATGTGGCAAAATAATGGATTACATCTTGGTCATCGAAGGCTAGCCATTCACGACCTAAGTGCTGCCGGTCATCAACCGATGCCTAGTGCATCAGGTCGTTACCATATAGCATTCAATGGTGAAATATATAACTTCGAGGAACTAAGGCAAGCTTTGCCTGCTCAATCTTGGCGTGGCAGCTCTGATACCGAAGTAATGTTAGCCGCGTTTGAGCACTGGGGCATCGAGCAGGCGATTGACAAATTTAATGGTATGTTTGGTTTTGCCGTATGGGATATGCAAGAGCAGACCTTAACGCTTGCAAGAGATCGTTTTGGAGAAAAACCTGTATATTATTTTTCTCAAGGGGATTATTTTGGATTTTCCTCAGAACTCAGTGCAATTGAGGCCCTACATGACATTTCTTTAACGGTGGACCGTGCAGCAGTGAGCCGCCAGTTGGAGACGTCCTATATACCAGCTCCATTGACAATCTATAAAGAAGTTAAAAAGTTACCGCCAGGGTCGGTTGTGACGTTTAAAAATGGACAGGTGTCAGATGTTAAAGCTTATTGGACTTTGGCAGATACTATTGGGCGTGCGCAAAGCCAGCAATTCAGCGACGAACAAGAAGCTATAGACTGTCTAGAGTCTGAACTATTGAAAGCTGTGAAGCTGCGTATGGCGTCAGATGTGCCTCTGGGGGCATTTTTGTCAGGCGGAGTGGACTCCAGCTTAGTGGTTGCTTTGATGCAGGCACAGTCTAATTCACCAGTTAATACCTTCTCGATTGGTTTTAACGTAGAAGGATATAATGAAGCTGTTTTTGCTAAAGAAGTTGCTGAGCATCTGGGAACTAATCATACAGAGCGATATTTAAACCCAACGGATGCACTCGATATTGTGCCAAAGATGGGTCATATATTTGATGAACCTTTTTCTGACGCATCTCAGTTACCTACCTATTTGGTGAGCGCAATAGCCAAAGAAAAAGTGACAGTATGTTTGAGTGGTGATGGAGGTGACGAATTATTTTCGGGTTATAAGCGATACCAAGCAACACCGGATATTTGGAAAAAGATAAATAAGTTTCCATGTAGAAGTGTATTTGCGAAAGTAATTCAAAGTGCACCAACCAGCGTGTTAGATAAAGTTTTTGCATTTCTATCTCCTTTGGCTGCAAAATACGGCAGAAAGGGAGCTATGGGTGCCAAATTAAAAACCTTATCAGGTTGGCTAAAAGCGCAAAGCATTGAAGAGCTCTACGAACTTAGTATGATGCACTGGAAAGACGTCAATGGTATTGTAATTGGTTGTGAGTCGTCGGATATTTGGTCTCCTAGTGCGCCTGACTTTTCAGAAGCCATTGAGCGCATGATGTATCAGGATTCTATTGCATACTTACCCGGTGATATTCTGACTAAAGTTGATAGAACTGCGATGTCAGTGAGTTTAGAAGGACGCATCCCGTTACTTGATCCTCGTGTTGCTGAAACTGCATGGAGATTACCCATGAATATGAAGCAGCGTGGAAATTGTGGTAAATGGGCGTTGAAGCAGGTGCTTTATAAATACTTACCGCAGGAAATGATGGAACGTCCTAAAATGGGCTTTGGAGTCCCTATCCACGACTGGTTGAGAGGGGAGTTAAAGGGCTGGGCACAGGATCTTTTGTCACCCGAACGATTGACTTCTCAAGGGCTACTCAACCCTGAGCCGATAGGACAAGCATTGCAAAAGCATATTGTTGGTGAAGAAAATAACGCAGCTATGTTATGGGATGTATTAATGTTACAAGCTTGGTTAGATGCCAACCCAGCTCGAAAAGGTAGATTATAATGAAAGTTGTCGTTATTGGGGCTTTACCAATGTCCCTGATTCGTTTTCGAGGCTTGTTGTTAAAAGAGTTGGGAGATAATGGGGCAACTGTAACAGCTATGGCTTCAGAGGCTGATGCTGAGTTTCAAAAAAATATCACGAATTTTGCGCATGACTATGTGGATTATCCAGTAGCTAGAAATGGATTGAACCCTCTTAAAGACTTTAAAACGGTTTCTTCCCTAGTAAGGCATTTCAAAAGAATTAAGCCTGATATCATTTTAGCGTATACAATTAAGCCCATTATTTGGGGCGGCATTGCAGCTAGGTTTGCCAAATCACCCAAGTTTTATCCTTTGGTGACTGGGCTAGGGTATGCTTTTCAGCCGGGAGGTTTTTTAAAAAGTCTGCTCATATTGTTAGTTAGAAACTTGTATAAATTGGCTTTAAAAGAGGCCAAAGGGGTCATTTTTCAGAACCCAGATAATATGAGAGTATTCATTGAGCAAGGTATTGTGTCTGAAGACAAGTGCCATTTGGTGAACGGTTCTGGCGTTGACCTTGCACATTTTGAAGCTGAGCCTTTGCCAAACAAGCCTCGTTTTTTACTCATTGCGCGCTTGCTTGCTGATAAAGGCATTCGCGAATATTATCAGGCTGCCGAAATTGTTAAGCGCCGTTACCCTGAAGCTGAGTTTCATCTTGTTGGACCAGAGGATCCCTCTCCTGATGGGATAAATATTAGTGAGGTGAATAAGTGGCATGACAGCGGTATTATTCACTACCATGGCTCCACGAATGACGTTCGACCGCATATTAAAGCGTGTAATGTGTTTGTTTTACCTTCTTATCATGAAGGGATGCCGAGAACCGTTTTAGAGGCTATGGCAACAGGAAGGCCGATATTAACGACGAATGTCCCAGGCTGCAAAGAAACTGTAGTCAATTCTGAAAATGGTTGGTTAGTTAAAAAAGCAAGTGTCGATGAGCTAGCAGATCGTATGATCTGGTTTATAGAAAACCTTGAAAACTTGGATGTTATGGCACAAAAGAGCAGAAAAATGGCAATGGATAAATTTGACGTACACAAAGTTAATGCCGAGCTCCTAAAAATTATGGAGGTAGTAAAATGAAACGTGTATTTGACTTAGTAGTTTCTTTGGGCGCTTTTGTGTTACTACTTCCAGTGTTCGTACTAACAATGATCTTAATTCGTATAAAACTGGGTGCGCCGATTTTCTTTGTCCAAGAGCGCCCTGGTTTGCATGGTAAAGTATTTAAAATGTTAAAATTTAGAACCATGCTCGATAGTACTGATAAAGATGGCAACCCGTTGCCCGACGAGCAAAGAATGACAAAGTTTGGTGCATTTTTACGCTCCACTAGTTTGGATGAGCTGCCGGGGCTATTCAATGTAATAAAAGGCGATATGAGCCTAGTAGGCCCCAGACCTCTATTAGTGAGGTACTTGCCACTTTACAACGAGGAGCAATCTCGCCGACATAATGTTCGTCCAGGCATTACTGGCTGGGCTCAAGTAAATGGCCGGAATGCAATAAGTTGGGAAGGCAAATTCGAACTTGATGTATGGTACGTAGATAACCAAAGCTTCATCTTAGATATTAAAATTTTACTTCTTACGGTGAAGAAAGTGTTCGTTAGAGAGGGGATCACTGCCAGTGATTCTGCGACAATGCATGAATTTAAAGGGAGTAAAAAATGAAACCAATTTTAGTTATAGGCGGTGGTGGTTTCGCTAAAGAAATCGTTTGGCTTGCTCAGGACTGCGGGCGTACAGTTATCGGGGTTTTGGATGACAACCCTGATACGCATGGTACTGATGTACAGGGAGTTTCTGTTGTCGGCTCGATAGAAAAGTGGCAAGAATTTGATGCGGAAATTGTTATTGCTATTGGCAACCCTCGTACTAGGGCTATCGTCAAAGAAAGAATAGAACAGCAAGGTACACCTGAGTATGCTTGCCTAATTCATCCATCTGTTAAATATTCAAATACCGTGGTATTTTCTGAGGGTTGTATGGTGTGTGCTGGCACTATTTTAACCACAGACATAAAAGTTGGCCAGCATGTTATTCTAAATTTAAATGTTACAGTCGGACATGAAACCAACATTGGTGATTTTTCTACTGTCGCACCGATGGCTGCTATCTCTGGAAATGTAAATATCGAATGTTTCAGTGAAGTAGGAACAGGGGCTAGCATTCGTCAAGGCGTCAATATTGGGCGTGGGGCAATGTTGGGCATGGGAGGTGTTTTGACCAAAAATATCCCAGATTTTACAATATTCGCTGGCAATCCAGCAAAAAAATTAAAGGAGTTACCAGAAGTATGATAATTACACTCATAGGTTCAGGTGTTATGTCTGCAGGTATTTGCCAAGTTTTAGTGAGCGCGAATATTTCAGTTCAGGTGAATATTGTTGCTCGTAGCATTGAGAAGGGTGAAGCCCTAAAATCTCAAGTTATTAAACAGCTACGCAGGTTAGTGAGTAAGGGCAAGCTAGAGCAAGTTGACGCTGATAAAGCAGCTGAGTCTATCCATCTATACGACACGTATGAGGCTTGTAAAAATTCAGATATCGTTATTGAAGCTATTTCCGAAGATTTTACAGCTAAATTAGAGTTATTTGGTCAATTAGCTGAGCACATTGGAAAAGATACCATTGTCGCTACTAATACATCTTCTTTGCCAATCACAGCTTTTGCGAGCGTCTTACCGAATCCAAACAATGTTATTGGGCTGCACTTTTTTAATCCAGCTCCTTTAATGGAACTAGTTGAGATTGTATCAGGTCATGAGACTGATGCTGAGTTAGTTACTAAAATGTGCGAATTTACACAGTCTTTAGGTAAAAAGCCGGTAATCGTAAATGAAGCGCCTGGTTTTGTAGTAAATCGAATGTTGATACCTATGATCAATGAGGCTGTGTGCATTTTGGCTGAAGGTGTTGCTACTGCTGAAGATATCGATAAAGCAATGAAGTATGGGGCACATCACCCGATGGGACCATTGGCACTGGCTGATCTAATTGGTAATGATGTGAATTTATCAATCATGGATACCTTATATAAAGAGACTGGTGATCCAAAATACAGAGCACACCCTCTACTTAGAAAGATGGTACGCGCTAATTATTTAGGTCGAAAAACTAAACAAGGTTTTTATAAGTACTAATCATGTTAAATACTCCTTTTTCTCCTTGGCCTAGCTTTACCCAGCAAGAGGCTGATGCGGTCACTCGTGTTGTTTTATCTAATAAAGTTAATTATTGGACAGGAACTGAAGGCCGTGAATTTGAAAACGAATTTGCTACGTGGGCTGACAGTGAATATGCAGTTGCGTTGGGAAATGGCACGCTTGCATTAGATATTGCATTAAAGGCCCTTGATGTTGGAGCTGGTGATGAAGTCATCACCACACCTCGTACATTTTTAGCCTCTGCAAGCAGCATAGTAACAGCAGGCGCATCGCCTGTTTTTGCTGATGTTGATTTAAATAGTCAAGCGATTACTGCCGACTCAATCAAAGCCGTGCTAACGGCAAAAACAAAAGCGGTTATAGTGGTTCACTTGGCAGGTATGACTGCAGAAATGGACGAAATAATGGCTCTAAGTAAAGAGCATGGCTTTTACGTAATAGAAGATTGTGCTCAAGCTCATGGCGCAAAGTATAAAGGGCGTTCAGTAGGCTCGATTGGACATATTGGCGCTTGGAGTTTTTGCCAAGATAAAATCATGACTACAGGTGGCGAAGGCGGCATGGTGACGACTAACTCAAAAGAGTTGTGGTCCAAAATGTGGAGTTACAAAGACCATGGTAAAAGCTTTGACGCGATATATAATCGTGAGCACCCACCTGGTTTTCGTTGGTTACATGAAAGTTTCGGCACAAACTGGCGCATGACAGAAATGCAGGCTGCAATCGGTCGTATTCAACTACAACGAATGGCTGAATGGAGCGGTAAGCGTCAATTGCATGGCCGTTTAATTGATGAAGCTGCAGGAAAGTTTGAGCTTATTCGTCTAGTCGATGTTCCCGACTATATTGAGCATGCTGAATATAAGCACTATGTGTTTATCAAACCTGATTTACTGGCTGATGGCTGGGATCGAGATCGCATTGTAAATGAAATTGTAGAGCGAGGTGTGCCTTGTTTTCAGGGTAGTTGCTCTGAAGTCTACTTGGAAAAGGCTTTTGATGGTACACCTTGGAGACCAAGTGAGCGGCTGAAGAATGCTGTAGAATTAGGTGAGACCTCAGTTATGTTTTTGGTTCACCCGACTTTAACAGAAGAAAACATGGCTAAAACGACTTCAGTTATCTCTGAAGTGTTTAATCTAGCTCAGAAGGCGTAATTTTATGGTGTTAAATAAGGTGAACGAATGAGTCACCTTATTTCATTCTATATTTAACTCCGCCCTTTTTTGGATAAATTATGTTTTGACAGGCGGAAATGCATGTCGTTAGCTATAATTTAACTAAATGTAACGACGTTTCCTAGCTTAGAAATTAGACTTTACTTTCGAGATACAAATACATGATTTCGACCTCAGCTTATAAAGCCTCTTTTTCTAATATTGACCCATAGAAACTACACGTTACTTTGTAATTTAATAATTCTGAAATGACAGGCGTTGAAAAGTTGTGTATATTTAAGGCCTGTAATTGAAGAATTACTTTGTACGCATAAAAATTTGTTAGCCTCAAGGATTTACAGTGGATAGTTGGTTCCGAACTCTTCTCACAGCATCTCGAAGAAAAAAACGCATACTTACACTTTTTATAGATTCAGCATTTATATTCAGCGCGTTCTGGCTAGCTCTAATTGTAAGACTCGATAGCTTTGACCCCTTTTTTGAGGTAACCAACTGGTTCTTATTAACACTGGTTTTACCTATTAGCTTGTTTACATTTGTTAATTTGGGCTTGTATCGGGCTGTGCTTCGGTATGTCGGTGCCCATGCGCTTGGTGCCATTGTTGCTGGAGCCATAATTAGCACTGTTGTATTGATGTTGGCCTCATTTTTCACCCACATTACCATACCTCGAACAATGCCAATCATTTATGCTTGGTTGTTGATCTTGGCTGTGGGTGGATCTCGCATCGTTGTTCGGGCCATGATGTTTCGCTTGGCGACAATTAATAAAACGCCAGTCGTTATATATGGTGCTGGCTCCGCGGGAAGGCAACTAGCGCCAGCGATAGCTGCGGGAGATGAGTATTTTGTTAGTGCTTTTATTGATGATGATAAATCAAAGCAGGGTGCGATATTACAAAATATTCCGGTTATAGCTTTTGAAGGTATATATAGTCTGCTTGAGCGTAAGAGGGTCAGAAAAATTCTTCTTGCGATGCCAAGCGAAAGCCGAGCTCGACGCCGAGAGATTTTGGCACAACTTGAAAACTTGCCTGTTGAGGTTATGACTATCCCAGGTATGGCTGATGTTGTTGAGGGCCGTGCAACACTTGATGAAATTAAAGATGTTGAAATTGAAGACTTATTAGGTAGAGATCCAGTTACGCCTAAACAAGAGCTGATGGACGCTAATATTAAAGGGAAGTCAGTCATCGTAACAGGGGCTGGGGGCTCAATTGGCTCTGAATTGTGTCGACAAATTATAAAGTACGCCCCTTCGAAACTAATTTTATTTGAGTTAACCGAGTTTGCACTTTATTCAATTGAGAAAGAGCTAAGTGAGGTTATTAAATCAAATGGACTTGCGATAGAGCTAGTTCCAATTATGGGATCTGTTCAACATGTCAATCGCTTAGAAACCTGCATGATTGCATTTGGTGTAAATACCGTATATCACGCAGCGGCTTATAAACATGTTCCTTTGGTTGAACACAATGTTGTCGAAGGTGTACGGAACAATGTGTTTGGTACTTATTACGCGGCGAAAGCGGCTATAAATGCAAAAGTAGAGACTTTTGTCCTAGTCAGTACAGATAAAGCTGTCCGCCCAACTAATGTTATGGGTACTACAAAGCGAATGGCCGAGTTATGCTTGCAAGGATTAGCTCAAAATAAAGAGAGTGGTAAGCATAATACGCGTTTTTGTATGGTACGTTTTGGGAACGTACTTGGCTCATCTGGTTCTGTCGTTCCTTTATTTCGTAGACAAATTAAGGAAGGTGGTCCAATTACTCTGACCCACCCAGATATTACTCGCTTTTTCATGACAATACCGGAAGCTGCACAGCTTGTTATTCAGGCAGGAGCAATGGGGAAAGGCGGAGATGTATTTGTGCTCGATATGGGAGAGTCTATAAAGATTATGGACTTAGCCACCAAAATGGTCCACCTCTCTGGTTTGGAGATCAAAAGTGAAACAAACCCCCATGGAGACATACAAATTCAATGCACAGGTTTAAGGCCTGGTGAAAAATTGTATGAGGAATTGCTGATTGGTGACAATGTTGAACAGACAAGCCATCCTCGTATCATGACTGCAAAAGAATCAATGTTGCCGTTAGCTGAATTAAATGTGTTCTTAGAATCTTTAGATATTGCTTGTCACAACTTTGAGCATGAAAAAATACGTCAACTTCTTTTAGATGCGCCCACAGGATTCAACCCTACAGATGGCATCTGCGATCTGGTTTGGAATGCAAAAAAAGAATCTGCCAACTTTGGTGATGGTAAAGTCGTAAGCTTTAAATAAACACAAAGTATTTTACAGACACAAGATAAGTCTTTGCCTACAAGTCATTTGTTGGCAAAGCATATGTTTTACGCTCGTTTAGTTGTTTGAAGTGATAAACTCGTTTTAAAGTAGTTATGGATATAACAACTTAACCTTTATCAAGTATTTGAATCTATTAAGAATCGAAAAACTTAAAAATAATAATCTGTCGGATCCTGAAAATGTCTAAATTTGTTCCTGTTTTATTGTCTGGTTTGACCATTGTTTCTGCACCGAGCTATTCAGAAAGTGAACTTGATACATATCGTTCCTTTACCGGCTTTACAGGATTAGTAAATACATCAAATGCTGAAGTGCTTGAAACTGGTTATTGGGATATTGGTTATAATAATATGCTCGATAACTACACTAAGAGTTATGTTGACGGCCATAACTTCGTATTTTCAGCCGGTTTATTTGAAGGATTGGAAGTTAGTGGTCTCATAGCATCTAGCACGATGCACGACAATACGTTTATACCACCTGCGGAGGGTGAAGAACTCCAAACGAGAGATTTATCATTCAATGCAAAGTATCAAATACCATTTATTCCTAAAGATTGGTTTAACCTGAGTGTAGGCAGTAAAGACATTGGCGGGGCTGCTAATAATTATGAAACTCACTTTGTGGTTGCTTCTAAAGAGTGGCGTAATTTTAGATTCTCGCTTGGTGCTTCTCGTAGTAAACATGAAACAGGAATGATGAATGGCGCGTTTGGCGGGATTGAATGGATGCCTTTGGATTGGCTTGCATTTCAGGTCGAGTATGATGCTGAGGCAATTAATAGTGCGGCAAGAGTTGTTATCCCTAAGGAATGGTTATTTGATTTAGGTGAGCTTTCATTGACGAGTCGATTTTACTCCAGTACTGACTTTACGGACGATGATATTTTCTGGGGAATAAACTTTAAAGCGCCGTTTTCTAAACTCGCTCAATCAAGCAAATCAAAAATTGAAGCTGCACCAAAGCCCATTGTTTCCTCAAGACCAGAGCAGAGAAACTTTAAACCTGTAGAAAAGGCTGCGACTGATACGCAAGCAGACCGCAATAGCCATGACAAAACAGCTAAAGCTAGTGGTCATGAACTCGAGAGAAAAGATTTAAATAAATTAGCGAGAGAGCTGAGAAACACGCTTATAGCAGATGGTTTTGAGTCTGTGAGAGTTGGTTTTAATTCACAACCAACGATTATCGTATCTCTTGAGAATGCAACTTTTAATAATAATGAAATAGACGCGTTAGGGTTAGCTATTGGCCGAGTGACAGAGGTATTTTCAGGCACCTCTGCGAAGTTTATTTTAGAACTGCAAAATCACGGTATTTCCATGATGGCGTTATCTGGCGATGTGGCCAGTTATGAGCGTTTTTTAAAGGATAATGTTGAGCCCAATATCAATGTGAAAATGGGCAGCAGAGCAAGTATTGCAGGAGTTACTTGGGTTGGTTTAGAAAATGCAAACCAGCGTTTTTTAAAGCCTAGGGTAACAATCAGCCCAGAGGTCAATTCTACGCATGCGACTGAGTTTGGCGTATTGGATTATTCTTTGGCTTTGAAAGCAGATGTTAACTTGCCTTTATGGAAAGGTGCAGGTTTTAACCTTACTGCGCAAACAGTCGTGTCTGAAAGCGATGATTTTAAAGAGAAAAAGATTTTTGATGATTTGTCAGAAGATAATGGGGTAAGAAGTGCTTTTCTTTACCAAACTTATCAGCTGCCATGGGGAATTTACAATCAAACGAAAGTCGGCTTCTTCAGAGAGTTTCATAAATATAAAGGTATTATCAATGAGACTGCATGGGTGAGCCCTAATGGTAGTCACAAATTCACAAATACATACGGTTACTTTGAATACCAAGATTTTAACTCTGATAGGGATTACCATACTTTAGACTATCAATATTATTGGGCTGAACGAGATCTGAGTTTTCATGTAACTGGTGGTAAATTTTGGCGTAAAGATAAAGGTGTAAAAGTTGAAACCAGGTTTTGGTTCGGCGATAGCTACGTAGCTGTGTATGGTGAAAATACAAATGCTAAAGTTGCCGGGGTAGCGATAAATATTCCATTATCAAAACGAAAAAATATGAATGTCACTAAGTATGGACAAATTAAAGGCACTAGCTCTTGGCGCCATCAAATTGGTACGCGTATTGGCGATAGCCACAATAAATTAGTGTATCAGCAAGCGTATCAACCAAGATTGCCGGTGACTTTGAATAAGACCTTCTTTAATCAAGGGCGTAACTCAGTAGACTATGTTTATAGTAATCTGTCTAGATTACGAAATGCTTATTTGACATATAAATAGGCTATTGACCTCAACAGATAAGGATAGCCTCATGCGGTCGAAATGAGGCTATTTATATCGATATCAGTTCATCAACGCAGTTTTATACCTTTTAAGCAGCTCTGATAAATTCTCGATTGTCGAATTGTGGCGTTTCCAATTAGCTCTCAGAAGGCTTACCTCCCAGAGTATAAAACAGGTTTTTGTAATCATTAATGGCCCTGAACGCCCTCTTTGCTGTTAGGAATGCATCGAAAACTAGAGTTTCTGATTTAGATCGATAAGCACCTAGTGGAATATCACAAAGCTACTTTTTTACTGCAATCTATCCACCGGAATTACAGCTTGGCGTTCTTACAAGTAAGCATCTATGGGTGGACCTCTAAATGAACTATTAGCTCATCTTCCACTTTTTTGGGCAATATACCTGCTCAATTTTATGCTTTTATAACGGTCGGTAAGGCGGATATGCTCCAGTCTGTGTTACGGTCAACTTGCTTTTTCGCAGCGTAACATTGCCTCCCTATATTAATAGAAATTTCACTTACAAACATGAACAGTAATAGCTGCTAGCTGCTAGCTGCTAGCTGGTATATGTTAATTTACCCACAGAAAGCCCCAGTGCTTTCATTAAGTGGAAGCTTCCACTTAATCCCTAACCGGGAGGAGCACACCGTACGAAAGTGTATAAATAAAGCCGGGAAGGGCAATGTTAGTTGTTTTTAATTTGAGTAGCTTTACATCTATAAGCTGGTTTCTGTTCAATGTGTAGTGAGGCAATGAGATTGTATTTAACCGCTTTTTAAAGAGAAAAGAGTGGGGGAATGGAGCTCGTTTGGTGTTCTATTGCATTTTCAAGCAAGCTGATATGGGGATTTACATAGCGTGAAGTTTGATCCAATTTGAATTGGTAAAGGAGACTGTAAAACCAATTTGGTCCACCAATTGGAAGCATGAAATACTGTCGATATGTAATGAGAATAAATTAGTTGTGTAGTGAGGGTATATGCATTGACCATCGCACCACTAGGTCAGTATTTTGTCATCTAAAAATAAAAAAGCCGTGATATCTCACGGCTTTAAGTTCAGTTTACTTAATAAAATTAGTTACCACCAGTAGCACCGGTAGAAGTTGTAGTATCACACTCTGTTAGCATGTTTAGAGACAATGCATCAGTGCTGCCTGTAGCAGCTTGTGTTTCCCACGTATTAGTAAAGGTATTGAAGAATCTGAATGTATAATCAACACCTGAGTCCAAGTTGATATTGAACTCACTTCCGTAGAAGCTATCTTGTAGGTTATTTGCTAGAACTTCACCGCGATATAGCTGTACTGTTGTAGGGCTTAGTACAGGGTCAGCAGCTTGGTCTACAGCGTCATTGTTGCTACATACAGCAAATGTAGATACAGGCATAGTTACCACTTCTACATTATCAACAGGTGTTAGCTGTAGTGTTGCACCGTTTAGGTCACAAAGTGAACCATCATAAATTGAAGCTGTATTATCAACAGCAGGACCTGTGTCACCTTGAACACCGTCAAGTACGTTTACGTTGTTTTCTAGTACACGCACTTCTACGTCGAAGCTAGGTGGATTACGGAATGTTGCAGAGTTTAGCGCTGCACGGTTCCATGGCTGAGCGTCAAATCTGTAGCTGTTAGTTAACAGTTGTACAGAAGTAAAGCGTGAGCTTGGCTGGCCGTCACTATCAACAATGTTGAATGAAGAAACGTTACAACCACGCTGTGCGAAGAAGTCTAAGTTCCAGTAAGAAAGGTGGTCAACCTCAACTTCTACGTTGAAAGTTGGGCCAGTTGGGTTTGTAGCATCTTCTGCTACTACACCAAAGCTTTCAAATGACCATTGACCATTCGACTCTTCATAACTCCAAACTGGGAAGATATGACCAGGTGCAATAGCAACTGGGTCATTTACAAGCGCTGATTCTTTACACACACCAGATGTAGTGTCGAAACCTCTTGCAGCTGCATCAGCTACGCTTTCACCATCCTGTTGCATGATTGGACAAGGAGTACGAGTTGACTTATCAACCTGCATTGCAACAGTGATTGATTTACCTTCACCGAATGTTTTTACTTTTTCGCCTTGCTCGTTCACAAGTTCAATCGCAACAAAACCACCAGTTGTGAAGTTACCTTCAACCGTTTCTGTGCCGCTTGAAACAGCTAGGTTTAAACCACCAGGGAACGCATCTAGTGAAGAAGTCTGGTCTGCTGAAGCGTCATCTGAGCTTGCTTCAACAGCTGCTGCTTCGTTAGCGAAGTAAGCAACGGTTAGTGAAGGAGCTGACTGAAGTGCTTCGCCGTTTGCTTGAACGAACTCAGTGCCGTTAGGTAGAGTAACCGCAGCACCACCTGCTGCTTTAGCAGCTTGTGCGTCATCAACTTTTACAGGTAGAGTGATTGATGCTGCATCACCTAAATCTAGACCGCCTGTAGCGCTATACTCTACAGTCACGTCTGTATTTAATTCTGCAAGTGCTTTAGTTTCAGCAACTACAGGGATGTCTGCACTAGTAAAGTTACGTGCAGTTAAACGCACAACTTCAGTGATTGTCTCGCCAGAGCCAATAGTTACTTCAGCAGTATTAGAAAGGAAATTGTCTGACTGAACAGTAAATGCATAAGTTTTACTTTCGCCTGACGCAATCCCATCAACAGTATACGAGAATGAACCCGCAGTATTCGTGTTGTATGCGTCGTTTGCTGTTTCAGTCACAGTGATTGCTGTGCCCGAAGCAGTTTGTAAACCATCTACTGATGAATTGAATACAACTTCTACCGATGTACCTTCGGCTAATGGTGCACCAAGTGAATCAGTTACTGTGATAACGAAACCACCGTCAGACAGTTCTACCGCAGTTGGTGGAACCGCTACTGTTTGATCGCCGCCCGGATCTGGCGGAGTGATTGTAACATCGTTGTCATTGTCGCTGAAGCAGCCAGTTAAACCTACTGTTAACCCTAGTGCGAGGGCAAGTTTAGTTAGCTTCAAATTTTTATTTCCCATGATTTTTACCTTTTCCTTTAAATACAAGTAAACTGAGAGTTTTAACCAATTAAGTGCAGATGTAAGACAGCCTTGCCCTGCATACAAATTAGTGAATAAGAGAATAAGCGTACATTAAATGTTCGTCAAGTGAACAGGTCTAACTTTATCCAAAAATTCACGTTTAATAATAACACATTGATCTAGAATTGGGATCTGAACTGTGCAATGTTAATAAAATAATAATATACAGCTCATTACAGTCGAGAAAAAGCATCGACAAAATCGTTCAATGCATCCAAATCTATGGGCTTTAACCCCGAACTGGTCCGTTCTATCAGACCTTTTTCAACAAGTTCACTCACTACGCGCCGATATGCTCGTTCCGTTGTCGCAAAACGCTCTGCCTCTGCGCTCACTGTCGAGTATGCTCTAAGTAGTGTCGAATGTTTGTCTTCGGCTCTCAACAAACAGTCTTTAGCGATATTGTAACTTAAGGGCAATAGCAGCTTATCGAGGTTTATTTTTTGATTTTCAGTAAATTTAGCCGCAATTGTCTGCGCTGTGTAAAGGCTTAATTCCGGTTGCTCTAGTAGTAACTGGCGCCAGTGTTTTAACTCTATGAGGTTATACTGAACATCGCTTAAACATGTAACCGTGTAAATACATGGTTGGTTATTGAGCGCTTCAATTTCTCCAATAAGCGTGTTGTGGCAGTCCAATTGACCAAGTAACAGTCTTCTGCCATTGCCGACATCATAGCTAAATGAAACCGTACCACTTCTAACCAAGATCAATTTGCTCAGCGGCTCATCCTGATGGATCAAGATTTCTTTTTTACGATGCTGAAAACTATTGCCGGCAAAACTTAATAATTGTTCGACCAATGTAGTTGAAAAGTGATATTGGAACATCTGGTTAGCTCTCGGACAATTGTCCTATTTATTAAATTATTATAAAGATAGCATGAACTGAATTATTCAAGGCTATACGCGTTATATCTTTTTAAGACTTTATTCTTGCTTATCCTTAAATTAGTGAGTTTGAGACTCAGTGTTCCGTGCAAGAACTAAACTGTTCACAATGCGACTGATTAACTGAGCAATAGTGCAGAGAATCTAAGCGTAATTTGGGCTCTAGAAGCGCTATATGATCTGCTATTATCCTTAAAAAGTGACTTGAATATCGTTTTAATTGTCAATGCTAACCCAACTGAGAGGAGAGAACAAATGACTTGGGAATATTTAGGCTATCTGGCCTCAGTCTTTTTGGTGGTTTCTCTTATGATGACCAATGTTACTAAATTGCGTTGGTTTAATTTAGCAGGCTGTATCTGTTTTACTATATATGGCGCAATGATAAGTGCGTGGCCAGTGGTATTGACCAATGGTTTGCTTGCACTGGTCAATATTTATCACCTTTTTAAACTGGTCAGATCTAAGGACTAGTTACGTTTGTACTTGGGTTTGCCCGCAATCCAAGTTTGTTGCACTTGTATATTGTGCAACTGTGCCTCTTCTACTTGGAAATAATCGCGATCAATTAGAATAAAGTCTGCCCATTTGCCATGCTCTAAGCTACCTATTTTGAACTCTTGAAAGGCCGCGTATGCAGCATCTAAAGTAAAAGCAGTGAGTGCTTGCTCTCTGCTCAACTTCTCAGTATTGCGCCATCCACCTTTTGGTTTTTGCGCTTTATCCATTCTTGTTATCGCTGCGTATAGGCCGTCAAATGGATTGGCCAATTCAACAGGGAAATCAGATCCAGCAGCGACCTTAATACCGTGTTTTAGAAACGTTTGCCATGCATAAGCACCAGTCAGTTGGGACTCTCTTAAGCGCTGTTGCGCCATATGCATATCTGAAGTTGCGTGAACAGGTTGCATTGATGGGATTATTTTCAAGCTTTTAAATCTAGGAATATCATCTGTATCGACAATTTGCGCATGCTCTACACGGTTGCGAAGTAACTTACCACCTGTTTCCTTGAACACAGTTTGATAGCTGTCTAAAACAATGCGATTAGCTCGATCGCCAATGGCATGGGTGTGTGCGCTAAAACCGTGCTTAACACTGAGGCGTATAAGTGCTTCGAGTGCAGGCTGCTGTTCGAGCATCAGTCCCCTGTGTCCAGGCCTATCTTTATAATCTTTCAAGAGGGCTGCACCTCTGCTGCCAAGTGCACCATCAGCATATATTTTGACACTGCGTATCGTGAGGTAGTCTGTTTGTTCTTTTACAATACCGGATTTGAGCATGTTTTTGAGATTGGGATCAGACGCGCTTAACATGGCGTAAACTCTTAGTGGCATAGACTGCTGAGCAGATCTGTTTTTATACAGACGCCAAGTTGCTTCATCAATTCCTGCATCATGCACGGAAGTGATCCCTAAACTGAGGAGGTGGCTAGCCGCTTTATCAAGCGCATTGTTCAGCTGGGTTGATGTTCGTTCAGGCACATGGTTCAAGATCAGTGGCTCTGCTTTGTCTATAAATAGGCCACTGGGGGCGCCATCGGCTAAACGCAAGATCTCACCTCCTTCTGGTGTTGTGACATCATTGGATATATTGGCTAATGCCATGGCTTTGGAGTTAACCCAAATAGCGTGACCATCGACACGAGTAAGTACCACGGGTCTGTCTGAAACGTATTTATCAAGATCTTGTGCTGTTGGGAACTGACTAGGGGTCCATTTTGTTTGGTCCCAGCCCCGTCCTATTATCCAGCCAGTTGGGTTATTTTTGGCATATTGTTTTAGACGTTGACCCACTTCAGACACAGATTTTGTATGTCTTAAGTCAAGTCTGGAGAGGTTTTCACCCAAGCCAATAACATGACCATGTGCGTCTATCAAGCCCGGCAACATAGTAAGCCCTTGACCGTCAATAACCGTTGATTGTGGGTATTGTTTTAGCGTGTCTGCATTGCCTGTTTTAACGACCTTACCATCTTTGATCACTAAAGTAGAAAACTGTGCAATTTCCCCGGAACGTGTCGGTGTATACCCTTTGACATTATGAACGACTGTAAAATGTGCATGGCTGACATAACTTGCCAAGCACAAACAGAGCAAAAATAATCTTTTCACGATATCGCCTTTTTGTTGTTATTTTTCCAAATAATATAAATGTATTATTTGTAAGTGTATATCAAGCTTTGGAATTTATTATTTTGGCATGCTTCAAGCCAATACCTTGATCTGGGACTAACGAGAGACGTTATTCGTCTTTATCTGCTTTAACTGCCAGTTTAATCGCAATGATCACAATCGCAAACATTAAAAATGGTAAGGCAGCGAGGCTGTACTCGGCCCAAGGAGTGTCTTGATAGCTTGGTTGTAATATAAAGTGCCCGCCTATACACAGCCCGATACTGATAAAAAGTAATGGCAGCATGATCAATTCTTTTTTGTAGTTTGACTTTTTCATGTTTACCTCCAATTTTGAGTATACACACTTTGGTGGCTGTTAGGATTGACATCGATCAGAAGAACTCGGCTCAGTAAATATCAAGTCCCTCCACACCTTGAAATAATCTATATTTGTTTGCTTGCTTTGTATCCAATTAATGTAGCCCATGATATAAAAATAGCCATGTATTGGATTTGTGGAAGTAAAATAGATGGCTAGTCGCAAAGTGGTTGTGGTTAAGCTTGGAACTAGCGTGCTAACTGCTGGTGGAACATTGTTGAATAAGCCTCGCTTGGTCGAGCTGGCTAGTCAGTGTGTAGAGCTACGCTCTGCTGGTTGGCAAGTAATATTGGTGTCGAGTGGTGCCGTTGCTGCCGGGCGTGCAGCTTTGGGTAAGGAAATAGGAAGTTCTATAGCTGAAAAGCAAATGCTGGCTGCCATTGGCCAAGGGCAGTTAATTCATTTATGGCAAAGTTTATTTTCAATCTATGACGTTTCGGTAGCACAGCTGTTATTGACCAGAGCTGATGTGGAGAACAGAGCCCGTTATCTCAATGCCAGAGATACGCTAAATCAGCTTCTGAGTCATGATGTTGTGCCAATTATAAATGAGAATGATGCGGTTGCGACGTCTGAGATAAAAGTAGGCGACAATGACAATTTATCCGCGATGGTCGCAATTTTAGCAAATGCCGATAGGTTACTGCTATTGACAGATCAGTCAGGTTTATTTACCGCCGATCCTAGGCAAAACCCAGACGCGCGTCTGATTGAAACGGTTGATGAAATTGATGAGGATATCATTGCTCTTGCGGGTGGTTCTGGTACGGCTTTAGGTACTGGTGGTATGGCAACCAAGTTGCAGGCGGCTCAAATTGCGCAAAGGGCTGGTATTGAAACGGTGATCGCAAAAGGGAGTGAGTCCAATGTGATCGTAAACATTCAATCGGGGCAGGCTAAAAGTACTAAGTTTATTCGTTTTGATGCGCCGTTGGATGGACGAAAAAAGTGGCTGCTATCGGGCCCGAGATGTAACGGTGCTCTGATCTGTGATGATGGCGCTGTCGACGCCGTAAGCACACAGGGAGCCAGCTTGCTAGCCAAAGGTATCACGGATGTAAGTGGACAATTCTCCAGAGGGGATTTAATCGAACTCAAAAGCTTACAAGGTAAAGTGATTGCCAAGGGGTTAGTGGCATTTGATCATCACGAGCTACAACAAATCAAAGGATTGCACAGTGCTCAAATCAGTGAGGTACTCGGTTATCAAACTGCAAACGTGGTTATTCACAGAGACGACCTTGTCGTATTGGAGCACGTTGCAACCTAACTAAGAGGGGCTAAGCTATACAATGTGAGGGGATTGGGAGGCTTAAGTGTGGATATATCGCCATGCGGACATGATTTTGCGATTAGCTTACTGCAAATGCGCAGTGAAAATGATCTTTATAAACGCGTCCAACAAATCCTGGCCGAACTACTTCCCAATATTCCTATGGCAATGTATTTGGCGCCAAGTTTATCTGAGAAAGAACGTCTTAAGCTGCTGACGTTATCGTCAGCAGTTTCTCCCCCTGACCTAGAATATTTGCTTGCAAGAGCAGAAACCCTAAAGCACCAACATATATTGCGTGGAGAAAACCACCTGTGTATTGTGCTGAGGAATAACAAGGCTGTCATGGGGTTACTGTGGATTGGAGAGAAGCTGCCGACAGCGCGAAGTCACCTAATTGCACACTTGATAAACGTGTTTTATCACCAGTTAAATACCCTAGCATTGAGCCGTATTGATCCCCTCACTCAACTGCTCAACCGCCAGACCTTTGATGATAAAGTCATCGAAATCACAACTGGGGAGGGGTTTGTGATTGAGCGTGAGCAACAAGGTGTGCGAAAGTGGTATTTGGCACTGTTTGATATTGATCATTTTAAAATAGTCAATGACGATTTTGGTCATGTAATAGGTGATGAAGTTTTATTGTTAGTTGCACAGCAACTTAAGGATAACTTTCGAGCGGAAGACTTTGTCTTTCGATATGGGGGGGAAGAGTTTGCAGTGCTATTCCAGTCACATGATAGAGCCGAAGCTAAGTCATTGCTCGATCGTGTTCGCAAGGTCATCGCTAATTTTAACTTTCCACAGGTACAGCGCTTGACGATTAGCATTGGTTATACTGTGTTGGAGGAGATAGCTCAGGTTTCTGAGCTGGTTCATGAAGCCGACTTAGCTTTGTACCATGCCAAGAAACATGGCCGAGATCAGGTGGTCGACTTTGAAGAGTTAGGCATAGCAGGTCAAGCTAAAGCGGACACTGATATCGAACTCTTTTAATCTGTTTTGACGATAATATTATCGTGCTTTTGAGCGTATAAATAGCCAGCGTTTTTTGGGAACTTTTGCGCGTATGTTGTGCAACAATGTGATATTCTAGCCGGAAATTTGATTGGGAGAATATTCATGAAACTGATCCGTTGGTTGCTTGGTCGTCTTATCTTGCTATTTGATTTTATCTTTACACCAAGAAGCAAAAAGCGCTCAACTCAAGCGCAACAACAACTGGACAATATTACGCAAAACCTCAAACTCTATCAGTTTAAGGCTTGTCCGTTTTGTGTCAAAGTCAGACGCGCGGCAAAACGAGAGGGGCTGAAGCTTGAAACTCGTGATGCAAAGGACAATACAACTTATCGTCAAGAGCTGCTGGAGCAAGGTGGTAAAGTTAAAGTACCGTGCTTAAGAATTGAAGAACAAGGTCAGGTGACGTGGCTCTATGAATCAAGTGATATTGTGAGCTATTTACAGCGATTAGAGCAACCAGCTTAATATTCGGTTCTTTATGCTGGCTATTTTCCCTGTATTGAGGCTGTGCTAGCATTCCACTTATTATTTTAAAGTAACAAATTTAAGAGATTTATCATGACAATCCGTACACGTGTTGCGCCTTCTCCAACGGGTGATCCGCATTTAGGTACTGCATATATTGCCTTGTTTAACTACTGTTTTGCCAAGCAGCAGGGCGGTGAGTTTGTACTTCGAATTGAAGACACCGATCAGGTTAGAAGCACCCCAGAGTCAGAGCAAGCTATTATGGATAGCTTACGTTGGTTGGGTCTTAATTGGGATCATGGTCCGGACGTGGGCGGCGAGTTTGGTCCTTATCGTCAATCTGAGCGCACTGAGTTATATCAAAAATTTGCGCATCAGTTGGTAGAAGAAGGCAAAGCATTTTATTGCTTTGCAACAGCGGAAGAGCTTGACCAAATGCGCGAAGAGCAAATGGCTGAAGGCCTTCGCCCTAAATATGATGGTCGTGGTTTGCGTTTGAGCAAAGAAGAGATCCAGGCCAATTTGGATGCTGGTAAACCCTATGTGATCCGGATGACGATCCCGGAAGAAGGCACATTTAAGTTTAACGATTACCTACGTGGCGAAATTGAAATCCCGTGGGAAAATGTCGATATGCAAGTGTTATTAAAGGCTGATGGTTTCCCAACTTATTTTATGGCGAACGTGGTTGATGATCACCATATGCAGATCAGTCATATTTTCCGCGGTGAAGAGTGGATCAACTCTGCGCCTAAGTTATTAAAGCTGTATCAAGATCTGGGCTGGGAAGCGCCAGTACTTGGTCATTTGCCACTGCTTCGTAACCCAGATAAATCTAAGCTTTCTAAGCGTAAAAACCCAACCTCAATCAATTATTATAAAGAAATGGGCTTCCTACCTGAGGCTGTGCTCAACTATCTTGGTCGTATGGGTTGGTCAATGCCTGATGAGCGTGAAAAGTTTACCTTGGCAGAGATGATCGAGCACTTCGATATGAAACGTGTTTCACTTGGTGGGCCTGTTTTTGATGTAGATAAACTAAGCTGGTTGAATGGCTTGTGGATCCGCGAAAATTTGAGCGATGAAGAGCTGATCCAACGTTTTGTCGATTGGAAGTTTAATGCGCAAACACTGGCTCGAGTATTACCAGAAGCAAAAGCGCGTATAAATACGCTGTCAGATCTGGTTGACCTTGCAGGCCATTTTGTCGGTGGCATTCCTGATTACGATCCTACATTACTGACTGCGGGTAAAGCAGATGATGCGGTGATCACACAAGCACTGCAGTTCTTTATTTGGGAGCTTGAGAAGCTGCGTAGTTGGAATAAATCGGAAATTTTTGCAATTGCAAAAAGTGTCGCAACTTTCCATGAGTTGAAGATTAAAGAGTTTTTAGAGCCGATTTTTGTGGCGATCACAGGTAAAACCTCTTCAACATCAGTAGTTGATGCGATGGAGGTGCTTGGATCTGACCTTTCTCGTGCACGTCTACGTGTGGCACTTAACCACGTCGGTGTGTCTAAGAAACTGGCTAAAAAGCTAGAAAAGGCTTATAGAGAGTACCCAACTATCGGTTAACCGACAACGCATGGCAAGTGGGCTTACTTGCCATGCGGTTCTTGAAGTTGTATCAATTGATCTAATAGTTGTTTAAGCTCAAGGATTTTTTCCAACGACATATCGGTTTGCTTGAGCATTTGTGATGGAATGCAAGCACACTGAGTTTCTAGGCTTTTTCCCTTTTCTGTCAGATATACATAACATTGTCTTTCGTCTTCAGTGTCTCGCTCACGCTTCAGCAAGTTGCCTTGTTCTAAACGCTTTAACAGCGGTGTGAGTGTATTACTTTTAAGCTGTGCGCGTTTACCAATTTCTTTGACAAGAAGTCCATCTTGTTGCCATAAAATCAGCAACACAATGTATTGTGGGTAAGTTAATTCATACTTTTTTAATATAGGTTGATAAAGCCTTGTCACGTGTCTAGATGCTGCGTATAGACTGAAGCAAAGCTGGTTATCCAAGTTGAGTTCAGGAAACTTATCACTCATCAGCTGCTCTGTAATGCCTGTATAATATCCGCTTTAATTTTCTCTGGTTTTGTCGTCGGTGCATAACGTTTAAGTGGTTGCCCGTCTTTACCGATAAGGAATTTGGTAAAGTTCCATTTGATGTTATTGGTCAATAGCCCAGGCAGCGCTGTTTTTAAATATTGATAGATTGGATGTGCACGCTCACCGTTGACGTCAATCTTTTCCATCATCGTAAAGTCTACGCCATAGTTTATTAGGCAGCCTTGTTGGATATCTGATGCATTGCCTGGCTCTTGCTGTCCAAATTGATTGCAGGGAAAGCCAATAACTTCCAACCCGTCACTATGTAATTCTTGGTGAAGTTGCTGCAAGCCTTCATATTGTGGGGTTAAACCGCATTTGCTGGCAGTATTCACGACAAGAACAACTTTCCCTTTGAGGTTAGAAAAAGCATATGGTTTGCCTTGCAGTGTATTTGCTGTGAACTCGTAAAACATATTTGGTCTCTTATGATTTAATCGTGTGCGATTTAAATGTTAGAGCAAATTCATTGGACGTGCAAGATTAAAAATTAACTTACGTATTTAAGCAAGAAGTCAATTAGCAGCCTAACCCGCAGGGGCATAAGGTCCTTTCTCGGATAAACCAGCCAAGTCGCATTGTCCGTAACTTGATGGTCATCCAATAGTGAAATTAGCTCACCACTGGCAATACTGTGTTCAGCGATATCTTGAGCAAGGTGAGCGATGCCGAGGCCGGACTTGCAGGCATGTAGGATTGCTTGAGGGTTATTACTACGCCAACTTCCGGCAACTTTAACTTCATCGATCCCATTGTCGCCTAGAAAGCGCCAGCGATTTGAGATAGCAATTAAACAGTTGTGTTGGGATAAGTCCCGCGGTTTTTCCAGTGGTGGGGCATCATTTAGGTACTCAGGGCTGGCTAATAGCTTCATATAGCGCGTGCTGAGCTTTCTCGCAATCAGACGTGAATCTTGTAGGCGACCAAAGCGAATGGCTAAGTCAAAACCATCTTCTACCAAATCGACGTTTCGGGCATTAAAATCAATATGTACACGCACCTCGGGGTATAGCTTGCAAAACTTGGCAATAACGGGTGCTACGCGGTTAGCCATAAAGTCTCCGGCACCGGTTATTTTAATGGGCCCTTTGGGAGTATGTTGAACGCCTTGCAGTTCGTTGTTGGCATCGAGTAACTCCTGTTGGATCACTTTTAACTTATTGGCATATGCGAGCCCTTCTTCAGTGAGCTTAATACTGCGTGTCGTTCTTTGTAATAACACTGTACCCAAACGAGTTTCCAGTTGTTGGATTTGGCGGCTAACATGTGATGTCGATACATCAAGTGCGCTGGCAGCCTTGCTAAAACTACTATGCTCTACGACTGCTAAAAATATATCCAAGCCCTGCCACATTTTTAATTCTACCTGTGCAAATATCTATCGCTATATTAATTGATTATTGCTGCTGTGCAAAAGTGTATTGCGTTATGAATAATGATTTTCTGCGTTGTAGTTATTAGACTGTGTGCGAATTAACAAACCGACCGTCATTGCAGGAGCATGCATGCTGAACTTTAATTTTTACAATCCAACAGAGATTTTTTTTGGCGAAGGCCAGATAAGTCAAGTGGCTAACGCAATACCAAACAATGCCAAAGTATTAGTTGTTTACGGTGGCGGAAGTATTCATAAAAACGGTATTTACGATCAAGTAAGTGATGCCTTAAGTGGCTTTAGCTGGGAAGAGTTTGCCGGCATAGAACCTAATCCGACATACCAAACATGCATGCAAGCTGTGGCAAAAATTAAGGCTGAAGGGTTTAACTTTATTCTCGCTGTCGGTGGCGGCTCAGTAATTGACGGCAGCAAGTTTATTGCAGCTGCTGCTGAGTTTAGTGGTGAACCTTGGGATATTTTGAGCAAGGGGGGTGAAGTGGAATCAGCGTTGCCAATAGGTGTGGTGTTAACACTGCCTGCGACGGGATCTGAATCGAATAGTTTCAGCGTTGTATCAAATAGTGAGACTCAAGATAAACTTCCGTTTGCCTCAGCTTATGTTCAACCTAAGTTTGCAGTGCTTGACCCACATGTGATGAAAACATTACCTCAGCGTCAACTGACCAATGGTGTGGTCGATGCATTTGTCCACACCATGGAGCAGTATCTAACATACCCAGTTGATGCAAAAGTGCAAGATCGTTTCGCAGAAGGGCTACTGATGACGTTGATGGAAGAAGGCCCAAAGCTGTTATCTGACGAGGTCGATTATAAAGTGCGTGCTAATGTGATGTGGTCAGCGACTATGGCATTAAACGGCCTAATAGGCGCGGGCGTACCACAGGATTGGTCAACACATATGATTGGACACGAAATCACTGCCGTATATGGTTTAGATCACGCCCAAACACTTGCTGTGATATTACCGAGAATGATGTTTGCACAGCAAGAATCAAAACGAGCCAAATTACTACAATATGCAGAGCGTGTTTTAGGTCTAGATATTTCAGATGAAGAGCAAGCGATAGCATCTGCTATTGAGCTAACGGAACAATTCTTCCATTGCGTTAATATGAAGACCCGGCTGAGTGACTACGGTGTGGGTGAAGAAGCTGTTGAAGTTATTACCAGCCAACTTGAGCGCCATGGGATGACAGCCCTTGGTGAACAGCAAGCCGTAACACTGGATAAGAGCCGTCAGATTATAGCGGCTAGTTTATAATATAGTCAGCTCATATGCGGGCCATATCAGTTGGCCCGTATTTTTTTGACATCTAACTGCCTCATTATTGTCTTGTCACAATAATTTTGCGCTTTATAACGCAAAAGCATCGTTTTTGATTTATTCCTCAGGTAACCTCTGCTGTCTCACAATCAATAATAGGGGCATTTATGATCAAAGTGTGGGATGGGTTTATTCGCGGTTTTCACTGGTTGTTAGTGATCGGAATTGCGGTTTTATATGTGTCAGGTGACGAGGGGTGGCTTGATCTCCACTTTGTCACGGGTTACTTATTATTGGCTCTTATGGTGACAAGAATTATCTGGGGAGTGATCGGCAGTGATACTGCAAAACTCAGCGCACTGTGTCATCACCCTAGAGCGATATTAAGCGCGCTCAAAAGTAAAGCCCCCCATGTTGGCCACAATCCAGCTGGAAGTTTGATGGTATTGTTTTTCTTTGTGGTTATTTTTGTACAGCTGGTTTCAGGCTTACTAACTTCAGACGATATTCTAATGGATGGGCCGCTGGTGCAATATGTTAGCTATGACTGGGTAGAGCTGGCAGGAAATATTCATCAAACCAATATCGATATATTATTGCTGGGTATTGCTATCCACATCATCGCCATTGCTCTTTATCGTTTTAAAGGAGTTAAACTGTTACGCACTCTATTGACGGGAAAAATGGCAGCATCTGAACACTCACCAAAATTAAAAAATGGGATGTGGGGCTATATTATTTTTGCTGTGCTTGCTGTTGCTCTTATCGTTTTTTGGGGCCTAGAGTCGCTTGGTGCCATTCTGTAGTTTTTAGGCTGTTATACGTCTACGTAACTATTGTTGCACTTTGCGGTCAATTCACGGGTCAACTCGAATCAGGTGCAGTACCATTTCTGCAAGGTTTGGGTTGAAAGTTAATGTATATTATCCAGTGATATGACCTCTCTGTGCTTATTTTCTGCTAATATAGCGCGATTTTCATGCAAGAAAGAAGTTAACTATGCTTACACCTTACTATCAACAAGAAACCAATAAACTCGTGATCAGCCGTGAACAAGGTAGCCAATTTGCCAAGCAAGTGGCAGATGACTTTAACCCTTTGCACGATATAGACGCAAAAAAGTTCTGTGTTCCTGGTGATTTACTATTTTCATTGGTACTTGATAAGTACGGTGTGAGTGAAAATATGCACTTTACATTTGCCGGAATGGTAGACGAAACCTCTGAGTTAGAGTTTCCTGAGGGCAGTGATGCGTTTGATATTATTTCTAATGAAAAAACCATGCTTTCCGTAAAGCGTTCAGGCCAAAATAAACAATGTGCTCAATTGGTCGAGAGTTTAATCAAGAACTATGTGGCTTTTTCTGGTAAGGCATTCCCACATGTCATCATTCCTTTAATGGGTCAACAAGAGGTAATGATAAACCCGGCACGTCCTATGGTTATCTATGAGTCTATGTCTATCCACTTAGATACACTAGATATTGAAGAAGTGACACTAGAAGCAGCTGATCCTGAGTTTAGCTATGAAGGTAAGCGTGGGAAAATCATTTTACGTTTTGAACTACTAAGCAATGGCGAGAAAGTCGGCTTTGGTGAAAAGCACATGCTAGTTTCTGGTATCAAAGAGTATTGTCAGCAGGCAATAGATGACCTTATCGATTACTACAATGAGCGTAAAGTAACGTTAAAATAAGAAAAAGCCAGCTACTAGCTGGCTTCTTCTTTATTGAAGCAACATGTTTGGATCAAATTCAAAATGATCTCTTGGCTCGGTTTGATCTTGTCCATTGCTAAATGCTCGTCAGGCTGGTGGGCTTGTGCAATGGAGCCGGGGCCCATCACTATAGTTTCACATCCCAGTTGCTGCAAAAAGGGCGCTTCCGTACAGTAATTGACAGCAATAGCTTTTTGTTTTGAGAGCTTCTCTGCTAGTTTTACTAGTCCCGAGTCCGTTCTACCGCTAAATGCGGGAATTGGATCATGAAGATCAATGACATCTACGCTGCCCGGATATTGTTCGTTAATGGGTTTGAGCGCTGTAAGTAACATCTGCTCTAATTCAACAATACTGAGTCCAGGCAGCGGGCGAATGTCAATGTGCAATTCACAGCAGCCACAAATTCGATTGGCGTTGTCCCCACCATGGATGTGGCCTAGGTTTAGAGTTGGGTGTGGTACAGCAAAATGCTCAACTGAATATTTATTCTTTAATTCTTCTTTTAATTGCAACACTTGTGTAATCACTTGCTGCATAATTTCAATGGCATTCAATCCTCTTTCTGGATCTGAGCTATGGCCAGATCGCCCGGTAATGCGGATTGCACTGCTCATATGTCCTTTGTGTGTAAATACCGGCACCATATCGGTTGGTTCTCCGATGACGCAATACTTCGGTTTTAGAGAAGCGTGCTGTGCAACTTGTTGGGCGCCCGCCATTGTGGTTTCTTCATCTGCTGTGGCAAGGATCATCAATGGGGTGCTTTGTTGGCTGTGCTCTAACTGGCGAATAGCATTAAGTACAAATGCGAAAAACCCCTTCATATCAATACTTCCAAGGCCAAATAGCTTGTTATCTTTTTCTGTTAATTCAAAAGGGTCTGAGTTCCATCGAGTATCATCGAAAGGTACTGTGTCGGTGTGGCCTGCCAGCATCAAACCGCCTTCAGTTAAATTTTTATCTAGCGGCTCTCGCCTTGCTAGCAAATTGAATTTGCCGGGAGAATGGGTTAATTCCGTGATCTCCACCTCAAAGTCCAGTTCACGGCACCAGTTGGCTAGCTCGTCTATAACGGCTTTATTGCTGAGATCTAAAGACCTATCGATGGCACTAACCGATGGATTGGCGATCAGCTTTTTATACATATCGAGAAAATTGGGCAGAGACATAATACTCCAAAATATTTATTCAAAGATGTTGCATAAAAATTTATATGTGTTTAGTATGAATATCAATTCATTTTTAAAGAATAATTATCTTAGGGGTGGGCGATGCGAAGAACATTTCATCTATAGCAAGTTTGACTCCCCAATCAATCAACTACAAAAGAGTTATCGATGTTAAATGTTTCTATTATCGGCGCCAGTGGATATAGTGGTGCAGAATTAGCCAAATTACTAGCAAATCATCCTGAATTTAATTTGATTGGCTGCTATGTTTCAGAGCAAAGCTTAGACAAAGGTAAATTGCTCAGCGACCTTTATCCAGAGCATACTGGACTATTGAATATAGAATTGGCTCCATTGACAGAACAAGCTTTTGTGCAGATTGCGGCACAATCTGAGTATGTGTGTTTGTGCACTGACCACAAGGTGAGTGTTTCTCTTGCTCCCAAACTGCTCGATCTAGGCCTTAAAGTTTTCGATTTATCGGGAGGGTTTCGTTTAGCGGATGCGTCCCAATACCAACAGTTTTATGGCTTTGAGCACCCACATCAACCCTTACTAGATGAAGCTCAATATGGTTTGGCTGAATGGAACACGCATGCGATTAAAGATGCACAGCTGATTGCCGTAGCAGGATGTTATCCTACCGCGGCGCTGAACGCACTAAAACCACTCAAAAATGCTGGTTTATTAACTGATTCGCAAATTATCATCAATGCAGTTTCAGGTGTAACTGGGGCAGGAAGAAAGGCATCCTTGACCACGCATTTTTGCGAAGTGTCTCTCTCGCCCTATGGGTTATTCAATCATCGGCACGGCCCTGAAATTTCGCAGTATTTGGGGCACCCAGTTTTATTTACCCCCCATTTAGGCAATTTTTCAAGGGGGATCCTCGAAACTATTTATGTTCAGTTAAAAGAGGGTACCACGCCACACGACGTCGAAGCCGCTTACCAGTGTGTTGCGGATGAGCCTTTGATCAGACTCAAAGGAGACAAACTGCCATCTATTAAAGGTGTTGCAAACTCGCCTTATGTTGACATTGGCTGGCAGCAGCAAGATCAACAGTTGATTGTGGTTGTGGCAATTGACAACCTTCTTAAGGGGGCTGCAGGCCAGGCACTTCAATGTATGAATATTGCCAGTGAGTTTACACCGACTTTGGGGTTAAAAGGATGAACGAATTAGCTAAGAAAACCTGGGTTATTAAAGTTGGTGGCGCGGTGTTAAATACAGAGCAAGCCGCGCTATCTTTATTCCAAGTACTGTGTGAATTGAGTCAAGAGCAAGACAAGCAATTTGTAGTTGTTCACGGAGGAGGGGCTTTAGTCGACCGCTGGCTAGAAGATGCGGGTTTTGCTACAGCAAAACACCAAGGACTGCGGATCAGCCCTAAAGAGCAGCTGCCATACATTGTTGGCGCATTGGCCGGGTGTGCAAATAAACAGTTGATGTCTCAGGCCATTGTTGCTGGCTTACAGCCGGTTGGAACATGTTTATACGAAGCCGGATTTTTAGCCAAACAAAAACTTAAAGCTTTAGGTCAGGTTGGTACCTGTGTCGCTAAGGAAGGGCTTGGCTTGCTAGATAGCCTTTTGGCATTAGGCCGGACCCCTCTAGTTAGCTCTGTAGGGATTGGCCAAGACGGTGGACTTTACAACATAAATGCAGATGAAGCCGCAGCCGAAATCGCTCAAACGATTGGCGCAGAGTTGGTTTTTATGACCGATGTCGAAGCGGTTTTAGATGCACAAAAACAACCTTTGCACTCGTTAAATGCTGAGCAAATAAATGAACTGATCCAACAGAAGGTTATTGTGGGCGGGATGGAGGTCAAAGTTAAGACCAGTCTTCACGCTGCCCAACACTTACGACGTGGCGTTTATATCTCAAGCTGGCAAAAGCCAGAAAACTTAATCGCCTTATTACAAGGTGAGCATGTCGGAACACAAATTTTACCTTAGGATAAAACATGAATCAGTCATTCATTACGGGCTTAGAACTCGATAAAAGTAAGCTTTTAAACCTTCTTAATCTTGCCCATCAAATAAAAGCACAACCGCAGGACTTTGCGCAGGCATTGGCAGGTCAATCCATTGTTACTTTGTTTGAGAAGCCAAGCCTACGAACTCGCTTATCATTTGATATTGGCATTAATAAGCTGGGTGGTCATGCCGTTTACTTAGATCAGCAAAATGGAGCGATGGGAAGCCGCGAGTCCGTCAAAGATTTTGCATTGAACATTTCGACGTGGGCTGACGGTATTGTCGCTCGCGTAAATCAACACAGCACGCTCTCAACCTTGGCTGAATATGCTGAGGTACCTGTGGTAAACAGTTTGTGCGACCTTTATCACCCATGTCAGGCTTTAGCAGATTTTATGACGTTGCAAGAAGTATATGGAGACGTCAGTGGCCTTAAGCTAGCGTATTTGGGAGAGGGCAACAATGTGACACACTCCTTAATGTTATTGGCCGCAAACTTAGGAACAGATTTTGTTGCGGTATGTCCTAAAGGCCACTCCCCGGATGCACAAATCGTTAAACAGGCCGAGCAAATGGCTGCTGTTAACGGAGCGAGTATTTTGATCAGCGACCGAGTGGAAGCGGCAGCAGGCGCCAATGTGTTGTACACGGATACTTGGGTTTCGATGGGGAGTAATGTATCTCTTGAACAAGCAAAAGATACATTTATGCCATACCAAATTAATACACAGCTGCTAGAACAGACAGGTGCACAAACTGTGTTGCATTGCCAACCTGCACATAGAGAGTATGAAATTACCTCCGAGGTTATGGATGGCAAAAACGCAAAAATTATTCAACAAGCTGAGAACCGGATGCACGCCCAGAATGCGCTACTGGTGACTTTGTTAAACAAACAATATTAGAAAGGTAATGAAAATGAGTGAAGTAAAGAAGGTCGTACTGGCGTATTCTGGCGGTTTGGATACGTCTGCAATCGTGCCCTGGTTAAAAGAAAACTACGGCTGCGAAGTGGTCGCCTTCGTCGCCGACGTCGGTCAAGGTGAAGAAGAGCTTGCCGGTGTAGAGGAAAAAGCCATAGCTTCGGGTGCCAGTGAATGTCATATCGTTGATTTAAAAGAAGAGTTGGTAAGTGATTACATTTATCCAACGCTCCAAACTGGTGCGATCTATGAAGGCACGTACCTGTTGGGAACTTCGATGGCACGTCCCATTATTGCAAAAGCACAGGTTGAGGTTGCGCGCAAAGTCGGTGCAGATGCCTTGTCGCATGGGTGCACGGGAAAAGGGAATGACCAAGTACGATTTGAGTCATGCTTTGCGGCGTTGGCACCGGATCTGAAAGTAATCGCGCCTTGGCGTGAATGGAGCCTATCAAGTCGTGAGTCATTACTCGACTACCTTGCACAAAGAGATATTCCGTGTACAGCTTCGGCAACTAAAATCTACAGCCGTGATGCTAATATTTGGCATATTTCTCACGAAGGCGGAGAGCTTGAAGATCCTTGGAATCAACCAAGTGATCAGGTTTGGACGTGGACATCTTCTCCTGAGCAAGCGCCAGACTCGCCAGAGTTTGTGTCTGTTTTGGTTGAGCAGGGACAAGTTGTGGCAATTAACGGCGAGAAATACAGCCCCTATCAATGCTTGGTGGCGTTGAATAAAATTGCGGCAAAGCATGGTGTTGGCCGGGTGGATATTGTTGAAAACCGGCTTGTAGGAATGAAGTCTCGTGGCTGCTATGAAACTCCGGGAGGCACAGTGATTATGGCTGCACTGCAAGCGATTGATGAATTGGTGCTAGATAAATCGAGCCGTAAATGGAAGGAGACTTATGCCAGTGAGTTTTCTCATCTTGTTTACGATGGCCGTTGGTTTACACCACTAAAAGATTCTATTTTGGCAGCGGCGAAAGCCTTGGCTGAATGCGCAACTGGCGAAGTGGTATTGAAGCTGTATAAAGGACAAGTAGTTGCTGTACAGAAGCAGTCGATCAATAGCTTGTATAGCGAAGATTTTGCAACCTTTGGTGAAGATGATGTTTATGATCAATCACATGCGGAAGGTTTTATTCGTCTGTTTTCACTTTCAAGCCGGATTGCGGCATTGAATAAGCAAAATCAGTCCTAATTCGCGCACGAGGAGTTAAATATTATGGCATTATGGGGTGGGCGCTTTTCAACAGGGCCTGATCAAGCTTTTAAGCAATTTAATGATTCATTGCCGTTTGATTATCAGTTGGTTGAGCAAGATATCGTCGGCTCAATTGCTTGGGCGGGTGCTTTAAAACAAGTAGAAGTTTTGTCCAGTGATGAGTATGAGCAATTGGTCGCAGGGCTAAATGCACTATTGGATGAGTCTTTAGAAAACATGGCTTCGATTGCAAGTAGTGGCTTTGAAGACATTCACTCTTTTGTTGAAGCAAAACTCATTGAAAAGGTGGGAGAGCTTGGCAAAAAGCTACATACGGGTCGCAGTCGAAATGATCAAGTCGCAACCGATTTTCGCCTGTGGTCTCGTCAAACTGCTGAGCAGATCGTAACTGCGCTACAGTCACTCCAAGGTGCATTGGTAGAGTTAGCGCAGCGAGAGCTTGGCACTATTTTACCTGGTTACACACATTTGCAGCGAGCACAGCCTGTGTTGTTTAGTCATTGGTGTATGGCATACGTAGAAATGTTGAGCAGAGACATTTCGCGGTTGAGTGATGCCATTGATCGCTTAAACGAATGTCCTTTGGGGTCTGGCGCACTTGCAGGCACCGCTTACCCTATAGACAGGGAGGAGCTGGCACAGCAGCTTGGTTTTCAGCGCGCTACTCGAAACAGCTTAGATGCTGTATCGGATAGAGATTTTGTAGTAGAGCTATTAAGTTGCGCGTCAATATCTATGATGCATTTATCTCGTCTGGCTGAGGATATGATTTTTTACAACAGTGGTGAGTCTGGGTTTATAGAGCTGGCGGACAACGTCACGTCTGGTTCTTCTTTAATGCCACAGAAGAAAAACCCAGATGCCTTGGAGTTGATCCGGGGTAAGACTGGCCGTGTGTTTGGTGCATTCAGCGCGATGATGATGACTTTGAAAGCGCTGCCTTTGGCATATAACAAAGATATGCAAGAAGACAAAGAAGGATTGTTTGATGCACTGCCCACATGGATTGCTTGTATCCATATGGCTGAGTCATGTATTCGCGGTGTAAAAGTGAATGCTGATGCCACGCTTAAAGCTGCACAGGGTGGACATGCAAATGCCACCGAACTTGCTGACTACTTGGTGGCCAAAGGGATCCCATTTCGAGAGGGACACCATATTGTCGGCCAGCTAGTACAAGTCGCAATTGCGCAACAGAAGTGTCTAGAGGAACTTTCAATTGCTGAGTTTCAATCAGTTTGCCCGCAAATTGATGATGATGTATATCCACGGCTAGAAATTGCCGCCTGTATTGCCGCTAGGCAGGCGCTAGGCGGCACATCATTGCCTCAAGTCCGCACTGCGATCGAGCAGTTCAAGTCGCAGGGCTAAACTTTTCAAAATCTTCTATTGTAGTGAGGTTAGGTGACTGCCTCACTCATCTCTCAGAATGTACCTTTCATAACCTAAATATCATTATTGATATATTTCAATTATTTCATTATTAAAAATTATTTAGATCTTAACCCAATTTATTTTTATTTAAAAAGTGGCGAGAGGTGTAAGATCATTACGCTAATTCAATAGGTAACCTTCATCTTTGCATCGAGCTTTTTTTCATATATTTGGGTAGTGAAACTTTTATAACTTGATACTTTATATCGGGTTATAAATTGGCATCTACAATACGGGGTCTCGTGAAAATGACAAAAAGCAATAGTAGACAAGCTTGAGTGCAATGACAGAGCAAAAAATTTAAATTGTGCAATTGTTAATCATTTGGTCTTTTTGGTAAAATATTTGTGTTTATTTTGAGGGTTTTGGCTTGGTTGTTGCTTATTTATAGCTGCAAATAGTTTTGGCTGTGGAAATTATTGTGTAAGCCGAAATGAATATATTTATTAAAGGGAAAACAATGGCTAATTTAAATATCAAAAATCTTGATTCATCGAAAAGTGCTGGTAAAACAAAGACGCTTTCTGTTAATGTGATTAAATCTTTAGCAAGCTTGAAGGCAATATCTGGTGGACGTGCTAGTGGTAATTATCCCAAAAAGCGCTTTCCAACTATCATCGTAGATAATGGCATTTGATTACTTCGGATTAAGTATAGGAGCCCTCGTAATTTGGGGCTTTTTTATGGCCAGTTTACTCCATGTATCTTTTTACATACTGGCTGTTAATAAAAATGTGCAGGCTTTGGCATGTGCGTCCATTCTTGCTGCATCATACAGTCTCAGCGATTTAACGACGTCTGTTAACTTTGAGTCGATCGATTTTGCGATCTACTTTGTCTATGACATAGTTACGCTGGCTATTGTCATAATGTCTAGGCATTTCTTTTACAAGTATGATCCAAGGCAGCCATGCTACATTTATTGCTCTCTCGGTTTAACCATTAACGCAATGTTATTTCTTGCGATGTTTATTGACTCCCATTTGCTTGGTACCGACGAGCCTTGGGCACTTTGGTATTTTTATTCATCTATGGTCAATATCGTCGACTTGGTGATGGTGGGGGCGCTGATCCTCAATAGAGATTTTCTGGGCTTACAGCTGATTTCTCGCAGAGTGTTTAATATTAAAACCTCATCGTAAAGAAGAGGCTGCTATCCTTGAGCGTCATAGCAGCCTATTGTCATTGTTAGTACTGAAACTCCCAGCTTAATCCGAGCGCATGATGCGTATCGCTCTGTTGGTCTGTTTTATCCTCCCACATAGTGATACTTGCCTTAAATAACCCTTGTGCTAAAGCGTGTTGAAAGCCAAACTCGACCAGTGACCGTTCGGTGTTAATTGCTTCGAAGTCAGTAAGCTTGATTTTACCGTAGCCGCCAGCGCCTTCAATTTGAAAGTAATCAAACGCCACAGTCAAACTTTTAGCTTGAGGGCCGATGGCAGCGCCAAGCCAAAGATCATATTCTTTGTAGTCTGAGCCTTTGCCCAATTGTTGAAAGTTACATTGAAAGCTCGCCGATTGAGCTAAACAATCTGTGGAGGTATCACTGTATTCGACATAGCCTTTGATACGATAATCTTCTTTGGACCAAAAGCTTTCTATACCAGCACTAAACAGTGCCTCATCTGGCAAAACGCCATTGTCATTGTTCCCACTGTATTCACCGTAAATTGCAAAAGGTTGCCCGCCAAGAACTGAAGAGTACTTGAAGTCAACGCTGGTGATTCGCTGCTTTTTAAGCTCAGAGCTGGTATCCAAGTGAGTAAACAAAAAATCACTGCCGGTTGTTGCAAAGCCCAGCTCAAGGCCCTTTATGGGAGTCGCAGAAAAGCGCGCGCCCCAAAAGTCGCCCTCTTTGTCGGCTGGTTTGTGTTTTGCTGCAATGGCAGTGATTTGCCAAGGTCCGATAAAGGATAGAAATTGTGGTCCACTATAATTGGTGTTTGCTCTACTTAAGCGTACCGCCTTCATTGGCGGAGCGTTGTTTGACAGCAGCAAGGCTGTTTCATTGCCTGGGCCCCACCAATAATCTAATCGCTCAGCACTTAAAGACCAGTCACCAAGAAGCACTGCAAGGTGGCTACCATGGTGATTGACATGCTTTCCATCAAGTGACTCGTCAGCGTAATTTACCTGCACTCGTGCACTGACATTATTGCTGGTAATTTCTCCAAAAGTAGTGACGCCAGACTTTTCTCTGCTGTTTTCGCCCATACCAGTGTCAGTGTTTGGCTTTTCTCGGAAATGCATCTTTACGCCAGAGTGTGCTTTATTTTTAGCGTGTTGAAGTGCGTGGCGAAGATGAGAAACTGCAAAGGCATTTTCTGTGCTAAGAGTAGCTGAATCGATTTGTTTTAGGTCATGTGCAATGCCTTGCCATAACAACGGATATTGATTGACTGGACGATTGATTAGACCATGGCTAACGAGCAAGTCTATTGAGTGTTTAAGGGCGCTGTCTTCAGCTGATATCCAAGGGCCTGCGTGGCTATTTAGTGACAACGTGCATAAACTAATAGCACTGAGGTACCTTAATTTCATTGATGTAATTTCTCCATAAGTGCTCTAGCGACAATTGGGTCTACAAATTCACTGACATCACCGTGGTGAAGTGCCACTTCTTTGACTAGCGTTGATGAAATAAAAGAGTTTCGCTCTGAAGGGGTAAGAAACACGCTCTCTAGCTGTGGGTATAACCTGCGATTCATATTGGCAAGCTGAAACTCGTAGTCAAAGTCTGACACTGCACGGATCCCCCTGATCAAGACGTTCGCATTTTGTGCTTTAGCTAAGTCCACAAGTAAACCCGAAAAGCCAATCACTCTGACATTGGGTATATCGCCAAGTACCTGTTGTGCTAGATCAACCCGTTCTTCCAATGTAAAACAAGGTTTTTTTGTTGGGTTATGGGCGATAGCGAGTATAACTGTATCAAACATGTTTGCGGCGCGTTTGATAAGATCAGCGTGTCCATTAGTTAAAGGGTCAAATGTACCAGGGTAGAGGGCTATGACTTTCATGGGATTATTGTAACACTAAAAATTTTTGCTATGTTAGCAAGCTTCTCAAGCAAATTCACTGGTCTGCTTTCAAATTTGCTCATTTAACCTTGTATATGTTTAGTGCTATTTTCAATTAACCAAGTGGCCGCTAAGCCGTTAGTATAATTAAGCGTGTAAAGAGAGTCGGATATGAATACCAAGGAAAAAATAATTCGTACGAGCATAGCCTTGTTTAACCTGCATGGTGAACGAGCGATAACTACCAATCATATTGCCTCTAATATGGGCATAAGCCCCGGTAATTTGTATTATCACTTTAAAAATAAAGAAGATATTATTAGACATATCTTTTCTCTTTACAGTGAGCATTTAAGTACTCACTTCAAGCCGCTGAGTATTGACCATGAACCGTTGGAACAATTGACGCAATACTTAGATTCACTGTTTGAACTGATGTGGCGATATCATTTTTTCTACGATAACCTGACGGATATTCTGGCCCGTGATAAAGGTCTAAAAAAAGACTATATAGAGTTTCAATCGCAGTTGTTTGAGCAAGTAAAAGCGGTTGTTATCGGCCTGCGAAGTGCTGGTGTCATTGATATTGAGGATTATGATGTTGATGAATTGGCTCACATGTTAAAAATGGTTGTGAGTTTTTGGACTCCTTATGTCAAAGCGCGACGGTTAACAGGTGTATTAGAGCAAAAAGATATCTATAACGGCATTGTTAAAGTATTGATGCTGTTTAAACCCTATGCCACACAGATGAGCAGCGACAAGATTGCACAGCTGCGTGATTACTATCAGGAGCAAGCGGACACCAGTTTGCCAAGCATTGCTTAAATACATTTTTCAATTCAAGCTGCTGATTTACTTGGCAGCTTAATGTTTCAACTGTAATCAAGTTGCCATTCTGTCTGTTTATTTCCTAGTCTTTAATAAGTTTGTTATAATCCCGCGCCTTAAAATGATTCAACGTTTTGTACGTTTATAGTTTCACACCAGCGAGTAACTTCTTATGCTTAAATTTATCGTCAAGCTGCACCCTGAAATTGTCATCAAAAGTAAGTCAGTGCGTAAGCGTTTCACTAAGATTTTAGAGAAAAACATTAAACTCTTGCTCGGTCGTGTTGATGAGGCAGTCGCAGTTAAAAATAACTGGGATAATATCACCGTGGTTAGTCAGTTAAGTGATGACAATACTCGGTTGGCTTTAATTGATGGTTTAAAGCGGGTACCAGGGATCACCTTGTTTCTTGAGGTCCAAGAAGTCACTTTTGAAACGCTTGACGATATTTACCAACATACGTTGCCATTAGTGCGTGAGCAGATAGAACACAAAACGTTTTGTGTGCGTGTAAAGCGCCAAGGTAAGCACGATTTTACGTCTAGTGATGTTGAGCGTTATGTCGGTGGTGGCTTGAATCAGAATATTGAAACGGCTCGCGTTAAATTGACCAGACCTCAAGCGACCGTGAAAATAGAGATTAAAGATCAGTTTGCTTACATTGTGCGAGCTCAGTATCGTGGCTTAGGTGGATTTCCACTGCCTACCCAAGAAGATGTTTTATCACTTGTTTCCGGTGGATTTGACTCTGGTGTGGCAACTTATCAAATGATCCGCAAAGGCGCGCGTACACACTTCTTATTCTTTAACTTAGGTGGCGCCGCTCACGAAATTGGTGTGAAGCAGGTAAGTCACTATCTTTGGAAGCAGTATAGCTCTACCCACAGAGTGAAATTTATTACTGTCGATTTTGAGCCTGTCGTCGCTGAAATTCTAGAAAATGTTGAAAACAGCCAAATGGGTGTTGTACTCAAGCGCATGATGATGCGTGCGGGCAGTGCAGTGGCACAAAAACTGGGTATTCAAGCACTCGTAACAGGAGAGAGTATCGGCCAAGTTTCAAGCCAAACTCTAGCCAACTTAAGCGTAATAGATCGGGTTACAGACACCTTGATATTACGCCCACTTATCCAAAATGATAAAGAAGAGATCATTCGTATCGCGAGAGAAATTGGCACCTGTGAGATGGCTGAAGCGATGCCGGAATATTGTGGCGTTATTTCTAAAAAACCAACGGTTAAAGCGGTACTGGAAAAAATCGAAGCGGAAGAGGCAAACTTTGACTTTGACGTATTGGATACCGTGGTAGGCAACGCGGTTATTAAAGATATTCGCGATATTGAGGCCGAAGCAAAAGAAGAAGTGAAAGAAGCTGACAGTGTTCAGGAGCTGCCGGAAAATGCAGTGGTCGTGGACATTCGCTCACCTGAAGAGGAAGATGCAGATCCGCTAGAGATAGAGGGCATTGAAGTGATCCACTTGCCGTTTTTCCGTCTCGCGACCAAATTCGGTGACCTGCCTCAGGATAAAGATTATTTCCTGTATTGCAGTAAAGGGGTTATGAGTCAGCTGCAAGCCTTGATTTTGCACGAAAACGGCTTTACTAAAGTAAAAGTGTATAGACCATAATAAAAGAGCAGGCTTAAGCCTGCTCTTTTATTTTTACCTGTTGCCACAAGGTCTCATTCTCTGTGGCTTGGTATCCGTACTTTTTTGCGGTGGTCGCGATATAGCCGCATATTGCGTCAATTTCAGTTCGGCGTTTTAACTTGATATCTTGGGCCATAGATGAGGTGTTATGCTGTGTCAGCGCCATTACTTTATAGGCGCGCGCTAACTCTGTTGCGAGTTGCAATTTCACTCCTTCACATTGAGCAACAAAGCAGGCTTCATTGAGTAGTTTTAACACCTGTGTTGCGTAGGCCGGGGTTTGCAATGCACCGTTTGGGCACTGCATCAAAGCTGTCAAAGGGTTAATTGCAATATTCACACACAACTTTTGCCAGCGGACTTCTGCAATATCATTGGTGAGCTCAATGGGCTCAAAGTATTGCATAAAGTACCGATCGTATAGCTCTGTAATTTGGTTCTTGGCTTGCGCATTGCAAGCCCCTAGCTGAGTAAGTCCAGGCCCTTTGAATATCACGGTATTATTATCAGGTTTCATCCCTCCCATTGACGTACTCAAGAAGTAGAGAGCTTGGGTCGGTTGCAAAATGCTGTTGAAGTGATTGAGATCGCTCATCCCGTTGTGGCTCAAAATCACATTGGCATCATGGCTTAGGTGGGGGGAAAGTGCTTCCATGGCCGAGACCAATTGGTAAGCTTTGACTGGGACAATACATGTGTGGATTTTACCACTGAGGTCCTCTAGCGTAGTCATTTTAACATTTAATTGGCGACGCTGCTTGCCATCGATAAAAAAGAATGCTTGCTTTGAAGCAGTGCGAGTGATTAAAGTCACCGAGTGGTGATGTGACAGCTTTTCGGCGAGCAGTAAGCCGACGGCACCACACCCCAAAATGTAAATATCACTCATTGCTCGCCTCGGCGCAGCCTATATTTGCGAAATAGCCAGATGGCGACAAAATAGCTGATGGCTCCCATCACGTCGGCAATAAAGTCACCGAGTGATGCTTGTCGATATGGTAATGTAGATTGCATCCATTCAACTGCAGCACCGTAGCTGATTAAGAGTGTCATATGAAACCAAATTTTGAATCTAAATGCGTGGTGGGAAAAAAACGCCAGCGCGAAAAACACGCCAAAATGCACCACTTTGTCTAGGTGTTCAATTCTAACAACATGATTTTTAACTTCTTTTGCAAACAGATAAGTAATGACTATCAAAAATAACAGCAACAGTGTTCGATATACTTGTCTTGTCACATGCACTCCAACTCCAACGTGATGAAGAATCAGTATAACACTGAAATATTAAAAATGGCTTAATAGTAAACGTATGAATAGTCAGCAGTATATGTGCTTGACCGTTTCTAAAAAGAATGAGCGTAAGCAGTGAGTAAAAAACTATATATTATTGCGTATGAGCGTTGTTATAATTCTCCGTAAATTTGTTTTGAGGAGAAAGCAATGCCTTCTTTTGATATCGTATCTGAAATAGAAATGACGGAAGCTAGAAACACCGTTGACAATGCAAACCGTGAACTGGAAACGCGCTATGACTTTCGTGGTGTTGAGGCTTCAATTGAGCTTAAAGATGAAGTGATTCAATTAAAATCGGAATCTGAACAACAAGTAATGCAACTGTTCGACATGGTGGTTGGCAAAGCTGCAAAACGGGGCTTAGATGTTGGCAGCTTCGAGTTGAAAGATGTAGAGCGCAGTGGTAAAACCTTTGCTCGTAAAGTAGCCTTGAAACAAGGTATTGATAAAGATATGGCGAAAAAAGTAGTCAAACTTATCAAGGACTCTAAGTTAAAAGTTCAAGCAGCTATTCAAGGTGAAGAAGTGCGCGTAACGGGTAAAAAACGTGATGATCTACAAGAAGTCATGCAGCTGATCCGTACTGCTGAACTTGGTCAGCCTTTCCAGTTTAAAAACTTCAGAGATTAACCTTAAAGCTATGAGAGTTTCGGTGTTTAAATATAGCACTGGAACTCTAGACGTCCATTGACAATCCCCCCTTAAATCTCGGACAATATGCGCGGAATTTCGAGGTGCCAAAAAATATATACGGAACATAAATGTAATGGATAATCGGGAAGTTGGTGCGCAAGTATAGGACTTGGTAAACCCAACGCTGCCCCCGCAACGGTAAAACTAATTTTAAATGGTTGAGCCCGGAGACCGGCCTTGAATTTGACTTATTTGATGAAACTTTGTGCGGTGGGCACAAAGTAGGGGATCTTCATGATAAAAATATCTGCGCTAAGCGCTGCTGTAATCGCAGCGGTTTCATTTCACACGTCTGCTTCTCAAGAAATTGAACGCATTACAGTAACCGCAAATAAAATTGAACAGTCACAAAAAGATGTGTTAGCAGCTGTGTCGGTTATAGACCGCGCTGACATTGAGCGCAGTGGCGCACGTGACCTTGCAACAATATTATCTCAGCAGGCTGGAATTCAAATTAATGCAAACGGTAGCTTTGGTCACACGACGAGTATTGCATTGAGAGGCGGAAGTTCAGATCATACTTTAGTGTTGATTGATGGTATCCGAGTGGGTTCAGCGACATTGGGTTACAAGTCGATTGAAAAAATTCCATTGCAAAGTGTTGAGCGTGTAGAAATCGTAAAAGGCTCACGCGCTGCGATTTATGGTTCGGACGCAATGGCAGGTGTGATCAACATTATTACTCGTCGAGCTGAACATACCACAGCTGATGTCACTGTTGGCAGTAACAGTTACCGCAATGGACAAGTGGCGACGTCTTATAACCATGAAGATCTGACAATATTGGCTAATTTAGGCTATGAAGAAACCGATAATTTTGACGTTTTGCAAGGAACACAGCCTGATTCAGACGGCCACGACAATACCAGTTTAGGCCTTAAAGCCGAGTATCAAATCGCACCTGACAGCAAGATATTTGCAGCTTTCCAAGGCAGTGAAGGGGACACATTCTACGATAACCCTTTTGGTGCACAAAACGACACTGCATATCTCGATGAATACGATAACCAAGTGGTGAGTTTGGGCTTCGAGACTCAGTTTGGTCAATCTTCACACGCGTTTACAGTGACAAAATCCCAAGATGAATCAGTGAGTGTAGACGAGTCTAAGAGACAGAAAACGATCACTAAGCGCACCATACTTAACTACGATGGGCATATCGATGTACAAGAAAACCTAGTTGTTCTGGGCGGAGTAAGTGCATCAGAAGATGATGTATCAGCTTCGACGTTAGTTTATGAGCAAAGCACACGAGATACTTTGGGTGTGTTTGTGGGATCAGTATATGAATATAATCAAGCGCTTGTTGAAGCGACAGTACGTTACGATGACGATGATCAGTTTGGCAGTGAAGTCACACACAGCGTAGCATTAGGATACAAGGTACATCGTGATGCAACATTTAGGTTTGCACACAATACAGGCTACAAAGCACCAACTTTTAATGACCTGTATTATCCCGGCTCTGGAAACCCGGCGCTATTGCCTGAAGAGTCAGATAACTTTGAGCTTGGCTTGAAGGCGTCACTGGCTGATACCACAGTTGATTTTGCAGTTTATCGCACCGATTATACAAACAAAATAGCTTGGGCACCGAACGCTCAAGGCAATTGGGCACCTGCCAATATTGACAATGCTTTGCATCAAGGTATCGAGGTCAGTGTGTTAAATACGTTGATGTTCGGTATAGAGTCTAACTTTAATTATGCTTTTGTGAACGCCAAAGATGAGTCGAAGGGCAAGCCGCTGCCTCGCATAGCTAAGCACTCTGCCAACTGGTTGCTTGCAAAGCAATGGGATGAGCTTGAGGTGGTAACTGAACTTCAATTCCGAGGTCAACGTGATAGCTCTAGATCTACGCCTACTGGGGAAGCTTTCAACTTAAGTTCATATACATTGGTTAATTTAGCGGCCAATTACGAATTATCTGATGCACTAAAACTATCGGCGAGAATAGAAAACTTGTTTGATAAAGAATATGGTGCGGTGGTATCTAGCCTAGTAACGAATGAACAAAAAGAGGTCGTTTCTGTAAACTACTACAATACACCTGAACGACGCTTTTTTGTTAATTTACAATACCGCTTTTAAGTCATAAAAAAGGTGAGCTAACGCTCACCTTTTTTACTTTAAATGTCCCGTCCTAAATAAGGTTGACACTTTTCCAACTTAAATTTGGAGAATGTCATGACATCAATATCTAAGAGAACTCAAAAAGATTATTCGCTTGCCTTTAAATTATCCGTTGTTGATAA
>NZ_JASJUT010000012.1:0-171194 GCF_030135505.1 Pseudoalteromonas obscura
TCTAATTCTTTTGCTCCTGAATCAAGAGCTGTTAGAACTCAATCTGTACGAGTGCCCACACAGATGATTGCTTCATATTTTTAAAGAACAGTGTAACTAACCCTTGGTTAGTTACCGCAGCATTGCTGCGAAGTGGAGCGCCATATTAACCGCTTCACTTTTAAAGTCAACTAGAAAGTTTAATTTTTCTTAATTAAGCTTTCCGTTTAACTTTCACCTTCACTTTGCTTCTTGCTTTTCAGCGTGTTGTTCCGTGTCAGTGGGTGCGCATTATAGGGGGATTTGAGATTGACGCAAGCGTTTTTTTGATAAAAATACAAAAAAACGCTCAACAGAACAAAACACAACCAAAACACGTGATTTCAGCTTGTTTTTTGAGCAAAAAGCTATTCACTTTCTACATTTAGAAGCCACCCACACTTTTCTTGGTATCGCGCTTCTTGTTCTAGTTCACTGCACATAAGAGGATGTGCATCTAACCAACTTTTAGGCATCGTGAGTGTCAGCGTTTCCGGCTCTGAAGCCGTCAGGAATAGTTCTGGTAAAACATCATCCTGTCGACGCATAGATAAGATCACACCTATGCGGAGCAATCGGATCAAGACTTCCGCTAAATGTTGATTAACACCCAACTTAGAAAACGAATCGGTATCTATATCAAGACGATGGCAGCTCACTAAAGCCGCAATAAGCTGTTTTTGCGCACGTGTATACCCGGGCATTACACTATTATTCAGTATATATGCACTATGAAGGTGATACTCTTTGAAGTCGATCAATAAGCCAATTTCATGCATCACAGATGCAGCTTTAAGCGCGTCACTGCCAAAACGCATGTCTACAGACCAGTACCCTTGTAGCTGCTTTAAGAAACCATTACTAATTTCAAAAACTCGCTGTGCTTGTAAATTATCTACATGGTAACGTGCCATAAAACAGTTGAGAGTACGCTTTCGAATGTCTGCAACACTCAAGTCTTCAATCATACTGTACAATACACCTTCACGCAGTGCACCGCCCGCCAAACCCATATATTCAATTTCTAAAGATTCAAACAAGGCAATTAAAATTGCGAGGCCTGATACAAATACTAAGCGTCTTTCCTCACTCAACCCTGGGAGGTCGAGCTGTGGGATTGTTTTGCATTCGCTCGCAAGCGCCTTGATATCGTATAACTTGTCCAGTGATAGATATTCATCTAGACCTAGTGCCGAGAAAATTTCCTGAATTGCCTGTACCGTACCCGAAGCGCCTATCGCGAGCTCCCAACCAACCTGTTGAAATGCGGTGACATGAGGAGCAATTGTATTTTTTGCCGCAGCGATGGCGCTGGCAAAGTTTTCTTCACTTAACTGGTCATCTTTAAAAAACTTTTCTAGGTAAGTAACACATCCCATATTCAGGCTGTGGTAAACCTCCGCATCAAAGCCTCTGCCTATGACAACCTCTGTACTTGCGCCACCAATATCCACAACCAGTTGCTTGCCGTGACATGCCGATGTATGGGCCACACCTTTATAGATCGTACAAGCTTCAAGTTCACCACTAATAATTTCTATTTTATGGTTCAGTATACTTTGTGCTCGCTGTTTAAATTCATCAGCATTCACAGCCAAGCGCAATGTCGCTGTTGCAACAATCTTTATATTTTGCGCTGGAATATCCTGCAGTCGCTCAGCAAATAAAGACAGACATTCCCACCCACGCTCCATCGCTTCTTGTGATAAAACATTTTGTTCATTTAGCCCGGCAGCTAACCTAACTTTGCGTTTCACTCGGCCAATTGTATGGACTCCCCCTGCCATGTGCTTTGCAATAAGCATATGAAAACTATTAGAGCCCAAATCAATGACGGCATATACATTATTTAGTGGTGAGTTGTATCCCACGCTTGTAACCTCTACTTACCTTTACTGCTTTTAACTGTGCTTAGGCGATGACTTTTGGTAATTACCTTGACGTCTAGAATTACCACGCTTCCTTTGACCAGCAGGATAGTTTCTACGATGCTGCTTTACTGGCGCTTTTAAATCATCCAGAAGTGCAGACTTATCGTAGTGAGAAATGGGAATAGCATGTTCAATATACTCTTCTATCTCATGTAAGTTGTATGCATACTGCTCACACGCAAAACTAATTGCATGCCCAGAAGCACCAGCTCGCCCTGTACGCCCAATGCGGTGTACGTAGTCTTCTCTGTCATCTGGTAAATCAAAGTTAAATACATGACTGACTTCAGGAATGTGCAATCCTCGAGCAGCAACATCTGTTGCTACAAGCAAATCTAAATCACCTTTAGTGAACTTAGTTAAGATTGACAACCGCTTCTTTTGATTCACATCACCTGTTAATAAGCCAACTCGATGCCCATCAGCTTTTAGCCATTCGTACACGTTTTCACAACTATGCTTGGTATTAGCAAACACGATTGCTTTATCTGGCCACTCTTCCTCGATTAGCGTTAAAAGTAAAGGCAATTTGTCCTCTTGTGAGGGTTGAAATAATTCTTCTTGAATTCGTTTGCCAGTTTTAACATCAGGTTCTATTTGAACATGTACCGGGTTGTGCATGTGCTCAAATGCCAACTCTTGAACTCGATAAGACAGCGTCGCAGAGAAAAGTAGGTTCATGCGATCTTGCGTACCAGGCATGCGATTAAACAAATAACGTATGTCTTTAATAAAACCAAGATCAAACATACGGTCTGCTTCATCTAATACAACAACCTCTATACTATTTAGGTTAAAAGCCCCCTGTTTATAGAAGTCAATGAGCCTTCCCGTAGTGCCAATTAAAATATCAACACCTTTTTCTAGCTGTGCCCGTTGTTTTTCATATTCTTCGCCACCATATACTAGTCCTAGTTTTAAATTACAGTGCGGTGCGATGATTTGAGCATCTTTGTGAATTTGTATTGCAAGCTCTCGTGTCGGAGCCATTATAATGGCACGCGGCTGTACCGAAGTTTGCTGCTCTGGTTGCGATTGCATTAAACGATGACAAGTCGCTGTCAGGAACGCCAATGTTTTACCCGTTCCTGTTTGCGCTTGACCCGCAATGTCCCTGCCTTCACATACGTAAGGCATACACTTTGCTTGAATTGGCGTACAATATTCGAAGCCATTCGCTGTTAAACCGGCGACCACTTCCGGTGCTAAAGCAAAGTCTGAAAATTTCGTGTTGGTCAAATGTGTCTTAGTCATAGCAATAAAGCATAACGTTTAAACTTGCAATAAGAAACAAGAGTGTTTAAATACGCACTAAATAATTCGCCAAATTTCTATCGGAGAACGTAATGAGCGACAAAATAATTCAATTAACTGACGATAGCTTTGAAGCTGACGTACTAAATGCAACAAGCCCAGTTCTTGTGGACTTTTGGGCAGAGTGGTGTGGTCCATGTAAAATGATCGCGCCAATTCTTGATGAAGTAGCTGATGAATTTGATGGTAAAGTGAAGATTGCCAAGCTGAACATAGACCAAAACTCTGGTACACCAGGTAAGTTTGGTATTCGTGGTATTCCTACGCTACTTCTTTTCAAAGATGGCGCAGTTGCTGCAACTAAGGTTGGCGCACTATCTAAATCTCAACTGGTTGAGTTCTTAAACGAAAACGTTTAAAAAAATATTAAAAACCCAAATACTGCGTATTTGGGTTTTTACTTTTGCTGACTAGCGACAACTGAAAGATAAATGGATTTATTTTTTGTATAAAGACTGGACGACTCGCTAGCTAGCTGCTAACTTATAGAGCCACTAACCTTTTATCGAATATCAACTCAATCCCTCGTGCGACGAGAAGACAACGTTAATTAAAGAACCCACCAATATGCATTTACGCGAACTTAAAGACAAGTCAATAAATGAGCTTGTAAAACTTGCCGAGTCAATGGGACTCGAAAACGTAGCCCGTCTAAGAAAACAAGATATAATCTTTGCGATTTTGAAAGCGCACGCAAAGAGCGGCGAAAACATCTATGGCGGCGGTGTTTTAGAAATTCTCCAGGACGGTTTTGGCTTTTTACGCTCTTCCGAAGCTTCATACCTAGCGGGGCCGGATGACATCTATGTATCGCCGAGTCAGATCAGACGCTTTAGTTTGCGTACTGGTGATTCAATTAGCGGTCTTATCCGTCCACCTAAAGATGGCGAACGTTACTTTGCACTGTTGAAAGTAAATGAAGTCAACTTTGATAAGCCAGAAAACTCTCGAACTAAGATCCTATTTGAAAACTTAACGCCAATTCACGCGAATGAACGTTTAGTTATGCAACGTGGTAACGGTAGTACTGAAGATATCACAGCTCGAGTTTTAGACCTTGCTTCACCAATTGGTAAAGGTCAACGTGCACTAATCGTTGCACCACCAAAAGCTGGTAAAACAATGTTGCTACAAAACATTGCGCAGTCTATCTCTTACAACAACCCAGATGCGACATTAATGGTACTACTGATCGACGAACGTCCAGAAGAAGTAACAGAAATGCAGCGTTTAGTACAAGGTGAAGTGGTTGCTTCAACCTTCGATGAGCCGGCGAGCCGTCACGTACAGGTTGCTGAGATGGTGATTGAAAAAGCAAAACGCCTTGTAGAGCATAAAAAAGACGTGGTGATTCTACTTGATTCAATCACACGTTTGGCACGTGCTTACAACACGGTTATTCCTTCTTCTGGTAAGGTATTGACTGGTGGTGTTGATGCTAACGCACTACATAAGCCAAAGCGTTTCTTCGGTGCTGCACGTAATGTAGAAGAAGGCGGTAGCTTAACCATTATTGCAACAGCACTTATTGATACTGGTTCTAAGATGGATGAAGTCATCTACGAAGAATTTAAAGGTACTGGTAACATGGAATTGCACTTAAATCGTAAGATTGCTGAAAAGCGTGTATTCCCTGCAATAGACTTCAACCGTTCAGGTACACGTCGTGAAGAATTACTGACTAAGCCTGATGAACTACAAAAGATGTGGATCTTACGCAAGATTGTACATGAAATGAGTGAAATAGATGCGATGGAGTTTTTAATCGATAAACTCTCAATGAGTAAAACAAACGATGAGTTTTTTGACTCCATGAAACGCAAATAAAAAAAACCTGCTTCGGCAGGTTTTTTTTTACCCTTCTTCAACTTGGATTTAGCTCTAATTTAGACTATACCTATTAATCTAATTGGAAAAAGTTTCTAGTTTTTAAACTCATAGAAAGGAGTATCAAGTATATGCGTTTAAACGTCGGTGTCATTAGTACCACGTGCGCCAACATTGTTATCACAGTACTTTGCGCTGTTTATTTTGATTTTACTTTAACAGCCACACTTCTCTTATGTACCTTAATGCTCCTTAGCGCCGTGCTTATTTATTTCACGATTTCAAAGTACGTCAATAAGGGGAATTATCTTGATGACCTAATTAATGCGCTGCTATCAGAAACTCACATTGACCTAACTTACAGATTTGATGATCAAGATAAAAAGCTCCCCCCAGCTTGTTTGGCTCTCAATGCCGGACTCGCAACCATAGAGCATTTGATCTGCGAAGTGTATACCTGCTCGGCTAGGTTGGGTCCTATGGCTGATGACCTTAGGGATACGTACGCTTCCATGACTCAAAAAGCAACTATTCAACATGCACATGGTGCAGATTTAGCTGAATCGATAAACCGTATGTTAGTTGTTTCCAGAGAGCTGGATGAGAACCTAGAAAAAATCTACAACTCTGTCGAAAGCGCAACCGAAGCAGTCAAGAAAACGAGAATTGATACCGATAAAAGCCAAGAAAGCTTGCTCAGCCTTGCTAACCATATTCGTCAAACTAGCCAACAAATTGAAGTGTTAAAAGCAGATAGCGATTCAATTAGTGCCGTGATAGATGTCATCAACTCAATTGCCGAACAAACTAATTTATTGGCATTAAATGCCGCCATTGAAGCTGCACGCGCAGGGGAGCAAGGGCGTGGTTTCGCAGTTGTTGCAGATGAGGTGAGAAACTTAGCTGCTCGAACAAGCCAATCTACGCAGGAAGTACGCACTATGGTCAGCAAGATCCAAGCGGGTACAGATAGCGCCCACTCTTTAATGTTGCTCGCTTTAGAAGAAACAGATAAAACAGTTCAATTATCAGAGGCGTCAACCAGAGAAGTGGATCAAATAGAGCATGCAATGTTAGATATTAACGCTATGTCTCACAGCATTCATACTCAGGTATCCCAACAAAAAGAAGTTTCGGACGAGGCTCAATCAAGTATTGAGTCCATGGTTGAGCTCAACTCTGACGCATTATCTAGCTCTAAAATTCAGGCTGTATCGAGCAAGGACCTACTGAATTTGTCTTCAAGCATCCACGAAAAGCTGAGTATATTTAAAACCGAAACGCCCGAACCAGATTTAGATCCTCGAGTTGATAAAAGTCGTGCGCATCAGCCTGCAACCAGTATTGAAAAAGCGCAAACGATGCACATCGAGGAAGATCAAGAATCAAGTGATATCGAACTGTTCTGAATAGGACTGTACTTTAAGCTCATCGCACAAAATCAAAAATAAGTCTTGGTATTGTGCGCTGTTTTGCTCTTTTAATGCTTGTTCGAACTGCTTCGCAATATCTGCAATTGGTGTAAAACCAAATACGGATGCCGCACCTGCTATTTTATGACAGTGGTACTGTAACCCGTCATAGTCGTTTTCCTGCCACAAATCTATTAACTTGTAGCGCTCTTGTTCTAGAGTAGAAGCAAAGCTCTGTTTTAGATCCGTCATATCCAAGCTCATATCTGTATCATTGAACTTTTCAACGTATTCACCCAGTTCGGCATGCAATACCTCAACTAGCTTGTTGTGTTCAATCGGTTTACTTAGATGGCCATCAAAACCATAATCCAGATAATAACTGATCTCGTGTTCCATTACGTTTGCCGTCAACGCATAGACAGGCCCTTCAAACCCGGCTTGACGCAATAATTTTAAAGCCTCTAAACCATCCATTTCAGGCATTTGTATATCCATAAGCACTAAATCTGGAAAGCTGCTCAGGCACTTTTCAACCGCCTGCCGCCCATCGACTGCGGACTCAACCTTAACACCTAGCTGACGTAAAATCCGCTCGAACAATGCGCGGTTATCATCGTGGTCTTCAGCCACTAACACTTCGCCATTAAACATCGCTCCTAGCCCTATTTGTGGTATCCGCTCTGATACCGCATAGCTTGATGCATTCAAACGCGTACATGGCAGCCAAAAAGAAAATTGACTGCCTACATGTTGCTCACTGACAACCCGGATTGTCCCTCCCATCATATTTGCCAGTTGCTGTGACAGGCTTAACCCTAACCCGGAGCCACCAAAACGCCTTGTAATACTATTATCGCCTTGCTGAAAGTAGTCGAAAATCTTATCTAGCTGCGATTGAGGCATACCTATGCCCGTATCACTTACCGTAAATAGTAGTCCATTCTCAGAGTATTCCGCTATTAATTCAACATGACCTTCACGGGTAAACTTAATCGCATTGCTCAATAAGTTGATAAGTACTTGTTTGACCCGAACGTAATCTAAGCAGACCAGACACGGGCTATCTAACTGGTGGTCAACGATCAGCTCGAGGGACTTTTCCATACAAGGGTGATGGAACATATCGGTGACATCAGTTAGCAATGACTCAACATTAAACTCTGTCATCTCCAGTTCTAACTGCTCAGCTTCTATTTTGCTGAGATCCAGCACATCGCTAATTAACTCCTTTAAATGTTCCCCCTGCCGCACGAGCACTTCCAGTGGCTCCTTTAGCTCAATGTTGCCCTGATTTTCACGTAGCATGTTTTCACTATAGCCAAGAATAGCGGTAAGTGGTGTTCTGATCTCGTGGCTAATATTAGCTAAAAATTGGCTTTTTATCTGGTTAGCACTTCGCAGCTGATCTGCTGTTTTTTGTAATTCTGCGGTACGCTGTGCTACTTCATGACGAAGGTCCAATTTGGCTTTGCGTTCGATACTGCGCCGATACCATGCAACCAAAGCCAAAAATGCAAAGCCAATAACTAAGCAACTCATCCAAATTAACTGTTGTTGCTGTTGCCGCTTCAGCACTTGAAGTTGTTGATCCTGTTTCAATTGTGCCAATTCTCGACTCAACTCACTTTCTTCAAATTGAGTTTGGTACTTTTCAGCTTCTTCTAATAGGGTTTGATTTAACAGCTCAGCACGCCCTTTGTTATATTCTGCCAATATGGACAGTGCCTGTGCAGTTTCCCCCTGAGCAGATTTGGCCAACGCAAGTAACGACATCGCTTTGTACTCACGTAAAGTTGCACCTAACTTTTTACTTATTTCCATACTGCGTTGAGAAGACTCCATAGCAGATAAGGTGCGACCATTAATTAAATCGAGTTGTGCCCGCACGTGCAACGCTTCTGACATATTAGATAAATTTCCCGATTTTTCTGCGTAATAAACCGCAAAATTCACCTCTGCTTCCGCTCGCTCTACCTCTTCGAGGGCAACGCTGACTTTTGCTAAGTTGGTATATTCGTATGACAAGTGTTTAATATCATTTGCAGCCTCATAGTAGTCGACGGCTTGTTGCAATAGCACACGTGCCTCTTCATAGCGCCCTGTTTGAGTATATACCACCCCCAAGTTTGCTTGAGAGAGCGCTAGGCCATAACTGTCTGAAAGCTCATTAAAAAGCTTGATTGCTTTAGCAAGTAATTCCTCCGCTTTTTCATAGCGCAGTAAGCGAATATACACACCAGCAATATTTAGGATAATATCTGCTTCATCCTGCTCATTGCCATGTGTTTGATAAAGTGAATACGCCTGCGTAAAGGAAGACAATGCATTGACTAAGTCATGCATTTTCAAATACGACAAGCCTAAATTATTTTGAATATGCGCAATCTCTATTGCCGGCATGTGTGATTGTGCAAGGATCAGTGCTCTGGCATACTCTTTCTGTGACGCGGCAAATCCACCGGAGTGATACCAGCCAATTCCTTGCATTTTAATTGCCTGAAACAGCAATTCCGGGGAATGCTCTGCGTTAACTGCAAGCTCTAGCTCTTTAAAGTACCCAATACCATCATTCAAATGCCCTGCTTCAAAGGCAAGCTTCCCCATTTGTTTTAACAAAGCTCTTCTTTGCTCTGACACCAATTGAGGATGACTCAGTAGTTGCTCCGCAGCCATTTTTTGCTCTTGCCAACGCTCTAGCTGAGCAATATTTTCCATTTGCTGCTCCAGTGACCGTATATCACTTAAAGGCTGTGATGCAGTTGCCTGAATACCTAAACTCAGTATCACTATCAACATGCAACATGTCTTTATTAATGCCATCCGTGTTAACCCTAATTTGCAATAGCGTAATATTTCATCAACAATATCTTAGGCAATGAAGATACACTATGTTTACAGAACGAACAATGACCAACCCATTACTTGATGCTATTTTTGAAATTATCACTACTGGCGAGCATTTAAAGATCCATGATCTCGCTACTCAGCTGAAGTCTAATAAAGCGCTGCCTATATTAGATCCAGACCCTCATAAAGAGTTGTTTAAGAAAAACTTTTTAATCATGAATGCGCTATATCAGCTACAAGATGAATTGCATACTTGCGGTTATACTTTACATGTCTCAAACCTAGATATTCATATACAGCTCACACAGCCAATTGACCTCAACCTAGATGCTCAGCCACTAGAGACAAGAGATCCACTTAAAGCGTATTATTTAGATTGGAACAATTATGAAACGACTAAAGAAGAGGTTGAATCTTTATTGAGTGACTTCTGGCAAAAATACCTACATACACCTGCACGATTGACCGATAAGGATAGAGCCAACTTACAAATTAAGTGGCAACTTCCCACTCAATACACAGCCACTCAGTTGCAAAAGCGCTGGCGACAATTAGCCATTGCCAATCATCCAGACAAAGGCGGTTGTACCGCGACCTTCCAACAACTAAAACAAGAGTATGAGCAGCTTAAGGGCACACTTTAAACCGCTCATATTAACGTTAATTAAACTAAGCGCTTTGCTTTAACGCGTTTGCCTTTTATTTTATCTGTTTGTAACTTGCGAATAGCCGGCTTCACTGCATCACGGTAAATCGCTACATATGCTTGATTGTCTTGCACCGAAATATGACCTATCTGTGCAGAACCAATACCGTTCTCTCCTGTTAAGCAACCGACAATATCGCCCGCTCTAATCTTTTGCTTTTTGCCCACATCGAGTATCACAGTTACCATGGTTGGCTTGTATACTGGCTTGTCTAACAGGCTCAATGGAGGTGTTGGTGACGGGTTAAACTCTCGTTCATACAATTCACTTAACTGGGTAACTTTAAACTTTTCGTTTTCTCCATACAGTGAGCAAGCAAAACCTTTCTTGCCACCTCGACCAGTGCGCCCTACCCGATGTACATGTGTTTGCGGATCAAGGGCCATATGATAATTCACAACCATATCAATATCTTCGATATCTAACCCTCTTGCAGCCACATCTGTTGCAACCAACACAGAGGCACTTTTATTGGCAAACCGCAAAAGCATTCTTTGCCGTTCTATCTGAGCGAGATCACCATGCAAGACAACCACTTGCAGCCCCGTTTGCTGTAATTCACTGTACAACTTTTTGGTTTCTACTTTGGTATTACAAAACACAATGCAACTTTCTGGTTTATGTTGTAGAAGTAACAGCTTCAAAGTGTTGAAGCGTAACTTATTATTCTTTAATGCGAAAAACTGCTGCTTAATTTGCTTATTAAGTGTTTCTGTTTCACCTTTGACCAAAGCTGGTGATTGCATAAAACGACCGGAAAGCTGCTCAATGTCTTTTGGGTAAGTTGCACTGAACATCATCGTCTGACGTGTTGGTGGCACATACACAGCAATGTTTTCAATGGCATCAATAAAGCCCATTTCTAGCATTTGATCTGCTTCATCTAAGATGAAATGGCTGACTTGGGTGAGATCTAAAGTCCCTTTAAAAAGGTGCTCTTCAATACGCCCTGGCGTGCCAACAATAATATGCGCACCGTGCTCAAGAGAGCTAATTTGCGGCCCAATCGGCTCTCCGCCACAGATGGTCAGTACTTTCACATTTGCGAGTGACTTAGCTAATTTGCGCACTTCTTGCGCTACTTGCGAGGCCAGCTCTCTGGTTGGCGCAAGGATCAAACCTTGTGTTAGTTGCACACCTGGCTTGAGCTGTTGCAACATTGCCAAACTAAATGCCAACGTCTTACCTGATCCCGTTTTTGCTTGCGCAACCACATCTTTACCTTCTAGAAGCTCGGGTAAAGCTTGGGCCTGAATTGGCGTCATTTTACTAAAGCCCGCTTTGGATAGTGCCTCCATAAGCTCTGAGCGCAAAGAAAGGTGAGAAAATAGCGAATTCACATGAATGTCCTGACAAATCAAATTGCAGTAATTTTAACAAACATCTACTACCTAGGTATACAACCATATCCCCTAAGCATTCTAGCCAAGATGGCGGGTCATCATTGCATAAATACAACTTATCTACAGCGAGTGCCCATGCAGTTCATCTTATTAACGTTTTAATCAAAAAGCTTCGATGTCAAAATGAAGCTCATTTTATCTATCAAGGATTAATCATGAAACATGCATTTCGTACGCTGATACAATCCAGCATACTTCCGCTTGTGACACTGTGTGCGAGCCAACTTGCTCAAGCACAAGAATTTACAAAAGCTGAGCTAGAGATGGTTGAAAAAGTGCGTGAACACGCCCATAACAGTAATCTTAGCTGGCAATTAGTCGAATCTCTCACCACTGAAGTCGGTCCACGCCTTCCCGGCACTGAAAATGACAAAATGGCAGTCGCGTGGGCCAAACAAAAGTTTCAACAACTAGGCTTTGACAAAGTATGGTTGGAACCTTCCAAATTTCCAGAGTGGCGCCGTTATCATGAGTCAGGGTTTATCTTGACACCAAGTAAACAACCCCTTCATCTTACTGCTTTGGGTAACAGTATCAGTACACCGAAAAAAGGCCTGACAGGTGAAGTGGTATTATTTGAGACTTTTGATGAACTAAAAGCTGCGCCTGCGGGTAGTCTTGAAGGTAAAATTGCCTTTATAAACTATCGAATGAATCGCGATATTGATGGCAATGGATATGGTCCAGCCGTGAAAGCACGTAACAAAGGCGCTGTTGAAGCAGCTAAAAAAGGCGCCATTGCTTATATGATGCGCTCTGTTAGTACCAGTCATCACCGCTTTGCCCACACCGGTGGTAGCCACTACACCAAAGGCATCACGAAAATTCCAGCGACCGCTGTTGCCAATCCAGATGCCGATCAACTGGCACGTCTAGTAGCCTTGGGTAACCCTGTGAGAGTGGAGCTAAATATTCAAACTGAAGATTTGGGCGAAGGCACAAGCTATAATGTCATCGGAGAGATCACCGGCACTAAATACCCTGAGCAATATGTACTACTTGGCAGTCATCTCGACTCTTGGGATTTAGGAACTGGCGCACTGGATGATGGTGCAGGCGTTGCACTGACTATGGCTGCTGCAAAACACATTGCCGATCATACCCAACCTGAACGCAGTATCCGTGTTGTCCTATTCGCCGCTGAAGAATTGGGTCTATGGGGAGCAAAAGCGTACTTCAAGCATTATGAAAAACGCCTAGGTAATATTGTTGCTGCTGCAGAATCTGATTTTGGCGCAGATGTCGTATATGCATTTGAATCAAATGTAAATGCCGCATCGTTACCAGTGGTTCGAGCGATTGCCGAGCAACTAAAACCGCTAGGCGTTAAATATATTCGCAAGAATGAAGCGCGTGGCGGGCCTGATCTGATCCCTTTAAGACAAACTACATCGGCACCGATTTTCGATTTACATCAGGTGGGTACAGATTATTTTGACTACCACCACACTGCTGACGATACGTTGGATAAAGTCGATCCAGAAAAACTGAAACAAAACACCGCTGCATACGCGGTATTTGCTTTGATGGCTGCCAACGCTGAAACAAAAATGGCTGGTAAGTAACCTAGCTTTATGCCAAGGCAAAGGCATGTTATCTTTGTCTTGGCACGCTACATAATGATAATTAAAATCAACCACGGAGCTGGCGATGATTAAACACGCAATCTTTCGTTCTCACGACATCATCTCTGAATTACTAAGTCGCTACAAAGCTATTGTTATCGCATTTATTATCATTGCTTTTTGTGCCCATTGGATTGCCAAACACCAGCGCACACAACAGCTACAGTACACTTGGTTAGAGGCACCAAAAGTGGATGATGTCATTATGGTCGATATAGGTAAAATGCAGACTGACCGTGTCTATCAGGCGCAGTATCGTATTGCCCAAGTCATTGCAGTCAATGACAGTCAACTTACGCTCAAACAAGGTCGCTACACTTACGCCAGAAAACGAGATGCAAGACGTGCCATTCAACTTGATAATTTAATGGTGGACGATTATTTTCAAGCAGCGCCTTGGCATATTCCCAGATCACAAGTTATGCCCTATTATCAAAGCGGTGCCATTTACGCCGCATATCGGCCCAATGATATTTATGTATTGGGCGGTATTGTCAAACAGCGAGCCTTGCCTCACTTTCCAAAACACCAGCGTGCCGCTTTATCCGCAGAAAATAGTCAAGGGATAGGCTTGTATCAGCGCGGTGAGCTTGTCGCTGCCAGAGAGGCCTTTGAACTCGCAGCAAAGAGCAAAGATCAATGGGGTATGTATAATTTAGCAACCATGCTGATAGCAGCAGAGGGCGGTGAGCAAAACTTACAACGAGGATTTGAACTACTCAAATCAGCCAGTGCACAAGGTAACGTAAAAGCCAAAGAAGCACTTACATCCTTATGCACGCTGCATCAAATTTGTGAATGATCTGTGCGCGTTTGATATTTTAATAAAAAAGCTTCAAATTCGGCGGCACTGCTGGGCTTAGAGTGCAGATAACCTTGGGTGTAGTCACAACCTAGCTGCTGCAATAAGGCGAGCTGAGCAGGTGTTTCCACTCCCTCAGCGATCACGATGAGATTTAACTTACTCGCCATTGAGATGATCGCACTTATTAGGGTTTTATCTTCTTCATCATCAGGTAAATCTTTGATAAAGGCGCGATCTATTTTAAGCTTAGACAATGGAAAACGTTTCAAATACCCCAGTGATGAATAGCCAGTGCCAAAATCATCTATAGCTAGCCCCACGCCCATCACACGTAATTGCTCCAATTGACGCTCTATATCATCCGAATTATCAGCCAGTACCGTTTCTGTGATTTCGAGGGTCAAACATTCCGCAGGCAAGCTAGTATCTCTCAATACTTTTTCTACCAATGCCACCACATTTTGGCGTTTAAACTGTGTGCTCGATACATTGACCGAAACAAAAAATGGCTGCTGGGTCTTATTGAGCCAAGCTCGCGCCTGTGCACAGGCTTGATATAATACCCACTCTCCCATTGCCATGATCAACCCTAACTCTTCGCTGATGGGAATAAAGTCGACTGGCGAAACCTCTCCTAACGCGTCATTATGCCAGCGTAGTAGCGCTTCACAGCCAAGCCGGTTGTCGCCAACAATAGGCTGATACACGACTCGCAATTCTTGATTAGCAAGCGCTCTGTGCAGTGCACCTTCTAGTTGGCTGCGCGCTTTGGCATGCTCATGCATGGCCGTGGTGAAAAATTGAAAGCAATTGCGACCATTCTCTTTCGCTTTATACATCGCGCTATCAGCATTGCGTAACAACACTTTGCGATCTTCCCCATCATCTGGATAAAAGGTGATCCCCATACTTCCAGACACATAGGCTTCATGGCCTTCAAGATGAAATGGCGCGCTCAGTGCTTTGAGCACCTTTTCCGCGACCTTCTCCATATCACTGATCAATTCCATGTCAGGCAGCAACAATGCAAATTCATCTCCACCTAATCGCGCGACAGTATCTGAGTTTCGAGTACACTCGCGAATGCGATTTGCAGCTTCAATTAACAATAAGTCACCAATATGGTGCCCTAAGGTATCATTCACCGCTTTAAATCTATCTAGATCTATAAAACACACCGCCACTCGCGTTTGTTTGCGCTGCGCCTGACCTAAAGCAATGTCGAATTTTGCGTGATAATGATGACGATTAGCCAGACCTGTTAAGTTATCAAAATTTGCCTGTTGCCACATCAGTTGTTCATTGCGTTTGCGTGACGTAATATCATTAAAAAGCGCGACATACATATCTATATCGCCGTGCTGATTAAATACCGCAGAGACCTGTAACCAACTGGGATATACCTCACCGTTTTTACGTTTGTTCCAAATTTCGCCTTCCCAGTGTCCCCGTGAACTCAGCGCATCATACAGTTGCGTAAAATAAGCTGTATCGTGACGCCCAGAGTTAAAAATAGCGGGCGTTTTCCCCATCACTTCTGGACCGGTAAAACCCGTTATATCGGTGAATGCTCGATTGACCATTTGAATACAGTTGTCTTTGTCAGAAACCAGTACCCCTTCACTGGTTGTTGAAAATACCGTGCTGGCAAGTCTTTGTTCTTTTTCATCCGCTAGGCGCTGGGTGATGTTTTGCAACAAATAAATATGACCATATAGACCTCCATCGTGATCCATTACATCGGTTTTACTAATCTCAACATCCAAAGTGCCAAAGTTGGTGGTGATTTGACACTCTTTTGGTTCAAATTGTATTTGCTCTAAGCAAATGCACGTCGATAGTACTTCCGCAATGGCTTTGCCATCGAGCTCCCCCATATCTTGATAGGCTGCTCGGTTGGCCGACAGCACCTTATCATTCACATCGGTGAATATGAGATAGTCACCAATGGCATCAAATATCGCATTCAGTCTCGCTCGATGGAATTCAGAGCGCTTTTTCGTTTTGCGCAGCCGTAAAAACCCCCAACCCAACAATAAGGTTGTTCCGACAAATATCCCCATTACACTGCTGAGCAAAAAGACTTGCACTGTGCTCGCGTGTTTTATTTCTTGTGTTTGCTGTGCAACTTGTTGCTCCAAGTTGCTCTGATAGTGCCACAGTGCTTGCTCAAGCTTACGCCGCTCGCTCACATCCTGGATGACAGAAAAAAGCAGTGCACTACCGTCTTCATCCATAAAAGGAGATGAATAAACAGACACGGTGCGATTATCACCAGACGCTAAACGATGCTGAAAAATAAAGTAGTTACGCCCTTCATTTAGCGCAGAGAGACGTTCTTTTTCCACTTGCTGTGGAGAGAATTGATTAATCTCTTGAATATGTAAGGCTTCGAGCTCTGCTTTGTTATAGCCGTAAAAATCCGCCGCCGCTTGATTGGCACGGACAATTTTGCCACTACTGGGCTCGATCAATAACATCACGGCACTATGGTTATCAAACACCTCACTCGGGAGTGTTTGTGATAAGACTTTAGGCGCATGAAGCCCAATACAAGCAAAGAGCAGTCGCTGTGCTATTTTTGTTATTTTCTTCAAGCCGCCTCCACCCAATACCCGTCGACTCTCACAGAATATAGCCTATACACTAGGGCATTGAAACTAAAGAGTGAGTATCATGAAGAAAAATATGATCAGTGTTAAACCAATTACTTATTAATACTTAATAGAATGTAATGACCTAATTACAACAACAAACGTATGCTATCCGTTACAAATAAATTCACCTCGTGTGACATCAATGGGCTGTTTGAGTATGTGCTGGCTCGAGGGGAATTGATATACTCAGCCATACCGAGAAGCGTACTCACTGCGTAACAGGCAAAAATGAAATATAAAGACTTAAGAGAGTTTATCGAGTTGCTGGAAAAGCAAGGTGAACTCGTGCGTGTCAGCCAACCAATTTCCACCAAATTAGAAATGACAGAGATCGCCGATCGCACACTACGTGCTGGCGGCCCCGCTATTCTTTTTGAAAACCCAGAAGGGTTTGATATTCCCGTACTCGCAAATCTGTTCGGCACACCCAAACGTGTTGCCATGGGCATGGGCCAAACTGATGTCAGTGAATTGCGTGAAGTAGGCAAACTGCTGGCATTTTTAAAAGAGCCGGAGCCACCAAAAGGTATCAAAGAAGCTATCGGACAGATCCCTGTTTTCAAGCAGGTACTTAATATGCCTGCTAAAGAGGTTAAAAAAGCCCCTTGCCAGCAAGTTGTGCTCACTGGCGACCAAGTAGACCTTACCAAGCTGCCAATTCAGCACTGCTGGCCGGGTGACGCCGCACCACTCATTACTTGGGGACTGACAGTCACTAAAGGTCCGCATAAGAAGCGCCAGAACTTGGGTATTTATCGCCAACAATTGTTAGGCAAAAATAAGATCATCATGCGCTGGTTGTCACACCGTGGTGGTGCGCTTGATTTTCAAGAGTGGTGTAAAGAACACCCAGGCAAGCCTTACCCAGTATCTGTCGCATTGGGCGCGGATCCTGCGACCATATTGGGTGCGGTCACACCTGTACCTGATACCCTCAGCGAATATGCGTTCGCGGGTTTATTGCGCGGTAGTAAGACAGAAGTCGTTAAATCAATTTCCAATGATCTTCAGGTTCCAGCCAGTGCTGAAATTGTCCTTGAAGGTTATATCGAGCAAGGTGAAATGGCACCTGAAGGACCATATGGCGATCATACTGGTTACTATAATGAAGTCGACGACTTCCCAGTTATGACGGTGACCCATATAACTCATCGCGAAAACCCTATTTATCACAGCACTTACACGGGTCGTCCACCCGATGAGCCTGCCATTTTAGGTGTGGCGCTGAACGAAGTCTTTGTGCCAATTTTACAAAAGCAATTCCCTGAAATTGTCGACTTTTACTTACCACCCGAAGGCTGCTCATATCGTATGGCAGTCGTGACGATGAAAAAACAATACCCAGGCCATGCCAAGCGCGTGATGATGGGTGTCTGGTCTTTCTTACGCCAATTCATGTATACCAAGTTTGTTATAGTGTGCGATGACGATGTAAACGCACGCGACTGGAATGATGTCATTTGGGCCATTACCACACGTATGGATCCCGCCAGAGACACCACCATGATAGAGAGCACGCCAATCGACTATTTAGACTTCGCTTCGCCCGTCTCAGGCTTAGGCTCTAAAATGGGCATGGATGCAACCAACAAATGGCCAGGTGAAACTGACCGAGAATGGGGTGTACCAATTGTGATGGACGACGAGGTGAAACGTAAGGTCGATGACATTTGGGATAGCCTCGGGATCATGGACAAGAAGTGATCTCGGTAATGCAGTGCGTACTATCTGGCTGTGATTGTTTACAAATTAGGTAAACAATCACCAAAAGCGATATATCAAAATCGCGGGCAAATATGTTACAGTGCGCATACTTTCGCCAAAGTGCTTAATAATTAAGGTTCGAAATGCAAACACTAAAAGCGCGTGTAGAGGCTATTTCCCCTCTCACTGAATTTGTTCATAAAGTGCTATTAAAGCCACAACATGATGCAGAATTTTCTGCGGGTCACTATTTACAGCTCGTGCTTGGCGAGAAAGACAAGCGTGCCTTCTCTATTGCCAGCAGCCCATCTAGAAAGCAAGAGCTTGAGCTACACATTGGCGCATCTGGCGCAGACTCTTATGCGATGCAAGCACTCGACCATCTAAGAGAAGCACATAGTAACGATGCCGATGTTGATTTAGAAGTTGGTTTAGGTGTGTCACAGGTTCGCCCAGAGCAATCGAGACCTTTAGTATTACTTGCTGGCGGTACTGGCTTTTCTTACGTTAAATCAATGGCTGACTACCTTGCAGAAATTAACTATGACCAACCGGTACTATTTTACTGGGGCGTAAAAGAAGAAGCTGCTTTATATGCAAAAGCAGAAATGGAAGCTTGGGCTGACGGAAAAACAAACTTCCAGTTCATCCCTGTGGTAGAGAATGCGTCTGACGATTGGACGGGTCATACTGGGTATGTACACCAAGCAGTAATGAAAGACATCGTATCACTAGAACCATACAGTGTTTATATGGCTGGTCGATTCGACATGATCGGTATTGTCCGCGATGACTTTATCAATCATGGTGCACAGCGCGACTTTATGTTTGCGGATGCCTTTGCATTTATCAAGTAATGCATTTTAATGCGCGGTTATCCAGCCGCGCATACCCATTGAAAAAACCAATTAAAGCGATATAAATAATCAATTTTAAAAATGTTTAAGGGTTGTCCATACTAGTTCTATCACTTAACAGGAGAGCTACCATGGCAAATCAATTTATCGCAGACATCATGTCGACCCAGTTTCCTAAGATCACACCAGATACAGAAATTACCGAGGCTATCGAACAATTGCAAACCTTTGGTCTGTTTGGCGCACCCGTTCAAGATTTTCAAGGTAAATTGGTTGGGTTCATTTCAGAACAACAGCTTCTCGCACCGCTGCTACAAAGCAGTTATTTTTGCGACGGTGCAAACCAAGTTGCTCAACTGATGAGTACAGAAACGTTATCCGTTAAAAAAGAAATGACAGTGGTCGATTTAGCAGCGCAAATGCAGCAAAACAAACCCAAAATTTACCCAGTTGTTGAGGAAGGAAAAGTCATTGCTATTGTCACCCGCAGTCAGGTTATCAATGTACTTAAAGAAAACTACTTAAGCTGCTCAACGCATTGAGCAGCGCATTAGGTTAAGCGTATTTTTGTAATAATGCGTGTTTGTCAGCATCGCTCAAAAAGGCAATGTCGACCGCATTTCTCTGCGCTTGGACGATATCATCCGCGCTCAGTCCAGCCAGAGGCGCGGCTTTTTCGAACTCATTGTCTAACTCAACACCCTGCACAGCTGGGTCGTCCGTATTAATGGTTGCCAAAATACCATGATCTAAAAATTGCTTCAGTGGGTGAGTCTCAATGCTGGCCACTGTGCTCGTCTGTAAATTACTGGTTAAACAAGATTCAATACCAATGTGATTGTCGCGCAAATAATCCATCAGTTTCGGATCTTCAATGGCTTTTACACCGTGACCGATGCGAGTCGCACCTAATTCTTGGATGGCCTGCCAGATACTGCTTGCCCCCTCGGCTTCTCCGGCATGAATGGTTGCGCCTAGGTATGCATCGTGAACCTGTTTAAAGTGATCAATAAACAACTCACCAGGGAAGCCAAGTTCATCACCAGCTAAGTCAATGGCAACTAAATCGTTTTTAAAGGCTAGCAATGCGTCTAGCTCATATTGGCACTTTTCAACACCAAACGTACGAGACATGATGCCAATTAAATTGACTTTGATATCACGCCCGTTACTGGCCGACTTAATGCCATCAACAACCGCTTCTACCACGCCTTGAGGATGCAAGTTATGGTTTTTTGCCATGTAATAAGGACTGAATCGCAATTCAGTGTAATCCATATTTTGTGCAATTGCGTCTTCGACGTTTTCAACTGCAATACGACGACAAGCATCATAGTCACCCAGTACCTTAACACCCCAGTCCAACTTAGCCAAAAATGCCATCAGGTTTGGGGCATTGTCGAGTACTTGCACATGCGGCCTTAAGCCTTCAACATCGTGTGCAGGGAGCGCCATGTTAAACTTTTGACCAAGGTCTAAAATTGTTTCAGCACGCACATTACCGTCTAAGTGGCGGTGTAAATCAAGTAAAGGTAGTTTGGTATTGATCATAAGGCACTCGGTTTGCAGATAAAATTTTTCAGATCATACGCATCTTAAGTTTAGATACAAGGACAATTATCCGCAAAAATAAACTAACCAGACCTCTGACAAATAAACCACTCTGGTGCAACAAGCCACCGCTCAGAACACAAAAAAGCCAGCGATATCGCTGGCTTTTTCTAGCTTTGCTGATCACTCAGTAACAAATAAGCTTTTTCATATTGTCCGGTTTTTGCGAAAGCCAACTCTGCTTGGTGCTGCCACATAGCCTGCCAAGGTGTCTTTGAAAGCGTATCAAAAATTTGTGCCGCCAGCCCGTGATCTCCTTCACCATTGGCTAGACACGCCAAACAAAATAATAGCTCTGTTTGCTCCGGTTGCTTCTTAAGTTTACTTTGAACCAGTTTTCGCAGTTCAATGTCCGCACCGCCTAGATGCTGTAATATCTTTGCCAGTTCGTCCAGCTGATCCTTTTTGAGCAACTTAATCAGCTCTTTACGCACTGGCGCCAATTGACCTGTGCGCACACAGACCGCAATAAACGCCTTGTGACTAAGTAGCTTCAGTGCCCGAGGTAACTCACTTTGCAGTGATTGAATATCTTTATCCGTGTGTTGCGTAATGGCGTCAAAATAGCCGTTAAAAAAGCTGTCCCACTGTTGCTCATTCCAATGCAGCTGTTTATGGCGCTGTACTATCGTCGACAGCAATGTATCCCAATCTTTGGCCTGTAACAGTGCACTGATATAAGCGTGTAGCTCTGTTGGGGAAGCTTTTTTCATTTGTGCTTGCGGTGTCAAACTTTCCAGCGCTTGCTCTTGTTGCTCTGCCGCAAGCCAAAGCTGACTAACTTTACTTTGAGCCGGTTCGCTCAGTTGCTGCAAATACTCCCTCGCCACAACTTTTTGACCTGCATGCAGTGCCGCTTTTGCTTGAATAGCACATTGTTGATCACGCCACTTTTCTGGAAACTCTGCTTTTTGTAAGGCATAGCTTAAACTGTCGTCTTGGCCATTGATGAGCGCCCAAATGCTTTGTTCAAATGCCGCTTCTTGACGCGCTGCACGCTTGTTAGCACGGTGCTTTGAAAGCCCCCCAAAGACACGCCAAATGGCTTTGCTACTTTTAAACGCGATGACTAAAATAGCAAGGGACATTAACAATATAAAGATCAACGAAACCAAAGTGCTTTCTACTGTATAAACCCCCGCAGACACCAATACATAGCCTTTCTCATCGATCAGTAAATGCGCGCCGGCCATCACGATGAAAAACAAAGACACCACCAATAACCATCGGATCATTGCAACCACTCCTTCAATGCTTGAGGTGTGGAGATCTGTGGCACTTTTGTAACCGAATGCTCTGTGCGCTGTAATACCTGCAATCGTTCAAGCACCATGTCGCTCGTCGCGTCGCCACTTCGATAGTAACGCGCCAACGTATTTTTAGCACCGGTCAAAGCCTGATCGAAAATGCTGGCTTGCTGATCCAAAAAGGCAGTTTGTGCTTGTTGTAAATAGCTTCTTAGTTGCGCACGGATCAACTGCTGCTCTTGTGCATCCAACAGCGGGTCGATCACAGGTTTATCATGCTGACGAATTGTCAAAAAATCAGCCTTAATTTTATTCCAGCTACGTATGATATTTGATTGCCAATCGCTGATGTCTTTACTCAGTTGCGCATCCTCTGAAGCGTTCGCTTTTGGCTTATCAATGGTTTTAAGCGGTAATTTATCTACTTGCGAAATCAGCCCAGCCAATTCCATGTATATGGCTTCAGTACTGGGCTTTGGTAATGCACGTAACATCGCGATATCTTGATTGATGGCCAATTTCAAAGCATCCGTCGCCACCTCTTCTGCAATGGCACTCTCTAGGCGCTGAAGAACAATCACTGCGCCCAAGTAGTCGCGTTCACTGGCAACTTTAAACTCGGCGTAACGTGCTAGCGCACGCAGTTCTGAGCTGACCGCACCACCTACTTGTTGGCGGGCTTGAGAGAGCGTTTTCTGCAAACTTTGTTCGACTTTTTGTTGCTGCTTATTTAACTGCGCGGCCATGACTTGCTGCTGTGTTTGCCACTGCGCTTGCAAGTCATTGAGCGTTTTTTGGGTCGCAGTGAGCTGCGATGCCAACTGAGCATTTTGTGCGGCCAACTGCGTCAATTGCGCATCTTGTTTAACCGCTTGCTGTTGATTATAAACATATACGCCACCTGCGCCTGCCACTCCTGTCAAGGCGACCAGCAAGGCAAGCACAGCTGTTTTGCTCAACTTCGCTGTATTCTTAGTTGATTTTTTTTCCATCTGTTGCGGCTCATTAGATGGTATTGAAGCCGACGACTCTTGTTTTTCCGTCATTGCGCTGCCCTGTTGGGAAATTAAACCACAAATCGTCTGTGCTAAGGCCTCATTGCTTGCCCCTGCACTCACCACGATCTGCGTATCGGTTATTTTATACTGTATTTTTAGATGTTGCGCTGTCCGTTCACTGACTACCACAAATATGCGCGCTTGCAACCAATGCTGATGCGCGGCTTGTCGGCTGTTGAATATTGCGTCGACGGCAGCGTTACTCGTCACCACTATACCGTCAATTTTCGATGCCTGCCAGTGGTCTAACCAGTTTTCAGCAGTGTTGTGCTCAGTAACACGTTCATAAACATTACAGGTACTTAGAAGTGCACCACGCGCTTTGAGTGTTTTGGCAATATGCGTTCGACCACCTCGCCCTTTCACTATGACGATGCGCTGTGCCTCTATATCTTGTAACTCAGTCAGCGCCACCACTCCCTCTGAATCTTGGCGCGTTGGCGCAATTGCACTGCGCGATAAACACTGCTTGACCGCTTCAGCAGTTTGCGTACCCACAGCAAAAAGCTGACAGGTCGTGGCTAAAGAAAAACCATCAGCTTGTAATTGCTGCGCAAAGTTCTGCACTGCATCTTGTGAAATGAAAATAATGATGTCAGCATCGCAGGCATCGAGTAATTGCTGTGGTGTGGCCTGGACTGAATTGAGTTTCAGCACTGGTGTGCACAGCGCTGAAATATTTGATTTTGCCAACTCAGTGGCAAGTGCTTCCCCTTTTCCCTGCGGCCGAGTTATGGCAAATTTCACCTTAAGCGTCTCTGTAAACTTCCGCTAATATGCTGTCAGCACCTTGGCTTAGCAGCGCCTCTGCCAGCTGAGTGCCCAGAGCTTGTGCGTCGGCAACATCACCAGTCAATTCTGCCCGCAAAATTTTACTACCGTCAACCGCACCGACAAGTCCACGTAAATATAGCTGCTCGCCCTGTAGCTCCGCGTATGCGCCAATTGGCACCTGACACCCGCCTTCTAAGCGGCGATTCATGGCTCTTTCCGCTAGTACGCGCGCGCGTGTTGGCGCATGCTCAAGAGGTGCTAATAGAGCCTGAATTCGCGCATCATCACTGCGGCACTCAATCCCTACAGCACCTTGACCATTGGCTGGTAAGGAATCTTCAACAGCAACAAAACAGGCAATACGCTCGGCCATTTCTAATCGAATAAGCCCTGCTGCTGCAAGTATGATGGCGTCAAATTCACCAGCATCCAACTTCGCCAATCGCGTGTTAACATTACCACGTAAATCTTTGATCACCAGATCTGGACGGGCTTCGCGAATTTGGCACTGACGACGCAGGCTAGAAGTACCAACAACGGCACCAGCAGGCAACTCATTGATGTGCTTATATTGGTTTGAAACAAAAGCATCGCGCGGGTCTTCTCGTTCACAAATAGTATGCAGCTCTAACCCCGCAGGAAAATCTACAGGCACATCTTTCATTGAGTGCACTGCAATATCAGCTCGCCCTTCAAGCATCGCTTGTTCAAGTTCTTTGACAAATAACCCTTTGCCGCCAATTTTCGCCAAAGGGGTATCAAGGATCTTGTCGCCTTTGGTGGACATCGGTACCAATTCAACAGTTAAGTCTGGGTGAAAGTGCTCTAGCTGCGCCTTTACAAACTCTGCTTGCCAAAGTGCCAAAGCACTTTTGCGTGTTGCAATGCGTACGCTATTTTTAGTTTCTGTCATGTCTTGCCTTGTCGACCCCTAAGGAGCCTTTGCTAAAATTCGAAATGATTTTTGTGCCAACAATTGACCACTCTCAGTGATCACTTCAACTCGCCACTCTCCAGTTTGGCTCGGCATGATATTTTTGCTCGAGTAAGTGCGATATCTTGGTGTGCTGACTGGCAGAGAAATATCCGCCATTAGTTGGTCTTGATGAAACCATAAATGTTGCACTACCTGACCTTGCAGACCTTTGATCTCGGTAAAGAAAAATAGCTTTTCTTGAAATTTATTGGGTTCAACAAGATGCTTGAGCACATTGATAGGCTCACGGTTTTCAATACCCGATGTCAACACCGCACGGCTAATGTGACTGGTATCGACTTTGGCATTTAGCGCAATACTTGCCACATGAGCATCCGCTGCAAATTGTGTTTGTGAATTAGACACTTTTGGCTCATTGATAGGCGCAGGTTTGCTCGGCTCTGGTTCGCTTGCCTGAGGTTCATCTGCAACTGGCTCAACCATACCCACTTCAAGTTCGGGCGTGTCTGTATCTGCCACCAAAGAGGTTGGTATAACCAAGCTCTCTGTTTGCTCACTTGCCGATGTATCAACAGGTGTCAATATTGGCTGCTCGGCCTCATCACCTGATACAACCGCATTCGGTGCTAGCTGTAGCTCAGTATCTGTTTCATCAGCATATACGGACGTGAACACACCATATGACAACGCAGTCACACCAAAACCCGCTACGCACAATGCCGTGAAAATACGCCGCCAATGATATTGATAACCCACGGTTTCAACTCGGCGTGGCTGTGACGTGGCATCTGTCATTTTGGTTTTGATCACTATACGTTGAGTCATATGTATGTCCTGTTCACTATGACAAGCGTGAAATCAACCACGCTCGGATCGCTTTAAGTTCTTCAATGCACACTTGGTGCTCCATCGGGTAATCTTGCCAACTGACATCATACCCCTGCTCTACAAGCGTATTGTACGCAGTTTGTCCCGCTTGCATCGGCACCACAGGATCATGACTTCCGTGGGCCATAAATACGTTGAGTGCTGGCTGAATGGCTTCTGAGCCAAGCTTTTGTGGTGCACACATATACGTTGACAATGCCATCACACCTGCCAGTGTATCAGATAGGCGTGGCGCCAAATGTAAACTGATCACGCCCCCTTGCGAAAAACCAGCAAGAATGATTTTGTCTGCAGGTATTCCTGCTGCGATTTCTTGCTCAATTAATTGGGCGACAGCCGCTGCAGACTCACGAACACCGGCTTCATCTGCGCGGTTTTCAAGTTCCATACTTTTAATGTCATACCAAGCACGCATTTCCATGCCACCGTTGATCGTAACAGGTTGGATGGGGGCATGAGGAAAGACAAATCTGACGCCCAAAGATTCTGGTAAATCTAATTCCGGTGCGATTGGCAAAAAGCCATTGCCCGAGTCTCCTAACCCATGGAGCCAGATCACAGTCGCCTTGTGCTGCCCTTTTGCTGCATATTCTACAAATTCTAACATCAGTCGTGTTGCCACTCTATTTTTTGACCCGCTTGACGAGTAGCTGCATCAGCCATAAATTGCCAAAACTCAGCGCCCGAACGGTTATCTATCCATTTATCATCACGTAATTCAAAGTGATGGCCGTTAAATTTGGTTGCTACCCATACTTGATGCAATGGCGCTTGTTTGTTAATGATTATCTTAGATTGATCTGCAAAGATGATCTCTAAAATACCGGAAGCTGATTCATAATCTAAATCGGCATCGCAATCATCGATCTGTTCTTCGATAGTTAACATTAACGCTTCGGCTAATTGATGATACTCGTGATCTGTCATGACTAACTCCTTAAATACGGCTAAGCGAAGCCTTCTTTCCCAAAACAGGGAATAAATTTCAACCGCAAAAGCTGCTTTTTTCGCGAATTCTGTTACTCTGCGATTATAAAGGCACTGACATCATTAATCTAATGAAAGCGACATACACTCAATTTAGCTTACTTGCCCTAGCATTGACTAGCACCTTAACGTTAACAGCTTGCGGGCAACGTGGTCCACTGTATTTGCCTGAAGACGCGGATAAGAACCGCTCTTCAACATCACAGAAAAAAGCACCAGACAGCAAAAACACTGACGAAAAGGATAACTAAATGGACTTTTTCCAGTACAAAGACAATCAATTGTTTGCCGAACAAGTCGCTGTTAAAGATATTGCCGCGCAATACGGAACACCTTGCTATGTCTACTCACGCAAAACCCTAGAGCGCCACTACCGTGCGTTTACAGATGCCGCTGCCAAACACAAACATTTGGTATGTTACGCAGTAAAAGCCAATAGTAATATCGCAGTCCTCAATGTGCTGGCCAAGATGGGCGCAGGGTTTGATATCGTGTCAAAAGGTGAACTAGCACGCGTATTAAAAGCCGGTGGCGATCCGAAAAAAGTGGTCTTCTCTGGTGTCGCAAAAACCCGAGATGAAATCACTTACGCACTTGAGCAAAATATCAAGTGCTTCAATGTCGAATCTAAAGCAGAGTTAGAACGGATTTCAGAAATTGCTGCATGCATGCAAGTGCAAGCGCCAGTGTCTATTCGTGTAAATCCTGATATTGATGCCAAAACCCATCCTTACATTTCAACTGGGTTAAAGGAAAACAAATTTGGTATAGATATCAAACAAGCGTTTGACGTCTATCAACTTGCCTGTGCCCTACCCGGTATTCAAGTTGTCGGTGTGGACTTCCACATTGGCTCACAATTAACTGAAGTTGAGCCATTTTTAGCCGCCTTGGACAAGGTTCTTGCACTGATAGATACCTTGAAATCAGCGGGTATAGAACTCAAACATTTAGATATCGGCGGTGGATTAGGTGTACCTTACGATGGTGAAAAGCCGCCACATCCAAGCGCGTATGCCGCGCAGGTCATTGCTCGCCTTGAGTCTTACAGTAGCCTCGAATTAATCTTTGAACCTGGACGTGCCATTGCTGCTAATGCAGGTTTGTTAGTTACTAAAGTAGAGTATTTAAAACCGACCGCAGATAAGCACTTTGCTATTGTAGATGCGGGGATGAACGATATGTTACGCCCTTCACTGTATCAAGCTTGGCAGGAAATCATCGCCGTGACCCCAAGAAATGATGGCACACCGGAACACAACTACGATGTCGTTGGGCCTGTGTGTGAAACTGGAGATTTTATCGGTAAAGATCGCACACTGGCCATTTTACCAGGTGACTTACTTGCTCAACGCAGCGCGGGCGCTTATGGTTTTACCATGAGCTCAAACTATAACTCGCGTCCACGTGTGGCTGAAATAATGGTAGATGGTGATCGCGCACAAGTGATCAGAGCAAGAGAGACGCTTGAGTCTTTGTGGCAAGGCGAAACATTACTTTCAGAATAATAACAGCGATGATGCATCGCACTCAGCGGCTAGAATAGTAAGGTAATATGTTTGTAAATTTTTCAAAAATGCATGGCCTAGGAAATGACTTTGTCGTGATCGATAACGTCACACAAAACGTTTTCTTGTCACGTGATCAAATAAAAAAGCTCGCAGATCGACACTTTGGCATTGGATTCGACCAATTGCTCCTTGTTGAACCGCCTTATTCCCCTGATTTAGATTTTCACTATCGTATTTTCAATGCCGATGGCACTGAGGTTGAGCAATGCGGTAACGGCGCTCGCTGTTTTGCCCGCTTTATACGCATGAAAGGGTTGACCAATAAACACAAAGTCAGTGTTTCCACCAAAGGTGGAGACATCACCCTCTACACCGAAAAAGACGGCCAAGTCACGGTTAATATGGGTACACCCCAGTTTGTACCTCAAGACATTCCCTTTAAAGCACAGCAAAGTGAGCTAACCTATGTACTTAGAGCACAGGAGCAAACAATTTTTTGTGGAGTGGTCTCTATGGGCAACCCACACTGTGTAATTGAAGTTGATGATATTGATACTGCCGACGTAGATACATTGGGTCCCATGATTGAACATCATGAACGCTTTCCAAAGCGCACCAATGTAGGCTTTATGCAGATCATTAACCGAGAACATATCAAGCTTCGTGTCTGGGAGCGCGGCGCTAACGAAACACTGGCATGTGGCAGTGGTGCGTGTGGTGCTGTTGTAGTTGGTATCAAACAAGGCAAACTAGCAGATACAGTACGCGTCGATTTGCCAGGAGGGACATTGCAAGTACGCTGGAATGGCGGAAACAAACCAGTCAAAATGACTGGGCCCGCTGAACATGTATTTGATGGACAGGTAGCAATATGAGCCATAACCAAGATCCTATGTCAGCCCATGATGTCATGGCATTTTTGCAGAAAAACCCCAACTTTTTGTTAGAGCACCCCTATCTGCTGCTTGATATGAATCTACATGTGCAACACCATGGCGCGCCCAACCTTGCTTTAATGCAACAGCGCGTGCTGCGCGATGAAAATACTAAGCTCAAAAAGCAAATCGATTCTATGGTCGATTCAGCGCGCGAAAATGAACTGATTTTTAAGCTGTTCAGTGACTGTCAGCGCGCTCTGTGGTATTGCAATAACTTTCAAGAGTTAGCTGATATTTTGGCAGATACTTTGTCGCAATCTCCTAAGATTTCGGTCTGTCAACTCATCCCTTATGATGTGACACTGGAAGAGCTGGTGACCCGGCGATTCAACAAGCTCGCGCGCTACTTAGGACGATTAGACCTACAAGAACAGAAACTCTTGTTTAGCGGCTTTGCATGCCAGTCTGTGGCGCTTTATTTATTAGGCCCCAGTGACAAACCGACCGCCATTTTGGCTTTTGCCAGTGACTGTGCTGACCACTTTTCACCAAACAATGGAAACTTGTTCGTCAATGAACTGGTGTCATCGTTACAAATGAGGCTCAAGGAGCTGGCATGAGCGAGCACTCGCTCAGCGCAATTTGGCAAAAACCCATTGAGGAGTTTATGGCCTATCTGCGCTATGAAAAACAGTACTCACCTCATACATTGACACAGTACCAAACCCAATTGAGACTGGCTGCACAGTTTTTTTCGCCACACTGTCAGAGCTGGTTGAGTGTCAGTAGCGACTTGATCCGTCGCTTTTCAATGCATTTGCGTGCCAAGCAATACAACCCACGCAGCATCAATTTGAAGCTCAGTTGTATCCGCAGTTTATATAAATTTTTAAAAACCAAGCAAGTAACTGGATATAATTTACATGATCCAGCCGCAGGTCAGAAAGGACCGAAGTTTCAAAAACCCCTACCTAAAAACCTTGATGTCGACCAGATGATGCAGCTTTTGGATATTGATGACGAAGATGCACTCGCTGTTCGTGACAAAGCCATGATGGAATTAATGTACTCTAGTGGCTTGCGGATCAGCGAACTGGTCAATACCAATGTTCAGGATATCCGAGAAGGTGAAATTCGCGTATTGGGTAAAGGTAGCAAAGAAAGGGTAGTGCCTGTAGGTAGTAAAGCCCTCGATGCCATTGCTGCTTGGTTACAGGTACGGCCATTATTTGCACTTGATGGTGAGATTGCGATGTTCGTCAGCAAACGTAAGACTCGTATTTCGACTCGCCATGTGCGCGCAAGAATGAAGGAGTGGGGCATAAAGCAAGGCATTAGTGCAAATGTGCACCCCCATAAATTACGCCACTCATTTGCCAGCCATCTGTTGGAGTCAAGTGGTGATCTACGCGGTATCCAAGAGATGCTCGGCCACAGCAGCCTATCTGCTACCCAAGTATATACGCATGTAGATTTTCAGCACCTAGCTAAGGTCTATGACCAATCTCACCCGCGTGCTAAGCAAAAGAAACCCTAACCTACCCACACCGCTGACTTCACCATAACAGGGCTTTGGCATACAATGAACTCATTGTTGCCCAAACTAAAGATCACAATGCGATTTAATCGAGCGATTTCTCCCATCAAAGTTTTGAGCTTTGACCTAGACGACACCCTTTATAACAACCACCCTATTATTTTGGGTGCCATTGGCGCTATGCAAACTTATTTACAATCTATCCCGCAGTGGGCTGCCCAAGAAGACGACTATTGGCTGGCGTGTAGACAGTACATAGGTAACACACAGCCACACTTGCAAAGTGATGTCACGCAATGGAGGAAAGTTGCTCTAGAGTATGGCCTGTCGCAACTTGACCTAACACAAGAGGAAATTGAGCGACATACCCAGTTGGCATATCAAGCGTTTGCTGATGCTCGTAGCCAAATTACCGTCGCCACATCAGTGTTAACTCTATTGGATAAACTTGCACAAAAGTACACTTTGATCGCCATTACTAACGGCAATGTGGAAGTCGACAAATTCAATTTATCAGGGGTATTCGAGCGCGTGTATTTAGCAGGGCCAGATGGCCAAGCAAAGCCCGCTGAAGATCTGTTTAGACGCGCATGTCAGGATTTAAATGTACAGCCGCAGCAAATTTTGCACATAGGCGATAGTTTAGATACCGACGTACAAGGCGCCAACCTCGCAGGATGCCATAGCACCTGGTTAAACAACCAAGGTGTTAACTATAAATATCAAGGCCTTGCAGATATTGAAATCTGTGATATCCACCAGCTTAGTACACTGTGTTAGACACCAAACCCACGACTTAATTGGACGCGAGTTGCGTCCTTTTTGCGCACTGTCAATGCGCAATTAGTCTGCTAAAGTTGCATTCAATGTACAGATAACGTACTAATATTGGCTTTCAAATATAAAAATCATAGAATCGGAAGTCATTATGTCATCTCACGAAGCAGCTGCTGCTGAGTCATCAGACAACAAGTTAGACACGGGCTTTTTTGGTCACCCGCAAGGCCTTTCCACCCTCTTTTTCACTGAAATGTGGGAGCGTATGAGTTACTACGGTATGCGCGCACTGCTGGTATTATTTATGACTGCCAGCCTCCAAGAAGAGGGCTTAGCCTTTACTGTCGCTACCGCAACAGCCATTTATGGCCTGTACACCGGTGCGGTTTACTTCCTCGGATTGCCAGGCGGCTGGATAGCCGATAGGTTGCTAGGTGGACAGCGCACCGTCTGGTATGGCGGCATTATTATCATGTTAGGTCATATTGTGCTTGCCATCCCCGCCCAAAGTACTTTTTTCATTGGCTTAATTTTAGTCGCAATGGGCACAGGCCTGCTCAAACCCAACATCAGTGCAATGGTTGGTCAACTGTACAGTAGTGAAGATGTGCGTCGCGACAGTGGCTATGCCATTTACTATATGGGGATCAACATTGGTTCGGTGATCGGCTACATGGTATGCGGCTATTTTATGGAAAATGTTGGTTGGCACTGGGCATTTGGTGCGGCCGCTGTAGGTATGGCCATCGGCCTAGTGCAATACCGTTTCACCTTGGGCAGCATTGAAGGTGTTGGAGACAAGCCCAGTAACCCATTAACCCCGGCTGGCAGCAAAAAAGCTTGGTTTGCTATTGGTGCAATACTCGCCGCGACAGGTGCGATTGTCGGACTCACTTACGCAGGCAGCATAGTAATCAACCCTGTGGTGTTAGCTCAATATGTTGCTGTAGCGTTTACGGTAATTTTTCTCGGTTACTATGCCTATATCTATTTTGCTGGCAACTTAAATGCAGATGAAAAGAAAAAACTATGGGCGCTGTTTTTAGTCTGTGTCGCCTCAGCTTGTTTTTGGTCTGGTTTTGAACAAGCTGGTTCATCGTTAAATCTGTTTGCACAAGACTATACTGATCGTGTCATTGCGGGCTTCACCGTACCAACAGCTTGGTTCCAATCATCTAATTCATTCTTCATTATTATTTTATCCCCTTTCTTTGCAGCCCTCTGGATAAACTTAGCTAAACGCATGATCACACCATCATACAGCTTAAAATGTGCCATTGGTCTGGTGATTATGGCGAGCGGCTTTATTGTCATGTTCTTTGCCTCACAGTATGCAGCACAGGGCTTAAAAGTAGCGCCCATGTGGTTGATCACTACTTACTTTTTACACACTGTTGGTGAGTTATGCCTTAGTCCAGTGGCACTCAGTGCGGTCAGCAAGCTGTCACCTAAGCGTTTTGCCGGTCAAATGATGGGGATATTTGTACTTACTTATTCTATCGGTAATATTATTTCAGGCCTACTTGCGGGCAATTTCGATCCTGAACAAGTCGATCAAATTCCAAATCTATATTTGCAGATCAGCTTATTTGGTATCGGTGTGGGTATTCTTATTCTGTTATTTAGCTTCAGAGCTAAGATTTGGGAAGGGCAAACCCAGCAACAACCTGCATAATCAGTTCATAGAGATGCAACCCAAACGCGTGTTGCATCTCTAAACGCTGCGTGCCACTGATTACGCAGCTATGTTATTTCTCCACATTTCCCTTTTTTTACACCAAGTTCTAAGGTTAAGATAAACAGGTGTTTTAGGAGATGAATCAACCATGAAAAAAATCGTCGTTACAGGCGCAACGGGGCTACTCGGACGTGCATTGGTGAAGGTATTGTCACAGTCAAATACTGTCATTGGTACCGGTTTTCGCAGAGCCGCTCCGCCAATTGAGCAACTGGATTTACACGACCAAACAGCCATTACAGCCTTTTTAGATACACACCAACCTGAGGTGTTGGTGCACGCCGCAGCTGAACGCAAACCTGACATTTGTGAAAATGACCACCAAGCAACCATGGCTTTAAATGTCCAGGCGGCAGAATTTTTAGCGAGCCAATGCAAAAAAAGACACATCCAATTTGTCTTGGTCAGCACAGATTACGTGTTTGACGGTCAATCAGCCCCATACACAGAAAATGATGCAACTTCGCCAGTTAATTTTTACGGCCAAAGTAAAGCGCACGCTGAACTTGCGGTATTGGCAGCTTGCCCTGAACATACAGTAGTGAGAGTCCCAGTACTCTATGGTGACGTAAAATATTTAGCAGAGTCAGCCGTTACAATCATTGCTGAGCAAGTCATAAAAGACCGCAATAGCGCACATGATGATTGGGCAATACGTTACCCAACACATGTTGAGGATATCGCACTTACACTCAACGACTTATTAGCACAACCTCGCGACAAACAATGTGGTACTTTCCATATCTCAAACAACCAGCTGATGACCAAATACGCCATGGCAGTAGAGATTGCCAAGGCACTAGCGCTTGACACACAAGGCTTAGTCGCGCTACCAGAGCCATCGCAAACAGCGACAAGGCCATACAACTGTGCATTACAAGACACTAGGTTGCACACAATGGGTATAAAACATCATCGCGATTTTGCCACGGCAATAGCCAAAGTGCTGAGTCAGCACAGCCATTAAAGCAACATTGGGGACGTTCAATTATGCGATACTTTATTCGACTATTACTTGTCTGTTCCCTGTCTCTCAATGTCTATCTAGAATGGCAACGGCCACACTCGCTGCTAAAAAGTATGCTCTCCCACGCTGAGCCGCTACCGCAGAGTATCAATATGGATTCTATGTCCGATGTTCCGCACACTGACGTCCAACTAGTCAAAAAAGAATCCCCCTTAGAGCGAGCAGATCAAGCCTTTAAAGCGGGTGATTTACTCACCGCAGCGCGCCTGTGGCACGACAGTACAAATCCAACTCAGCACCTTAACACAGTACATGCATGGCTAACTGAGCTACGCAGAGATTTAAAGCTCAAAAGTGAGCAGCAACTTGCCAGTATCTTAATGTTTGTACAACGCATTCTAGCAGTAGTCCCCCAAGACTTTGCAGCGCTTAAATTAGAAGCAGATGTATATCTTGCGCAAGGAGAGCAAAATGAAGCGATTTATCGCTATATCAAGCTGTTGCACCTTTACCCTGAATATCAACATTTACAGGACATCATTGCAGCTTTGATCGCGCAACGTCTCAACCACCTCAAAGAACACAGCGATTGGCATGAAATAATCGCACAAGGGCAAATATGGCTCAGTGAGCAGCCTAATAACCTCCCTATCATTGCCGCCATTATCGAAGCACACTTAGCGCTCAATAACCCAGTAGAGGCAGAGTTATTGCTCTCGCAGCTCAGTGCTCAGCAGCAACGCCATAAAGCGATTGCGCCACTTAAAGATGTGCTTGAAAACGTCACACAGCAAGTCGAGCGAATTCCATTGGAACGCCGTGGTGAGCACTATGTTTTAAGAGCGCAAATAGCAGGGCAAGAAATTTCTTTAATGATTGATACGGGGGCTAGTATTACGGCACTGACAGCCGCCCAATTCGAACAACTCGCATATGACGTAAACTATTTAAACTCTCGTCGTGTGAGCACGGCTAACGGTATAACTGAAGTTCCTTTTTATATGAGTACGGGGATACAGATTGGTAGCAAGCAAAAAACCCCTTTTGAATTTGGGGTAATGGAGCAATCCCATTACGGGCCTGGGTTACTTGGCATGAATTTCTTGCGTCATTTTGAATTTGAAATAGATCAACAGCGAGCCGAACTGATTTTAAAACCAAGATAATTTACGGTGAATTATGCCGCACTAGACGCAGATAACCTTTTATTCATAAATGTCAGTTCAAGCGGCGCTGCCAAACAGTCTATGGATGCCGCTTTATCAACATCAACTCCATTGCTAGACACATAAACAATATCAAAGCTCTCTGACATACGCTCAATGAATGCTTCTACTTGCTTAATACATTGTGGTATTGGCGACAACTCGATCGTCACCACACTGAGCATGCTTTCCAGTGCAATGATATCATCAACTAAATGATATTCGTCGCAGGACATACTAATATTCAACATAGTGGCATTGTCATCTATCGTGCCATAGACTGCAATTAAGGTTTCTAAACTGATATCCACTTCATTGGTTTGTGTGCTAACACGACGGCGTAGCAACCGATTACTACTGCTGTAAAACGTATAAAGTAAGATTTGATTAAGCAGTGAGTCTGCATGACGCTTGCTTTGTTTTAGCTTGCCTGACAGTGCACTGCGCAATGACTTAACACCACTGCCAAAAGCCTCACTGAGCACCGATGATAAGCTGAGCTTGTGATCGACACCAATTATCTGGCATTCAGGATTGAGTGCCTGAAATGCTTTATCAAAGCGCCAATTGTCATTTGCACCCAACGAAAGTAATGTCTTTGTTCTCGAAATCGCACGAGCTGGGACCTGATGACCACGTTCATGCGGTCCACCTACTCGTACGAGATCACCACATTGACTCAATTGTCTCTGTAATTTATTGATCTCCACAACCAGTAACACCAATTTAACCCAAGTTATATTAAGTGTAACTCCAATATATATGATTGTTTTAATAAAGTGTGAACTTTTTTAAGAAAAGTAATTTTTCACACAATAAAATTTCATGCAAACCTTATGAGGGCCTTGTATTACTTGTAGTTTAACCACTATGACACAATTTAAAAAATTGATAATAACCGCACAATAAAGATATCAAGATCAGTAGAATCAAACACAATGTCAACATTTAGCTAGTATAACTTGTTGTCACCAAAGGGAACTTCAAGTAGGTTACTGCTTTGACGTACTGGCTGACCTATCATCTCGTCATAGGCGCTTTGCTGGCGTAACATCATTTTTTGATATGGCAGGTGCTGGACGAGCTTTTGCAGTGCCAGCGGGTTATGCGCTTTAATTCCTTTGCCCTGTGCGTCGACAACAATATATTCGGAATCGCCCAAGCACACGCTAAGTTGGTACAGTGCCTGATCGAGTGAGTTAATGATAAACTTTTCAATAATTGGTTTGTCTACCAGTGCCGCCAGTGTGATTTTCATAACAGACCTCCAAATATTGAGTTATACGCGTCATATTCCGATGGGGTTTATAGCAGATACATAACGATTGAGATTTGATATAATTTGCCCTTCTCTAATCCTGATTGTGGCTCCTCGTAAATGTCTGAAAACTCCCATATTGCTCCTATGCGTCTAGCTAAGTTCCTCAGTCATTGTGGAGTTTGTTCAAGGCGACAGGCATCTAGATTAATTGAATTAGGGCAAGTGCAAGTAAATGGCCGCGCAGCGAACCATATCGACCATGTCACAGAACAAGATGATATCTGGGTCAATGGACAAAAAGTCGTAGGACTGGCCCCCAAGTTACTTTATCTTTATCACAAACCAGTTGGCATAGACTGTAAGTTAAGTGAACAAGACCCTAGTAGCCTGCTCCATCACCTGCCAAAGGGCCCCCGTGTTTATCCAGTAGGTAGGCTCGATAAAGATAGCCGAGGCCTATTATTGCTCACCAATGACGGCGAGTTATGTCACGCGTTGATCCACCCAGATAAACATCAGGAAAAAGAATATATAGTCAAAGTTGATAAACCCATTGATGGTACCTTTTGTGAAACGCTGGCAAAAGGTGTGCCGGTCGACGGGCAAACTACCCTGCCATGCACGGTGGTTCAAATCGATGAACGAACATTTAAGATTGTGCTAAAACAGGGTCTCAACCGCCAAATCAGGAAAATGGCAAAACACTGTGGCCGACAAGTGATGGACTTGTACCGCGTGCGTATTGCCAACCTCATGCTCGATCCAATGACTGTGCCAGAGGGACAATATTGTCAGATCGATATCGCGGCGTTAGTATTATCCGTGTAGCGCTCTTCAGGCTATAAACACAGCGCAATCATACCTATGGGACAGGCAATGCCCACCAGCCAGCTCAATGAGCGCAACATGTCTAAATCACGCCAATAAAATACACAGTACAAGCACCTTGCCACAATATGAGTAATTGCAAGACCTTGAATTAGTGTGCCAGTAGTCTCAGTTGCGAGCACAATTGCGATTGCAAGACCAAATACAATCAGTGATTCAAAACAGTTGTAGTGCGCTGCAACAGCGCGGGCGCCAAGACCAGACAATTTGCTTTGTTGTGTTCTTGGCTGCTTATTGTCGTAGCCACCTTCTTTACCTGCGGCAATGATAATGGGGACTTTTGCTAAATAGGGTAGTAGTACACCGATCAGTGCACACACAATAATGACACTCATAAATACTCCTTGATGAACAATTGGCCACTATTTAAGCGCAATTTATCAAGAAATGAAATCATTCCAACCAATAGAGTCTATTTGGAAGAAATAAAGCCACCCAATCACATCCCAGTGGCTTTATGAGTAACATCGGCAATCAGTATATGCACCCAGATTGCAAAGCGCACTGCGACAGATTGTCGCAGTGCTGTCTAGTCACATTTAGAAATAGCCAATATCACAAAAATTCATTATGAAACAAGACATAACAGTTGTATTTTAACAACGCAGTTTTAAACAAAGGAGCAAATCATGGGGTGGTTTTTATTTACTTGTCTCGCCGCATTTAGCCAAGCTTGGCGTAATGCGCTACAAAGTCGCCTCAGCAAACAAGCCAGCGTCAACGCTGTGACTCTGGCTAGATTTATTTTTGCCACACCATTGGCTGGACTCTACTTATATTTCCTTTACTACTTTGATCCTGCTCCAACACCACAGTTCTCACATACCTTATTAATCTATATCCTAGGCGCCAGCATCATGCAGATCATCGCGACTGCGCTCATGGTAGTGCTATTTAAACAAAAGAACTTTGCAACGGGTGCAGGATTAGCAAAAAGTGAAGCCTTAATGGCGGCGATACTCGGTATGTTATTTTTTGGTTCGGCTTTGACATTCTTAGGCTGGATTGGCGTGCTGATCGGTGGGATTGCAGTTTTCCTACTCAGCGGATTCAGCTTTAAACAACTCAACTTTAAAACCGCAGCAATTGGTATCTTATGCGGCACCTGCTTTGCATTAACATCGCTGTGGGTGCGAGAAGCCGCGCTGACCTTGGCGCTACCTTTTCCACATAGTGCTGGCTGGGTTTTACTCTCTGTGCTCTGTTGCCAAACTCTCTTATTAAGTGGGTATGCCTGGCTTACAGAACCTCAAATTTGGAAATCGCTCAGAGCACATCTCCCAATCGTGTTGTTGATCAGCACTACCAGCTGCATTGGCTCTATCGGTTGGTTCAGCGCCATGAGTTTGCAGCACGTCGCCTATGTTAAAACCTTAGGCCAAATCGAAGTGTTTTTTACTATGTTAATCGCAACTTATTGGCTCAAGTCTCCGCCCAAAAAGCGCGATACGCTGGGGCTCAGTTTAATCGCACTCGCGGCTGTTTTAGTAATGGCGGATGATATTATCGCACTGTGATGCCCTCATTTGCACTGCATATTGTTCACCGCATCACTTATTCCCCAGCAAGTTTTCAGCTTGTAATACTTCTCCTATACTGTAGTAACGGTGAAATACAAATGGAGTTGGGGTGGCAACACGTCAACATTACTTTAGTCAGCCAGATACTGTCGAACTGGTAAAAAACCGCTTGTTCAAACAGCTGGCTTATTACTGTTTGGCGCTTCACAGTCTGTTGCTGGTTTTCTTTTGGTACTGTGATATTTGGGTATTAGCCGCAGTTAATGTCGGCAGTGTGATTGCGTGGTCTGTGGGGATCAAACTGTTATACATGCACCAAACCCCTCTGGCCCTGAGACTGTTTTGCATTGAAGTTACAGTGCACTCCGTTTTCGTGTGTGCCACACTGGGCATGGACTATGGGTTTCAATATTATCTTTGGACCATTGCCAGCCTTATCTTGCTTGATTATCAACTCAAATTGAAATTTGCGTCAGCGCTGGCTCTGTTATTAATACTTACGTTTGCCATGCTCTTTGAACTGTTCAACACGGTACAAAACACTTTTTTATTCAGTGAATTTGCACCTTATATTCACTTTATCAATGTGCTTATATGTGCCCTACCCAATATTTATACCATTGGCCATATTAGAGAGGTTTCATTTTCAAACCGTTATCAACTCGCCCAGATGGCCGCCATCGATCCCCTGACTAACCTATTTAACCGCCGCTACGCTAAAGAACTGATCAACAATGCTCAAGAGAATAGTATTGAAACATCACAGCAATTATCCGTCATCATGGCCGATATTGATCACTTTAAAACCATTAATGATAAATATGGTCATGAAATAGGTGATGAGGTTCTTATTGAAGTTGCATCGAAAATACAGCAACACACATTACACTCAGACATTGCGGTACGGTGGGGAGGAGAAGAGTTCTTACTGGTGCTCGTCAACTGTGATTTAACCACAACGCAAGCTCGTATTGAAAGCTTGCGCCGTGACATTGCAACGCACGCGTTTAATGATCAGCGCCTGCCTGTCACCATGAGTTTTGGCATTGCTCAGTGGCATCCTGCGTTGCCGTTTCGAGTTGCCGTCAAGCTCGCTGATGATGCGTTATATATGAGTAAAGCTAGAGGGCGAAACCGCACCACCAGCGCCCACTCAGATGCGGTTCAACACTCTCTACAATAACTTTTTACTGAGCCGAAAACGTAATGGTGTGCTGTATACTACCAGGTAACAAAGGTGTCAGTTGACCTTCAGCATATGCACCAAAGCCCTTGCGATAATAAGGTGATAGAGGGTGACCGCTTTGTCCCCCTGCAACCGTCATTACTGCATTTTCCAAATGACCCGGCTGAGCGATAAAGCGCTGCGATGCACCAAAACTTTTTCCCTGAACTGCAGGCATAAAACTATCGCCAAACCCGGGAACAGCGGGCATATCTAAAAAGCGGCTCAAAAATGGCATTTGCTGACTAAATGGATGCTGTACGGTCAAAGTATTCACCTCGCCCCATGTCCAATTAGCCATTCCAGCGCCAAATTGAGTTTGCAGCCTAGCATGAGTACGTAAATATGCCGCTTCTAATAAGTGCTGCCAATCTTGATGCCCCGCTAACCAAGCACGGGGCTGTGTTTGGATCAACTGCCACAAGGCTGGCTCAAAGTAGCGCGCTAAATGTGCCAGTGTTTCATCTTGGCCTTGCAGATACTGCTCAACGGGGCTAAAAACAATATCGATCACACTCTTTCTAAAAAACTTCACTAGGGTATAACCGACTGAACCCGTGCATGCGCAAGCTTGCCAATTAGCCAAATGGGCCAGCGCCTGTTTGTAATTTTGCTCTTTTCCTGACGCACTTGTGAGTGTATTCACCAACAAGTCATGCCATGGCATTAAAAAGCGCGCTTCATTGTCTAGTTGCAGTTTATTGAAATCTGTTTCAGTAAATTGTTCAGCTGCCAGCAATCGGTCTCGAATTTGAACTGCACGCGCTCCCAACGCGTATCCTCCATCGCCAAAGCGGCGATGATCTATAGCCGACATCACTCGTGAATTAGCAGTCCATAGCTTGCCATTGTCGGGATTGATCACTTGTGGACGAACCGCTTCATTCGCTTTCCAAAGCAATGATTCTGCTCGCACAGATGGGACAGCCAAATCACTGGGAAAGACTCGAGATGGCAAAGCGCCTATCGGTTGCCAAGCCGCATTACCCCGATTATCAACTACCATCAGGTTTTGTACTGGGATCCCGACATCAGTTGCGACCTTGAGTGCTTGTTCTACAGATTCCACTTGCTCCAACTTTAGCAAGTTCAGATTTACAGCATAAGGTTGATGTGCAACCCATTGCAGCGCATAACGCTTATTGTTGAACTGCTTAACTGGACCAAATTGGCTCATAGGGAGCGAGTAGGTCCGCACCTCACCATTTGGCAGCTTGATCTCTTCAAGTACCGTTTGCACCTCATCTTGCTCTGATAGCTCAATCCAATCTGCTGTATCCAAATACCCATTGGTAAAACCCCATGCAATATGCTCATTGCTACCAACCACAATGGCAGGCACGCCAGGTAAACTGACACCTGTTACCGTCACAGGCTTAGCTGAGTCAGCATGGTAATTTAGTTGAGCACGATACCAAATGGACGGCACATTAAGGCCAAGATGCATATCGTCAGATACCATCGCAGCACCTGTTTCAGTCAAACTCCCAGTCACAGCCCAATTATTACTGCCGTAAACAGGAGTTGCCTCAATGTGTGTCACATTTTTCGCAACATTAACTGACGGTGTCAAAGCAGGGATCGGCACTGTCGCTGTGGACAACTGGCTGCCATCCAGTGCAGCTTGGAATTGACTTGGCTGAAGAATAAAGTCGACCATAGGCTGGCCAAACTGCTCAGCAATATGGATCAGTGTTTTATCTCTTTTGAACGTGGCAGTCTGTAAGTCGAGATACATACTGAATATAACTAACAAGGAATCCGCAGGACGCCAATCTTTGGCTTGAGCACCAAGCAATAGATATTCGAAGTTTGACATGCCTGATTGCAGTCGACCATCATTGACGCCTTGAGCGTAAACTTGTAGTAAGGTTTGCTCCGCTGCGCTCAAAGTTGCAAAAATCTCTTCACTACGCTTTCTGAACTGATGAAACCGAAGGGATTTATCAAGTGAAACAGCCCCTTCACCAAAAAGCTCACTCAACTCACCGGCGGCATTTCGACGCAGTAAGTCCATCTGGAAGAAACGATCCTGACCATGCGCATAACCCATCGTATATGCTGCATCTTGACGATTTTGCGCATGGATCACTGCCTGCCCTAGCGCATCCCGACTCAGTTTGCTGTTTGCTTGCAAATTGCTGCTTTGAGTATGACCATCCAAAGCAGGTAAACTCAGTGAGAGTACCCCATATATTGCTGCTGTAAGCGTCAATATGCCTATAACTAAGACCGAGACACTAATCCTAAACCATTTCAACATATACTTTCCTTTCTACAAATAAGCGGGTGATACGCACCGTTGCAACTTACTCTATTCGCCAACACAGTTATAGCAATTCATTTCACCACGTTCAAAGACACTTTTGATGCTTTAAATTTACGACGCTTTTTTTGCAATTTATTTAAGCTTGGTTTAAACAAGGTTTGATTTGGCGACTTTTAGGCAAGACAACTATAGTTAAATAATTCATGGATCCGACAGATAAAACATGCAAACTGAGAATGTTGTGCCGCCAAGGAAAGCAATATTATCCAAGCTTGGAGTGTTAATGCTACTGACGGTGATCATCGCCACGGGTTGGTATGTTGACCGTGTTAACCATAAGCACCTCATAGAAGTACAAAAAAACCGTACTTATGAACAAGTCAATGTCTACCGTACCCGCATAGAGGGACAACTTGCAGCTAATATTCAATTAGTGCGTGGGCTTGCAATTGCTCTTGCCAATGAAGAGCAACTCAGCCAACAAAAATTTTCAAATATAGCATCCCCTTTATTCGAGTCGGATGACATACTGCGCAATTTGGGCGCAGCACCGGATATGATCTTACAGTTTGTCTATCCACTCGAGGGCAATGAAAAAGCAATCGGGTTAAACTACCGCACTCACCCTACTCAACGAATTGAAGCGCTAAAAGCTCAGGAAACCAGAGAAATCGTATTAGCAGGCCCCCTTCAGCTTGTCCAAGGCGGAGAAGCGTTAATAGCACGGGTGCCCGTTTTTAATTCCGAGGATCAGTTTTGGGGGCTACTCTCAGTGGTCATTGATATGCAAAAATTGTATCAAAGCGCCCGACTAAATGAACTGGAAGACAACTACCAAATTGCCATTCGTGGACAACACGCTCGTGGAGAACAAGGAGCCTATTTTTATGGCTCAAGTGATATCCAACACCTCAATCCACTATCCTTTGAGATAAATGTGCCTTCTGGCTCTTGGTTGCTCTATGCTGCACCAAGGTTTGGTTGGTCAGGAGAGGATTCTGCACTGTGGCCGTTTCGACTGGCACTGCTCACTATCGTGATAATATTTGTTGTCGCTTTTATCTTTTTTACGCGCTTGCTAAAACAGCTTGAAGATCAAGCCAACTCCTTAACCAGTATGGGATCTTTAGCTGAAGTTGGAGCATGGGCTGTGGAATTGAGTAACCATCACATCAACTGGTCCACAGTGACCAAGCAAATTTTTAATGTACCAACACATTACCAACCCTCGTGGATGGGCAGTACCGAGTTTTTTAAAGAGGGTGCACAGCGTAAGAAATTTCAAGATGCCATGAGTACAGCTATTAAGAAGGGTCAGGGTTTCCAAGGAGAGTTTTTAGTAGTTCCTAAAGATAAACCTCCTTGCTGGGTGCTTATCAAAGCACAAACTAAAACTTCGGGTCGCAAAACACTCGAAGTATATGGTTCAATTCAAAATATCCATCAGCGTAAAACCATGGAAGTCGAGCATGAAAAAGTCGCCAAAAACAATGAGCTTTTGGCCCAGCTTAGCACTCATGAAGCCATATTAAACAACCACTTAGATAGAGCGCAAGAATTGTGTATTGACACGACCTGCCAAGGTGTCAACGCATCCCGAGCCAGCATCTGGCTATTCAGTGAGGAGCAAACTCACCTCTACCCGGTCTGTTTTAGTAATACTAAAAAAGACAGCTTACAGCACTACCCTCCATGGCGAAAAACCTCTCAGGCTGCGCTGTTTAGTGCTCTGGCCGATAAAAATATCATCGAAGCGTGGGCGGCAAAAAGCCACCCTGTAACCCGAGTGATCAATGAGCAATATCTCTCGCCATTTGAAATAGATGCAATTGTATTTGTGCCCATATTTTTTAAAGACACGCTATACGGCACGTTAACAGCGGAGTTTACTACCGCATATCCACAATGGACCCAAAGTGATAAACGTTTTTTGAAAGCCATTGCAGCCATGCTGGCAAGCCTGTTTAGTAGTCAACAGCAGCAAAAAGCACAACATAAGGCGATCATGGAAAAAGAATTGGCGGAGCAATCCGCCAAAGTCAAAGCATCCTTTTTGGCCAGCATGAGTCATGAAATTCGTACTCCAATGAATGGCATACTCGGTATGCTGAATATCTTGAGTGGTTCGACCTTAAATGACGGGCAAAGACGCCATTTAACCTTAGCCCAGAGCTCTGCGGAGTCTTTATTAACTATCATCAACGACATTCTCGATTTTTCAAAAATCGAAGCCGGAAAAATGTCAATTGATACGGTGCAATGTGACTTAATTCAGATTATTAGTGACTGCTTTTCAGCCTTTGCCCCTAAAGCCATTGAGCAGCATACCGAGCTGTTTCTCGACAGCCGTAATATGCAATATCAATTTGCGAAAACAGATCCACACAGATTAAAACAAGTACTGAACAACTTGATCAGTAATGCCATCAAATTCACTGAAAATGGCAAGATCACCCTAACTTGTTATACAGAGCAAAGTAACCAAAACACGCGATTATGGTGTAGTATCGAAGATACAGGCATTGGGATCAGCAAAGCACAGCTCGACAAAATCTTTGACTCATTTACACAGGCTGATCCCTCCACCACTCGCAAATTTGGCGGTACTGGGCTAGGCCTAACCATCGCCAAACAGCTGTGCGAATTACTTGGCGGGGCGCTGCATGCTTATAGTAAGCTCAGTGTTGGCAGCACTTTTACTTTTTATATTGAACTGCAAGATGCACAGCCCATAAAAGCGTTAGACAGTACCAGTGACTACCTGCTTATAATAGACCAGCACGCTCAAACAGAGCTGAGTGCGCGGCACATGCTCAATGCATGGCGAGTTCCGACAGAGCACTTTTTAACTATTCCAGATGCCCTTGAGTTTTGTGAATCACAGTGCAACTCTCATCCCGCGCTTATCGTCACAGCCACAGTATTAAATCACAGTACAGAGTTGGTTTCACAAGCCTTGTTTACGTTTATAAAAAAGCATCAACTCAACTACGCCATTTTGTGCCACACACCTGAAGAACTCGATGCATTGCCGCATGCTCACGACTGCAATACCATACTTGCACCACTCACACCTGCCAACGCGCTGGCACTGGTGCAAAAAAGGCCCACTGCCAAATCAGAGAACCAAGATGTGCAGCTCAATTGCTCTGTTTTGTTAGTCGAAGATAACAAAATCAACCAAACTGTGGCACTTAGCTTACTTGCCAAAATAGGCATAAAGGCACAGTGTGCAACCAATGGCCGCCTTGCAATAGAGCATTTACAAAGCCTAGAGCAACCCTATGATGTGATCCTGATGGACTGTCAAATGCCAGAAATGGATGGTTACACAGCCACCCAAGAAATACGCCATGGAAAATGTGGTAAGCAGCATCAAGACACTATAATTATCGCACTCACCGCAAATGCAATGGAAGGCGATGAAGAAAAGTGCCTAGCCGCAGGTATGGACGCCTACTTGAGCAAGCCAATCAATTTTGATTTGTTGACAAAATCACTACAAGAATGGACTGGCTCAACTAGGAAAATATCTTTAAATAGCATAGAGTAAAGCAAATTACTGACACCCTTATTTCGATTTGGTTCCTTGCCACAAAGCCAACAAGCGGTGTCCAAACTTCGTTTACGATACTACTTGAAAAGGGAAACTATGAAGCTCACTAAAATCGAACAACGCTTGATTGGTTGTTTGCTGGAAAAAGAAACCACCACACCGGATCAATATCCTCTTTCTGTAAATGCACTGACCAATGCCTGCAACCAAAAGTCGAATAGAGAGCCCGTACTAGCGCTCACAGAAGCTGAGGTTTTAGATGGTCTGTCAGAACTGAAATCTCAGCGTTTAGTTATGTGTGATGAAGCTTTGTCAGGCCGTGTTTCTAAATACACTCACCGCTTTTGTAATACCGAGTTTAGTAGCCTGCAATTAAATGAGCAGCAGCGAGCTATTGTATGCTTGTTACTTTTACGCGGCCCACAAACGCCAGGTGAGTTACGTACTCGTAGTGGCCGTCTTGCCGAATTTGCCAATGTAACCGAGGTGGAAGAAGCGCTCAATCAATTACAGCAACAAGAACTGGTGGTGAAATTAGAAAGAGAACCAGGTAAGCGAGAAAGTCGCTATCAGCACCTATTTGGTGACGTGCCAGATCAAGCAGACAACCCCACGGCATCCATTGATGAGCCAGGTGAGCTCAACGCTCTGTTAGAAGAAATCAATCAATTAAAGGCTGAGCTAAAAGCAATCAAACAACATTTGGGGCTTTAAATTGCCTGTGGCAAAAAACATCGTTGCCCCAAGACTGACGGATCTATTAAACTGTTTGTGAAGATTATGAAGAGGCCTGAGGATATTCAATGCGCGAAGCTATAATTGCCGAAATGAAAGTTAAACCTTCTATTAATGTAACCGAAGAGATCACTCGTCGAGTGCAGTTTATCAAACAGCGTTTGCTTTCAGCACACTGCACCAGCCTAGTCCTTGGGATCAGCGGTGGAGTAGATTCTTCCACGTGCGGTCGTCTTTGCCAGCTAGCAGTAGATGAATTGAACCAAGAACAACAAGATAAATCTTATCAATTTATCGCTATGCGTCTTCCCTATGGTGTGCAAGCAGATGAAGACGAGGCACAAATGGCGATGAATTTCATTAAGCCAACTACACGTCTTACCGTCAATATTAAACCTGCCGCCGACGCGATGCATGAGCAAGCTATTCAAGCTATGAAAGATGCAGAATTAGCACTCCCAGCACAAACGCAAATTGATTTTGTCAAAGGTAATGTAAAAGCTAGGCAGCGTATGGTTGCTCAGTATGAAATTGCGGGGCTGAGTGCAGGCTTAGTTGTTGGTACAGACCATAGCGCAGAAAACATCACCGGGTTTTACACCAAGTTCGGTGACGGAGCCTGTGATCTGGCACCACTATTTGGACTGTCTAAACGTCAAGTGCGCTCATTGGCTGCACAGTTAGGCGCACCTGCACAGCTTGTCGAAAAAGTGCCAACGGCTGATCTTGAATGCGATCGCCCCGGCTTGGCCGACGAAGCTGCGCTCGGCTTAAGTTACGATAATATTGATGACTTTTTAGAGGGTAAACCAGTTTCACAGGAGGTTGAAGAAAGACTGATTGCGATTTATCAACGCACTCAGCACAAGCGTCAGCCTATTCCCACCGTATATGACTAAACCCTAGTCTAATAAATCCTATTGGGTGCGCTTAGCACCCAACGCTATTTTTATTCCAGCCGCCACTATTTAACAAAATAGTTACACATCTGTGTACAGCCAATAAAAACTCATGCTAAGTTAGTGATCATAAAGGTAACTTATCCCGTAATATCTATTATGTGTATCAGCTGGTGGCACTTGACCCATTCAACCTCAAATTTGAATTTGAATGTACCACAAGATACTAATTTTAAAGGAAACCAATGGAAGCCCCTATTTTAATCACAGGTGGAGCACAGCGTATTGGGCTTGCACTCGCTCGGCACTTCATCGCAGCTAACGTACCACTCATAGTCACCTATCGAACGCGCCACAATTCGGTGGAAGAATTAGCTGCACAAGGCGTGAAGTGTATACAAGTTGACTTCAACGAACCAAACGCCATCGATAAACTTGTTCATCAAGTCAGTGAGTATACGCCAGCGTTGCGCGCCATAGTGCATAATGCTTCGAGTTGGGATTGTGAAAAACTCAATCCGAATCACGATGCCCTGTTTGATGATATGATGCGCATACACGCCAAAGTACCCTACTTGCTCAATATGGCGCTAGCCCCGCTACTACAAGCATCACAAGAAGTGACTGACATAATTCATATTACGGATTATGTCGCGGAAAAAGGCAGCCCCAAACACATTGCATACGCTGCAAGCAAAGCTGCCTTAGACAATTTAAGTCGCTCTTTTGCAGCCAAATATGCGCCTGACATTAAAGTCAATTCAGTGTCTCCATCACTTATTATTTTTAATGAGCACGACGATGAAGCTTATAAAGCCAAAACCCTTAAAAAGTCGCTCATGGGCATAGAGCCCGGTTGCAAAGAAGTCATTGCAAGTATTGAGCTCTTACTCAACAGCAACTATATAACAGGTAGAACACTCGCCGTTGATGGTGGCAGGCATTTAAAGTAAGTTTGGGTTTGATGCATTGATTTAAGCCCAAGCACAAATTTTGTGAGTTATTATTATGCATGAAGAATTAAAGAACAGTTACACAGAGATCATTAACGCCGTTGGTGAAGACGCAGACAGAGAAGGGCTGTTAGACACGCCTAAGCGTGCGGCCAAAGCGATGGAGTACTTAACTCAAGGTTATCGACAAACTTTAGATGAGATAACCAATAATGCGGTGTTCTCATCTGATGCTGACGATATGGTATTGATCCAAGACATCGAATTGTACTCAATGTGTGAACATCATCTGCTCCCTTTTGTTGGCCGTTGCCACATTGCTTACATTCCCAATGGCAAAGTGTTAGGCTTATCTAAATTTGCTCGAATTGTCGACATGTATGCACGCCGCTTTCAAATTCAGGAGCAATTGACTCATCAAATTGCCAAAGCTGTTGAAGAAGTGACGGGTGCACGAGGTGTTGGTGTGATTGTCGAAGCAAAACACATGTGCATGATGATGCGTGGCGTAGAAAAGCAAAACTCGAAAATGCGCACCTCAGTCATGTTAGGTAACTTCAGAGAGGATGCAAAAACTCGCAATGAGTTTTTACAACTCGTCAAACACGACTAAATTGCAAGGACATGCCAATGATGCATAATGCGATTATCAATATCACCAACCTGAGGCTGCGAACCTTCATCGGGTTCAATGACGAAGAGCGCGAAAAAAAACAAGACGTGGTTATCAATATTGAGATCCACTACCCCGCTGACACTGAATGTGTTCAGTTAGACGAAGTTGATCATGCGCTTAATTATAAAACGATTACCAAATCGGTAATTAAACTCGTTGAGAATGGACACTTTTTACTGTTAGAAAAATTAGTCGCAGATATATTATCGGAGTGTCACCAGCATCCGGATGTTTCTTTTGCCCGTGTGCGAGTTGATAAACCCCACGCGCTGCGCTTTGCTGACTCTGTATCTTTAACACTAGAATGGCGCAAGGCACGTAACATAGATTAAAAAGCCCGAATGCTCCAGATGGCTGGAGCATTGCCAACAAGCTCAAAACAACTCCATGGCCAACGCTATCACCAAGGCATAGCGAAGCCCTTTTCCAATACTCACCAACAACAAGAATACGCTAAATCTTATTTTAAATACCCCAGCTATTAACGTCAGTGGATCGCCGACAATCGGCAACCACGCAAACAAGAGGCTAAATGTGCCATAGCGTTGAAAATGCGCTTGTGCCCTCGCCATGCTGCTCTGCGATACCGGAAACCAGCGGCGATGGCTAAGCCGCTCAACTTGCGTGCCAAGGTAATAATTCACACAACTTCCGAGCACGTTGCCGATGGTTGCGCTACACCAAAGCAAAAATACATGACCAGATTGCTTAACAACCATACTGGTGAGCAGTAACTCCGATGCCGCAGGTAACAGCGTCGCAGCAATAAATGCGCTGAAAAAAAGACTTAGATAAACCATAATAAAAAGACAAAATGTGTTGGAAATACAGCAATCACAAAGCTTGCTATGTGATTAAAAATACGCGTAAATAGGACCAGCCTACCATAAGGAAATCAACAATGATAAAAAGTCAGCTCACAATCAGTTTTCTCGCCGCCGCATGTCTAACCATAAGCGCATGTGGCACCACTGAATCGACCGCCCCTAACCCGGACTATGAAACCTATATTAGCCCAGGCGACATATTTAAACATCTGACATTTAAAGACATCCATGGTCAGCCTATCGATTTGGCTAATGCTCCAGGCAAAAAGCTTGTCATCTTCTTCGCTACTTGGTGTTCAGACTCACAACGTATGTTTAATGCACTCAACGCTTCTCCTTTAGTCACTGATCACAATCTCACGATTGTCGCAATTGGCCGAGAAGAAACCTCTGAATCACTTGCACAATTTGCTGTTGACTATAATGTCTCTTTTCCCCTCATCACAGATGAACAGCGCAATGTTTACAGCCAATATGCCAATAAAGGGGTGCCTAGACTGATCCTACTTGATGAAAACAACCGAGTCGTTAACACTTTAATTGGTGAAACAGAAAATATAATTGAGCAGGTAAAGTGGAACTAAACTCAGACGTTGTCAGTATCTTAACTATGGCCAAAGTGATCCAAACCGCTGTGGCCCCAGTCTTTCTATTAACAGGGATCGCCGCATTTTTGGGGGTTTTATCTAATCGATTAGCGCGTATTACAGACCGAGCACGTTTACTTGATAGAAAGCTCAATGCCAATCAAGATGACACCCTACATTTTACGCTCACCCAAGAAATGCGCGCTTTGCTAAAGCGCTCTCGCTGCATTCACATCGCTTTTAGCATGAGCGTCCTTAGTGCACTCATGGTGTGTGCAGTGGTCGTCCTGCTGTTTATTTCACACCTCTATACGTGGTCACTTGGTATCACGGTTTCAAGCTGCTTCATTGCTGCCATGCTGCTTTTAATTGGGGCTTTTTTGGCATTGCTCGCTGAGGTCATGCTGGCAACACGTAGTATGCGGCGCGGTATGATTTTTAAAGATATAGGGTAAGCGCTCAATTCAGTCGTTTCCCTATTTTCTGGCGGGTTTATATAAGTCTATATAAGTTCCGCTCCCTCCATACAAACTCAGCTATAACTCTCCCTCTCATATAGTGCAGGTGTTGCAGATCCACCATTTCATAGATCTAGGCTACTGCCCGAGAGTTTCAAAAAAGTTATCCTGACTAGAAATAAAAAAACACCGGCTCAAAGCCGGTGTTTATTATGTTTGATTAGTTATCAGACCTAGCTGATATCAATCATATTACTTTTGCTTACGGCGACGTAGTGCAGCAAATGGTGCAGCTAGTAGTGTCAACCAAGCTAGTGAACCTGAATCGTCATCGTCGTCACCATTGTCTTCGCTTACATCAATTAAGCGAACTTCAACGCGAACGTCGTCAGAGTATTTACCTGCCGCATCTTTCGCAGTTACGTCGAAGCTGAACTGACGGTCGAATTCGAAGTCTAGGTTACCAGCAACGATTAGCTGACCTTGTTCGTTAATCGTGATTAACGTAGTACCCGCTACCATGAACTCAACAACATCATTGTCGAAATCAGAGAACGTTAGCTGACCAATTACAGTACCAATTGGGCTATTTTCTTCGATGTTGAAGCTCTGACCTTCTTCGATCATTGGCTTACCTTCGTACTCGTCTTCTTCAACGTTGAATACGACAGTTACCGCTTCAGACTCAAGGCCATCTGCATCAACCGCAGTTACAGTTACTTCGAAAGACTCACCCATGTCAAAGTCAATTTCGCCAGCAACAGTGATGTTACCTTCTGCGTCAATTGCAATTGCATCAGAACCTTCAACTTTGAATGAAGAAACATTGTCGTCTTGGTCCATGAACTCAAGCATACCAACTTCAGTACCTAGGTCTGCGTTTTCTTCAACGTCAAACTCTTGGCCTTCAGCAACATATGGTGCTTTCTCTGAATCTTCGTCAACCGCGTTTAACACGTCAACAATGATATTTGTTGGCTCTGACTTGAAGCCTTTTTCATCGTGTGCAACAACAGTTAGTTCAACTGACATTACGCCTGCATCGTAGTCAAGAGGCTCACCTTCAGCAACAACAACTGAACCGTCTCTGTTTACTGTGATACCTGAGTGTGAACGAGCAACAAGCTCAAACTCAGAAACCTTAGCAGCACCGTCTTGTTCAACGACTTCTAGCTGACCAATTACATGGCCTACTTCTGCATCTTCAGAAACTTCTAAGTCTGCATCAGCAATCATAGGTACCACAACTGCTGGTAGCATATCTGCTGTAATATTAGCTAAGATTTGGTCATCTGACGCTAGTGTGAATGGCTTGTAGCTATCAACAAACGCTGATGCGCCCGGTGCTAGAGACTCAACACGGTTACCATCTGCATCAACTAGAGATGCTGGCGCAGTTTCGAATGTAGTGTGACCTGTTAAAGAGTCAGTTACTTCGAAGATACCTGATTGATAGTTACCAATACCCGCTTGCGCTTCGATCATGATCTTGTCGCCAAGGTTAGACGTGTCTAAACCGATTAGGCTAGTACAACCAGAGAATGTAATTGTGTTAGTACCACCTTCGTGGAACATAGCTGACAAGAATCTCCACTGATCTTCACCGTCTACAATTGGACCACTCAATGTACGAGCACGACCGATAACGGCTGCACTACGACCTACATCGTTGTAGTTTTGTAAGAAGAAATCAGGTACACCATCGTAGTTAACATCTAATGTCATACGGTAACCCGCTTGACGGTGCATTGTTAGCTCATCACGTAGTGCCATTGAAGCCGTGAACAATGCGCCAGAAGCACATGAATCGCTACCGTATACGTTGAATGACGTGCTTAGGATATTGAATTGCTTGTCTTCTGCAGATGCTTCTTCACCTACTGCAACCAACTGATCTGTTACAACGTTAAAGGTTGTGAAACCGTTGTTTGTTACTTGAATGCGCTTGTCGCCTTCTTCAAGTACAGATACTTCAACACCTTCATTTGCACGTGGTAAAACATGGTAAACCATGTGGATGTCATGATCGCCATCTAGAGATTGGTCATCAAAAATTAGTGCACCGTCTAGCTCAGAAAGAGTCAACGCCGCCGCACGTGCAGTTAGGTCATTTGCACCTTGTGGGTTAGGTAGGCTCCATGCAGGCAGTTTACTTGGGTCAATTGTTAACTCAACTTGGAAAGAAGCAGTTTCACCAGCAGCAACTGTAACTGACGCAGGGAATTTCCAGCTTGTTGCACCTAGATCTGTATCACTTGTGTAGCGATCTTCAGTACGTAAGTTATATGTTTTCGCTTCAGTGTGGAAGTTCTTAACATATACAGTCTTAGTATAAGTTGTTGTTTCTTCTAAGACGTCAAAACCAAATGAAAGTGCAGCTTGAATTGTGTCATAGTCATCATGGTGTACCCATGCAACAGTTTGTGAATCAACTGCCTTCTTAACATCAACAAGACCGGCACCGATTAAGCTGATTGGCGCTAGTTCTGTTTCCGCATTTAGTGATTTTGGCTCCATGAATACATTAAGGTTTGCAGTATTCATTAGTACCGCTTTCACTTGTGCAGCACTTAGCTCAGGACGCGCTTCACGTACTAGTGCAACAGCACCTGCAGTGATTGGGCCAGAGAAAGAAGTACCTGTCGCACCAGCTAGCTGGTCAAGTGTACCTGTTGCAGCAACCTGGATGTTAACACCTGGCGCTGTAATTTCTGGCTTAAGTAGGCCATCCATTGAAGGACCACGAGAAGAGAAATCAGCCACACTGTCAATTGCAACGTGTGATTCAATACCAAAGTTAAACGTTGGTTGGTTACCAGCTGCCAATACCGCTTTAATTGCAGTACCTGTATCTAGAGATACAGAAATAGTTGGTACAGTTACCGCGTCACTTGAACCACCAAGACCTGGCGCACCACCTTCAACATTGTTAGCAATGATAACGTATTTTGCACCTTTAGCTTGGGCATTCAATGCTTTGTCAACAAATGCACATGCACCACGGTCAATCAGTACTGCTTTACCTGTGAAGTCCATGCCTTCAAATGGATTTAACACTTCACCTTCGTTATCTGGATCAGGGATGTTACAACCATTTTGATTTGCTTCAGGGTAAACAAGTTCTGTATCTGTGTTAGTGAATGAGAACGGGTCTTGTGGACCAAAGCTCGCAGTACCTACATCGATACGGTCGCCATTTAAAGTACCAACTGCAAATAGGTCAGGTAGTACAGGGTGACCCATTGCACCTACAGATAGAGCATTTGGAGTCGTGCTTGGACCACCGATACGGAATGGGTGGTTACCATCGTTACCCGCTGAGATAACAACGTTAGTACCCATTTTAACTGCTTGATGGATTAGGAATTGCGTACCGTCTTCACGATCTGTAGAACCGAATTCACCACCTAGTGACATATTGATTACATCAACGCGGTCGCTGATATCACCGTCACCATTAGGGTCCATTGCCGCTTCTAGTGCACCTAGCTGAGCTGCAAATGGACAACCGCCACCACACACTGAGTAAACGTAAAGTTCAACATCAGGAGCAATACCCGTTACAGAGTGAGATACAGACGTACCATGAGATGTTGGTGCGTCATCTTCAGTTGGGTTAGCTGGATCGTTTTCAATCGGGTCAGCATCGTTACGCATAAAGTCGTAACCGCCAACAACTTGACCTTGTGGCCATGTTACCGCTGCAGGATCTGCCTGTGCTGCGTCATACGCTTCTTGTGTACCCGCGCCGCCAAATACTTTGTGCGTGTAGTCAATACCTGTATCTAGTACAGCCACTTTTTGGCCAGTACCAGTGAAACCTGCAGTGTTAATAGGTGCAGCTTGGATGTAATTGTTTGCATCAGCAACATGTAGCTCATAGTCATATAGAGGTAAGATGCGCGCTACATTGTTATTCTTTTTAATCTTTTCAAGTGCTTCATCTGACGCTTCAACAATCAGTGTAGATGCTAATAGTTTAGTAGAACCAACAACTTTGATGTCTGCATTTAGGCTTGCTAAATCACGTTTAACTGTTGTTTGTAACGTCTCTACAGATGCAACCGTTTGGCGTGCATCACTTACTGAGTAATTACCACGCTCCATTAGGTTTGCAGCAGTTTCTTGCTTTAACACGACTAAGAAAGCTTCAGCTCTATTTTCTTGCTTTGCAGATAGCTCTACTTTTGCTACTTCTGTGTTAATTGAACGAGTGTTGGTCTCTAATGTCGCAGCACTTACTGATGCTGCTGAAAGAGCACCTGAGACAGCCATAGCTACCGCTGTCGCTTTAAATGAATACTTGGCCATAGTTTCCCCTAGGACTTGTTGTTTAATTTGGTGTTTATTTATATTTAGAGAGTAGAATCATTCATCAATATAATGTGACTACATGGTTAATTGCAATAATGGAAATACAATTAAGTTACATTTTTTGAACTTTAATTTTATTCAACACCATAACATGTTGTTTTAAAAGAAAAATAAACAATGTGAAGAAAAGTAAACAGATCTAAATTAAATTTACTGTAAATGAGCCACTAATTTGGACCCATAAAGTAAACAGTTTGTTTTCACTTTGTACCGCTTGCTCCACCGTTGAACTCAGAATCTTGCTAAATCCTATTGAAACCCTTAAAAAGGGATAGAATTATTTATTTAAGGGGCAACTTATGAAAAAGTTATTAACACTAGTAACCTTGCTGGCGGGTTTCAGTATGCAAAGTCAAGCCAACACACTATTTAAAGAAAAAGAGGATGCCATTGAGTATCGCAAAGCAGCGTTTCAATTAATTCGCTATCAGATTGGTGATATGGGTGACATGCTTAAAGGTAAAGTGCCATTTGATGCAGAACGTTTCAAACAACGTGCTCACAATGCAGCCCAACTTTCTAATATGCCATGGGAAGCGTTTATCGCGGGCACCGATAAGGGCGATACCAGCGCTTTACCAGAAATATGGAGCGACAGAGCAACATTTGATAAAAAAGCGGCAGACTTCGCAAAGTATGCGCAAGCGCTCGCTACAGCGTCAGAATCTGGAGACAAAAAGGTGATTGCCAAAGCATTTGGCAAGTGGGCGCAAGGCTGTAAAGATTGTCACAAATCATTTAAAGATTAATCGCCAAAATACAGCACATATAAAGAGAGCATCACCGTCGCTCTCTTTCATGCTGTGAAACTACTCATCAAAAAAATCAAATTCATCATCTCCTAAATGTCGCCGCAATCGCTTTTGCTCTAAGTACTCATCTAGCTTTTTTCTGACCTTTTGCCGCTGCTTATTAACATCCTTTTCACTCAGTACGCCAAATTCTTCTTGATATTCGTCATCCAATGGATCATAGGAATATGTTTTACCCATGATAAGCTCCTATTTAACCTTTAGAGATTAACTTTCAATACACGGATGTAGCTGTTTACTACTGTGTGCATAACTGGAAAGGGCGAAAAGACCTCCCCACAGACACATTACGACTTATAAAGTATTTAGCTCGAAATAAGCCTCTTGGACAGTGAATGATTTTTATCGTGACGATTAATAAAACAAATTAAACCAATTTATGAGTAAAATGGCCAAATTTTAGTTTAAAGGTTATTTCTCACTTAACCTCCCATCTCGACAAAAACCATATACGCTTGAAAAATAAAGGCTTTAAAAATTGGCATCATACTTGGAACACACAAAGTGTCATCAACAAAAAATAAGAGCCAAGCCATGAAAACCACTTTAATTACACTTGCAATTTTATCGTCTTCCTCTGTCTATGCGCATAGCGATCACAACTTTTCAATCTCTAGTGATAACTGCCAGTTAGAGTTCAAAAATGATGTCAAAATCACTCCCGAAGAGATCTCAATAACACAAGCCAATAACCAAAATATGATGATCGCTGCAGACGGTACCTTGTCTGTTAATGGGCAAATAATCACAGTGACACCGCAGCAACGCCAAGCGCTCTCTTTTTATGCAGAAACATTGCGGGCTGAATTACCAAAAGTCGCCGAAGTCGCGACACAAGCGGTCGATCTGGCCGAGGTTGCTTTAAATGAAGTTGCCACAACATTCAATTTAAACAGCTTTGATGACCTATCAGAGATCCTCGATGAACTAAGTGTGGAAGTACAAAATACCTTTTACCAAGAGGGTACTTTTGTCATGGGTGAGCAAACCATGGCTGAATTTGGCGAACAATTCGAGCATCAATTTGAGTCCCGTGTTGAAAGCGCAGTGAAAAGTGCCATGTTTGAGTCAATCGGTACACTGCTCATTTCACTGGGCTCTGAAATGAAAAACGCGGACGGTGACATCAGTGTCTTTGAGCAACGCATGGAACAATTAGGTGCCAATTTTGAACACCGAATAAATGCGCAAGCAGAACAGCTTGAAGCAAGTGCAGACTCATTATGTGATCAGTTTGCACAGATAGCCCAGCAAGAAGCTCATCTAGCACAGTCAATGCCGACGCTGTCTGGGTACGCATTGATGCACACCAAACCCCAATAAGTAAGATAGCATTCCAACCAATGAGTGGGCGCTGTTTAAGGCCCCCTCTTCTTGTCGCTCAGTACTTGTACCAGCTCTCCCAATCGCTTTAAGCTCGCTTCATGTTTGTCCTGCCAAGGCAGTCCATAACTCAGTCGTATACAATTTTGAAACCGCTCAGACGCACTAAACAACTGTCCGGGCGTTAAACTGATCCCTTGGGCCATTGCCATATTGAACAATGTACCACCATCTATACTCGCACCCAGCTCCAACCAGACAACACATCCGCCACGCGGATCGCTGATCCGTGTCTCAATTGGAAAAGCACTGCGAATACAGGCCAGCATTTTTTGTTTGTTTTCCTGTAACCGCAGTCGCAACTTTTTGAGATGGCGATCATAAGCGCCCGAAGCTAAATACTCGGCCAATACCCATTGATTGATCAGCGATGAAGAGCAGCTCAGCGCCCGTTTATATCGACGTGCTCTGGCGGCATGTCCTGGTGCCAACATCCACCCAACTCGATAACTCGGGGCCGCTGTTTTAGAAAATGAGTCACAGGTGATCACTTGCCCCGGTTGAGCGTAATACTGAGCAGGCTTGCCACGGTGCTTGGTAAAATACAAATCGCCATATACATCATCCTCGATGAGCGTGACGTTATTTTCGACCAACATTTGTAACAAGCTTTGACGGCGGCTGTCCGGCATAAAGCTACCAATCGGATTATTAATGCTCGTTGAGCACACGCATGCTTTTACGTCGTGCTTGGTCAGCGCATGTGCTAAATCTTCCAGCCATAATCCATCATCAGGACACACTGGAATTTCAATTGCTTGTAGTCCAAGGTTTTCAATTAGTTCTATGATGCCAAAATAGCCAGGAGACTCAATTGCAACGACGTCTCCGGGTTGCGTCACGCACTGCAAGGCAATCGCCAGTGCTTCTTGGGCACCATTAGTGATAACAATATCATCGGCGACTACAGATAATCCCATGTGCAAATAACGTTGCACTATCTGTTGCTTTAACTTCAAAAGCCCATCCATAGCGCCATACTGCAGCAGTTGCTCACCTGCTTGTTTTAAGGCGCTGCGCATCATTTTTGCCAATATAGCTTCATCTCCCATCGCTGTCACCGGGTTAGCAATGCCAAATTTCGCCTCGTGTGGCGCGTGTATCCCTTCATATACCTGCTCAATTAAAGACTGCTTGTTGACCTGAGTCGGGTTAATGGGCAACTTGCAGCGCCTTGGCAAGGTATTTTGCTCACCGTTAAATAAAAAGTAGCCGGACTTTTCCTTCGAATAGATTCTCCCTTGCCCTTCAAGATGATAATAGGCTTGTTTAACTGTCGGGATACTGACTGACAGTTGCTGCGCGAGTTTTCGCAACGAAGGAAGTTTATCTCCTGGCTTGAGCACTTGCTGAGAGATCATGTCATTGATCACTTCAATGACTTGTTGATAAAGGAATTGACTGCTTTGCACGCGATTACTCCACCATCAATCTGTATAGGTTAAAAATGACTTTTTCTGTATCTATTATACACAGATTATCCGAGTAAACTGCTCCTTGTCGCAATAATCCAATTACACAAGGACCAACAATGAGAGATTGGCTGTTATATATCATTACCGTTCTTATTTGGGGCTCAACTTGGCTGGCCATTGAATTCCAGCTAGGTCAAGTCAACGAAGTTGTATCACTCTTTTATCGCTTTGCTATTTCCGCACTTTGTATGTGGGGCTTTGTTGTTTGGCGACAGCTTCCCATGCGGTTTAAGCTCGTTGATCACAGTTTTTTCATACTTTTGGCCATAGGTAACTTTGGGCTCAATTACCTACTTCTTTACTGGGCACAAGGCAGTTTATCCTCAGCGATGGCATCTATCGCCTTCTCCTTTATGCTGATCTTAAACATGATCAATACTCGCCTATTTTTTGCCAAACCAATTGCCTTTAAAAGCTATATTGGCGCGGCTTTGGGTGTAGCTGGGATCGTCAGTTTGTTTTGGGATGAATTAGGGACTGCCGATTTATCTTCGAATACCTTGGTTGGCCTAGCATTGGCACTGGCAGGAACCTTTGTCGCATCATTGGGAAATATGGTCAGTATCCGCAACTCAAATCGTGCCATTGGCGTATTAGAGGGCAACGCTTGGGGCATGCTGTACAGCAGTGTGCTGCTTGGCGCATATATTGCCTTCAGCCCACTGTCATTTGTGGCACAGGCCGACACCAGTTACTGGCTCTCTCTGCTTTACCTTTCTGTTTTTGGCACTGTGATTGCGTTTGCATGTTACTTTTCTCTACTAAAAAATATTGGTCCAGAGCGCGCCAGCTATATCATCGTATTATTTCCGATTGTGGCAGTAGTACTCAGCACGCTTTTTGAAGGCTTTACTTGGCAGATCAATACTTTTATTGGCTTTGGTCTTATTTGCGCAGGCAATTTACTCGTGCTTGCCCCCAAGAAACTACTCAACAAGTACAGCTCTGTGTTGCAAACTAAACAGGCCCATTCAAACTAGGCACCTTCAATCGCAGTGACGCCGCATTGCACTTTACCAACGCTGGCGTTGTTGCGATTAAATCCCCATCGGCTTCAACACATATGTTTGAAGAAGTTATTTTGAAACTACTTCCACTTTGCACCTTTACCCACGATAATTTGGTATGCAAACCAAATAACATCAGCGCAAAACTCAGCAAACGTTTGTGCCAAGCAACATTCGGAATAGTAACCATCTGCAGCTGTCCATCACCCACCTCAGCCGATGGCGCCGGTGTTAATCCCGCGGCAAAATGACGACCATTGGCAAATAGGCTCATCAAAACGCGCTGCTCAACACCGTCGACTGAAACAGTGATCCCCTTGTAAAAAAATAACTTGGCTATTCCTGTAAATGTATAGCTAAGCGCGCCAAAACGCTTTTTCCCGGCCATCGCGGACACCACTTCAGCGCTAAAGCCAACACCCGCCATGTTGATAAAATACCGCCGGTCTACTTGACCTACATCTACACGACAAGTGGTATCAGCAAAAACGGCAGCGCGCCACTGCTCCATTGAATAGCCAAATTGTCGCGCGAAATCATTACCCGTTCCGCAAGGTAATAAAGCCACACTCTTTTTTGCATCAACCAAAACACTTTCTTTTACACATAACATAGCGTTGATGGCTAGGTTTAACGTGCCATCACCACCCAATACCGTCACTTGGTGCTGCTGTTTTATTAAACACATTAGCTGCGCTAAATCACGCTCAAAACAGCCACATGTTGCATACCATTGTAATTTGATCTGGCGCTCAATCGCGTTTTTTTCTAACCACGCCTTATGCGCCAACATTTTTTTTCCGCTCTGCGGGTTGTACACTACCAACAACTCAAAACCCCCAAATATATTTATCTGAATAACTATTCAACAGAACAAATATAAATCACAAGATACAGTAAAAGCACCAATAAACCATTGAATAAATATTCATTAGATTATATAAAAAGCACAGCAAAAAAATTAATCATTAGTTTTTCTAATGTGTCACAGGTAATTTTTATCGTTTTAATTTTAATCGCCTTGAATGCAAAATAACCAAGTAAATTAACCGACAGTCAATTATTTGGAGTACGATATGCTTAATTCAGCTGCTGCGTGCAGCAACACGCAAACCACCCATGAACCAATCCACACTATTGCACAAAAACCACAAATTCAGTGGATGGCTTGGTTAAGTAAAATCGGGCGATCACTGAATCTTAGTGCCGTGGTTATGCATAAGTAAATCTGTACTCTTGTACGCTTGATGGCCAGTTCAGTGCGGCCATCAACTGTTTTTCCCGTCTACATTTTAAACACACCCTATCAAAAAGTATAAATTTCAGGCAAACAATTCAATAACTTCGCTTTTTTGACTATTTTTTCAGCAAACGATTAAAAAACTATTTACAGCACCCAATTCGATAAGTATTATCTGTGCCCATGGAGAGATGGCTGAGTGGTTGAAAGCACCGGTCTTGAAAACCGGCATACGTTAATAGCGTATCTAGGGTTCAAATCCCTATCTCTCCGCCATTTTTAAAGTTTTGCGCCGGAGAGGTGGCCGAGTGGCTGAAGGCGCTCCCCTGCTAAGGGAGTATAGGGTTTGTAGCCCTATCGAGGGTTCGAATCCCTCCCCCTCCGCCATTATCTTGTAAAGAAACCGTCCATTGGACGGTTTTTTTATGTCTGAAATTTACATTCAACTTCTTTTAAGCCCCCACCCCTTAATTTCGCATTGAATACTTTTTCACTTCACAAACTGGTCAGATGTGTTAAGAATATAGTCAAGTCTTTTTAAACTTTATGATCACCCATGCAAATTCATTTTATCGAAGGGTACATTCAACAAATTTACTTAGTCGAGTACCCCGACAAGTTATTGTTACTCGACGGATGTACACGCGCAGATGTTGATATTGTCTGTCATTTTATTTGCAAGGAGTTGTCGCGCCCGATCACCGATCTCAAACTCATTATTGTGACGCATATGCACCCAGATCATGCAGGAGGGGCACACTTGCTCAGAACCCGCAGTGGCGCAAAAATAGCAACTGCCAAAGTAGCTGGTCACTGGTATAGCGGACTCGATGGCATTTTAATGCATTGGTCCGATATGATTCTGGCATTGTGGGTTGCCGGAAGAAAAAAGAAAGCACGAAAGAATCTTTGGTATTCGAGAAAATTAGATGCAGACTACTATTTAGCAGATCAAGAACGACTGCCTGACTTCAATGATTGGCAAGCCATACACACACAAGGCCACACAGACAGAGATCTTTCTCTATACCACGAGACTACACAGCGCCTTTACGTAGCCGATCTTTTTGTTAAAGTCAGAGGCCAGTTCATTCCGCCCTACCCAATTTTTTACCCCAATCGATATCGCAGGTCACTACAAAGGATCCGTAATCTGAATCCAACGTCGATCATTTTGGCGCACCAAGGTGAGGTCCCATTTACTGAGATTGATTTTGATCGCTTAGATCAACTTGCGCCCCAGATACCTGTCACACATTGGCGCTCAGTCAAAGCGAAGACCAAAAAAGCCCTTGGCCTTCACCAATCTTTGCCACCTAAATAACGGATTTAATGACAGCGATGAAACGTTCAATGTCCGTTTTGTCGTTGTACACATGCGGTGATATACGCAGCCCATAACGACGTGCATCCACCGCGATGCCTTGCTGAGATAACTGATGTAAACACTCTTGCATATCATCAGGCACATTAACAATCGCGGTACCAGAGCAGCGCTTTTCAAACTGCGGTGACGAAATACACCTTGATGGCAGTGCTTGCCAAATACGCTCTAGTAAAGCTAAGTTGTGATGACGAATATTTTCAATGCCAAATTGACACAATGTATCAATGCTATGTGCAGCCATCACGTAAGGAGCGACCGAAGGCGTCCCACCCCAAAAACGTAATGCGGTGTCGTGAGCGGCAAAATGATGAATATCAAATTCAAACGGATCTTGATGAGAAAACCACCCGACATCTTTTGGCGCGCAGTCAGCCAGTGACGCCGGAGAGACCCATAGAAAACCAGCTCCAGGTCCCCCACACAGCCACTTAACACATGAGCCCAGCACACAATCGGCCTGCCACGCAGCTAAATCTATTGCCAAAATCCCCGCAGATTGTGCAATATCGACAATCACCTTACATTGGTGCTGTTTTGCCAGTGATACGATCTCAGCAACAGGTGCTTGATGTCCCGTATTAGAGTAAACGTGACTGACAAAAACCAAATCGAAATGTGCCGTTAAATGCGACTGCCAAGTCGACATTGCACTCACATCTTCACCAGCAGGAATAAAGCACAACTCAACATCTTCAAGTGCCTGCTGTAAAACAAACCCCATACTTGGAAAGTCATCTTCACTGAGCAAGACTCGAATGCGACGACCGCGCAGCGACGGCATACCCATTAACCACTTGGTCAAGCCACTCGACAAGTTTGTTTGTGGACAAAAATTGTCGGCGTGACCATTGAGCAGTTTGGCCAGTGCTTGGTTAAATTGCATAATGCCATCTAGCCACTGTGCCCAGGGCTCACGATTCTGCACCTGCCACGGCTGCATAAACTGACTGTGAAAGTGTTCAGGTGCACTCTTTAGCATGCGCCCGACCGAATGACTCAACAAGTATGTTCCCTGCGGCATAAAAAAGTGCTCAGCTTGCATCTGGCACCTCACTCGACACTAAGGTTTTACGCAGGGCTTGTAAATCATCATAGCGGGTATCAAGATCTGTGCGCTTTGCACCAGCCCGCTTGTCTCTCAGCGTTTCAAGCTGGGCCAGCAATACCTGTAATGGTGGCCCACTGGCAGTAACTTTGTCTAAATGCTGGTTAGCCAGCGCTTTCGCTGGACCGCAAATATATTTTTCAACTAATTGATTATGATGCTGAATTGCCGTATCACCATGTAATTTGCACGCTTGTAAAAATACTTTTAACGCCGCTTGATACCAAGGCTCCTTGCACTGTGCCTGTGCCGCTAAAAAAGCATCCAATAAGTTGGGTAATCGCATACACTCTTTCAAAGTAGCCTGATCTTCCGGCATCATGTACAACAGCTTTTCAACGAGGATCTGAGCATAATCGACATCATTCGCCTGACATAGACCCAGCATCATATCAATCACGTTGATCCCGGCAAAATCCCCGGCATTGGCTCCACGATAAACTTCTTTGCCAACTCGGTATGGTTTGTAATAAGGCCTGACAACATAAAAGAAAGACTCGGTATCCAATTGCTTAAACAGTGCTTGGTTCGAATTGATAACATCGACCAGTGCGCGTTTAACTTCCTCTAACAAGACTGGCGCCATTGGGTGTGAAATACCCAGAGGCTGAACTTTTAATAGCGCTTCTGCGGCCCGCTTGTAAGCTAAAATCCCTCTCGTGTTGTAATCAATAAACAGCTTTTCAGCCGGATCGCTGGTAAAGCGCTTATACGTCCCATTAATTGCAGTATTGTGTGTTGTTAAATGCGCAGTTGCAAACCTAGGCGTTACACCTATTGATGAACCAATATGCATTGCTAGTGCAGAAGCAGCCTTTAATGGAGAATGTCGCTCTCTACTTGGCTCAGTCAACTCATGTCGACGACATGCTGCCATATACAAGCCAACATTACCGAGTAAGTCAAACGCATTATCGAACCCCTCATCGGTATTACCCTCAGCGAGTAGCGCCTCAATAAAGTGCTGCCCCTGCAACAATAATTGCTGCTTTATCTCATCACCGACCCCTTCGACGTTGGCCGGATCAGCTTGTTCACGATAGATTGCCTCTAATTTATCGTTGAGCATGACAAACTCATTTCTTATCCAGAGGTCAAATTCTTGTGTTCGCTGTGTCATTGTAAAAATCCTGAAAAATGCATCATTGTCAGGCTAACAAAACATCGGCAGAGATATTTGCCAATTATTTATTAATCATTACACTCAAATAGTGGAATACCGACTTTTAATAATGAAAAGTAGCAGAATTAACTAATATGGCCGATATTGATAACAAAGATAGAATATTACTCAGTGCTTTACAGCAAAATGCACGGCTGAGTAACGCTGCACTTGCAGAGCAAGCAAGCTTGTCCGATACCCCCTGTTTGCGCCGAGTTAAAAAACTTCAGCAAGACGGTGTTATTTTGGGGTATCATGCCGATATTTCACCTCCAGCTGTTGGTTACTCTGTTTTAGTATATGCATTTATTCGCTTGACCAAAAACTCGGTTCAAGCTGCAGAAAGCTTCGAAAATCATGTCGACGCACTGAGACAAGTCAGGAGTTGCTCTGTGGTATCAGGCAGTCACGATTACTTGCTAGAAATTATCGCTGAAGACTTACCAAGTTATGAGCATTTTGTTAAACACAGCCTTGCGTCTTTAGAGTTTATTGCGGCTGTCGAATCAACCATAGTATTAAAGCAGACCTTTAATAAACGCGGAGTCCCTTTATGAGTCCAGTAGGCATGTAATCTATGCACATTCAATTCCGCTCGCCAATTCACCATCTCCTTGCCTATATTGGCTTGGCGTTAGGCTATTTTGGTTTTGGAAAACTATTTACCCTAATCGCATTTCAAGATCAGGTACTACCGATTTGGTTGCCAGCTGGTATAGCTTTAGTCGGCAGCTACTTATGGGGCTGGCGTTTTGCACCGGCGATTTTCATCGCCTCAGTTTTGTTTAACTGGACTACCTACTTCGGATTAAAACCCCATATCCATAGTTACAGTGATATTTTGCAGGTTTCGATGGTCGCCACTGGCGCTGTAGTGCAGGGTTTGATAGGTGGATATTTGATGCGCTTCTGGTTAGGTGATCCGCTATTGATGCGCTCTAGAAAGAACATCGCTTACTATGTTTTGTTGGTGGGTATCATCGCCAATGTTGCATCCGCCAATATCGGTATGCTAGCGCTCAGCCTCTTTAACCCGCTGTATGCGTTTTCGCAGCATTGGCAAAATGTCATTGCTTGGTGGCTAGGCGATAGTTTAGGTATTTTAATATTTACACCTCTGTTGCTTATGCTGCTCAATTTAACTGTGTTTGAGCCGCGTAATTATCAACACAAACGTATTATCTTGGCTACTTGCTCAATACTCTTGCTCTCTGTGACTGCCACCACATACCTCTACAATCAAGGTAACCTTAAAGCGGCACAAAGAGAAGCACAACGCGAAGTGAATATCATTGAAAATGTCGTATTGCGCCATGTAAACCTGAGCATGTTGGCAGTGCAAGGTGTTGCTGCTAAATTGCAGTCTTTGCCTCAATTCGACCAAGCCAAATTTATGCAAATCGCTGAGCAACAAAGGGCACGTTATCCATTTTTGTTTGCGGTTTCTTGGGGACAGCGCATCGCGCAATCCCACGCGAACGATTTACAATCCGAGCTCAACGTTCTTTATCGCAACGAAGTAAAATTGCACGGCTTGCCTTTGAATCAAAGGGACCCCATGGTGGTCGTGAAATATGTCTCGCCTCAAGCTGAAAACTTTGCTTCCTTAGGCTTTAATATATACTCCAGAGCCAACCGCAAAGCAGCATTGGAAGACCCAGAAATCATTTTGCAGCCAAGAGCAACAAACGTGGTCAAATTGGTACAAACTCACCCTACGAAACCTGCCTATGTGCTCTTTTCGCCGGTATTTCGTCAAAATGCAACGACACCGCAAACCATTAATGCAGATATTGTCGGCTATGCAATTGGCGTTGTACAAACGGATGTTTTGCTAACTTCTGTATTAAAAACGACACTGGGAAATAATTACGACCTCGCATTTTATGATGGCAACAGTGAAACGCCTTTTTTCAGCAACTATGATCTTGCGCAAAAGCCCTATAACGCAGATACGCACTACAACACCCAAATTCATTTTGCGGGTCAAACTTGGCGCTTAACCTTAGCCATTAAAGATAGTTACATCAGCAACTTAAACCACCAGCAAACCATTTGGCTGCTAACGATACAACTCAGTATATGCGCATTAATCACCTTTATTGTGCTGCTTTATAACTATCAAAATATAGCCCTTAACCATTTGGTTGCGGCACGGACCGAGTCGCTCAATGTTGCATTGCAAGATGCGCAAAAAGCGAATCACGCGAAAAGCCGTTTTCTCGCCAATATGAGTCATGAAATTAGAACCCCACTCAATGCTGTTATTGGCTTCGCGTCACTGGCCAATACCACACAATCTGTAGATACCTTGAAAAAATATGTCACGAATATTGATATGGCAGCCAAAACTCTACTCGGCTTGGTCAATGATATTCTCGATATCACCAAGATTGAGTCGAACAAGCTGCACTTAGAGCGACGTGACTTCGACCTCCAACAGTTGCTCACTCGCGTAGACAGTTTATTCGCTACGAGCGCAAAAGAGAAAAACCTACAATGGCGACTGCACAGCAATGTTGAGCATGCTGTTTGGCTCAAAGGTGACGAACTTAGAATTGAGCAAATTCTGATAAACCTTTGCAGTAATGCCATTAAATTTACTGATTCAGGTCAAGTTGGCCTGCACTGTGAAGTAACCGAGAGTCAATCCGATTATCGCGTGCAATTTATTATTTCTGATTCAGGCATCGGTATTGACGCCACACATCTAGCCCATATCTTTGCGCCATTTGTTCAAGCGGATGACTCTACATCGCGGCGCTTTGGTGGAACCGGTTTAGGGCTGGCAATTTGCAAAGAATTAAGTGACATGATGGGTGGCAATTTATCCGTTGAAAGTCAACTTGATGTGGGTAGCCAATTTCACTTTTCACTGCGCTGCCCTTTTGGTGAAGCCCATAGCAATCAATTACCTGATTTCGATGAAACAAACATCGCAACACTGTCTATATTGGTCGCCGAAGATAACCCTGTGAATCAGATCGTGATTAAGTCAATGCTTGACTCTTTTGGCATCTCTTATCAACTGGTTGATAATGGTCAACAAGCTGTAGCACTTGCTCAACAACAGTCGTTTGATTTAATTTTGATGGATTGCCAAATGCCTGTATTAGACGGTTATCAAGCAACGACCACATTACGGCAACAATTCGATCAGCAAACACTCCCTATTGTCGCGTTGACCGCCGATGTCATGCCTGAAGATAAAGCGTATGCGCTGGCTATTGGCTTTAATAGCCACCTTGCAAAACCGCTTGATCGCGATAAGCTAGGGGCATGTCTGGCCCACTACGCAAAAACATGCTCAAAAAATTCATCGGCTTAATCTCGGCACTGTGTGCAATCGGTGCCGTCGCACAAGATTGCACTACACTGCCTAAAAACCATCAACAATACCTAACTGGCATGACGACTGGTGAATATCGCTACGCGAATCAAATTGGTTCAGCAGTGCTTACACTGAATAAAAAGATGCAGTATAGCGAGTATATTCAGGCAACAAACACCTTGATCGCAGCCCGCAACAAAAGAGCAAACCAGCCTTGCCCACTGCCAGTTGTTGCACAAAATACGGCTAAAATACGCCGAGTAATTGACCACATCGCTCCTTATCAGCTACTGCACGCCAATCAAAACAAAGCCATCTTACTGATCCATGGCTTAACCGACTCCCCTTATATTTTTAGTTCAATCGCACAAGACTTGTATCAACAGGGCTTTAATGTCAGAACCTTACTGTTGCCAGGTCACGGTACTGCTGCCGATGATTTACGCCGTGTTCAATATCAGGATTGGCAACAGCACGTACGCTATGCCATCGAACGTACAAGCACAGACTTTGAACAGTTTGCAGTCATGGGCTTTTCTACCGGTGCGGCTTTGGCTACGCTGGATATCGCCAAATATACGCCAGCTAATCTCAAAGCGCTGGTCCTGATAGCCCCGGCGACAGAGTCCCATAACAAAAACAGTGGATTAGCGCAGTGGGTTGATTGGCTGCCCTTTATGGATTGGCTTGATAAAGATGCAGATCTTGATTTTGCCAAGTATGAATCATTCCCGCTGGCAGCTGCCGCACTGGTCCATGATGTGATGGTTGATATGATGCAAACACCAGTCCCGACAGATCTACCCATCTTAACCATAATGAGCCAAGTCGATGCGACTATAGACAGCCAAGCAACCATGCGCTTGTTAACGCGCTGGGCTAAACGACATAGTGCACCGATGGCGTTGAGGCTATATGCCGAACAGCCTGTGGCTGTGCCTGATACCATCAAAACAACACAGATCAGCAAATTAGATGGGGTCGTTGACATGTCGCATATCGGTTTACTTATTCCAAAAGAGCACCCCTACTACGGCTTGCATGGTGCCTACCGCCATTGTGGTAGCTACTTTGAAGACGCACAAGCCTATCGTGCGTGTAAGTCAGCTGACAACATCACCTATGGTGAACATCACGAGCGCAATAGAGCAGCCTATCAACCTTTTGCGCGCGTTACATTTAACCCTGACTACACAGGTATGACTGATCAACTTATTGAGTTCTTAAACGCCCATGTCAACTGAACAATTTAGTCATCAATTTATTTCTAGGATTAGTGAAGTTGCCCAATGCGATTGGCAACGGCTCGCAGGCCGTAGCTTGTTTACCAGTTATGCTTGGCTTGGCGCGCTAGAAAGCAGTGGCAGTGTCTCTAAGCAGACCGGTTGGCAACCATACCATCTCGTGATCTACCAGCAAGGTAACAGCCAACCCTTTGCTATTTTGCCCGGCTATATAAAAAGTCATTCCTATGGTGAGTATGTCTTTGACTGGGCATGGGCCGAAGCCTACGAGCGCCATCAACTTGAATACTACCCCAAATGGCTCTGTGGCGTCCCTTTTACACCGGTCGTGGGTACTAGGTTATTGTGTAAAACACCAACTGAGGCTTTGTATCAATATATTCAATCGGCATTGAATGAAGCGACGGTACAACACGACTGGTCCGGGTGGCATGTTAACTTCCCTTCAGCAGCTGAAGATTGGTCTAATACCCGATTACTTGAACGACACGGGGTGCAATTTCACTGGCACAACCAGCAATATGTCGACTTCGATGCGTTTTTGGCGACAATGAAAGCGCGAAAACGCAAGATGATTAAAAAAGAGCGCGACAAGATAACCCAATCTCAACTCACTATTGTCTGGTTAGATAAATCGAGCATCAATAAAGAAATTATCGACCTGTTTTACCAATGTTACTGCCATACATATCGCAAACGCTCTGGACACAATGGTTATTTAACACGGGCATTTTTTGACCTCTTATTCACAGCGATACCTGAGCAGATAAAGCTGTGTTGTGCATATCGAAAGGATACTCAAGCTGATATTCGTAACTTTGTTGCTGCCAGTTTATATTTACAGGATGAAGACACTTTATATGGAAGATATTGGGGTGCACTTGAGCATAGTGAGCACTTACATTTTGAGCTGTGTTACTATCAGGGAATAGACTACGCCATCAGCCACAAGCTCGCGCGTTTCGACGCTGGCGCTCAGGGTGAACACAAGCTACTGAGGGGCTTTGAACCTGTCTTAACCCACTCATATCACACTATTTGCCACCCCTTGTTTAATCAAGCAATTGACAACTTTATCAATACAGAGCGCTCGCAAATTGCACACTATGCGCTGCAGTGTAAAGCATTATTGCCCTATAAAACACAATAAACGGTTATTGGCAGGCATCGCATGATCTGCCTCTAGCTCTAGCCCAGCAGCCTGTGCCAAATCAACAATCCACTCGATATCTCTGATCCCACTGTTGGGGTCTCGGGATTTTAAAAATGCATCAAACTCCGCATTGCTCACAGATGTATACTGACCTTGATAATTGAATGGACCATAGATTACAACCTTGCCGTGCGGTGAGAGATGACGCTTTACTCCTTCGAAAAAGCGCACCACCAACTGAGGTGAAACAATATGAAAGGTATTCGCAGTATAGATCGCAGGTACCTGCTCAACAGGCCAATGCTGCGTTAAATCCAACGTTATTGGTCGCCGCAGATTGTCTAATTGCGCCTCGTCACACCACTGCGTAATACCGGCATGATTACATGCTAAATCAGACGTTTGCCATACAACTTCAGGCAATGCTTGGGCAAAGTGTACCGCGTGCTGACCTGTGCCAGACCCCACTTCCAATACAGAGCTGATATTGCTAATGAATGGGGCCAACAACGCTAGAATTGGATCTTTATTATTTTCACATGCCTGAGAAAAAGGTTTTGTCATATTGCACCTATTTAGATCGAACCTGCGCCGAAATAGCGCATTATGCTTTGCATTTTGCAACGACCATATCGTGATGTCTATTTACTTCACTGATTCATATGGATAAAAAAACTCTGGTATATGGTATGCAAAAAACATTGGTATTGACTATAAGTACCTAGTGTACCCGTTCAAATACCCTGTATGGAGATATAAATATGAAATATTCAAAAGTGACGCATATGCCCAATCAAAGCTTAGGTCATATACCAGAGCCCGTTAACACTGAGTCAAAGCAAACTTACCAACAAGAAGTCGCAGACTTGCTGAGCAGTAAAGAGCAGGAAAAAGAGCAGACAACTGAACAATTTATCTTGGGATATAACTAACATACTGGCTCGACCTACAATCCGCATAAGGGTTGCTAATCTCCTATTTTAGTGTAATGATAATAATTATCGTTACACTAAAATATAATACGTCATGGTTACACCTCAAGTTCTATGTCAGTTTCAACCCCGCTTAGATACACAATGCCAACGCCCCTATTTAGATGCCCCTGTGCACGTGGCCAAATTTATTGACGATGGATTTAAGCTGGCTAAGTGGTATGAGAAAAAGCCATGCGTGTTATTACAAGAACTCTATTTACGACGTGTCTTTTTTGAATTGCTAAATCACATTGCTGATCCGTTAGTCCATCAAAGCTATCGCCAACAATGTTTCGAGCAACTTCATAAACCCCTTCTAGCATTAAAGCGTTTCTATAAAACACAACACCGCTCGATGACCTCTTTTTATCGTTTAGAGCGAGAAGCTAGGATCATAAGTCACGAATTTAATCCTTTTAACTAGGAGTCAGCATGACAACTTATCGTACCGCATCTGATAGCATGGGCACTTTAGAAGTACCTGAAACAGCACTGTATCAAGCGCAAACTCAACGCGCAGTCAACAACTTTCCAGTCAGTGACTTAACCATGCCAACCAGTTTTGTCCGCGCACTTGCTTACATTAAACAAGCAGCGGCAGAAGCCAATGCGGAGCTCGGCCACCTTGATCAGAATAAAGCCAAAGCCATCGCTAATGCATGCCAACAAATCATCGATGGTGACCACCTAGATCAGTTTCCAGTCGATGTATTTCAAACTGGTTCAGGGACCAGCTCTAACATGAACGCCAATGAGGTCATCGCGACCTTAGCTAGCCAACAAAGTGGTTTGCAAATCCACCCAAATGATGATGTAAACATGGGCCAAAGCTCAAATGATGTGATCCCAACCGCGATTCATGTGAGCAGTGCGACATCGGCAGTCTATGAATTACTGCCAGCATTGAAGCACTTGTCACAGTCCATTGAAAGAAAGAGCAAAGAAATTGGTCACCACGTGAAAACGGGCCGCACACACCTTATGGATGCAATGCCAGTTACCTTTGCGCAAACCCTGAGCAGCTGGCAACAGCAAATTGACTCAGCCTACGAAGGCATCTTAACTTCTTTGGAAAAAGTTTATCAGTTAGGTCAAGGCGGTACAGCTGTAGGAACTGGCGTCAACGCAGATAAACAATTTGCATCGTCATTCAATACCTACCTGAGTAGCAACGTTGGTATTCGTTTCAATCCAAGCCCAAATTTTTTCTACAATATTGGTTCACAAGACGCCATTGTTGCCTTGTCTGGTCAACTAAAAACCTTGGCGGTCGCCAATATGAAAATCGCCAATGACTTGCGTTGGATGAACTCAGGCCCGCTAGCTGGTTTAGCAGAAATTGAGCTACAAGCACTTCAACCAGGTTCTTCAATCATGCCTGGTAAAGTCAATCCAGTGATCCCTGAAGCTGCAGCCATGGTGAGTGCACAAGTAATTGGCAACGATGCGACTATCACCGTTGGCGGACAATCTGGTAACTTCGAACTCAATGTCATGTTACCTGTGATTGCATACAACATCTTGCAAAGCATTGAGCTACTCGCGAACATTTCTCGCCTTATCGCAGATAAAGCAATCGCTACATTCAAGGTCAATGAAGAAAACATTCAGCGTGCACTGTCACGCAATCCTATTTTAGTAACGGCTCTCAATCCGGTGATCGGCTATGAAAAAGCTGCCGCAATTGCCAAACTTGCCTACAAAGAAGGTCGTCCAATCATAAAAGTAGCGGCAGAGCACACAGACTTAAGCGAAGCGCAGCTAAAAACCTTGCTTGACCCGCAAAAGCTCACCGAGGGTGGCTTATAATTTAAATGCGCTCTAGTCTTATATAGGGTTAGCAATATTCACTCGCCTGTGGCTATTCAGCCTCTATACAGGCGAGTCATGGCCCACTAAATTGGGTCAGTTTTCACTCAACTTGTTGCTTAACCCTAGCGTGCTAGCTCTTGTATCTCATTATAAAGCACGGCACACTGTTAAAAAAAAACAGGATAGATTATGAACGCATTAAAGCTAACACTTGCTAGCCTAGTAATTATTTCAGGATGTTCCACAACAAAGGCTGGCTCAGAGCCAACGCAATCACAACAAGCACAACCTGAGGCATCTCAACAACAGGAAAAGCCCAGTAAAAAGCCAATGAAACCAGCTCAGCTGCAAACCAAATCAGCGACTCGCCATGACAAGGGGACCAGTAAGCCGGCACCAGCAAAAATGATCACCACCATGGAGCCAATTGCACACTACGATGAAGACGAAGTGTCAGAAGCTGGGATCAAAAACCAACACGCTTACCTTAATTTTATTACCAAAGACAAAAGCTGTGACAGCAACAGTCAGTGCATAGCCATTCCAGTTGGCAGCAGAGCATGTGGTGGCCCTTCAAGTTACCTGTTGTTTTCAAGTAAAACCGCCGATCAGAGCAAAGTCTATGAACTGGCGAAAAAACTCACCGACAGTGAAGCACAGTACAACGCCAAACATGGCATGATCAGTATTTGTGAGCATTTACGTCAGCCATCAACCCAATGTGTTGAAAATACTTGTGTTAAACTAGAAGGTACGAACAAATCACCAACTAGGGACTATCGATGAAGTGGAACCTCGGCACATTATGTGGTCTGTCACTGATTTTTTTAGCCGGCTGTGAAGCCACCTATTCAGAGCCACAATCTGCTCAAGCGAAGTCAAATGGCTCATTGGAAGAGAGCATCGCAGATAAAGGGTGTGATGCCAGCTTTCAATGTAAAGTTATCGCAGTAGGCGAGCGGCTTACCTGTGGTGGACCAAGCCGATATTTAGTTTATTCATCACGCAATGTAAATGAAGAAGAGGTAGAGCGCGCCGCTAAAATGGTCACACTGGCAGAGCAATCACAAAATAAAGATAAGATTGCCAGCGAAATATGCGAGCCAGTATTACCAGTTCAAGCGCTATGCATTAGCAGTACCTGCCAATCTATTGTGTTGAAATAATCGAGTAGACAGTGATGTGATCATCACTGTCTATCCCACTAAAAAATAATTGAGTGCCACTAGTGGAATCACCAATACGACACATAACCCCGCCCGTCCCAAATAAGACAATATCAGGCGTTTTTTAACCCAATAGCAGTACATAAATCGCAGTAAATACGTTGATGCAACGCCGAACAGTGCAAACATCAGCAGTAACGAAAGAAGATAAAAAGACACCGACAACTCATACGCTTAGACACATAAATTTATCATAGCGGTACATTGTTAAAACTGCACCTATTTTAGTTGATACAATGGCGGAGATATTTTTTACTTACCAACGATTACTGACCACCACTTTCCCCATTGCCTGCCCACTGCTTAAACGCGCATGCGCACTGCCGATTTCATCGAAGTTAAAGTCCGAGTCATCCAACACAGGCTGTAGTTTTCCACTATCTACGATGTTCGCCATACTCGCTAAGATTCGACCATGGTCGCTGCGTTGCACATTATGAAGCATGGGGATCAGCATAAATACAACATGCAGTGACAAGCCTTTAAAGTGTGCAACTGACAAATCAATTTCTGCCAGTGACACAGTAGTTGCTATCTGGCCATTTAGCCCCGCTGCTTCAAAAGAGTTCAATAAATTCGCCCCACCCACGGAGTCGTAGACAAGATCGAATCCAGCCCCGTGCGTATGCGTCGCTACATAGTCGGCAACCGATTCCGTCTGATAATTAATTGGCGTCGCGCCAAGCTGTTCGATCAAACGTAATTGTGCTGGTTTTGAGCCGGTTGCATAAACTTCAGCACCAAAATGCGTGGCCAACTGTATAGCAACGTGACCAACACCACCCGCTCCACCATGCACCAAGACTTGTTGATTTTGACCAACGCCTGCGCGCACCAAACCTTCATACGCAGTGATCCCAACTAACGGCAGTGCCGCTGCCTCTCGCATACTGAGGGACTTTGGTTTATGTGCAATGAGATTTGCATCAGCCACCATATATTCTGCAAGTGCGCCGGGTAAGTCAGCCAGCCCGCCAGCACAACCATACACCTCATCACCCACTTTAAAGCCTTCTACTTCCTCACCAACTTCATCCACGATGCCAGCAAAATCCATCCCCAAAATGGCTGGTAGCGCCGGAGACAGAGGCAATGCCGGACCCATTTCTCTAATCATAGTGTCAACCGTATTGACACTGCTCGCCATCACTTTAATACGCACATGCCCTACACTGACATTCGGTAGTGCTGCCTCCGCTTGTGTAAAAACCTCAGTATCACCAAATGCATTAATTACCATCGCTTTCATAGCTAAACCCTCGTTCAATGAATGCATTTAGTATATTTTTTAACTATAATTTTGATAATACAGCTACTAATACAATCAGTTTTAAGATTTGCTTGATAATGAATATTGCTCACCTAAAGTTGTTCACGCGCATCGCAGCAACACACAATATAAGCCTTGCAGGCAAAGAATTGGGACTCTCAGCAGCGGTTGCCAGCGCCCATATCAATAAACTTGAAGAAACACTGGGGACACAGTTGCTCTATCGTACCACGCGTAAAGTGTCGTTAACTGAGGAGGGGTTTGCCTTTTTACCCCATGCTGAGTCGGTACTGGATAGTGTAGAAAGTGCCAGAGCAGCTATTGGTGCAGGCAGCCATACCCCTCAGGGTACGTTGCGCGTCACGGCCCCCGCTTCATTTGGCAGAATGCATATTGTGCCTGCATTAGTTGAATTCACCCAGCTCTACCCCGAGCTTCATATTGATTTGCGACTGAGCGACAGCATAGTTGATATGGTTGAAGGTGGATTTGATGTGGCTATTCGCAATGCTGCGTTAAGCGACTCCACCTTAGTCGCACGTAAATTGGCCAGTGATACACGTATTTTGTGCGCTTCGCCTGATTACATTGAGCAACACGGTATCCCTGCGAACATCGACGAGTTAAAAACTCACCCTATTATCAACCTCACCGGAATAGAGCATTGGGTGTTTGCCAACAACCAAGGGACTATAAAATTTAAACCTGCGAGCAAACTCCACATTGATAATGGCGAAGCAATTCGAGACGCATGTATGCGTGGCATGGGGATCACATTGTGTTCAATGTGGTGTGCTTATCAAGCACTTCAAGAGGGAAAACTGGTTCAAGTACTCAAAGACCAACCACTTATCAATGATACTGCACTGTGGGCCGTCTATCCGAGCTCCCGGCTACTGGCCCCCAAAGTACGAGTGTTTATCGACTATCTAAAAGCCTATATCGGCGATGTCCCCTATTGGGACTAGGATCTTTGAAGCTATGCTTCCAGCTGCGTCAAAACCTCCATCAATTGAGCCATCAAACCCGGCGTCGACGCGCTGACATGCGGATCACGAAACTGACCAACATCATTGTCAAAGTAGCGTCCAGAAGCCTGAGCAAAGCGCTCAGATAGCGCAGCTTCAAGCAAAATGTCAGCGCCAAGTTGCACGCTACTACCCTGCATTCCATATGCCTCTTGCACCATTTTACTGCCTAAAAATGACTTGGGATTAACTGCAATAACACTTGGTCCCGATTCTTTCCACTGAGCGCCAATCTGCATTGACCACATGGTCAAAGCCAGTTTGCTTTTGGCATAAACGGCGTCAGCAGTTAAACGGCTAGGCGTGAGCAACTCTTGGGCCTCAAAAGGCGATTGAGCAGCTGATGACAAGTTAATAACCCGCCCACTTGCACCCAGCGCACTGCGTAACCCCTGCATCAAGATATAAGGTGCAATGGTGTTGACCATAAATCGCATATCAAACCCTTCACTAGTCACAGTGTTGTCAACATGAAACACCCCGGCATTATTAATCAATACATCTAGCTTCGGACACTCCTCGCTCACGGCTTGCGCTAGCACGTTCACCTGTGTCATCACAGAAAGGTCAGCACAATATTGCCCTACTTTATCTTTACCAAAGCGTGCAGCAAGATCACCATATACTGTGTTCAGCTTTTTAGAGTTACGTCCGTGTAATAGCACGTGATGCCCTTGCTCGAGTAACGTATTGGCGGTCGCTAATCCAATCCCATCAGTTGACCCTGTTATCAAAATCGTTTTGCTCATATTCTTTCCTATGCACATTGGCTGAGAATGAAGCTGCTACTTTAATACCACCGATTAAACTTGATAATAGCCATTAAAGATAAATTAGTTTCAAAAAATTATTGATAATTACCGCTACTATGGCTTGTCACCAATGCTACACAACCACTCACAGTCACATCGACCCAGCAGATTCACTTACCACACCCTCTTTACTCTCATCTAGAACCTTTACCCGTCTCTTGTCCAGCCACTCAACCAGTATCAAATTTATCGCCATTGCAATTAGCCGGTCATAGTCGTGGTAAAATCCAAAAACCCCTTTAAAAGTTTCCTGCCAACTACCCAAGAGCACTTGTAAAATCGCACCAAGCAATAACGGTGTGATGGCTGCTAAGCAAATAGCAACAGCACGCATCATCCACTTTGTGTGCGCTACTATTTGCCCATTTAATACGGACCAAATGGCGATACCAAACGCCCCCACAATCGCCACGCTCATAATAACTAAAGCAATAAATCGCGCGCCCAAGTCATTGGGAGTCAATACTAAATGCATCCAGATACCAGAGAGAGCCATGACACATCCTGATAAAGCAGCGAAACGCCCCGCGAATTTGTGCCATTTTGGATAGTGTAAACGAATACGTGGTGAAAACTGCCAAGGCATGGTTAAAAAGAACACAGCGCCAGAAAAACCGTGTGTTAAAATCGCGGCAGGTGTCGAAAAGTATTGAGGGTTAATGGTATTCGATATCCCTGCCACAGTTCCCGCTCCCAATAATACCAGGGCCACAATAATGATAGCTGGTATGCCTGGGATAGCCGTGATCAGAAGTAAACCACTGACAACTGGCCAATTGAATGGTGTTTGTTGGTTTTTTTGCGTCATTGCTTGCTCACATATTTCATTGGTGATGTGTGAGTTGATTATGTAAGATGACTAAAAAAGTGTCGTCCGCGCTGATTGGCGAGAACTTTCATGGGGTTATTTCAACCTAACAGTTAACTTTAATATGTTGTTTTAACTACTAACTTTAATTTTATAGACCGCTATAAAAAGAACCTTGCAATGCATATGATAACCGAGCCACCAAGCCTATTTGCACTCCAAATTGCAACCCTTAGCGTGATAGTGATCAGCGCTCATCAGCTTTTATTGCGTGCTCGGAATAGGCAAGTTTACCGGCCTTTAGCTGTGTGTTTACTCGCTATAGGCTTCATTACCGCGTTGCCCATTAGCAAAACATTATTGCCAGTTAGCTTTCAAGTATTGCACTTAATCTTCTGTCTACCCGCATTACTACTTGTTGCACCCAGTTTATGGCTATACAGCATAGGGCTAACCTGCCAAACACCTTGGTCATTTCAAAAAAGCGATATAAAGCATTTTGCGCCAAGCGGATTTGGCTGTCTGGTCGCACTGGTAGCGCTGATATTACCAGAGCAATATCGCTACGCCATTTTAGTAAATGATAACCTGACACTCGTAGAGCAAGCTCCAACAGTGCTTCGCAGCGTTATTTACGGCTTATTGATTGTGACTTTTGGCTGTGTATTAGGCTGGATAGCGCAATCTGCCTGGTACTTTTACAAACTCATCAACAGGCTGCATCACTATCACGAGCAGCTGAAAGATGTTTTTGCGTCGACAGAACAAAAAGAGTTGCGTTGGTTAGTCTGGCTGTTAATCTCGGTTGGCGGGGTATGGTTGTTTATTGCTCTAGACTTATTTTTAGACAATCTTTTTAGCCCAATCCAATTTGACCAACATCTTTATGCAATGATGCTCCTGCTCCTTGTATATAGTCTCGCTTTGTGGGGACTAAGACAAAAACCAGGTTTCACTGAATGTTATGAGCTAGCAGATAGCCATGAATTTGTGTCTGATCCAACTTCCTCAGAACAAGTGAAGTACCAACGCAGTGCACTGGACCATCAGCGCGCTTCTCAAATAGTCACCAAATTAGAACACGCTATGGTGGTAGATAAATGCTACCTAGATGCAAATTTATCCTTACCTAAACTTGCCAAGCACATTCATACACCCAGCCACTATATTTCGCAAACGCTCAATGAGACACTCGGAATGCGTTTCTTCGACTTCGTCAATCAACACCGTGTCGACGCTGCGAAACAGCTTCTCGCGCAGGAGCAAGACGCTATCCTCACTGTTGCCATGGAGGTTGGTTTTAATTCCAAGTCGGCATTTTATACCGCCTTTAAAAAACACACTACACTGACCCCTAGCGATTATCGGAAACAACATCAAATAGAGGGTAATCAATAATGGTTTAAGATTATTGCCATCCTATTTTCCACATTTTAGGATCTTTTAACTCGCGCCAGTTTATAGCAACTTCACGCTGGGTCATCAGCGCTTCAATAAGACATTCAATCACACGTCCCTGCTCGTCAAATTCGACCGACGTGACAATAAAATGCTTCTCTTTATGAGTAGGACTGACCGATGTCCACTTACTGTTTAGTAGCTTCCTAGGGTTTAGGGTGTGCTGCATACGTGTTCATATTTGCTGTTTTACAGCATGATACGACCGTGCAGTTGTCTGGGATCAATTAGATATACGACAGGTGGGTATAATGTGCCCCTATATACCCACCAATTTCATTATCGTACTGATTGGCTTACCGTATATTCTGCGATCAGCTTATCCATCACTTTAGCAGCCTCAGCAATATCAATGGCAGCAACATTGATTTGCTCTGCGCCGCTGACGTTTTCCGTTGCTTTTTGGAAAATCCCATTGATGTTTTTACTCACTTCATCAATCGCATTACTTTGCTGCTGCGTATTACTCGATACCGATTCTGTCACTAACTCAACCTGCTGCGCTTGCTCTACAATTTGCTCGAGTGCGCGTTTGATTTCTTCTGCCCGCTCTGCCGCTTCTAAGGCATTTTCTTTGCCTTTCGTGATCACATTAGAAGCCTCTGAAGAGCTGGATTGCAACTCAGTCACCAAGGCTGATATCTCTTCTGTTGATTTTTGCGTACGGCTCGCCAAGCTGCGGACTTCATCGGCGACCACAGCAAACCCACGACCTTGCTCCCCGGCTCGGGCGGCCTCAATAGCCGCATTTAGCGCCAGCAAGTTAGTTTGCTCAGCAATGCTTTTTATCATTTCAACCATAGATGAGATACTACCAACACGCTCATTCAGTGCATCAACTGTTTTGGCAGACTGTGCCATATCGTCGGATGCCTGCTGTATCACCTGCACCGCATCCGCCACAACTTGCTGTCCTTGAAGAGATTCTTGCGTCACTGTTTTAGCCGCTACAGCGTTTTCATTCATGGAGTTTGCAATGACTTGAATATTGGCGCTCATTTGCTCTGAGGCAGAGGCAATGGTTTGGATCCCTGACTGCTGACTAATTAAATTCTCTTGGCTTTGCTGGATCGCCGCCGCCGTTTCTTGCGAGGCATTAGCGATGTTAGAAGACACTTTCGCAAACTCGACCAAATCGTCTTCAAACTGTCGCGTGAGTTTATTGATGTTGTTTGCCGATTTCCCTAGGTCATCTTTTGAAATTACACCAATTTCATGACCTAAGTTTTTATGCAGCATTGCAATATCGATACCCTCAGCGATTTTTGCTGACTGTCGGCGACGCAAGCGAATGGCAAAGAACAGTGACGCGGTGATCACCAATCCAACCACTAAAATAATCAACTCAATCACCAACACCAAAACTGCGTGCTGTTGGATCTTTATCGCGGTCTTGTCAACCAATGTAAGCGCCTCTTCTTCGGACTCTTTTAACACATTGATCCGCTCAGTCGCGGCTTTAAACCACGCCTCTGCATCTAAGCCAAAATTGGCATTTTTGTTTTCAACCACACTGCGATAGCGTGCAACTTCTTGAAAGGCATTGTCACTCAGTGCTTGCTGCAAAATTCTTTTCATGATTGGAGGCGACGCTTCAAGCGCTTCTTCTAAATACACATCTTGCTTGGTCATCAAGGCCACATGCTTGGTTTTTAACGCTGGTGTAAAGCTATCGCGACTCAGCACATTTGACAGCACTGCGCGTTCAATACCAGCCGACTCTTTAGCACTTGAGAAATTATAAATCGCAACCAACTCGGTGGCGATGGTGTGGTCATTGCTCAATCGCGAGGCTGTGATCACCATATGCAGCGCTTTGAGGTTAATATCTGTGTAATATTTCAGCGCTTCTGAAAGCGGGATGGATAAGGTGTCTACACGACCACGGATCTGAGATAACTGGCGGAACTTACTTTCAAATTCAGCCAACTCTTTAGCCATTTCAGGCATCAATTGCCAGTGTTGTTTTTCTTCCGCTAACTTGGCAATCAGTTTGTCTGTTTGACTGCGTTGCTGGCGTAACTTGTCCTTAAACTTTGTGCCTTTGGAACCAATAAACCCAGCAGAGGCCCCTCGTTCTTTTTGTGTTTCATGGATCACACTCAGCACCATATGACTCAAAAACGCATTGTACTCTGCATCATACGCGTCGTTCATCCGTTTCGCTGACATTGATACATCATAAAAAATCACTGCGCCTAAGAGTAAACATGGAAGTAATACAACTGTTGTCATATGGCTAGATACAAATCGAGCAATTGCTTGTAACATCACTTCACCACTATTTTTTCTTAAACATTTTTTTTACGAAGTAAACTATAGTACAGCTCACTTTGTTGCAAATTATTTATTCAAAAACCCCATCTTTTTGAAAATATTAAAGTTAATTTGCATGGCTAAACTTCCCCAACAAAGGTAAAAAAACAAATAAGTCAGTACTATGAATAAGCTAGCGACATTTAAGCCACCTTGTACTTATTCCAAAAAATTAAATAAAAAAGAGAGCAATTGCTCTCTTTTACTGTTTGATTAGCAATGTGCTGACGACTAACGTCCCTCTTGTATTTTCGCCTTTATCCAAGCACCCGCTTCTTTCAATTGAGCGTCTGAAAAGTCTTGCGCCGCACAGCTGCCCACTTGCCAAGCAGCCCCACTCAGCGGATCGTCTGAATAATTCCAATTGGTCCAGCTGATTTTTTTTCGTGCCATCAAGTCTATGTACTTTTGTGAACTGACAAAGTCATTTGCGCCGCCACCAGTGTAGTGCTGAGTACCAAACTCGCTGACAAATACGGGAAAAATATCTGAAGCTTTATCCAGCATATTGCGATGATATTCGGTGTGTGCAGCAGCATAAAAGTGGAAGGTGTACATAATATTGTCGAATGGAACTGGGTCGTTGATCACATCTTGTAAATCGCCATCTGCCATTGATGCACCAAACGTAGACCAACCGTGAGTTCCGACCATGATCAGAGCATTAGGTTGAATCGCACGGATCACAGGAATAACCTGCTCAGCATAGTGGCGTACCGCTGACCAAGGAACGCCATTTGGTTCGTTGGCAATATCATAGATCAGGTTATTGCGGTGTTTGTGCTTGGTCACAATATCGGTGAAAAACTTTTTTGCCCCTTCAACATTGTAGTTTGGGTCGCCCGGATCAAGCTGGTGCCAGTCAACCAACACATATAACCCACGCTGGCTTGCCATTTCAATGAGTTGGTGCATTTGGTTAGTAAAGCCAACCGGATCTGTTTCATACCCGCCTTCTTGTACATACAAGCTCAAACGCAAAATATCAGCTTGCCAGTCAAACGCTAATACATCCAAACTTTTTTCAGTTAAACATTTACCTAATCCATGCCACTGCAGACCGTGACTGCTCATGCCACGAAGCTGCACACGCTGGTTTGATTCGCTGCACAGTCCCGTACCACACACCTTTAAACGACCGTATTTTTCAACTGGCGTGATCTGTGTTGCATCATCACAACGGCCTAAATACCGCCATGCCGAACTGGTTCCAGGCTCCGCACTGGTCCACCATTTGGCTTGATACAATATATTGTTGTGGACAAGTTTGTCGCCGGTATTGGCATGGCTCGGCTGACCCTGCCAATCAGACTGTGGCCAATTCGGATAGACATTGGTATCTGCACAACTTGCCGCATCAGCATGACTGGCGGCTAGTCCTAAGCACACTGTGAGGGCACTTAAATATCGCTTTTTCATCGCGCTTTCCTTTACATGTTATTTACAATAATGTTCCCAATTGAGATATAGAGACTTTCATTTGAAATGGCTAGGTTTTGGCTGATGATTGATCGTAAAGTATTGCTATTGGTTTGATATGTGTTTAAAAATCGAGCATTTTTATTATTTCGAAGCTCGGTTAATAATCGCAGTGCACCACCCATAGATACCCTTGCCAACGCGCCTAACAAAACATGACCAGTGCCGCTCACTCGTTATCTAAAAATAAAAAGAATCTTAATAACAATAACTTGAAAACAATCATAAAGTGTATGGTAAGGGTTTTTATCGCTCATACGTTCTTATTTATATGACCAATTAAATTAGAAAATTATGAGCAGCTTAAAATCATCTAACTACCCGAGAATGAGTAAACTTAGAACGTCAACATCCAGTGTTCACGACCAACTCGACAAAAAGATCATGGCGCAGTCGCCGTTTGACAACAAAGCCAATTATGGTCAATTTTTGTGCTACCAATACCACTTAATGAAACACGTTGCTGCACTGTATCAAGATGCTCAATTAGCAACCATTATCCCAGATCTGCAAGCCAGAGATCGCAGTGCTCAACTCCTTGCTGACTTTCAAGATTTAAATATGCCACAGCCGGCTGCTATGCCCACGCTGAACGAGCTCAACGCCTCCCATTATGAAAGCTTGGGCTGGTTATATGTCATTGAAGGCTCAAAACTTGGCGCGGCTATTTTAGCCAAAGAGGCTGAAAAACTGGGCCTAAGTGATAAATATGGTGCACGCTTTCTAGCTGGATCAGAGGTCGGCAGAGGCGCCCATTGGAGGCAGTTCATGCAAAGCATTGAAAAGGTAGAGCTCAGTGAGGACCAAGAGCAAGCGATGTTAGCTGGTGCACAGGCTGCATTTAAATTTGCCAATGCGCTGGTAGAGATAAGTTACACCCATTCTCCGAGTACCCATGTCGCTTAATGTACAACGTAATATGTTGAAGTATGGTTATTTTGCCGGCGGCATTGTGTCACTCGGATTGGCTGTGATTGGCGCTTTATTGCCAATCATGCCAACTACGGTATTTTTAATTATGGCACTATGGTGCTTCTCCAAGTCATCTAAACGCCTCGAATATTGGTTGCTCACACATCCCAAATTTGGTGTGACGCTAAGTAACTGGCAACAGCACAAAGTAGTGCCTAAAAAAGCGAAATACTTCGCTGTAATTGGTATGTTGGCAAGTGTGCTGATATCTGGTTATGTACTGTCATTTGGTTGGCTGCAAATTGCACTTGCTGTTCTTTTCGCATTTATCTGTAATTACTTGTTTGCTAAACCGAATAACACAGCCGACCAACCCAATTTAATACGCCAAAAACAGGGCAATGTGTTACTGAGTGTGGTTGCGGTAATTTTGTTGGGCTGTTGGTCTATCACTCTTTAATACAGCGATATCGCATACGCCGAGTAAGGAGCGCAATTAAATTGGCACCACGCCTTGGGATGTCGGCACCAACAACCTCATTTGTACCAGCGCCTTTCTTTGCCGTTACTACTCAAGCCAGTAAACTACTTCACCCTAGATTCAAATATAAAGCCAAAGAGCAAAGTGATATAGATTCAGTTTCCTTATGCACTCACCATGCACAACCTAAATTAGGTACAATTACGCAATCACTGTTATCATAGTAAAAAAATCGCGTTTTAGAATATTCACGGCGTTAAAACTGCGCTATTACCCACCTCTCCTACAGGACCTACTGCATGAAAAGATACCTGATGTTATTATTTGTATTGTGTTTTACTACCTCGGCAAACGCGAACATCACACATTTTGGTGCCGATCAGGTTATCGGTCAAAATAAACTAGGTGAGCCGGTGTTTCGCAGTACCACCACGCCCACGATTGTGACCTTTTGGGCCTCATGGTGTGTATACTGTAAGCAGCTGCTTCCACTACTTGAGGGACTTCAGCGTAAGCTCACAAATGAGCGTATTCGAGTAGTTGTTGTCAATACAAAAGAAGAGGGAAAGCTCGGGCAAACCCGACGCACATACAAAAGCCTGCTTCGACAATTTGAACAGCGAGGGCTGCAAATTGAGTTTGTCTTTGATAAAAGAGATGCGCTCTACAACAGATTTAAGAAACCCGGCCTGCCCTATACTTTAGTCATAGAAAAAAATGGCCAGATCAGCTATGCACAAGCAGGTTATAGTGAGCGACTGGCACAACCTATGCTGGAAGCAATACAACAGGCACTAGATAAAAATACATCTGATCAAATCTAGTTCGCGTCCTCAACTATCATTCAATGAGTTTGCAGCGCTTCTCGTTTGTTTTTACAACCACACGGGATAGCCTGTCACTCATTGACATAATTGCTTACGAAATCACAATAGAGGCTTTTTCCTATATCATTTTTATAACCTTAAGAATCAACAACCTGAAAGTTTTACGAAGTTTATGCGCGACGACCTGACACCATTTATTACACAATTAATTTTGAGCATTGCAGAGGAAAAAAGTTGGCAAAGCACCATGAAAGTAGCTACCTTGGGTAAATTTATTACCATAACTATTGATATAAAGATGATTCCAAGCACTCATTTTCGCAATGCATGCTAAAGATTTAAGCCCACATAAACTCTATCAAAGTAATACCTTCAAAATTTGGAAAGGAATAATGATGTGATAAGTGGTAATGACCTTAAAGCGATGAGAAAAAAAGCAGGACTGACGCAAAAGCAGATGGCCGATAAACTCAATATAACCAGAGAAACGGTCAGCAATTACGAATTAGGTGTAGGTGAACCTAGAACAGGGCATTTTTTTAAATGGTTGTTTTATTGTAAAGTTGATGCAAAAGCGCTTTTAAATCAGATCAAAAGTATCAGTGACGAAATCAATGATAGCGACGACGCCCATCGATTCAAAGATGACAAGTAACGTCTCTATTGCTCAAGCACTCTGAAGTATCTCTTCAACGATAACCTATAAAGCCGCCTCTCATTATTGTTCTACCCTAAAGTGTCGATTGTCGCATTCGAATTCAGAAATTAGTAGGTCATACACACTGCGCTGTATTTACGCACGGCTCTGGCTTTTGGACTTTCCACCATAACAGCGGCGCATTTTAGCTACCAACCAGAAAGGCCACAGATCGATACACATTGGCAGATGAAAAGGTGCCGTAATTTCTATTGACCCCAACCAAGTAGGTGAACAAACTCCAAACTTGTATACAGTGATCAGAACACGATCCGCACATGGACATTGTTTTTGATACAACAGACACTATTTTAAAGCGCCTAGCACATCACTGGTCCACCAAAGAAAATGGCGGTTTTACGTAGCACCTCTCAGATATAGGGCATCAACGCATCACTAGCCTGCTTTTTGGCTACCATCACTGCCTGTATAGCTGATATAAGGACAGGCAAAATCATCACCAAATATAAGATACATTTCGTATAGCTGCGCCATGGTCATAATCGTTCTGCCGGTCTCAAAATTACTAATAGTCGCTTGATCAACATCGAGTTTTGCACCAAGTTGACTTTGAGTCAGCTTGTTCTTTTTTCGAACTCGACGTAAGTTATGCTGTACCTCTTCCATTAGGTTATTCACCTTTATTTTTCTTCTTACTGCATTGTTTTTCATCTCTTCCCTCGCCAATCAGTATTGCTGGTAAATATTTATTTTATTTTTGATAGTGACTTACAAACTTCATTGTCATAAATATAATTTGCTTCATGCGGAAAAATCTTCGAATTTTATTAAAAGGCATTCGCTACATATCCAAAACTAGGAAAAACGGCGTGTAGTAAGGTGATTGAACAATCAATGATGTAGAAAAGTAGAGTGCAGCGGCCAGAAACCACCTTCGAACAAACCTATTTGTCCGCTGGGATATTAAGTAGGGGGTCATTACACCAAGTCTTTCTCAGTGCACTATATTGACTTACTCTTGAAATTCAGCTGTTTCAATGTAATTGATTTCGGCTCTTTGATACAAGCACACAAGCAGCACCATGCCCCTGACATGCCAAAACAATAGGCTAGGCAACGTCTACCGTGCAGGCGAGTACCCAACCAGCCTAATATGATTTCGTCCAAACACTATCACCGTTATGGAGTTAGTCTCCTTTTGGTAAAATCGCAATCTGAAACCAATAGTCTTTAAGTTTTTGTACAGCATCAAATAATGACTCTAGTTTAACTGGCTTTTGAATATAGGTATTGGCCCCAAGGTCATAACACTCCTCAATATCCTTTTCATCATCTGAGGTTGTCAAAACCACAATAGGGATGTTTGCAAGGCGCCGAGTATTTTTTATTTCTTTTAACACGAGACGGCCATCCAGCCCCGGTAGGTTAAGATCCAACAGTATCATAGCCGGCTTTGGATGCGACGGTGTCCACTCTTGACTGAGGTAATTCAGCGCTTCTTGACCGTCTTCACATCGTACAATTGGATTTGATAGGTTACCGTCTTTTTTAAATGCCCGATTAGTCGCGTAATAATCGTCATCGCTATCTTCTACAATCAGAATCAATTTATTATCATTCATTTTCGACTTCACTTTCCTTCAATGTAAAATAGAAACTTGTTCCTTTTCCAAGCTCCGACTCAAACCAAATTTTACCCTTGTGTTGTTCAACAATTTTTTTCGCAAAGGTCAAGCCAGATCCCGTGCCCTCGCCAAACTTTTTATTGCTATTTAGGCGCTTAAATATTCTGAAGACTTCGGTTTTAAAGTGTGCATCAATGCCAATACCATTATCTCTGACACAAAATGCATGCCGCTCTAAATCATAATTCACACGAATAGATTTACGTTCCGATAAGTTGTATTTGTACCCATTCGTTATTAGGTTGTATAACAGCTCTTCTAATCGCGTTTGGTTACCAACCACATTGGGTAAGGCTTCTGTGAGCACCTCGACGTTATATTCTTGCAGCGACTCTTTTAGGCGTTCAAGCACATGACTGAGCGCTTCATCCATATTGACCTGCTTGCTGCTTTGCTCCTCACGGCCCAATCTTGAGAAATACATCAGATTAGAAATAAGCTGCTCCATTTTAGAGCCTAGGTATACCAAACGGTCCAATTTATATACACCATCTTCGCCCAGCTCAGTCTCATAGTCCTCTTTTAAAAATCCAGCGTGATTCTGTATTGCTCGTAACGGCTCTTTTAAATCATGAGAGGCAATATAAGCAAAGTTGTCTAACTCTTCGTTGGACTTGGTCAAACGCTCAATCAATTGCTCTCGCTCTTGGTCCATCGCAACTTGCTTGGAAATATCTCTCACTACCCCACAAAAAAACTGCTCACCTGCAACACTAAACCCGGTAACCCCCAGATCCAATGGGAAGATTTGGCCATTTTTTCGCAAACCTTTCACCTGCCGCCCAGTGCCTATGATTTTCTTTTCACCCGTCGTTAGGTAATTAATCAGATATTGATCATGCTCACTTTTATATGGTTCAGGCATAAAGAAGTTTATATTCTTACCAACACTCTCTTCTTTTTCGTACCCAAACATACGCACTGCCGAGTTGTTGATACTCTTTATCACACCATTTGCATCTATGGTGATGATGCCATCAATGGCGTTGTCGAGCGTTGCTTTGTACTCAGCATCTTGTGCACTAATGATCCGCTCAGACATGCGAGATTTGATTAAATAAAAAGAGGCGATACCTGCCAGGAAAGAAACAAACAACCCATTGAGTAGGGCAATATAGTGAATATCAGAGTCATCAACCGAAACACGGCTTTGCTTAGGCCACAGCAATAACTCCCAGTTGACGCCATGCAGTGCAAATGAATGACTAAAACCAGTAGACTCATCGTACTGCATACCCGCCTCTACTTTACTAAACATCACGCTGCCTTCTGACAGTACTTCAATGTTGTAGTCATTGATAAATTCATGCGGAAGCAAGCTATCTACCAATTGGGATATGTCAAACACACCTAAAATAAACCCGTCAAATCTACCGCGAATATAAATCGGAAAATACGCTAAAAAGCCTTTACCGCCTTGAACAAGCTGGACCGGCTTAGACAGTGAAAAGTTTTTCGAGACCTTTGCTCGCTCTAGGGCCTTTAACCTGTTTTTCTCGAATGACAAGTCGAGATCAACTGCCGATTCGTTGCCTTGCAGTGGCACAACCCATTTAACAACATACTCGCTGTTCACCCATTCGACGGCACGCAGCCCAGCATGATCATTGACATAATCCTGTGCATCCAATCGCCACTCTTCAAAAGGCGGCCCTTCTCGTGCCACCCAGCGATTGCGCATGCGCTCCAGCGCACTGATGATGGCAGGCATCGAATTGATAAATTGATGCTCAATCAATTCGCTCTTGGCAATCGCGGTTAATTTAATGAGGTGTTTTTCTTGGTTATCGGCAAGCTGCCAGACCCAAAGAGATGCCAACATACTCAGTAGGACACAGATAGACACCACGATAAAAGACAGCTTAAATCGCTTCCCTGTACTTTCTACATCTATATGCAAAGCAATTTCCTTTTTTATTCTCGCGCAGTTTGTGATAAATGACTTTACGTCAAAAAGTCGGTACGCGTTTACCGGCTAGGAAAACAAACACGTTTTATTTAGTGTAATTGAATCTGTGTATTTTGCGCCATTAACACACAACATTTTTATAACAAGCTGAAAATAAAAGTGTCGTGCAGAAAAATGGGGGGTTATCGCCATAAAAAACCTTAGTAAAGCCAACGTTTAAACTTAAAAAACACTTTAAATACAATAGCTAAAAACAATGATTTAGCGCATGTAGTGATAACTTCGTCGGAATATAAAATGTCAACTGCTTGATGTTTTTCAGCTAGCACTTCGCTCAGAGTTGGGCGTATTTACATATTCTTTAACACAGTGTGGAGCGATTGAAGCAAACTTACTTGTGCATATCACATTGAATATCGCTGCTCGTAATCTGCCTTTGTACTCGCCTTGCCATTTTATGAATCACCTCACCAACCTTCTAGATGACTAAAATTAAGTATTAAAATACAAATGGATAGATGCAAATCACGCAACACCGCTCAACATCTAGTTCGTTTGCGCGGTGTTTTCAGAACACTTTTTTTAACGAGTTTATAAGTAGCTAAACGTTTGCTCATGATACAAGCCTATGGACCTACTCTGATGCGAAACATAACACGGATCTGGTGGTACTCAATAACCACTTAAAAAGCGGGGAAGTCAAAGAATATAAGGCGTTTGAAGTGGTACACCTATTCCAAACCAAAGCTAAGTAAGCTGCTCTCATATTGCCCTCTCAAACTGAAAATTATGATAATTATGAACTAGAAAAATCCCTGTTATCTGCATCGAGCAATGTTTTATTCGTAGAATAATAGACTTGCTACACCATCTTATTAATGATACCGTCAATGATAATTATTCCTATTTATGCACTATGGTAAGGAACAAAGGTGTCGAATTCCGCTGGCATGGACCTTTTTATTCGTGATAACCAATTTTGGTTAGTTAGATTTTTACAAAACAAGCTAAAACTACATTGTCATCACGATGCACAGGATTTATCTCAGGACACCTTTATTAGGGCCCTGACTTCCTCTACAGATCTGCTTGAAGTCAAAGAGCCAAGAGCATACTTAGCAACCATCGCCAATCGCTTGATCATAGATAAGGCGAGGCGCAAGCGTATTGAGCAAGCCTATATTGAAGCGCAAACCGAAATGCAGCAAGAGCAGGCGCCTTCATGTGAAACGGTGTTAGAAACCATGCAAAGATTAGAAGCGCTATCACGTTTATTAGAGGGTCTGGCAGACAAACCACGACGCGCCTTTTTAATGGCACGTTTAGACGGCATGAAATACAAAGAGATTGCTGCGCAGCTCAATGTTTCTGAAAGTATGGTGCAAAAGTACATCGCGCAAACATTGCTACATTGCCACAGTCAACTGATGGAATAATCAACACATAGAGAAACCCATGTCGGCGAATCAAACCAGCTATCAACATAAACTCAAGCAGGCTGCAGACTGGTGTGCTCTACTCCACTCAGATTCGCCCGCCGACGAAGATATTCAAGCCCATCATCAGTGGCTGAACTTACATCCAGACAATCAAAAAGCGTACGCAGAATTACAAGCGCTTTGGGGTGAGTTTGATACCCCTGAAGATACAGACCTGAATGTTCGGGTACTCAATAATGTACTAGACAAAGATAAACCCAGATCGGTAAGTCTCGCCAAAACCTTCCTTAGCGTTACTTTGTTTGCAGGGTTTGGGCTATTGCTAAATCATTTAGGACTAAGTGGCGTCACAGCAGATCACTACACCCTAAAAGGCCAAACACAAACCATACAACTGCAAGATGGCAGCGTATTGACGTTGAATGCCGAAACGCAAGTAGATATTGAATACAATGCTGACACTAGGTTGATTCGACTATTCAAAGGCGAAATACACGTTGAGGCAATAACTAACCCTTCATGGCCACTGGTGGTGGCAACTCATAACACCAGTGCAACAGCTTTAGGAACCAGCTTCTCGGTGAAAACCAAAGGGCAAGACACCTTTGTCGTGGTGAGTGAATCTAAGGTAGAGCTGTGTTATTTACCACAACATAGATGTGTGATTGGGCAACAGGGCCAAGCCATGGAAGTTGCAGACAGGTACCTAACAGGACCTTATCAAACAAACCCTGATATCAGACTGGCTTGGTTGAACAATAGGCTAGTTGCAAATGATATCAGTCTGACTGAGCTGCTTGAATCACTAGAATCCTACTATCCGGGTGTATTTGTATACCAGCATTCGGAGCTCAGCCAGATCCGAGTTTCAGGTGTGTACCCTACTGACGATGTTGACTTAGCACTGAAAATGTTGACGTCAGATCCAGCCATTAAGCACAGGTCGATTGCAAATTACATTCAAGTTATCTCATTGAAATAAAATGACTTTTCAAGAGGTGGTAAAAGTTTTTTAGTTTTTTTGAGTTTTTGGGTACTGTTTTTTTTTACTGCCCCGTCCTATAAGTAGCTCTAAATAATAATGAGAACTATTTATGATAGGCGACAGTGCTACTCGCTCAATTTATACTGCTTTATTGTGTACTGGACTTGCTCTGCCAAGCGCAGCTTTGGCACAACAGGCGCACCAACTTGATATTCCCAAAGGCAGCTTAGCTGAGGCACTCAATACCCTGGCACTGCAAACAGGCGTACTGCTGCAATTTGATCCTAACCAGATCGGCAGTGCCCAAACTACTGGGTTAAAAGGCGCGTTTGTACTGAGTGATGGCTTTGAGCAGCTGCTCGCAGGCACAGGTTTATACGCTGAGAAAACCAGCAATGGTAGCTATGTCATTCGAGCGTTATCAAGCAACCTAGAACACGCGGTCATGCTCGATACTCTTGAAGTATATGCCAGTAATAATACCCATAAAGAGATCTATCAGTCCGCTTCTTCAGACACCAAATTAAGCCAAGATCAACTCGCCCGTGTAGCACCACGAGATACCTCTGACATTTTCTACAATGTACCCGGAGTGACAACATCGCAAACACGTCAAGAACCCGGAGTCGCGGTCAATGTACGAGGTATTCAAGACTTTGGCCGAGTCAATGTGATGATCGATGGTGCAAGACAGAATTTTCAGCGCAGCGGACACGGCGCTAATGGTACCGTCTACCTCGATCCCCAGCTGCTTTCCAGTGTCGACATTGCAAAAGGTCCCGTCGGCCACGCTGGCGGCGCAGGTGCCATTGGGGGCGTAGTCAATTTCAACACGCTGGAATTTGCTGATCTCGCACTTGAAGGAAAAGACCACGGCAGCAAAGTTGCGCTCGCAACAGGCAGCAACGCATACCATATGCAAGGCTTACTCGCCTCAGGAGTACGCTTGGGAAAAGATCTTGAGCTGGTCGCAGCGGTTGGGCGCAAACACGTCGGAAGGTTTGAGCCTGGTCAGCACGGTGGTAATGCCGGCAATGACAATTACTTTGATGCGCTCAGCTCTTTTACCGAGCAAGATCAATGGTCCTCTTTGCTCAAAGCCAATTATAAAATCAATGAACAACACGCCATAAAACTAAGTTATGTAGGTTTCTCTGCCAACTTTAACGAGGGCTCCACCACAGGAGAAACCGAGCAACCTAGTGCTACCAGCAAACTCAGTAATGACACCATTAAAGTAGATTATTTCTGGAACCCTAATTCAGATTATTTTGACTTAAGTTCAAGCATTTACTACAACCGAACTCAAATGCGCCAACATCAGTTTGAGCTGGGAGACTCGATTAACCCTTACGGGGAGTTTGAGCTGCAATACGAAACCAATACCTTTGGCCTGGTGCTCGAAAATATTTCATTCTTTAGCTTAGAACACGACTGGTTGAGTGAAGCAGACTCTCTGCTCATGCTCAATACTGGCATGGAATACTTTAGAGACTGGACCCAGCCTCAAGCGATCCAGCAAACGCCGGGAACCGGTGACCCAACTTGGTTCACAGGGGCAACTCCGGGGGGAAGCCGCGCAGTGAGCAGTGCATTCTTCCAGACCGAGTGGCAATATGGTGAGCATCTGTCCATTGAAGCAGGCGTCAGATACGAGCACTTCTCACTCGAGGGAGGGGGTGAGATCAACTCAGGGGCTATTCTCAACCCACCCGGCGTCACTCCAAGCAAGACGCTGATCTACACTAATTTTGCCGTGGCGCGCCACGACGATTTTGTCTCGCCTAACTTGCGTTTTGCGTACCGCTTTAATGATGAGATTCAAGCCTATGTCAGTTCTGCCAAAGGTGTGCGCCCTCCCTCGATCACCGAAACCTTGTTATTCGGGATGCATGTGGGTAACCAATTTCCTTTCTACCCAAATCCCGGCTTACAAGCCGAAGAGTCTCTTAACAATGAAGTAGGAATGAATTTTGAGTTTACTCAGCTGGCCAAAGAGCATGATCTGTTTATTAAAACAGGTTGGTTCGAAAACACCGTAGACAACTTCATTATTCAGGGAATGGTGATGAGCCCAACCTCTGTCAGTGACAAAAGTGGCATTCGCAGCTATGTCAATTTACAAGATGAAATCAGCTTTGAAGGCATAGAGCTGCAAGCTGATTATCAATCTAAAGTGATGTTTGCAGAGCTCAACTATACCAAGATGAATTTCGATCCCGGTCTAGGTGACTACAACCCGTTCCCACTCGGCAGTCAGGTCGGTTTCCCCGCAACAAACTTAGGTAAAACTGAGTCTGGCGGACTGCTTTACATTCCACCTCCGAAACACAGTGGCGCCATCACACTTGGATTGAAGCTGTTTGATGACAGCCTAAAGGTTGGCGCAAGAATGCGCTTTGAAGACAACGATGGCCGCGGTGGAAAAGCTTATGAAAAGGTCGTGGATTGGGAAGTTTACGACGTGTGGCTGGACTACCAGTACTCACCAAATATTCAGCTGCGCATGTCGATTGATAACCTCAAGGACCTCAATTATGCCGAAGCAAATGGCACCTCTTACTGGATTGCGCCGGGGCGCAGCGTCATCGCAAGAATAACAGCAAAATTTTAATTAAAGACAAGGGTATAAACATGCGAAAAGCTTTTAAGTTGGCACTTATCAGTAGCGCGTTAGTTAGCGCAAACTTGGCAAGCGCCGCTGAGATCAACCTGCAGCAATTACATGTGTTTGGCACACCACAAACCATCATGTTTGGTGGTGATAAGGGTATGTTGCCTGCAAAACCGCCCGTACTACATCCGGTCAGCGGCAAGCTTGTCGGCACTTTTCTCTCTGGTGGCGGTAGCGATTTTGCCTCAATCAGACAGTCCGGTATTTATTATTTTACGCCCCAGTTGACTGAAGGTGCGCTAACTGACTACAACACGCAAGCCAACTCACTGAATACCGAGATCACAGCGTTTGGTACAAATGTTGTTATCGACGGTCAAGGCATGGCTTACGGTGGCGCTAAAACCAGTTTATTTAAGTGGAGCGAAGGCGAAGAAATGCAAGATGCACTGGCGGACCTTGATCTGTCAGGTATCAATAGCGGTAAATTTGAAATACATGGCTTACTCACAGTAGATTCAAATGACAACGTGTACTTCGCAGCCTCAGATCGCAGCGATGACTTTTATGCACTGCTAAGACTCAGCAGCGCAGGTGAACTTGCTACGCTGGTCGATTTCAGCCGCGATGAATACAAACAAGCAGCTGGCGACCTATACGTTTTCACCAAAGGACAATCACCCGCCGCTTTGATTTTTAGTGCAACTGACAATGCCATTTACGGCCTTGCGCATAAATCAGCAGACTCCGCAGGTGCGGGCAGCAATGACGGCTTAGAAGGTGATAACTTTGCCAGCGGTACTTTATTTAAAGTGGACTTAGCCAATGTCGAAACAGATGGCAGCACAGAAGTCACTGTACTCAAGAGCTTTGATGATGAGACTCACGGACTGATTGACGATCATGTGCTGGCAACCAACGGACTCGTTGAACATGGAGACTGGATTTACGGTACGTCACAAAAAACCATCTGGCGCATGCACAAAAGCAATGACAATGGATTCACTGTTCTACACACCTTTGCGACACAAGAAGATAGCCAAGATGGTGATAAACCAGCAGGTCCCCTGGTGTTGGCCGCCGATGGCAACATTTACGGCACTACTTCAAGCGGTGGCCGTGATGGGGAGTCCGGTACGCTCTATCGCATCAATCTAAGTGAAGATGCCAGTGATGTAGACAGAGCTAAAGACGCTTATGAAGTCGTGCTGCACTTTGCTGGTAAAGATTCAATCGCACCTATGGGCCTATCTGTTGGTACCTTACTCGATGGCTCACAAACCATATATGGCGTAACCAATGGCAACAATACCACTGACTCGGGTGGTGTTTTTCAATTTTCTGTCACTCAACACGGCCTCAGTTTTACCACTGAAACAGAGCAGCTCGAACTGGGTGAAAGTCTGGAGCTAAACTGGCAATCCACTAACCTCAGTAGCTGTACCGCCAGCGGTGATTGGGCAGGTGAAAAGGATGCAACAGGTCAAGAAACCATTGAGCCAGAGTCGGAAGGTGACAAATCTTACGTCCTCACTTGCCTGGATACGGATCAAAAAGCCTTTGTTCGCACACTTGAACTGGTAGTCAATGCTGAGCCAGAACCTGAACCTGAGCCAGAGCCAGAGCCAGAACCTGAACCTGAACCTGAACCTGAGCCAGAGCCAGAGCCAGAACCTGAGCCAGAACCTGAGCCTGAGCCTGAGCCTGAGCCTGAGCCTGAGCCTGAACCTGAGCCTGAGCCTGAACCTGAGCCAACACCTGATACGAGTGAAACGCCTGCGCCGGAACCTCAAGAAGACAAAGGCAGCAGTGGTGCATTTGGCGGGCTAATGCTGATTTTGGGCTTGGTAATGGGCAGACGATTCCGCAAAGCCAGATAAGCCAAAAGAATTTGAATTGCAAGGGCATGCCCTTGCCAATAACAACGGACATATCGGATTGGCGCGCAGCCGATATGTCTCAACACGACCGCTAGGTCAATATTATAAAAAAATTAACTATTAAGGATTTATCATGTCTATACAAGTAACTTACAGCGTTAGCTACGACTTCCCTAGCCTAAACGACTTCTTCACTGATGCGTCTCGTTTTTTCACGAACACTGACTACAACGAAAACATTGGTAGCTTTGCTGGTGCTGAGAATCCAAACCCAACTGTAGACCTAGGCTTCTGGGGTATGTTCGGTACTTTCTCTGGTACACAGTATGCGCAAGAAGGCCAAGTGGGTGCTGAAAGCCTAGGATTTATCATTCAAGCTGCTGATGGTTCTTACATTGACTACACATTCTTCGCAGGCCCTTCACACACTATGTACGGTGAAATCGCGTCTATCTCATTCGGCCGCGGTCTAACTCAAAACGCAAACGGTGAATACAGCTTCACTGAAGAGCTTGTGAGCTTCGATGGTCTAGACACGGTTGGTCTAAACGCAGGCTTCGATGCAAATGGTGGCGTAATTGGCCGCAACGCTGGTGACAACACGACACACAATATTGTTGATGGCATGAAAGACTCAGACTTCAGCTACTTGATGAATGTACTTTCTACAAATGGTGTTGACTTAGGCCCAACAGGCACTGTTGGTGTGTCTACCCCAGTTGACTTCGACCTAGTCGCTTAACCTTAGAGCACTGCAGTACAGCTGCAGTGCTATCTGTCATTTATTGAGCCAACTATGAAAAAACTCTGTATCTTTTTGTTATCACTACCTTTCTCTAGCCTTGCAACCACTGCAATTGATCATGTCAGCGTTAATTACCTCACGTCCCTTCACTATACAGGGCCTGAAGGTTGGCCAAGTGCGGGCAAGCCCTTCGCACCGCCCATTTATAACGCAGAACGAGATCAATTGATTGGCCTATCATTAATGGGCCGTACCGGCAACGATGTCGTGGCACCAAGTATGTGGGGGCTAACACCAGTTGAAGGTCATTATTTTGCATTGGCAAAAGATGTAAATGGATTGGTCGGGTTTGTACAGCACCCAGAGTTAGATCGACTGTATAGCATTGATAGTAAAGGCAACGTTTTCTTCGTGCACTCAGATGGCAGCAATAAAACCATTCTCTTTAACAATGAAAATAAAAATCTCTTCACGCAACCTAATGTCAATCCCATATTTGACAATCAAAGTCGCCTGCTGTTTATCGATACAGATCACAAGACCTACTCTAGGTTAATGCGTCTAGAACACGACAATAGCTTGTTGGAGCTATATCGCTTTAACAATAGCCCGCACAGTGACTTTACTGCTGCTGGCGGTATGTTACTCAGTGGCAACACACTTTATGGCTACATAGGGTACCCAAGAGGCATACCATTTTTAGATACCCTATCCATTGACGACGACTTTCCCGTTGGAGCGCTCTATGCGATTGAGCTCAGTGAAAACCCGGTGGACGCACTTACCATACTGCACGAGTTTACTTTACAGCAAGGTGAAATCCCGTGGGACACAAACGCCACTGAAGGCCGCATCGCAACTTATTTAGTGGAAGATGAACAAGGCTATTTATACGGTTCGACCTCAGTTGGAAGCTGTAAAACAAAAGGCATCATTACATACAGTGGCAAAGAGACTGCATTTGCCAACGGTCTCTGCGGTGGAGACTACCTGTTTTATAGCGCGATTGGTGAGCGTGAGCGCTTGATCCATACCGACTACCCTCATTACGATGGCAGCAACCCTCATGGCTCGGTATTTAGGCTCAAAAAAGATGGCTCGGAATTTACCTTACTGCATACCTTTAGCGGCGAAGATGGCAGTCAGCCACGTGGCCCCATGGTGATAACAGAGAGTGGCTATTTGTACGGTACGACAATGGGTGGCGGCGTACATAAAAGCGACTTAATCTCCGTGAGAGAGGGTGGAAAATACCCCGAACAAGCACTCAATATGACAAGTGACGGGACTATTTACCGTATTAATTTGGCAGATATCAAGTTCAAAGATGGCAAGCTTCTTGAGAGCGGCTTTGAGCACGTGCACTCCTTTAAAGGCGGACCTGGTGAAGACGTAGATGGCAAAACACCCACGGGGTTGATGCTGGCAGAAAATGGACGACTCTATGGTACGACCATAAATGGTGGTCGTGGCTATACCAACCAAGCGGGTTGGGTGTATGAAAACGACATTTTGGGCACTGTGTATGAAGTCGATCTCAGTGGTATGAAGCCCACAGGTTCAGTCTCTATCAGTATCACCCCGGGCACTTTAAAGCTCGGCGAAGAAGCCGAAGTGACCTGGAGTAGCAGCAATGCGACAAACTGTATTGCCACAGGCGGTGTCGCGAGCGGCGACTGGGTGCCTGATGGGGATATTGCACCACAAGGTAGTATCAAGATATCTCCAGATTCCGGCGTGTACTCCTTTTCCATCAATTGTCGAGATGCTGACGTCGGCGCTCGAATTGGTGCGCTCACTACGCTCTATGTAAATGCAGAGGCCAAAGTCAAAGAGAGTGAAACCGTTCACTACGGCAATGGCGGTGCCCTGAATTGGGGCTGGCTGGCACTATTGGGCGCTTTGCGGATTGCGCGCGCTCGACGTCAAGGGGATAACTCATGACCCCCCAAACTCAACCAAGTGAAGCATTAAAAGCCGCACTGAATAAGCAAAAGCGTAGTTTACTGCATGTCGCGGGCTTCAGTGCTGTCATTAACTTATTAATGCTTATTCCCGCAATTTACATGCTACAAGTTTACGACCGGGTATTGAGTTCAGCCAATTTAGACACCTTATTAATGATATCCATGATGGTGGCAGGTTTCTTTTTATTAATGGGTGCACTTGAGTGGGTACGTAGCCGAGTATTGATTGGTGTCAGTGAGAGTTTCGATAACGATTTGCACGGCAAGGTATTTGAAGCTGTATATCAACATCAACTCAAATTAGGTAATGCCAACCCCGGTCAGCTTATTAACGACCTCAACCAAGTCCGTCAATTTATGACCGGCACAGGTATTTTTGCCTTTTTCGATGCACCTTGGGCACCTATTTTTCTGCTGCTGTTGTTTTTCTTTCACCCATTACTCGGCGCCATTGCATTGGTTGGCACTTTGCTATTATTCGCATTGGCGCTACTCAATGAAGTCTGGGCCAAAAAACCCTTACAAGCTTCTTCTTTGGCAACTGCCAATGCCACACGACTGGCCAGTGGCATTATCAATAATGCAGAAGTTGCGCACGCTATGGGGATGCAAGGTAATTTACAGGCGCGATGGCAAACTCAGCACCAAGCAGGAATCAGCCATCAAAGTGAAGCCAGCAACTTAAGCTCAGTGCTCACAGCCACCAGCAAAGTGTTGCGCCTCGCACTGCAATCAGTTGTTTTAGGCGCCGGTGCTTGGCTGGCAGTAGATGGCCAAATCACAGCTGGTATGATGATCGCGGGCTCTATCATGGCTGGTCGCTTATTATCTCCAGTTGAGCAGCTTGTTGGTGCATTTAAGCAGTGGCAGAGTGTGAAGCTGTCTCGCCAACGTCTAGATGCGCTATTGCACCAATATCCAGCTCCAAAAGCCGGGCTCGCTCTGCCAGCCCCAAGTGGCAAATTAAGTGTAGAAAATGCCACCTTGATCCCACCAATGGCTCAAACTCCAGTGCTCAGCAATATCAGTTTTGAGCTAGCGCCAGGTGAGGTACTCGCCATACTGGGTCCTTCGGGTGCTGGAAAATCATCCATAGCGAGATTGATAACCGGGATCTGGGCACCACGCATGGGTAAGGTACGCCTGGATGGTGCTGACATTTTTCAATGGGATACACAGAGTTTAGGCCCTCACTTGGGTTATTTGCCTCAAGATGTCGGCTTGTTTGCAGGTAGTATCAGCGAGAATATTGCCCGCTTTGGCAATATAAATGACGAGGCTGTCATCGATGCTGCGCGGTTAGCTGGCGTACATGAGATGATCCTTAAATTGCCCAATGGCTACAACACAATTTTAGGTGAAGGAGGCATGGGTCTATCTGGCGGCGAAAAACAGCGTATAGGTTTGGCGAGGGCGCTGTACGGCAACCCCAAACTGGTGATCCTCGATGAGGCTAACTCGAACTTGGACGATGCTGGCGAAGCAGCACTGGCAAACACCATCAAAACACTCAAGCAGTCCGGTTGCAGTGTTATTTTCATTACTCATAGAGCCAATATTTTAGGCCTGAGTGACAAAATATTGTTGCTCAATAAAGGTAATGTGCAGGCCTTTGGGCCCAAACAGCAGGTACTAGGTGCAATGCAAAAAGCCCAGCAAGGCCACAGAGGAGCAGCGTAATATGAAGGCAAATCAAGAAATTGCCGGCAGTCAACATATCCGTCTTGGCTGGATCACTATCGCCTTCAGTTTGGGCGTGTTTTTAGTCTGGGGTGCATTTGCACCGCTGGATAAAGGCGTGGTTGTCGAAGGTCAAGTGGTTGTTGCAGGGCATAAAAAACAAATTCAGGCACCACAAAATGGCGTTATTGCGGACTTATTAGTGCAAAACGGACAGTGGGTAGAGCAAGGAGACCCTTTGCTGATCTTGGATAATAAAATTGCGAAAAGTCAGCTGGCGGCTGCCACAACCCAATATTATATGGCACTGGCAGAGAAAGAGCGTCTGAATGCTGAATTGGCAGATGCAACCCTCCTCCAATATTCAGCGGCATTGACCAAGGTGAATTTACCCCAAGCACGTCAGGCCATGGCGCTTAATCAACAAGTATTCGAGCAACGCCGCGATGCTTTGCACACACAACTAAAATTACTGCAAGACAACAAACATACCACGCAATCTCGCATCTCTGGCCTAGAGCATGTCGTTGCGAGCCACAATCAAAGAGCAAGTGTCTATGACAACTGGGTAAAGGACACCCAAGCACTGGTTAAAAAAGGCTTTCAATCACAAGAGCAGCTTTACCAATTGAAAGCACAGGCCGCCGAGATCCGGGCGGACTCGGCAAATGCCATGTCAGAGCTGTTGTCACAGCGCGCACGCCTACTTGAGCTAGATACTCAGCTACAGCAAACTCGCAAAAGTTACCGCCAAGAGGTAAGTCAACAAAGGGCAAAAAATCAATCCAATATCAGTGAGTTCCAGCAACAAATGACCACTGCACAATTTAGCCTAGATCACAGCAAAATTCGCGCTCCCGTGGCGGGCCAAGTGGTTGGTTTGGATGCCTTTGGTGACGTCGTGTCTCAATCTCAGCTGCTGATGGAAATTGTACCCAAGGGACAAAAACTGATCGTCAATGCAAAGATCCCGAGCAATCTGATTGACAGTGTCACCCTTGGTCAAGATGTCGACTTGCTATTTAGCGCATTTAATACCAGCACCACACCAAAAGTACGCGGTCAGGTTGAGCGTTTGGCACAAGATACAGTGAACGACGAACGTACCGGAAAGCCCTACTATCAAGTAGCTATCCGAGTCAGTGAAGATGCGCTTACTGAAAACTTGGTGTTACAAGCAGGGATGCCAGTGCAAGCCTTTGTCAAAAATGGCGAGCGTTCAATGTTAAGTTATCTGCTAAAACCATTAACTGACCGCATTCCAAATGCGATGGCTGATACATAAAGTAAAAAAATTTAAAAACTAATTACGCTTTTTTTAATCTCACGCGTTCTTTAAACATAAGGGTTTGTTTTTAGATAAAGCAGGATTGAACAAAAGATGAAAAAAGCCACTGCCTGTGTTGCACTATTGCTCACATTTGAGGCCTCGGCCGCTGGCGGCTCCCTCACCGCTTACGGTATGTTTATGCAAGCAGATTGGGTGGTCAAAAGCGTCATGTTAACGTTGGTCGCTGCATCAGTGGCTTGCTGGGGGATCTTTATCGCCAAGCAAAAGCAAATTGCAGCTGCACGCAGCCGGCTCAGCGAGTTGCTAGCAAACAGCCGCAGCAAAAATAACCTAGAACAATTGCGTACTCCGAGCGTTTTAGAAGCACAGTTAGTCACTGAAGTGCTCATTGAATTAGACTGGGGCGCAAAAAATAATGCCACAGCTGAAGGAATTAAGGAAAGATCCCTCCAGCGAATGAAGAGCCGTGTCGACGAGTTCACGGATGGTTTGACTCAAGGCACAGGTTCGCTGGCTTCCATTGGTTCAACAGCCCCCTTTATCGGTTTGTTCGGTACGGTGTGGGGCATAATGAACAGCTTTGTTGGCATTGCCACCACCAATACCACTAATTTAGCTGTTGTCGCCCCAGGCATTGCCGAAGCGTTATTGGCCACTGCGGCTGGCTTAATCGCTGCAATCCCCGCGGTATTGATGTACAACCATTTTACCCGAAATATTGCACTTTATCGCAAACAGCTCAATGCCTTATCAAGCCAGTTACTCGTGCTCGCTGGTCGCCAATTAGAGCTACGTTAGCATGGCGATGATGAATGACGGCGAGCAAGATGAGTTCGCACTCAACAATGAAATCAACATGACACCCTTTATCGATGTCATGTTGGTATTACTGATTATTTTCATGGTTGCGGCACCTTTATCAACGGTGTCAGTGCCCCTTGAACTACCCGGTGCCAATGCAGAGCACCAAGCTCTAGACCAAAAACAACTGATTTTATCTTTAGATAAAGAGCGACAACTTTTTTTAGGTGACAAAGCCATTGCCGAGACAGAGCTCGCTCATGTCCTCAATGACGCCAGTGGCAATAACCTTGAACAAATCATATTTATCCGTGCTGATCAGCAAGTTAATTATGGGGCGCTTATGTCATTACTGAATACGCTCAGAGACATAGGTTATCTCAATGTGTCACTGGTCGGCGAAGAGGACCTGAATTAAGTGCTTTCTCGCCGTGATTGGTCACTCGCATTTACTTGGGCCATTGTTTTACACCTAGCTGTACTTGGGGTTGCGCTGTGGCATTGGCAGCCTTCAACGCCGCTTCCTCCAGCTCCACCTAAAGCCCCCTTCGTGGTCAAGCTGGCGCCGTTGGCCAAGACCCATAGTCAATCTCAAGAACTTCAGAGCACACAAGCTCTATCGGCCAACACACCACCCCAAGCAAAAGTTGAAGCAATTACGTCCAGTGATATCGGGTTAGTGCATGAAGGAAAAATTGCCGCAGCTAAGAAGCTTGCGCAAACCACACCACCTGAGCCCAACCCAACACTTCAACCAGAGCCAGATCCGCAACCGTCCGCTGAAACTGAACAGGTTGCGGCGGTCGAACCGCACAAGCCAGAGCCTCAACCACAGCTTGAAAAACCAGAGTTGATTGCAACAAAACCGGCGCAACAGCAAAGTGTCGCCAGTCAAGCCAAAGCCATTCAAGCAGAGACAGTGGCCACGCAAAATCAGGCCCAACAGCAAGGCCAAGATGAGATACTCACTTTGCAAATGACACAAAACTGGCAGGCCGAATTAATTGCCCACCTAGCAAAGAAAAAACGCTACCCAAAAATAGCGAGAAAACGCCGTCAAGAAGCCACCGTGACGGTGCGTTTTACAATAGATGCACAAGGCCAAGCGCGCGATATCGAAGTGGTTCAAGCTTCTCGCTATCCACTGCTCAACAAAGAAGCAAAAAGTGTTGTGAAGCGCGCGCAACCTCTGCCGCTACCACCCGAAAAAATGGTCAACAATAAAGTGCTGGTGCCAGTGCGCTTTTATTTGCTCTAACCGTGTTCAAACTTGAAAGACATTGGCTTTGTTTCAATAGGATTAGATTAAGCGTGAAAAATCGAACTAGATCAAAACGAATTCTTTAGTAGGATAATTGTGCAAAGTTCATTTGGTGTCGATCTTAAGCCCTGCCATCTCTCTGTTGGGTACATCAGTAAGTGTATTGAAAGCGCTTCCCGCTGCCTATACATAGTTATGTGCGACTCAAGGTATTCTTGAGCACGGAGGTACATCTACCCAATTGTAATCACAATAAAAAAGGAAGAATGTTACACATGGTTAAGCTGATTGCTCTTCTATCTATCGCTTTTATGCTAACTGCATGTGATGATTTTAAAGTCACTGACTCGTCTAATATAGTGAGTTACACCAGAATAGACGGTGGACAGGTACACTTTGATTTGGAAAAGTTAATGTATTACGAGGGAAGCTCTTTTTCTCCCATTTTTCCGTGTCAGTTAAGCGGGTTTAAACGCTGCTATATGATTTCTTCAACTGTGCTTGCCATCCCAGATGAAAGCATGCTGCCAGGCCCACTCAAAAAATACGTAACCGGTACAATTGAAGAGCTCTCTTCTGAGTATGAAATAACTCGCTCTGTGCTTTCGTTTGGCAAAGAACAATATGATGGTTATTTTATAAATATTGGCGGATCGCCACCAATAGAGCCTGATGACAACTATTATGGGGCATATTTCTATAGTGTAGAATACGGTATAATCGTTTTTGAAATTAACCACTATTCTCCCAGAGATATAATGTTAGGGGATACCAATATGTATTTGTCATCACCGTCCCTTTGGAGCATTAACGGCTTTAAGTAGCAACACCCACCTTAGGTTACAAAGCGCAGTTGCAATCACATACCAACTGCCCACCTTGATAAAATTAACTAGGCAGTGTTAGTACACTAACAAAAGGAAAAAGCCCAACAAGGGTAGGTACTAATACAGCGATAAATAAAATTAATAAACCCGATGGCATTGAATCCACTATAGGTACGGGTCATACTCACTGGAACAATAACCAAGCGGTTAGCTACCACGAAACAACTCATACTCGTTTAGTAGTTCAACAACTTGGCTTGAAGAAATACGTTATATCGGTATCAACCAGTAAAAGTCACTATTGATAGATGAGCTGGAAAAGAGCCAAAAGCGCGCTCAAAGGCCATGAAACGACGCTCAAAGGTAAATTGATAAAAGGAGTGAAAATTGGTGGCTAAAAAACTTTTATCAGCTCTATTGTTAGGGGTTTCAGCTGTTCCGACCTATGCAGAAAGTGCTGACGCTTTACCAGAGGCCTTTGAATTAATGTATAAATGCGGTGATAGTGAATTTCGTGAAAATCTCGAGAGTCACTATACGGTCTTCGAGTCAATAGAAGGAGTTAAGGCTTTTCTAAAACTCAAGTTGCCTTCTTGGGCATTTTCTATGTTCAACCAAGTCGCCCAACAAGCGTACGAACAACATCTTAAGCAAGAAGTATCACTTGAGTCGATTGAGTCTGCTAGGGTGTATTTCTTTGATACTTTGCGTGTCGCACTGGTTGACAGAGCGAAGCAAAAAGGTCTAAAAGTGGGTGATTGTGAAATGGAAATTGCTGACATAATAGATGAATTGAATCGCAACAAAGCATACTTGCTTTACAACAACAGTTTTCATAACTTCTTTATGCAAGCGAATATTCCGCTTGCAGCGCGCGGCAATGACGGTGTGACATTTCTTCTCGTATTGATGGCTATGCCACAGGCCAGTTTAGTACCTGGAATATGCAAAACTTATCGCCAGCAAGGAGCCAGAGGGACTGCTCAGTTCTCCTATTGTAATTAACATAAATCACAATAGCTCATCTGCAACACTGCTGGGCTATTTATCACGCTTCAATAGCGCTCTACCCACACTAAAACGACAGTGTAAATGCACAAATCGCTTCTTTACTCTGCATTACATAAAGCAGCTGCTATCACATACCAGCTGCCCACCTTGGTAAAATTAACAATCTCTCATTGAAAAATCGCGACAAGTCCACAGACCGCCCGTACATAGCCTAGTGCCATCGCACTCGTCTCGGGTGTCACAAAATGCTGAGTTTGGGCCACCACCAGCAACACGCGGTGTCGCTTCAATACCTACTGACTTGCCATTAAGAGACATACTTTTTAGGTGACGTTTGTTTAGTTTAAGCTTCATAAGTGATTCCTTTTATGTTTTTTTGAACTTTGACTAATTCTTAATCACACTACTTTGTATACAATATACTGTCAATGGTTTTAATTTTGATACTGCACAATGCGTTTTCACTGCTTTTTGACGACGAAAATTAACTAGAGTTAGCGTCCACAAAGAAGATGTACAAAAAGGTAAGCGTTGTTGCCTCGCCAGATATAAACAGCCGTAGTAACTAAACAGTCGAGTGTTACAACTCGACATTGCGGTAAAAAGCGCAGTGCTCGAGCGCTAAGACAGCACTGTAGATGCTTGATTATAAAATAAGCATATTAATCATTATCTTAAAATCAGTAATGGTGTTACCTCAACAAACGTAGGTGTACTAAGAAGTTGAGAGTACTGGGCTCATTTTAGGCGAGTAGATTAAAGTGGGTGGGCACGAGTCAATTTAAAACTTGACCCTCCCCACACCAGATGGGCTCTCGCACCATTAAAGTAGCCAACATCAAGGCTTTGCAGCTTTGATGCATTAAACTTTACCAATATCGGTCACCACATGCGTTGCAGGATGCGATTGCCTGAATATTGATGTTTTACCAAGGCACCTAAGTGCATAATAATAAATGCGAACAATATATAGCTGCTGTACTTATGAATAGTAAAATAAAAGAGCAGCCAAGTCTTATCCGTTACAATAGGCTCCATACTCCACAAACCAAACATACCGAATGGCCTATCCATCATCAACACACCTGAAACAAGCAGTATTGCAATCAGGTTGTACATACAAATGTGGGCAAGGTGCGCCACTTTGACTTGTGCAGTTGGCAATGTTTCACTGTAGCTCGGCTTTTTGGTGCGTACCGCATGCGCCACTCGCCAAATAAAAAATGGGATATATAACATTGTCAAAGACACGTTAAAGTCTGCAATGACCTGTTTTACGTCTTGTAAAAAGGTCGTCTGAGACTGAGCCGTTGAAGGTATAAAACTCACAAGTATACCTGACAGCATGGCCCATATAATTACCACCGCTGACACCCAGTGCAGTGCTCTGGCCGTGCGATCAAACTTTAAAACTGTAGATTCCATAGTCACATCTGAGTAAAAGTAAAAAAGTCAGCCTTTTAGATTTAAAGTTAATGGATCATCTAAACTTTCCCTTAAATTAAAGGCGCATGATGACACCTCAATCTTGACTAAAATGGTCAGTGATTAAGGTGCCCGGTGTGATTAGATCACTCTACTCGAAAAGAGCTGGCTGATTTGTCAGGCCTGAGTAAAGTTGTTCACCGCTTTTTTAGCTGCTGATAGACAGGAACCCATATTGTGTCCCTCTAAGTAGTCACCGGCAATCTCTAAGCCTTCAATGCTCTTAACATAATCGCAGATGATTTTTTTCGCTTGAGAGTGATTGGCACCATAGGCGCATAACCCGCCCATATGCCTTTTCACATGGTAGCGAACTCTTGGAGATTTAATTGGAAGAATTGACGAGAATTCGGATTCAGCCAGTTTGACTAACTCTTCATCAGAGAGCTTCAAAGCCTCTCGCCCTTTTTTACCGGCAATAGTAAAGCGAACTGAGTTAAGTTTATATGATCGGTTCGCTGAACAGTGACCGATATGGAAACTGTCGTCAAACATAATAGACTGGCAGTCTTCAGTAAATATGTCAGATTCATATTCTGCATTGATCAGGGCAACAGGGAAATACCTGACCAGTTTTATCGCTTCTTTTACATGCTCAGGTAGATCAATTACGTTCGGCAATAAGTGTAGTGGTAAAGTTACCAATACTTTACTCGCATCAACACGCTGCTCACCATCTTGGTTTTCCACCATTAGCCCGGCTATCTTATTGTCCTCAATTAGGACTTTATTAACGCGTGTATTTAATTGTACATCGTGATTGGACGCCAGCGTTTCAAAGAACTCTCCAATCGTATTGCTAAATGTACGTAAAGAACCCACACCAAATGGCATGATATGCAGCAAATTAGAGTAATAAGTTTCTTCTGGTTCGGCACCACCCATAATAATCGAGAACATGCGCAGAGGCCCTTTGCAAAGTTTCTCATGGAAGTGCTCAGTGATAGGTGCGTGATCGTACTCTTTTTCAACCTCAAGCAGCTTACCTTCGTCGAAATTGAGTTGATGTTTATGCTTTAACTTGTAGTTGATCATGCGTTTGAACTGCAAGCTTCCCGTGATGCCGATATCTTTCATCATGGTCACAACTTCGGCAAAGCCCATCGTTTTACGAAATGTTTTGAGCTCGCCATTCATGATAATATTAAAGGCATGATGTTGCTTGTCTAGCTCATTCATTTTTAGGTCATTGGCAATTTCAAAAAAATGAGTCCAGGATTCAGCAAAGTTTTTTCCGCCAGTCTCAAAGTAGCCATCTTCAAGCTTTTCATATCCAGCACGCCCACCGGGCTGCCCTTCTGATTCATATACTGTTGAAGAAAAGCCACTCTTCTTTAAAAAGTGTGCACTACCTAGTCCAGAAATACCGGCGCCAATAATATGTATATCTTTATCCATTATGCTACTTCCTTATTATTCTCTTTATTTGATATGGATGAAATTAGTTTGCTCAACACATTTCCTGGACCAACTTCCTCAAAGTCACATTGGTCAGTTGCATTGATATAACTTATAGAATCTACCCAGTGGACTGGGCTGCTTATTTGCTTAGTTAGATTTTCAGCAATGGAATCTGCTTGGTAAGGTTTGGCCGTTACATTTGAAATAACGGGTACTGAGAGTGAACCAAAAGTAAATTGCTGCAAGTAATGACCAAAAGCTGCCTCGATAGTTTTCATGTATCTAGAGTGAAAAGCGGCACTCACTGGCAACTTAATAAATTTGGCGCCACGCGCTTCAAATGCGCTTTTTGCAAATTCAATGTCATGTAATAGGCCCGATATAATTGTTTGCACTGGACCATTGTAGTTAGCGACATCAATATTATTTAGGGAGTTTGTTTTTAATACATCGTGGATTTGTACTTTATTCAAACCAATGACCGCAGCCATCACCCCATTCTTCGCCGTGCTCATCAACTCGCCACGTTTTTTTACTAATCGTAATCCCGTTTCAAAGCTAAATGCGCCCGAAGCAAACAGTGCGGTATATTCGCCCAAACTGTGTCCAGCATAGAAATCGACTTTTTCGCTCAACTCTTGCTTGCTCTTTAAGTAGTGCAACGCATTCACCACATAAAGAGCAGGCTGAGTGTACTGTGTTTTGGACAAAACGTTGTTTGGATCGACTAAACACAACTCTTTGATTGAATATCCTAAAATATCATCTGCAACACGCACATAATCGACAAATTCATCAAACAGTTCCCCTCCCATCCCAACCTCTTGGGATCCCTGTCCAGGGAAAACCATCGCCTTCATAATATCCACCTTTTATAATTATATTTTTGTCATATTTTTTGAAAATAACTCGACTTAAACTTCGCTCGACGTCACACAATATCTCGGTCACCTCATACGAAGAAAAGTAGTTCCTCATTCCCAGTTACTTTGTATTCAAAAAATAAAAATCCTTGGATGTTTTAGTTTATTGCTTAATTTTCGAGCCCATCAATTAACCCGGTTCTAGTGGGTTCATCTCTAGGTGCATCGTCACTGATGACCTAGCATATTTTCTAAAAGTTCTTTAACGGCCAGTGTGATCTTGACTAACGCTGCGCTACCAACATTTACTTTGCGGCATCACTTCCTCATTCACCAATGCGCTTTTACTTTGTCAAACTGTATCAATACTGACTCTGTTGATATGCTTTCCTCTGGTTAGTTTTAAATAACGACACTTGCCGCCTCGCGGTATGTGTTAGCTTGTATATACAGGCCCAAAATGCGCTTTTGCAAAAGCACTAAAGAGGCACTTCGAGGTGATGTCATTCATCGAGGTGCCAGTTTTTAGCGATTAAAGGAGCGGTCGCACCAATTGCCCTGGGCGAACCCGTTCCGCACCTCGAACAATGACGGTATCGCCATCACTTATATTGCCTTTAACCACAATATAGTCGTCGGTGCTGGTGCCAAGGTTCACTGGCACTCGAAGTGCTTTTCCTTCGGCATCAACGGTATAAACAAAAATTTGATTTTGTCGCAATACCAGCGCGTCTCGCGGCACAGTGACTTGATTTTCAGCTGCACCACTTGGCAACTGGACTTTAACCGCTTCACCAATCACCCAATCCGGTGAATCTGGTTTGATCCGTACTTCCAGCATACGTGAGCGTGTGTTACCAACAGGGATCACACGCTCTATCACACCCAATTTAGGCGCTGACATGGCTTCTGCCTGAGCGGGTTGCAACTGAACACGTGCCCCTAAAGTTAAGTTGTCGTACAGATGGATCGGTGCACGCAGCGTAATTTCCTTTTCATCGACATTCACAAAGCGCAATAACGCTTGCCCTTCGGAAAGGTATTCACCGAGCTGAGCCAAGCGCTCGACAACCACACCATCAAATGGCGCCACGATCCGAGACTGCTCAACCAAGTATCGAGTGCGCTCGACTTGAATCTCTGCAGCCGCTAAATCTTGGCGACTCATATCTCGCTCCATTTCCAATCTATCTAGCTCTGACTGTGAAGTACTATTTTGCTCTGCTAGTTTTTTCTCTCGTGTGATTTGACGCGACAAGTAACTCAGATGGGCTTTGAGTCGCTCTACAGTCGTTAAATTATCTCGCAGGCGCAGTCGCAATAAGCGATCGTTGAGTGTTGCCAATACATCACCTTTTTTAACGCGCTGCCCTACCTCAGCAATATTTAACAGATGTCCAGCAACTTCAGTGGCTATCCTTGAATCGACTAAGCTAATTAAATCCCCAGACAACCATGTGGCTGGCGCAACTTCCTGCAACTTTGCTGTTGCCACATCTACTGCAACCCCTTTTGGTTTCGCTTTCGCATTATTATTTGCGAGCACTGATGTCGTCGATAACATCATCAATAACACCAGCCCGCAGCTCAGTGCCTGTTGCCCAAAAATTTTATGTTTAAAAATCTTCTGCATTACTTACTTACCTAATTTGAATCCAATACTTTGATTTATACTGGGATCAGGCCCTAACCCAATCCACAGCTAACTTTAATTCTGTCTTCACGACTGAGACAAAGACGCCCGCGGTTCATCGTTTGCGTCATCCGTAACCGGCGCTAAACCTTTGCCCATACGCAACAAGCAAGGCAATAACAATAAAGTAAAGACCGAACTAATGGTCATGCCACCAACAATGACCGCAGCCAAGCCTCGGTAGATTTCACTGCCATCACCAGGAATTGCTAATAGAGGCAGCATGCCGACGATACTGGTAGACGTACTCATGAAAATAGGTCGTAAGCGTAGCTGCAATGCGCGCTCAACAGCTTGATGGCGATCCAACCCTGAGCGCTCTCCCATACGAGTTTGATGCACCAATAGAATCGCATTGTTCACAACTAAGCCGAGTAAAATCACAAACCCAATCATGGTCAATAAATCCAGCGACTGATAAGTGATTGAGCTGATAGCTTGTAACGCAACAATACCGCCCACCATAGCCAAAGGCATCGCCAAGACAACGAGGAAGCTATCCTTCACTGAACGAAATAGCGCACTCATTAATAAGAATAACAAGCCAATGGCAAACAAGAAGTTCTGACCGAGCGTCAGCACTGCCTGACGCAAGTTATCAGCGCTGCCGCCATAGATTATATTGCCATCCTCTGGTAGTACTGCACGGATACTGGGTTCAACCTGCCCTTGCAAAATGTCGAGTGTTTCTTCAAGCGTTTGATCTTGTGGTGGCATAACTTCCAACGTGATCGTTCTACGGCCATCCACTCTCAGCACCCTGCCCGGGCTCACAGTACGTTCAACACTCCCCAGCTGATTGAGCGTAACTAGGTTGCCTGTCGATGTGATCACAGGGGTATCTGCCAAACTTTCTGGGCTATCCCAAGGTGCTGTTTTAACTATAATATCGAGTCGTTTTTCACCATCAAAGTATTCCCCAACATAGGCTCCATTACCGAGCGTACTCACCAACAAGCCAAGATCTGTGCGGTTCCAGCCTTGCTCAGCTAGACGCGCATCCATAGGCGTAACACGTATTTCTGGCTCTGCACTTTGCCTTCTTGGATGTACGCGAACTCTCGCTTTTGGCATTGCTTCTTTTACTAAGTCAGTGGCTATCCTCGCAACTCTATCGAGTTCTTGTGGGTCTTTGATTTGAATATGGATCGGCACACTGCGGCTTCCGCCTAATCGGCCAAACAAGCTCCGTTGATTAGGAAAACCAACCAAATCAGGTAAATCGGCCAAAATCTCATTTCTGATTAAGGATTTAATTTCGTTGACCTGAGATAAATCTTGACCGATCACCCCCATATTACCGCCGCCATCAGGGAAGACCATGATGTAATAGTCTTTCAAAGCAGGCTCTCGTTCACCATTTAAATAAGGCTGTAAACGCTCTATCATAACGTTGACAACATCTCGCTCTAGCGTCGTGATATTCGTCGCAGGTGGGAACATTAAAAAAGCATCTACACTGTCTTGTTTGACCGGCGGTAAATAGTCAATTTTTGGTAATGCGAGCCAAGAAACCGAAGCAGGCACACCGATCAACACAACGGTTAATATCGCTCTTCGCATCGGGCTAGACGTTAAGTTCATAACCCAACGAGTGATACGATTCCACAGCGCGTGTAAATGGTCAGCACTTGAGAGATCTTTATCTGAGACGTAACGATTCATCAACAGCGGCGTGATTGTCAGCGCAACCAATAAAGAAAAACACACTGCAATCGCGATGGTTAAAGCCAAATCACCAAACAGCTGCCCCTCCACATCTTCTAAGAACAGCACAGGTATAAATATGGCGACAGTAGTAGCTGTAGAGGCTAACAGTGCTGGCCATACTTGCGTTGCACCTTGTACAGCAGCTGTAAAACGGTCTTTGCCTTGCTCTCGCAACCGGATAATATTTTCCAACACCACTATCGATGCATCTACAACCATACCCACAGCAAATGCTAAGCCCGCCAATGAAATCACATTAAAACTGCGGTCCATCAGCTTTAGCACTGTGAAAGTGGCCAGCAATGACAACGGGATCGCCACTGCAATGATCATGGTTGCTCTAAGCTTTCGTAAAAACAGCCATAAAATACCGATGGACAATAGCACGCCAAACCCAAGGTTACTGGACAGTAAATTGATTGAACGATAAATAAATACTGAAGAGTCGAAAGACTGCTCCATGGTTAATTGGTTTTCTTTTAAAACACCTTGGCGAAGCTCATCAACCGCTGCTTTCACTAAATTGAGTGTCGTTAGGACATTTGCGCCGGGTTCGCGATCAATTCGAATACTAATCGCCGGGTTACCATTTTGTACCGCAAGATTGGTACGCCTGCCATCTGCAACCTCTATTGTGGCAATATCACCGAGTTTAATCGCTTGACCTTCATGCCAATCAATAATTTGATCTGGCAGTGTACTGGGATCGTAACGGCCCGTCATGCGCAGTGTATATTGACGTCTTCCAAGATCGACAAGCCCACCCGATACGTCGTTTGCACGGCCGAGTAATCGAGCTAACTCAGGGATGCTCAAACCCAGCTGAGCGGCGCGATGAGGGTCTATGGTAATTTGTAATTCTTGATCGCTACCTGCACCGCTGCGCACTTCGACATTACCTACACCCGGAATGGCCATCAATACGGGTCGAATGACATCATCAATAAAGACGCGATATTCACTGATCGGTTTAGGGTTGCCCGGTAAAGACTGAAGAAAGAAAAATGTCAATGCTGGCGCACCGCCACCCAGTCGGATCTGAGGTTGGGTTGCATCGCGCGGCAGGGGATCGAGTCGATTCATTCGACCAATCACATCAACCATCACTTTTTGCATGTCTGTGCCAATGGAGAAAGTCAGGTTCATTCTGGCAACCCCGGTACTGGTGCTGACATTCAACTCTTCTAACCCAGACATGCCCTCCAATACCCGCTCGATTGGTACGACAATTTCTGATTCCATTTCTTTTGGCGACGCCGTACGCCACGCCGTTTGTATTGATAATTGAGGGCGTTCAATATCAGGAAGCAATTGAATGGGCAATTTCACTACAGAAAAAATCCCCATTAAAGCGACAATCGCGATCAAAACCGCCGTTACAGCCGGCTTTTTCATCGTTATTGTTGTTAAATTCATCTTTGGTAGTCCCTTTATACTTAACTCGTGTTCAAGCCTATCCAACTAAGTCGGAGAGGCAAAACAGCTGATGAGATATAAAGGAAGAATACCCAATGAGTTTAGTCACTAAGCTCATTAAGTAATTCATTCCTTGAAATCTAATCAATCAAATTGGCTAACAGCAATTTTTATATTAACCACCTTGCGGCGGTTTTTGTTGTCTCTCAAAAAATACGAGAGACGATTTTTATACAAGCTGGTTTACCCAACTCACTTTAATCACCGATCGCCAAATACCTATATTAGGGAATGCACGTTGTTGTGCAACGTGCTTACTCCAAGTTTTTAGACTGAGGTCAGTGATAGACACGCTTAATCTTGACCAGCTAGTGTCGGTGGCTGAACCGTTTTGGTGTCTGTCAAGGTCTTCAAATACGCGACCAGTGCCGCTTCTTCTTTTTCGGTAAGACCGAGGTCTCCCATCAAATCAATGATTTCACTACTCGCGGAGTTTGACGTATTCACTTCAGGCTCAGGCCAACAGTCTCTCTCTCGCGCCTGTTTTGCAGTTGTCCCTGCAGGACACTTGATTGGATCGACTTTCGTCAAAGACGTATTATAGAAATGAACAATGTCTTCTAAATTTTTAAAATAACCATTGTGCATAAAGGCTTTTGTAAACCCATCGCTTGATCTCATATCAACATTACGAACAGTAGGCGTACGGAAGTGACCAGCATGGCCACTTGTAAGCGGTGTCTTACTTGTGTGCTCAGAAAGACCAACATCCGGTCGATCAGGATCAAAGTTTGATGCCTCATAGTTAGGTGGCAAAGTAAGGTGATTGAACGTATTGTCGGTGAATTGGTTATGTAATTCGTTACCGACGGAGTCTCGTGCTTCACTGTTGTGGCATTCAGCGCACTGAGCATCCTTTCCTGTGGGGTTCAGTTTGGTTTTTAATCCCCAGAACAAATCGTTACCAAGGTTTTCTAAATCGGTAAACTCTGAATATGGAGAGACACCCGGCGTATCATCATTATCATTCATCACTGCAAAGTCACGTTTAGAGCTATAGGAGTTAACTTCATCTGATTGCTGCCATGCCGAAAGAGCCACACCAATACGCTTAAAGCTGATATCTACACCTGTTTGCTCACAGTCGATTTTCTCTTTCCAAGCTTGCTCGTACAAACGCGCATACTCTGATTTTGCCACATGACGACAAACAAACTCGGCCCCTGGCATGTCGTTGTCATTGCCATCAGGCACATTGTGCTCCACATCATTGGAAAATGGCCCCAACGCTTGATCAACAAGTGGCCCGAGGAATCGTTTATAGGCAGCTTTTACTTCATCTGAAGAACCGTCGAACACTTCCATACCGACCATAAAGCCGGTAGCGCGACCATCCCAAAACAGTCCGCCCTGACACAGCCAGCCATACTTTTCTTTTTCGCACTCTTCTGGACCCCAAGCAAACTGCGACACGCCAAAGTTCTTAGCGCTACTGGTATAAGCTACCGTAGGAGGTTTGCGATTACCTGTACGGTGTGACACGGCTCCCGGTACGACAATTGACCCCGCATTAATTTCAGCATCTGGTGATGTCCAACCTGCTTCAGGTGCATGGCATGATGCACAAGACTGTCCATCTGGCGATGAGATCTCATCGAAAAAAACGTGCTTACCTAAACGCTCTAATGCATCTACGTCCGGCTCTGGAGTTATGCTTACTAACGCATCAGCACTAGACTCAGTGCTTTTCGTTGGATTTTCCGACAAGCCAGATACACATGATACACATAGTGTCGCTACTGACACACTGAGTGTCATTATTAAAAATTGATGTTTTTTAGTTTTTATCATAATCAACTCCTTAATTAGCACCTTTCAGTACCTACAAACGCTATCCTTCATTTATCCGCAATATAACAATATCCATTAACAAGCTTGCATAACCACAGATCCCCATTAACAACTTCGCGTGACGGTTAAGTATTTATGGCCCCGTTGTTAAATAAACATGCATAGTACCGCTTTAGGATAATTTTTCAACCCCTATAAGGACACGAGGTATACTAAGATATTCCCTTTTTAATTTTTTATTCCAACTTATTAAAGTCAAAATAAACACCACACACACGCAACAATAAGCAACAAAAACACACCTTATTTCATTGCAAAAAACCTGATTTTAAACACACCAAAAAGACTCAATTAAAACACCTAAAAACCACACAAAACAAAAAACCAAAAAACACAAAAATCAATTTCAAAAGCTCAAAATAAACAAAGGAAAAACTATACAAAAAAAGAACAAAGTAAAAAGCTAAAACAAAAAATAAAAAGCAATTAAAATCAACACCTTAAAATCAAACATTATTAATCAAAAAAATCAATTCAATAATATAAAAACATCTTAAAAAGAACGTTGATATTGACGTAAAAACACGCCATAAAAACATCTAAAGAATAGAAAGCCACCACTTAAAAAACAGAGAGCAGAGCGCCAAAACCATAGAGAAAAAATCGAGTTCAAGCCAAGATAAAAACAAACAACAAACATCCACATTTCCAAAACAATTATCAAAAATAATAAAAAACTCTAGATTAAAAATTTCATACAAAAATAAAATTACGGGTTGTCATCCTTATCAAGTAGGTGCTACATTAATCTTCCTATTATCCTGAACAAAAGAATAAATTAATTTAGCAGCATCAAAGCAAATATCGCTTAAAAAGCTGCACCTGAGTGGTCATGAACAGCGTTTTTATTGAAGCAAAATCTTCAGTAATCTGGGCGATAACTGCAACTGTCAGTTGTGACAGTTGAAGGAGGTAAGGTACTTCTGGTCAACTATTTTACCGTCAGCTATTGGCGCTAATGAGGTGGTTTTAACTGAGTGATGATTGCAAGATTTTTCACAATATCAATGCTTATTCTCAGGCAAATTACAGCGAAAAAAGTGTGGACCTATAAGCTAAGCCATTGATTTTAATTAGTTTGCATTTGTGTCAGAGACTTTCATTAATAGTAAGTTCAATAAATTAATGCTGGGTATTAATCAAGCTTCTATATTTTTTGAAAAGCGAGCTTTTCGATTGGAGTTTTTTGACCGTATTTAAGAATGTGCATAGTACTTGTTTAGTGTGTAGGAGTGATGAAAGGACATGGCATTTCTCCTGCCCCTAAAAATAAAATAAAAACAATAACTTTAAAATAATAAAAAAATAAATGTAACAACGTAAATAAAGGAGTATCTAATTTTGCACTGTCTTCTTATTGATAACTATGATTCTTTTACATATAACCTTGCTGATTATATTGGGGAAACTTTTGGTGAAATGCCAACGGTAATACGCAATGACCAATATTCTTGGGATGAAGTATCTCAGTCAATGGATTTTGATTGTATTGTAGTATCACCAGGGCCCGGTAGTGTTACCAAACAAACTGATTTTCAAATATCACGAAATGCGGTAGCTCAAAATGACATTCCGGTGTTTGGTGTTTGCCTCGGTTTTCAAGGTATTGCACACCAACACGGCGGTCGAATTCTGCATTGCCCTGTGCCATACCATGGTCGAACTTCAAATGTTGTTCATGAAAATGACCCTATGTTTGCCAATATATCGCCAAACTTTGAGGTCGTACGTTACCACTCATTGATGGTTGAGCTGCCAAAAAATGGAGATTTAATCCAAACGGCTTCAACGGACTGCGGCATTATTATGGGTCTGAGGCATAAAACACTACCTAAGTGGGGCGTGCAATTTCATCCAGAATCTATTCTTACTGAAAACGGTCATCAGTTGATCACCAACTTTAGAGACTTGGCGCACGAACATAATAAAAAAGCGCGCATTCAAGTTCCGGCTAAACTGGATTTAAATAACATTGAAAAAATAGAACCCAAGCCTGAAAAAAAATCAGAAACAAAACAAATAATCAGTAAAAAACTGCGTTTAAAAAGTGCGCCTGAAGACATTTTTTCTTCACTTTTTGCAAAAGAAAAACACAGCTTTTGGTTAGATAGCCAATCTTTATCTGATTCAAAATCTCGTTTTTCTTTTATGGGCTGTGTTAATCAAGATCAAATCATCAATTATAAAATTAATGAAGATGATAAAGACTTTGCGCAAGGCCATACCAAGCTAAAAGAGATGGATAAGCTGCTGTCATCGACAAAGGTTGAAGGTACAGAAGCCTTACCTTTCAGTTTTGTAGGTGGCCTAGTTGGCTATTTTAGCTATGAAATGAAAGCCCTTTTTGGTGCGAGCAAACAGTTTGAAAATAACATCCCAGACATGATTTGGATGCATGTTGACCAATTCATTGGATTCGATCATCACACAAATGAAGTTTATTTGGTGGCCAACACCGCGCCTGATGAACGCCATATAGCTCAACTTTGGTTAGAAACCATGGAAGGAAAAATAAACAAAGTTGAATTAAGCAGGCATAAAGAATTACCCACTTCAAAAGTTTTGATGGATGAATTAGAGCTAGAAATGGACGCCAGCTACGATGAGTACATATCGGCAATCAAACGTTCTCAGGACTCCATCGTTGAAGGTGACTCTTACGAAGTATGCTTAACAAACCACTTTTCATTTAAAGCAGATTTTAACCCCTATGATCTGTACAAAAATATGCGTAAAGGCAATGCAGCCCCATTTGGTGCCTTTATTCAAAGTGACAGCACCTCCATTTTGAGTACGTCACCAGAGAGGTTTTTATCTGTATCGTCTGAGGGACGTGTGCAAGCAAAACCTATCAAAGGTACCTGCAAGCGCTCATCAAATCCAGAGCGAGATAAGGCGTTAGCCAAACAGTTGTCAGAATCACGAAAAGATCGCGCAGAAAATCTTATGATTGTCGATTTGATGCGTAATGATTTAAACCGTGTTTCAAAGCAGAACTCCGTGAAAGTCCCCGTATTAATGGGTATTGAGAGTTATAAAACCGTACACCAGATGGTCAGCACGGTGGAATCAGATTTAGCAGATGATCAAAGTTTAATGGATTTAATTAGGGTAACTTACCCCGGCGGTTCGATCACCGGAGCTCCCAAATTAAGAACCATGGAAATCATTGATGACTTGGAAAAAAGTGCTCGTGGTGTCTACTGTGGTGCAATTGGCTACTTAGGCTACAACCGAGTAGCAGATCTCAATATTGGTATCAGAACCTTGTCCTATGACGGAGACAAAGTGCGTTTTGGTGCAGGTGGTGCTATCACATACCTATCTCAACCTGATGCCGAATTTAATGAGATCATGCTCAAAACAGAAGCATTGCTAAAACCTCTATGGCAATTTTTCGGTGGAGCAAGTGACAATATTCGCAGCGAAGTGAATGGCAATAAATTGAAGATTTTCAATTTAGAAGAAGCTTTGGAAGCTGTCGAATAGAAGTACAGCATATTGCGTCGTTTTGAGGTTCATTGCCTAACGGTTTTAGCCGGATAAATTTTTAATATATCTCAAAATCGTTAGGTAATAGGATTAACCTGAAACTTAAGTAATCACTAAAAAATAAAACATGGCACTGTCTCGTAGCAGCTATTTTCAGGCATTTTATGACAACAATACTAAATGAAAACACATTGCATCCAGATCCAGATACCCTGTCTCTGGCTTTATATGGTTATGCTTGTTTCACTAGCTTTTTAGTCGAAGACAGGAAAGTAAAAGGCCTGACGTTCCACTTGCAGCGCTTGATCGGTGACTCATTGGCAATCTTTGGAAAAAGTCCAAATGAAGGAGAAATATTAAAAAATATTTTGGCTTTTTTGGATCAGCAAGACGCAGGCTACTATGGTGGTGTTCGCGTCACTATTTTTCCTGCAAACTTTTCCCTATCAAACCCAGGGGATTTTCAGAAATTCAATATCTTGGTCACTGGGAGAAAAGTTGAACGTATCAATGCTACACCTATCAAGATCGCAACTATTGAAGCGCAGCGTACGTGTCCTTTACAAAAAACATCAAACATCATTGCCAATCTAAAAGCGCGAGTTGAAGCCCAGAATGCGGGCGCGCAAGATGCACTTATGTTGTGCGATAACATAGTAACTGAGGGCGCAACGTGGAATATATTTTTTGGTACTGGCAATAACCTTGTAACCCCATCGATACAAACGGGAATTTTACCCGGTATCACAAGAAAATTGCTAATAGAGAGCGCAAAATCTGCTAATTACAAGGTCATAGAGTCCGCAATAAAAATAAATGAAATTGAAAAATACGAATACTGCTTTATTAGTAACGCCATGATTGGTTTACGCGCAGTCGCTAGTATAAATAACGTTACCTATGACGCGCAGCACAGCTGCATCAGACAGCTACAGAATAGGTTTAAAGAGATATCGGCGGATAGTATCGATCAATTCACTGAATTAATAAACCAATAGAAAATTATAAAACCAACTCTCTGAACCCAATATCAGCCGAGTATAACTTAAGTCTTACTTTGATAATAAATAGTCCTATAGGCTTTTAAATAACATCTTTTAGATGTGCCGAAAGAAAGGATTTTAAATACAAAGAAAATTGTAAGGAAAGTATTAGGTAGTCATCATGGATTTATCAGGAAAAAAAGTATTAATCACCGGAGGAGGCTCTGGTATTGGCCTGGAATTTACTCGAGAACTTGCTAAACGCTCGAATAACATAGTCATCTGCGGCCGCAATCTAAATAAACTAAAATCAATACAAAAAGAGCTTCCCAACATTGATTACTTTCAATGTGATCTCACCAAAGATGAAGAACAGAAAAAGTTGGTTGAGTATATTCATATTCATCACCCAGATCTCGATATGCTTATCAATAATGCTGGCATTCAAAAGAACTACAGCTTTACACAACTAGAGAGTCACATTGACCTGATCGATGAAGAAATGAATACCAATGTGACGTCACAAATGAAACTGATTGACCGCATGCTGCCTGTACTTTTGCAACAGCGTGAGGCGGCAATTGTCAATGTCACATCCCTACTCGCAGCCGTTCCAAAGCAGTCTGCACCCGTTTATTGCGCCTCAAAGGCCGCATTTCGCATGTTCACAAAAGCGCTGCGCTACCAATTGGAAAGCACCACAGTCAAAGTTTATGAGGTTGTTCCGCCTTTGGTCGATACAGATATGACCAAAGGGCGAGGCACAGGCAAGATGAGTGCAAATGAGCTCGTACTAGAGGCATTGCAGGGTATAGAAGCTGATACCCCAGATATTCTCGCTGGGATGAGTAAAAAGGTATTTGATATGAAACGGGTATCCCCAGACGAAGTATATGCAATGATCCGAAACGGGTAACACCAAATAAGACTAAGCAATTGTAATATAATGATTTTAATTTGGTTAAGTGGCTATTACAGGTTCACTCAGGCGGCTATCCACCGCTGTGTAAAACACATCGCATTAACGAATGCCACATGTACACACACCCATTTAACCAAACAAACATTGCAACACATTTTGCTAACCAGCGCTGCGCAGGATAAGTCAGTACCACAAATAAAAATACACTTTATTAACCTGCGATGTGCAAGAGAAAAATTAAGAACAAACAAACTTTTGGACTGGAACATAATAATGAACAATAAAGAGCTGGACTATCGTGATAACTTTATTCAAGAGAATAGCCCTGATGAAAAAGACCTGCCAGATATCATAAACTTAGATAAATTCGATTTACCTGAGAACCTAAACTGTGTGACTGAAATGCTGGATAATGCGGTAGCAGAAGGTTATGGCGATAAAGTCGCAGTCATTACTGCCGATGAATCTTATACTTACCAAGCACTGCTGGATAAATCCAACCAAGTCGCCAACTACTTGGTGAACGAATTAGACGTAAAACCTGGTAATCGGGTATTACTGTACTCGCCAAACAACATCATGATGGTTGCTTGCTGGCTGGGTATTGTTAAGGCTGGCGCGGTGACAGTGGCCGTCATACCGACCCTTGAGCCAGAAAGAATTGTCAAAGTGGTGCACAAAGCTGAGATTAAAGTCGCTTTATGTGATGACAGGTTTGAAGAACGTTTCACCACAGTTAAAAACATGACGGATATGCTCAGCGAAGTTACCGCTTTCGATGCCAAACTGTCAGATCACGAAAAATTAAATCGCCAATCTACCGAGTTTCACAATGTAGAGACGGCAGCAGATGACTGCTGCTTGATTGGCTTTTCTTCAGGGACTACCGCCGATAATTCCAAAGCGGTCATTCATTATCACCGCGACATGTTGATCGCGTGTCAGGCTGCGGGACAACGTGTTTTTAAAATCACTGAAAATGACCGCTTAATAGGTAGCCCTTCGCTGGCGTTTGGATTTGGCCTAGGTTCACTATTACTTTCCGCGCTCTACTGCCGGGCTTCAACAGTGTTATTGGAAGGCCCAACGCCTATTGAGTTACTAGAGAATATCGAACGTCATCGCCCAACTTTAATGTTTACCTCACCACAGGCCTACCAAGCCATGGAAGCGCAATGTGACAATTACGACATTTCCAGTTTGAGGTTTTGTACTGCCAGCGGTGAGCACGTTATGCCTTCCATTTGGCAGTCATGGAAAGATAAGACTGGCATTGCGCTTTTCCATGGCATCGGCAGTACCGAGATGCTGTTTCTCTTCTTAGGTCCAGATATTGATGACATACAGCGAGGCCGAATAGGCAAGCCAATTTACGGTTACGAAGCGAAGGTCGTTGACAAAAATGGCCAGGAGTTGCCCATCAATACAGTTGGGTTACTCGCAGTTCGCGGTCCACTAGGTTGTCGCTACCTCTCAGACGAGCGACAAAAGAATTACGTGATCAATGGCTGGAATGTCACCGATGATTGTGTGCTCAGGGATGAACAAGGACATTACTGGTTTCATGGTAGAGCTGAAAACGAAGTTATCACAGGTTCTGGACGTCTTAATTTGCTGGAATTGGAAAATGCACTGTCTACCCATGACATAGTTGCGGAATGTGCGGTGGTACAAGATCGAGCAAAATCATCGATCCACGCACATGTCATTTTGAATAAGTCTGCTGAATGCGACCATTCTGAATTAGAAATCAGTCTCAAAGAACATATAAAAATGACAATCGACGCACAGTATTGCCCCGAAACCATCACATTCATTGATGCGTTCCCGCGTACGCCGTCAGGAAAAATACAACGTCATAAGTTACAAGCTTAAGTGAGTAGATAGGCGTAGTTAATGGTATCCATGTATAGCCAACTAAAACAGTGGTATTTGAAACAACAGCGAGGTCAAAGCGCGGCTGTACTGTTTCGCCTAGCGATGCTAGCAACCATGGATGCCGTGATACGTCTTTTTACATTTAACACAGACAACGTAAATAAAGCGATTCAGGGTATATCCCCCGGTGTATCTGTACATGGGCATGGCAAAATTAACAAGGACTCAACTGCGGCAATAACGGCTCTTCACTGTATCAAGAAGCCACGATATCGCTCGACACAGTCGATAAATATTCCGGTAAATATATCCACCCTCGCTCGGATGTTACTGAGCGCTTACCAAGTTAAAATTTGCGCACCTTTGGGGTCATAAAAACACCGCCCCCATGTCGTATTTTAAGGATAAATAATGAAACAAGAACAAGAAAAAAAACAACTCATTGACACATGTGGCGCCCCTCATTGGGAGTCTGTGATTGACTTTATCGCTCCGTTTGAGAAAAAAGAGCTCTTTGCTACACCAGCAGATGACAACACCTTAGACGTCATCACAGGGGCAAATTTAATCGAACACACTCAGCAACTTGGAAGTGCGCTATCCAATATGTTGGGATCACAGCAAAAAATCATCATTCTGTTTCCGCAGGGGATGGAGTATGTCTACAGCCTGCTGGCATGTTGGTATGCGAACCTAGCCATCATCCCGATCCCCCTTGGTGACTTGACACAAAAAGACAAGCTGTCCGAGACCCTAGACCGCATCATTGCTGATTCAGCAGCAACTTGCATTCTTACAAATACGGAAATATCTCAACAACTTGCTGAATCTGAAAAGCTAAAAGACACGCACATATTAGATATCAATCAGCTCATTTGTGCTGATCAAGAACTCACGCCCGAACGTCCTAAGCAACCCGACGATCTCGCAATTTTGCTCTATAGCTCCGGGTCAAATTCTCAACCTAAAGGGGTGCAAATTCCTCACCAAAGTTTAGAGTCACAAATAAATATCGGCGCGCAACAATGGGAGATCAACGGAGATAGTCGGATCACTTCATGGATGCCCCAGTTTCATAGCTTTGGCTTAGTGTTTGGAATTTTAGCGCCGCTATCAAGAGGCGCATTTAGCGTCATATTTGATGCTAAATACTTCTTGTTGCAGCCAAATTTGTGGTTTGAACGTATTTCACTGTATCAGGCAACCCACACCGCTGCGCCTAACTTTGCCCTTGATTACTGCGTGAACAAAGTAAACATCGATGCGTTTTTATCATCAGAGCAAAAACCGTTAGCGTCCCTAAAGGCCATTGTCTGTGGAGGCGAGCCTTTTAACTACGATAGCTATGTGAATTTTAATACACGCTTTGAATGCCTCGGCCTCAATCCAAATGCTGTCACTTGTTGTTATGGCCTATCTGAAGTTTGCTCTGTTGTGTCCGGCGACATCAACAGCAAAGAGCGTTTTATGTCACTAGACATAGAATCTTTGGAACAAGACAAAGTCCAGCCCACTGAACGAGCCAATAAGGCTAAAACCGTGGCCAGTTGCGGCAAGATAAATGGTGACACTTCTGTGGTGATTGTCGAAAAAGGCACGCTGACGCCATGCAAAAAAGGCACGGTAGGCGAAATATTAGTGCATTCACCGTCCATTGCTGCGGGGTATCTCAATAGACCAGATGAATCAAGCTCGACCTTCAGTGCAAAAGTGGCAAATTCAGATCAAAACTTCCTTCGAACAGGTGATTTAGGCTTTGTAGAAGACGGTTACCTCTACGTTGTTGGTAGGGAAAAAGACGTCATCATCATCAATGGAAAAAACCACCACCCTATTGATATTGAAGCGTCAATTAAGCGCCATGTAGACTACCTTAAACTTGCCATGATTGTCTTTTCACAAGTGATCGATAACGAAGAGAAAGTCATTGTGGTACAAGAAGTCAAGGATGGATTAAGTCAAGCAGACTATCACGACATCGTCGCCGATATTAAACAGGCCATAGCTCAAAATCACAGTATCAGAGCCCATGAAATTCATTTAGTGCCTGAAAAAACGATCCCCAGAACAGGCAGCGGAAAAATCCAAAAACAAGCATGTCGAAACTTGCGCAAAGCCGATACCCTGCCAGCATATTATTGCGATACAGCGCACCAAACGACAGCAACAAATACTGCAACAGCGCCTGACAGTGCTAACATCGCAGCTACCATAGAGACCTTGAAAAATACGGTTTTTGCATCAGAGCTAAACCTAACTCAACAGGATCTTGCCAATGTTGATGACTTAAGCGCCATTATGTTGGATTCAATTCAATACGTCGTCATTGCTAAAAAAATTGAAGAGGTCTTTAAAACCGCATTTGCTCCGGTCATGCTGTTTAAATACCCGAGCTTTAGCCAGCTTGCAGGCTACTTGCACGAAGCGCTAAGCTCACTTAGTCAACCGACGGGCGTGCAAAACGCTGTCGATGCATGCCAGCATCAAGATGCAGATCAGCACAGCCATAGCGAACAGGGCAAAGACGCGATAGCCATCGTTGGTATGAGTGGCCACTTCCCTGGCGGCGCAACCGATCTCGACCTCTTTTGGGACAACTTGATCCACCAAAACGACAGTATTTCAGCTATACCAACAAATAGACAAGCGTTCTCACAGGATAAAAAAGCGTCTGAACTCAATGGTTTTCCAAACCGAGGCGGCTTTTTATACGACATAGATACCTTTGATGCGGAGTTTTTTGGCATTTCTCCTCTTGAAGCCAATAGTATGGATCCGCAGCAGCGTAAAGTGATGGAAATGACGTGGAGCGTGTTTGAAAGTGCAGGACACAACCCCAAGCAATTAGCCGATCAAAATGTCGGACTATTCATCGGTGCCCACAACAATGATTATCTAGAGCTAACCTTGGCGCAGCCTGAACTCACAGAGAAATATGGTGCCTATCTGGACTCAGGTGTTCATATGAGCATGATAGCCAATCGCGCTTCAAGGTGGTTTGACTTTAATGGTCCAAGTGAAGTTATCAATACAGCCTGCTCAAGCTCTTTGGTTGCTGTACATCACGCCGTTGAGTCGATTAAAAACGGCACCTGTAACCTTGCCGTCGCCGGGGGGATAAATCTCATTTTAACACCGCGCGTCTACAAAGCAGCCCACAGCGCAGGCATGTTGTCGGCTGATGGCTCATGTAAAACGTTTGATGAAAAGGCCAATGGATTCGTGCGTGCAGAAGGATACGGCGCCGTGTTACTCAAGCCCTACCATCAGGCAATCAAGGACAATGATACAATTTATGGCGTCATTAAGTCTGCTGTGACCAATCATGATGGCAAATCTAACTCGTTGCGCGCACCAAATCTCGACAGTCAAACTCAACTGATTAAATCAGCCTACCAAACTGCAAATATAGCCCCAGAAACTGTCAGCTATATAGAAGCCCATGGTACAGGTACGCCTCTAGGTGATCCGATTGAAACTGAAGCTTTAAAAGAAGCGTTTAATGCTTTATCTGACACTTTGCCACATCAATATTGTGGTCTAGGCACAGCAAAAACCAATATTGGCCATTGCGAGTCTGCCGCAGGCATCGCTGGTTTGATTAAGGTGTTGCTGTCAATGAAGCATCAGACGCTGCCCGGTGTACTGCATTTCAACCAACTTAATCCATCTATTTCACTGCAACAAAGCCCATTTTACGTGGTTGATAAAACTCAACCTTGGCTGCGTTTGACAGATGCGAGCGGTGAGCCGATCCCCTTGCGTGCAGGGATCAGCTCGTTCGGCTTTGGCGGTGTAAATGCCCACGTAGTCGTTGAAGAGCCAATAGCAGATAACGTCGTGGCAAGCAGCAACCATGAAGCTGCTGCACAGTTAATTTTACTGTCGGCTAAAACCCCTGAGCAACTGATGGAGGTTGCCAGCGGATTGCATAGTCACCTGATCAGGCAAAGTATCAATGACACCTTTGATAGCCAGCAAACGCTGCTTGATATTGCCTATACCTTGCAAGTAGGCCGCCATGACATGCAAGAACGCTTGGCTATCATTGTTGATTCGCCAACGAAATTAATGGATGCTTTATATCAATTTTTATCCGGCACATCGAAGCGCGGTAACTTCTACCGAGGGGCGGTAGATAAAGAGCTAGAATCGCTTAATTGGGATTCTGATGAAGGGCTAACAACCGCCTTTAACCATTGGTTTGAAGTCAAGGAGCTGCATAAAATCGCAAGCTTCTGGGTACGTGGCGCCACTCCTTCTTCATGGCATTCACTGCATAAAAACACGCGCCCCAAACGCATCAACTTACCGTCGTATCCATTTACACAAAGTCGTTATTGGCTACCAGATTTGCCCAAGCTCAGCACAGTGCAAACTGATATGATTGATGCTTCACACACCCAGAAGCCTTTACCACATACAGCCCGTGTAACGATCACTGATGACATCACGCAGAATGTTCTGAGTGCCGTTTCAGAGAGTACCGAACTGCCAATTCAAAATATCAACACATCTGTGGACTTGGACCAGCTTGGTGTTGATTCAATTCTGCGTTTAAAGATAACCAATCAATTGATCAAGATGTACCCTGATTGTGCGATAGAGGTCACTGAGATATTGGTTTTGCGAACCATTGATGACATAGTCCAACTGCTTCAAGAAAAAACCGGCAAAACCAGCGCTATTGTGACCAAAAAGCCAGTGGTTAGGTCATCAGCCAAGCAGCAGAGTTCAGCCCAAAACAACCTCAGCGACACGATAAAAGAGATGGTCTCCCGTCATACAGATCACGCCATCAAAGCGTTGGATCCGTCTCTCGACTTGACTGAGCTAGGTGTGGACTCCATTACTCGACTCAAGCTCACAAACGACATTATCCATGCGTTTTCAGCGCTGTCGTTAGAACCAGCTCAGCTATTACCGCTATCAACCATCGATGAGATATCCGAGTTACTGAACAAAGCCTCTGCACAAACAGCTATACAGAACGAGCGCGCAGCCCCACAAGTGCCAGAGTATGATGAAAAAGCCTTGCAAGAGATCACCAACAATCTTAAACAGCAGACGAGCAACATCATTATCGAGAACATCAAACCTGATCTTCACGACGCCAATGCATTGCGAGCTGACTCCATCGTTTGCAAGGACCACCCATTTTTTAATGATCACCCGCTCGACCATATAACAGGCGTGCAATTAATTGAGTCAACGATGCAATTAATTAAAGCCTCAGAGCTGCACCGCACAAATGCATCTGAGTATTATACTCAGGCTTTGACCATTCAATTTGATGCTTTTTGCGAACACGATAGCGCAGAGTTATTCTGTACCGAAGTGAATGATGACCAGATCACAGGGTCAAAATCCTTCTCAACCCGCGTAACCCAATTTGATAAAAATATTTGTCAGGCCAAGGTTACCATTCAACAGATTTCCTCTTCTGCTGATGCGCCGTTATCTGATTCTGCCTTGGCTGATGATGCCAGCCCATGTGATCGCAGTACCGTGAATAAACACAATGGTGACAACGTATTTATCAGCACTGCGACATCTGCCTGGGACCAATCCGGCGTATGGTTTATGCCGAATCATTCGGACACTATTTTCAACGACAATAGTGCCGGCGTCATTGATGTGACCCACCTCATCGAAGGGTGCAGACAGCATCAGCGCTCAATGGGCAAATTGCTGTCACCTCAAAACGCCGAACAAGATAGCGCTCTCAAAGAAGGAGTGGGGATCCTGAAATCGCTTGAAATTCGCTTACAAAGAGCACTACGAAAACACGAGTCCATCTTCATCACTAATGGCGATATGAATGTGCTGGATGTCGGCGGCAACCGCATCATTAACTGGCAAAGTGATCTGCTGGTTAACGGCGAAGTGGTGGGAATTTACAACATGGAATGTCTCGCGCTCAGCAATGAAGTTTACCACTCTTGGAGATCAGCTGAAGAAGAAAAAATAACAAGTTAACTGCAAAGCCATCAACCCATCACTGACAGGACAATGTCTGTCATGCTTGATGAGTTGATTTAACAAACGGGCAAAAAATAGCTTTTTATGTACGCTTTTAGGTGTTAAAAAATAGCGGCTAATAGCACTCTTTTTTGGCGAGCACTTCACAGTCATAAGGCAACAAAGGTTATTTTTCGCCCTCGATTACTTTAGGTGCGATAGAGCTATTTCGTACCAACCACCCTGCTCGGATTGCTCCGCGTCAGGCATGTTATAAATCACCCTAAAAATAAGCTCGGGTGATAGCTGGAGATCGTTTTGCTAGATCGAGTAAAAACAATCATTTGCTTTGCAATTCCTATCATTGCAGGCATGGTGTCTCAAAATGTCATGGTTGTGATTGACATGGCCATGGTGGGGACATTAGGTACGGACGCCCTAGCGGCCGTCGGTATTGCTTCTCAAGTTAACTTTGTGTCCTTTGCCCTACTGATCGGGCTCACCAGTGGAGTACTGACCATTTCTTCTCGCTTGCATGGTAAAGGCAATGACTCTGAAACCGCCATCCCACTCAATAGTGCGCTACTTATCAGCGGTGTTATTGGCATCCCATTGTCCATTGTTCTCTATTATACGGTTCCATTATTTTTCCCATCACTTCATGATGATCCCAATGTCATCTTGTTGGGCAATGACTATTTGCAGGTACGCGTTTTAGCCATCACGGCAGTCGCAATGACCTTGTCATTTAGAGGTTACTGGAGCGGTATTAAGCGGCCGAAGTTGTTCATGAACTCGTTATTTTTAATGCTAGTCTGTAATGTCATACTCAATTATTTATTGATTTTTGGCAGTTTGGGCTTTCCAAAAATGGGCGTAACTGGGGCTGGTGTGGCAACCTCCCTATCTCTGCTTATTGGCACCATTTACTGCTTTTATCTTGGGTTTAAATATTCGAAACCAGCTGGTTTTTTCCAGCAGCTGCCAACCAAAGCGCAACTCCAACAGATTATAAATTTTTCGTTGCCACAAGGGCTACAACAACTTTTTCGGGCCATTGGTTTAACAGTCATGTTCATTATTATTGGCACCTTAGGCACTGACGAGCTAGCGGTAGCGAATGTGTTGGTCAATGTTACGTTGGTTATGATCATACCCTGTATCGGCTTTGGCATTGCAGCAGCCTCTTTAGTTGGACAGGCATTAGGCCAAGATGCGCCTGAAAAGGCGAAGCGCTGGGGGTGGGATACTGCAATGATAGGGGTACTGTTTATGTGTTCTATAAGCTTACCCATGGTGCTGTTTCCCGACCTCGTGTTATCCGCCTTTGTCCACGAACAACACCTAGTCGACATGGCTAGATTGCCTTTACAACTCATATCTTTGCTATTGGCTGTTGATGCGGTGGGCGTGATCTTGCTTAATTCACTGCTTGGCGCAGGTGCCAGTAAACAGGTATTAAAAATATCCTTTAGTATCCAGTGGCTGGTGTTCTTACCGGCAGCTTGGATAGCCAGCCATCACTTTGGCATGGGACTATTGGCAATTTGGTGTTTGAATATCGCGTATCGCGCAATTCAAGCGGGTATTTTTGTCAAAATATGGCATCAAGGGCGCTGGAGTACGATCCAAATATAGGCAACGTACTGGCTAATAAACTCTTTTTAGACGTATTGCTTCGCTGTTGAGTTTGAATAAATACGTCTTCTTATTTAGTTCGACCTCAAATAAATAAAAACAAATTAACTGTGTAGACATACCTCAAAGCTCAGATAAGTATATTCCTTGGCTTACAATTAAACAGGCCAAGGTATTACAGCATCAAACTTATAAATAAACCTTACCTTCTTTCAATGAACTCATCACTTCTTAACAAGCCAAAAAACCAATTTAAAAACGCGAACACAACGGTTGAAAAACACTCAAAAAACAAGTTTAAAATGACATAAAAGTGCAACAAAATCAGATAAATAAAAAATCACTGTCAATATTTACAGCTTGAATATAATTATTTTAAATCAAATTGAAAATAATTATAAAACACACTTTACAGCTTAAAATTATTGAATTAACCTTTGGAATAAATAAATGAGAAAACGACATTATTAATAATAAAGTGGTGTATGGAATATTTTAATGAAGTTCCCTTTGAGGAGCTTAATTTCAATAACAAAGGATTGCTACCTTCTTTAATACATGACGAAGACGGAGTATTAAAGTATAGCTCTCCTTACGAAATTTCATGGCAAAGCCTAGAGTTGTTATTTGCACATAATACTCTAAGAAAAAGGTTATCAGATAATTTATGCCTTTTGATAAGCGATTTGCAAAACAGTGAAATCCATATTGCACGCATTTTTATAGGTGGGTCTTTTATTTCAACGAAGCCTGATCCAGATGATTTAGACATTTTGATCTTCTGGCATCCAAAAGAAAGAATAAATAACAGGCAAGAGTTAGAAGGTTACTTAGAAAGTAACGCCCATTTATTTGATAAAGAATCAATATCTAAAAAGTACAGAATTCAAGTTCATTTTCATGGACTTCTTGGTCCACTGGATACGGCTATTAATATAGCTTCAAAGTGGACGATACTAAATTCTCATTCTAGAGAATATGATTGCTTGAGGGGTATTATTAGCATTACCCATGGCAATTTAAATAATATTAATAATTAAAGGAGTTAAATATGTCATTTTGTTTTGGTAAAGATACAAGCACTTTAGTTTCACAAGAAAACGCTGTAGAAGCATGGGGCGGTGAACTAAACTCAGTTAAGAACGTAGAGATCAACAACGAAGTACAAAAAGATAATCAACGTTCTGACACGCTTGACCTAAGTGTTAACACTCTAAACGTATAGAGTCTGACTTTACACTAATCATGGTGTAAACAACTGCACTATCACATTCATATAAAAACAAAATGTGGTAGTGCCACTTCCTTATATCCCCCACATTTAAAACCACCAACAAGCATTAACAGACAAATTAACAAACAATTAAAAACACGGTTAGATATTACAGTAAAAAATAAAGTTAAATTATATTAAATTCAAAAAAACACCAAAACTAAAATCAACACAGAAAACACACCAATATAAACACATCACTGGTTTTAGTAGATTAAAAGTTCTCTTTAAAATAAAAAGGGTAATCAAATGCTTAATAAAACTAAGCTTATAGATGAGATTAACAACATAGATGATGTCCAAGAGCACATTCTGTCTCCCCAACTGAACACGCAACAGCAGTGTGATTATTTACACCACCTTTTTTCTAAGTTTGTTAACAGTGAGCCGACGACAAAGTTGCTTGATGTAGGTTGCGGTTATGGTCGCCATGCACTCATCCTCTCTGAGTTTAATTACGATATTACGGGTGTTGACCTGAGCGAGTCAGCGATTTCAAGAGCCGAGAGTAAACTGGAAGGGCGTGCTAACCCAACCTTCATAGTTGATAACATCGCATCGTTTAAATCTGATACTCTGTTTGACGGCGCTTATGCACACAACTCCGTTTTATGTTACGTTGACTCAGAACTTGCCCCCACAGTTTTGCAAAACATATCTGATCATTTAAAGCCCAAAGGGATATTTATTTTTGATTACTATTACCCGATCAACTTGTTAGCTCAAGGTGACTACTTACATGATATTGAGCATGCCTCAAGCTTTGAAGGCATCGACTTGTCAATCAACATCAAAAACTCAATTGACACCGAAGTACAGCAACACACTTCAGATATTCATTACTTATTAAAAACGCAAGATCAGGAAAAGTCATTTACTTTAAAAGACACTCTCCATTACTGGGAGCCTGAAGAAATGCATGAGATGCTGCTAAATAACGGCTTTAGTCGAGTCCTTCTAGTCGACCGAGAGACAAAACAGGCAATATCTCCAACAACTAAAGGCATTTTGGTCCTTGCTGAAAAGTAGTTTACTTGGTGCGCCACTGCATCGCTATTAGGCTCAATTTAGTCTAATAGCGATAGTCATTCAGCCCGACAGCCATAATTGCACAAAATTTGTCGCTAACACCCATGAAAAGTCATACTTCAAAGCGCAGCCAATCAAGGTAGCGACCAGCAGCATACTTCACTATTGTGTTCTCTAAGTTGTTCGAATAAACATCTAAAAAAGTAAGAACTGCTATCTTTCTAAATATTAGGGAAAATTTAAATGAGCGACTGGCGTTCACTGGGCTGTGAGAATTCTAGGTTAAACACAGCAAAAAAAGGCGCTTACGCGCCTTTTTCAAACCCCTAAATACCTAATTACTCAACCGTTACAGATTTAGCTAGGTTACGTGGTTGGTCAACATCAGTGCCTTTGATCACAGCAACATAGTACGACAAAAGCTGTAGTGGGATTGTATAGACAACTGGCGCGATGATGTCTTCAACGTGGTTAACGTTCATTACACGCATTGTGTCATCAGAAGCAAACGCGGAATCTTTGTCTGCAAATACGTAGATAATACCGCCGCGAGCGCGCACTTCTTCAACGTTTGATTTAAGCTTTTCAAGCAATTCATTGTTAGGTGCCACAACAATGATTGGCATATCCGCATCAATCAGTGCAAGCGGACCGTGCTTTAATTCACCCGCTGCGTACGCTTCTGCGTGAATATAAGAGATCTCTTTTAACTTAAGCGCCCCTTCCATTGCGATTGGATACTGTGAGCCACGGCCAAGGAACAGAGAATGATGCTTGTCTGCAAACTCTTCCGCCAACGCCTCAATGCCTTCAGCCATGCTCAGCGCTTCTTCTAGCTTGTTTGGTAAAGTCTTAATAGCATTAACAATAACACTTTGGTCACGACCTTTTTCTTGCGCGATCGATGCAGTTAGCATCAATAAGCCAACAAGTTGCGTCGTGAAAGCTTTAGTAGATGCAACGCCAATCTCCGCGCCTGCCTTGGTCATAAATGCCAAGTCAGACTCACGCACCAATGAAGAGCCAGGTACGTTACAGATGGTCATTGATGCCATGTAGCCCTGCTCTTTAGCTAAACGTAATGCCGCTAAAGTATCCGCCGTTTCACCTGACTGAGAAATAGTAACAAGTAGGCTATTTTCGTGAACAAACGACTCACGATAACGGAATTCTGATGCAATTTCGACATTACAACTCACGCCTGCAAGTTGCTCAAGCCAGTAGCGCGCAACCATGCCTGAATGGTATGACGTACCACACGCGATGATTTGAACGTGTTTTACATCTTTAAAAATCTGATTCGCGCTGTCGCCAAACGCATCGATTGCAACGCGATCGTTTTCAAGGCGGCCTTCAAGAGTGTTACGTACGGCCAGCGGCTGTTCGTAAATTTCTTTTAGCATGTAGTGTCGGTATTCGCCTTTACCAGAAGCGTCTTGCGTGATGTTAGACTCAACCACTTCGCGTTCAACTGGATTGCCTTCAATATCGAAGATCTCAACCGTGTCATGTGTAATACGTGCAACATCGCCCTCTTCTAAGAAGATAAAGCTGCGCGTAACTGGTAAAAGAGCTAACTGATCTGATGCAATAAAGTTCTCGCCAAGGCCTAAACCAATCACTAACGGGCTGCCTGAACGTGCAACGATGATCTCATTGTCGTTTTCTTTATCGAATACCACTGTACCGTAAGCACCTTCAAGCTGTTTTGTTGCCGCTTGAACTGACTCAAGTAAGCTGCCATGTTGCTGGCGTAGTTGGTGGATCAGGTGCACCATGACTTCCGTATCTGTATCCGATAAGAATGTATAGCCATCTTCTGTTAACGCATTGCGCAGTGCTTCATGGTTTTCGATGATACCATTGTGTACCAGCGCAATTTGTTCATTTGATAAATGTGGGTGAGCATTCGCTTCGGTTACACCACCATGTGTTGCCCAACGTGTATGTGCAATACCAGTTGTACCTTTTACTTCAGCGCGCTCTAGCGCCGCTGCTAAATTCGCAACTTTACCAACTGCTTTTACCGTATTAAGTACACCCGCATTGCTCAGCGCAACGCCCGCAGAATCATAGCCACGGTACTCAAGACGTTTTAAACCTTCAATTAAAATTCGATTAACTGGGCGCTCTGCCACAGCTCCTACGATGCCACACATAATCTCTCCATTTGTTGCACGTTAGTGTGTTTATTTTTGTGTGATCTCTGCACAGATCACGTTTACGCCATGAGCCTCGATCGCTTGGCGCATCTCAGGTGCCAAGGTGTTGTCGGTGATCAAGGTTGTGACTTGCTGCCAAGGCAGCTCTAAATTTGGAATTTTGCGACCAATCTTTTCAGATTCAACCAGCACAATGACTTCTCTTGCGGTCTCTGCCATTACCTTGCTCAATCCAATCAACTCATTAAATGTGGTGGTACCGCGTGCCACATCAATGCCATCGGCACCAATAAATAGCTGATCAAAGTCATAAGAGCGTAGCACTTGTTCGGCAACTTGACCTTGGAATGACTCTGAATGCGGGTCCCATGTACCACCGGTCATCAAAAGAGTGGGTTCATTCTCAAGTGATAATAAGCGGTTCGCAATGTTGATGGCATTGGTCATGACCACCAAACCACGCTTCTTCGCCAGTTCAGGGATCATCGCGGCGGTCGTTCTACCACTATCAATAATAATTCGATTGTGGTCGCGGATCAGTGCCGCAGCGGCTTTTGCTATGGCGACTTTACGCAATGGATCTTGCTTATCTATATCTGTGGCAACAATCTCTTTAGGCAGTGCGACCGCTCCGCCGTAGCGACGTAGTAGTAAGCCACTTTTTTCAAGTGCGGTTAAATCCTTTCGAATCGTAACTTCTGAAGTTTCAAACTCAGCAGCCAAAGCCTCTACACTGACTTCACCTTCGTTATTAACACGACTGACAATGGTATGGCGGCGCTGTTGAGTGTTACGTTTGGTCATTTACCTTTCACATAAGTTTCGTTTCGAAATTTACGTGTATTCTAGACGAAACATTGGAGGTTATTCAAGTTTAAATTTGTTTAAATAATTTACAATTTTATGAAGCCGTCACTCACTGCGACTACCCGCTGCATTTATAAATGAATGACATGCCAATGAAAACGGTACTCCGCAACCTCTAATATGCGTTGCTGCGCACCCAGACAGTCATATCAATGGCGCTAAAGTCAGAGGGGTTAATGGCTACGATGTGTCTAGGCATGTTGTGATGATCATGGACCTAAAAATGGCAATTTGCACACTGGTGTGCCAATCAGAAAAAAGCCAGCGCCCCGGCGCTGGCTTCTTCCCATTACTCGTAACGTAAAATCAAAGACGGTCGTATACTGGCAGCCCGAAACGCCAGCGTGGCAACAGTTAACCAAGTGCTCACTGCCACAAAACTTGCACTGAACAGATATATCCAAATTGCCTGTGATATACGCTCATTAAAGTGATTCAGCCACCCATCCAAGAACCAATAACTTAACGGAAATGACAATACCATTGCAGCCATGATTAACACTAAATATTCTTTCGCAAGTAAATTAACAATACTAATACGAGAAGCGCCAAGCACCTTTCGAACTGCAACCTCCTTTTGCCTGCGAAACGCAGAAAACGACGCGAGTCCCAACACACCCAAACAGGTTAAAAATACCGCCAACGAGCTAAAGAACAAAACTAACTGCTGTACACGATGTTCGCTAATGTGTGCTTGCTGATACTCATCTTCTATACGTGTGACAGATACCTCATGAAGCTTTAATTGTTCTGTCACTACTGCTCGCAATTGCTGCGCCACGTCAGATGCAGCCACCGAGCCATCCAACTTGACCACGATGTTTGCAGACGAGTGGCTAATGACGCCAGCACGAAATGATATCGGCAATTGAGTTTGCTTCGCAGAGCCCAGTTTCACGTCGGCAACAACACCAACTATATTCACTTGAGTGCGGCCTCGGCGCGCTGTCGCTTGTTTACCTATGACCTCTTGCGGATCCGTGTAACCTGCAAGTCGCATCATACTTTCAGAGATCAATATTGCATAGCGGGTAATACCTTGCTCATCTGTATGTGCCCAGTCCGTGCCATACTGAGGAGAAAAGTCACGCCCAGCCAACACGGTAAGGCCTAGTGTTTCTGCTGCATAAAATCCGGTTGAAACAGTCGGTTGCGTACCTTCCACTTGCTCACCATTGGGCCAAGTTAAGTGCAACTCACCATTCATATCAACGGTTAGATTGGTATTACTGGCGGTGGCCTGAGAAACACCAGGTATGCTGCGAATGGTATCAAATAGACGGTTATTGTCGGTTTTAAAGACTAACTCAGCTGGCAGGTCCTTAACCAATAATCGCTCTGTTTTGCCATACCCCACTTCCAAGTCATTCACTAACGCCATTTGTTTGTAGATGGTCACTGCAGCGATGATCAACGCAATTGATAACACACTTTGTAAATATAGCGTCAGTTTACGTACCCAGATTGCGGTTTTTCCACGTTGCAGGTCGCCACTCAATACCCTTTTTGCACTATAAGAAGAAATGAACAGCGCAGGATATAAGCCAGATAGCACGCCAACCAATAAAATTACGACAATAACGCCACTTAAAAACCACATAGAAAAGTCTAAGCTCAGCTGCCTGTTCAACAACTGGTTTACGCTGGGCAGCGCAATTTCCACTAATGCAAATGCAATTAAACCAGCGACACTCGCAACCAATATAGCCTCAGTCAAAAACTGCTGAACAAGTTGCAAACGGCTCGCCCCCAAAGCTTTTCTCACACCAACTTCTTTGGCACGCTTGGCCGCAGCGGCAATATTTAAGTTAATAAAATTGGTGCTCGCCACCAATAGCAAGACCACGGCCAATGCCACACTCACCCACATAACTTGCTTTGAGCCACCTTGCTTCATTTCAAAGGGGCCACGGCTATTAAAGTGCACATCGAGCAGCGGTATCATATGCAGTGATAAAGTTTTTCTACGACCTTGCTGTCTTTCGGTAAAAGTACGATTAAGCTCGGTTTCAATGGCAGTTGCATCGGCATTCGGTGCCAAGCGCATATACACATAACCATGAACGTCCGGGTCGGCATGTTTGGGCAGCGCAGTCAACGTATGAAAGTAAAAATGCGTATTGTCTGGTAAGTCTTCAAATACAGCAGCGACAGTATAACTGCCAGAACCATGATTCAGCTGTTCGCCCACTATATCAGTGCGGCCAAATAAGCTGATCGCCGTGCTTTGACTTAGCGCTAATTGGTCCGGCAATGAAATGGCATCTTGCACCGATCCCGCCAACACGTTTAGAGTCACAAAATCGAGCAGATTGTTGCTGACAGAATAAAAATCAGGCAGCTGCACTTGTCTGTCCGCGACTTTAACAGTCAAAGCCAACGGCGCATTATAAAACTCTAAACTGTCGGCATCAGCAAGCAACAAAACATCTTCAACCTGAGTTTGCTGTTTCATCAAAAATGGCGCATCAGTCCCTGCAGTCCCAACAAATTGCAAACCCCAGCTGCGATAATCTGTATGTACTCGATACACCCGCTCTGCATTTGGCTGTGTGCGGTCAAAAGAAAATTCATAAACTGCAAATAAAGTTACCATAATGGCGGCAGCCAACCCTAGACTCAGCCCCAATACATTTAGCGCAAAATGTTGTTTATGCTTGGCAAATGCACGCACAGCAGTGGTGATATAACTTGAAAACATAATGCCTCCTACTACTTACGCAACATGGCTTGGTTGAGTTACTTGACTGGCTTTGTCCACCAAGATCCGACCGTCTAATAGCCGGACCACCCTATCTGCATAGTCTCCTTCCGTTTCGGAGTGTGTCACCATGATCACGGTGGTACCTTCTCGATTTAGCTCACGTAACATCGCCATCACTTCTTGAGAGTTTTTGGAGTCTAAGTTTCCAGTTGGCTCATCGGCTAGAATCAGTTTCGGGTTGATCACCAAGGCCCGTGCGACAGCGACACGCTGCTGTTGACCGCCCGAGAGCTGTTGCGGTAAATGATCAGCTCGATGGTCAATACCAACACGTTTTAAAATCTCTTCAACGCGCTGATTTAGTTCTGCTTTTGATACATTTTGGTATTGTAGGGGCAACGCGACATTCTCAAACACTGTCAACTCGTCGATCAGATTAAAGCTTTGGAAGACAAATCCGATTGACGCTTTTCGCAAGTTTGCCATCTGTTGTTCAGAAAAGCCGGACACTTCGGTACCGTCAAACAGATAGCTACCGCTTGAAGGGCCATCTAACAGCCCTAAAATGGATAATAAGGTGGACTTTCCACAACCTGAAGGGCCCATAATGGCAACAAACTCACCATCACTGACGGTTAAATTGATACTATCGAGTGCAGTTGTCTCAACTTCATGGGTTCTAAATACGCGATTTAATTGTGAGAGCTTAATCATTTTCCTGTCCTTTAATGCTTTTTATTAGTTACTGAGATTTAAAACATGGGCTTTATCAAAGTTGCCATAATGAGAGGTGATCACGTGCTCTCCCGGTGCAAGGCCTGATATTACTTGGTAATAGTGTTGATTCTTTTTGCCCAACTGTACGTTGCGGCGCTGCGCTTGGGTGCCATTCTCATTAAGCACAAACACCCAGTGACCGCCACTGGTGCTAAAAAAAGCGCCTCGTGGCAGCAAAGTCGCTTGGTTTTGATCGTTGCTAAACATCAGTTGTGCATCTAACCCTTGGCCACGTTTGATATCCTGTGTCCCAGAAGGCAATGCAGCTTCAATTTGAAATTGTGCATTAGTGACGCGACTATCAATTTTGCTTACTTGTGCATGCAGCATTTGGTCGCCATGTGCAATCTCGATAGCCATGCCTAGCGACACCTGATTGAGATAGAATTCGTCCAAACTGACTGCCAGTTTAAACTCACCTGGGATATCGATTTGACCAAGGCGCGCACCCGCTTGTTTGGACTCGCCAACCTGCACATCCAACTCGCTTAGATAACCTGATACAGGTGCTATGATCTGCAAACTTTCGAGGTTTTTACGCGCGAATTGCAAGTTTTCTTGTAACATTTTTGCACTGTCCTCCAGCTGTGCTAACTGCACTTTGCGAATGCTGGTTTCCTGTTTTTGGCGCTCTATAGTTAGCGCATGAATATCACGGTTATATTGTAGGTTTTCGCGCACTTCATCGACTTCCTCTTGGCTGATCAAACCTTTGCTCAAAAGGGCTTCTGATTGCGTTAATTTCCTTTTTAAGTGGCTGATCTCCAATTCAATATCCAATAAATCACGCTTTAAATTGAGCGCATTGGTGGTCATGGTCATTTGCGTATTGCGCAAAAAGTTTAACTGCTCAGTCACCTGTGCTTCACGACTCATTACGTCCAACTGTAAATTGGTATTAGAGAGCTGTACCAAAGGCTGTCCTTGCTCAACATAAGTGCCTTGCTCTAGCAATCGCGCTTCAACACGGCCACCCGAAACAGTATCTAAAAAAATGGTCGTTTTAGGGATGACCTGTCCACGCACACTCAGTGCATCTTTAAACCCCCCGCTGACAACTTCACTGACCGTCAGGCCAGCCATATTCACCGTTTGAGACTGCCCTTGTTGTTGCGCCGATTGACTCATGCTGTACGCACCAAACCCGATCAGCAGTGCAACCGTCGTTGCAATTACAGGTTTTAAATATCTGCGACGTGTCGGCGTAGTAATTTTTTTGTCCATGGTATCGGCTCCTTTGGCTTCGATACCTTAACTACAACAAGTTTAATGCCAAAAATTAATTCCTTATAAATCAAAGCAATAAATAACTTCTCTAAATGCTATTTTTATAAGTGTCCGAAAACAGAACAGCTTAATGTCCATAGTTGGACAGTTAAATGGGTTTTACGTTAAGCTCTAAAGGTCAAAAAATAACAATTACGAGCTCAACGCATGGACAAGCAAGGCACCATTCTTATCGTCGATGACAACACAGACGTCTTACTTGCAGCAAAATTACTGCTGAAAAAACATCATAAAAAAATCATTACGACAAACAACCCGTTTGACGTCGAGTCACTACTTAACAGCCATTCTGTTGATGTCATTTTACTCGATATGAACTTTGATCGAGATGCCATCAGTGGCCAAGAGGGGTTCTACTGGCTAAAAAAAATCCACGCCCAAGATCAGAGCGTAGCCGTGGTACTCATGACCGCATATAGTGACGTACAGCTCGCCGTCGAAGCCATCAAAAATGGCGCAACCGACTTTGTTGCCAAGCCTTGGCAAAACGATCAACTTCTGACAGTCATTGCCACCGCGCTTGCACATGCGCAAGACAAAAAAGCACTCAGTCAGCTATCACGACAAACACAAGGACTCAGTCAGGCACTCAGCTCCCCCCAAAGTGAGTTTTTGGGTCAGAGTGACGCTATGCTGCAAGTATTTGATACCTTAAAGAAAGCAGCTAAAACCGACGCAAACATCTTAATTACAGGTGAAAGTGGCACAGGTAAAGAGCTCACGGCACACGCCATTCACGCCCAAAGCCCACGTGCGCACATGCCATTTATTAGTCTTGATATGGGTGCTGTATCAGAAAACTTATTTGAAAGTGAACTCTTTGGCCACAAGAAGGGGGCATTTACCGATGCAAAAGCAGATCGTGTCGGTCGTTTTGAACTGGCTCATGGCGGCAGCTTATTTTTAGATGAAGTCGCTAATATGCCTCTCGCACAGCAGGTAAAATTGCTTGCTGCTATCCAAAACAGGCAGATCACCCCAATTGGCGCTAATAAGGTCATTGATACTGATATTCGCCTCATATGTGCAACCAATGAAGCACTCCCTGAAGCCGTTGCAAATGGGCAGTTTCGCCAAGATCTGCTATATCGAATAAACACCATTGAAATCCGTCTTCCTCCGCTCAGAGAACGTCAAGAAGACATCCCACTGCTAGTGCAGCACTATGTCGATATCTATCAGCAAAAGTACCGCCGTGATTTAACCCTGCCTACCAGTGCCATGCGTTCACTCTGTGCATATCACTGGCCCGGCAATGTGCGTGAACTAGCACACACCATCGAACGTGCGGTGATCTTATCCGAAGGCAGCGAACTTGCCATCCATCACGTACTGGTTTCGCCACAGCAAACGGCTAATACGCCCACAGAGGCTTTACAGCCAGATACCTTTGATCTAGAAATTATTGAACAGCGCACGATCCGTGCGGCACTAAAGCACCACCAAGGTAATGTCAGTCATGCAGCCAAAGCACTGGGGCTGACTCGAGGCGCGATGTATCGCCGATTAGATAAATACGGGCTGTAGCATATGGATATACAGATTAAAGCTATGCTTGGCACAATCAGTTTACTGTTTAGTGGCGCTTTACTTTATTTATCCATTACTCATTACGGCGTGAGCGCAGTTACGGCGGTCATGCTACTTATTGCCATCATGCACATAGCTTGGATCAGTCGCCTCTTTCAACAAACATTGCGATATCCCGAGCAACTGTTTCGCGCTTTAGCCAATGGCGATCACACGCTCGGATTACCGCTGGCTCACCCGCTGCGCAAAAGTTACGAGCAAGCTCGAGCGCATATGCAAGCCGCGCAAATAGATGCCGAACGACAAGTTCAGTTTATCAACGCGGTGTTCAATCACATGGATCTACCGATGTTGATCTGTGATGAACATGAGCAAGTGATTGAGCAAAGTACCGCAGCAAGTAAGCAGCTGGGAATTAAAATCAAACATTTAAAATCACTAAATGCAGGAAGTACCGAGGTATATAAATTCATTTCAGAGGCCAATACAAACAAACATGGCACCTTTACGTGGCAACACAAAGAGCAGCCAGACACCCTGTATATACAAGTAAGTACCTTGCGCGTACAGTATCAAGAATACAAAGTGGTGACACTGCAACCTATTACTGAGCAACTCAATGCCAAAGAGCAGCAAGCGTATAAACAATTAACCAAAGTACTGACACACGAGGTCGCAAACTCAATTACACCTTTGGCATCTATGGCGCAAACTTGCTTAACCTTACTTCCCGAGGGGTTGACATTTGATGAGCAGGAAGACAAACAAGACTTATCCCTTGCTCTGACGACTTTGGCGTCCAGAAGCACACATTTAAGTGAGTTTATACAAGAGTTTAGGCAATTGAGTAATTTACCTGCCTCCAAGTTGCAGCCCACAAACCTGAATGAGCTGCTAAATTCGATAAAACAGTTGTTTACAGCTCAACACCCCGACGTGCAATTTGAGGTGACATGTGCAACACACACCATGTGCACACTCGATGTGAAGCAAATTGAGCAAGTTCTAATCAACCTTGGTAAAAATGCCATTGAAGCGATGACCACAACCACACATATCGCCCCAAAAATCCAACTAACAAGCTTAGTTAACGAACAAGGTCAGCTGTGTGTCGATATCAGTGACAATGGTCCGGGCGTCAGTGAACAAGCCAGCAAAATGATGTTTGTGCCGTTTTTTTCAACCAAACAGCAAGGCTCAGGTATTGGCCTCAGCCTATCGAGACAGATAATGGTTCAACATGGTGGTGAGCTTATTTATTTAAATCGTCCAAAAGGCGCCTGTTTTCGCTGTGTATTTGGTTAAACAAGCTGCTTAAAATATCATCACATTTTTATAGGCAAATAGAATAATTCTAGTAAACTACTACCGCGTTTCTGATTTAGGGTTACATGATGACTGAACAACTTAAAAAGGAATGGCTGATCTCCTGTGCAGGTTGGAGTGCATTCATCTTTTTCATGACAGCAACCTATGTACTTTACGACTGGGCTATGCCACCCGCTGAGGAGATCAACAATCGACCTGGATGGGCTTTACAAGAATGGGGGATCTGGTATGTGCTGACACCTATCGTATTTCGTTTACTCAGCCAATACCACGGCGCCAAGCTTTTAACTAAACAGAAACTGATCGGCATCCTCTCGCTCATGCTCTGCATTTCAATGACTTACCAAGCCATTTTTGACTTCTTGGTACTTTGCGATCCGATCCCTTATACCATGCTCTATTTCGCGCCATCGCATCCATTGGTATTAGGCGTGATCAGCTATCTTTGGCACACTTTTTTACGCACAGACTTAACTGAACAACACGATGTATTTGAAGTAGATGCAGGCAGCAAAACCGCACTATTGAGTTATGCCGATATCACCCATATTAACTCTGCCAGCAATTATGTTGAGCTGCATACTGAGCATCAGCATTTCCTTAAACGCATCACGTTAAAGCAAGTTGAGCAGCAGCTGCCCAACTCTCAATTTATCCGTACCCACCGCTCTCATCTGGTTAATTTGAATTACATTGAGCGTATTCAAATCAAGCCTTCAGGCAGCGGACTGGTATTACTCAAAAGCGGCCAAACCGTTGCGCTGAGCAAGGCATTTAAGCCCGCGCTCAAAGCCAAACTCAAACATGTAGCCTAACAGCCAGCATGGCACTCGTCCCACGCCACTTGGGATGAGTGAACAATACCAGTCCATTCGTCCCAAAAAGCGACCAGCTATCCCTAGGTTATTGATTAGCATAGATTGATTTATTCAAATAAGTTCAGCAAGTAAGTTGACAAGGGACTCAATCAACCATGACATTTCGTAACTACCGGGCCATTTCACTCAGTGTATACTGCCTAGGTGCGTGTTATTTTAGTGCCTCTGCTGCATCAGAAATACCGCCTATGCCAAGTGAGCAATTTGCCGTCATACAATTTACCGATTCGGCACTCGACAACCTATATGGACAAAATGCGTTAGATAAAATCAACCAACTACCTGGCTTTACCTTATCGCAATCAAACTCACAGCGTGGGCTCAGTGCTGCCGCAGGCAATGTGCTGATCAATGGCGCTGCTGCTGTTTCTAAGTCTGAGTCGCTCACGAATATTTTAAGACAGCTGCCAAGTGACCAAATTGCCGCTATCCATCTATACAACAGCGGTCATCCCTTTGGCACTGCAAATCAATTTAATCAATTGGTTAATGTGATCACCCGTGCGCCTAAACTCAGCGCACACTGGCAAGCGCGCAGTAAACTCACGTCAGCTTATCAAGCTTATCGACCCAGTGAGTTAGCAACACAAATTTCGTTACCTGCAGATGTGTGGCAACATCAGGTCAATATGCACTATCAAGATGACCGCTATCAATCCACATCATTGTATGATGAACGCGATGAAGTCGGTAAGACGCTTGATAATGGTCATGAAGACTTCTTTGAAAAGCTCAATAGCCGCCAAATTTCGTTAACCAGTCAGCGTAATCTCACAGACACACGGCTTGCCCTGTCAATTAAAGCGACAAATGACGGCACTCAAATAGCACAACGTCGCAACAATGCTCGGCAACTTCCCTGGGAGTTTGATAGCTATCTATCTGAATCTGAGTATGAAATGAGTGTTAACTGGCAACACAGCGGCCAAAATAGTCAATGGCAATTTATTGCACTGCACAATCGTAATGTGACCGACGCCAATGAAGTCACATATCAACACAGCGCGACTGCTGATGTATATCAGCAGCACAAGGTTCAGCAAGAGCAAGTAGTACAGTTTAATTTTAGCGCGCCTAACATGCACTATGCACCAGAAATGGGCATTGAAATCAGTCGCAATCAATTAACTGCAATAACCTATTACGACGGTGGATTTGAGCAAGGCCAAGTCACTGAGTTACGCTATCAACCTTATGCAGCCATCACCACTGAACTAAGCGATCAATGGCAATTGTATACTCGCTTAAATACGGAGCGTACAATGTTATCCAGTAGCGCTCAGCAAGGCAGTAAAACCTATTTGGGCTTTATCAAACCTGTAGCTAGATTAAGTTACGACCCTCAATCGAATTGGGATGTCATTTTTACCGCTCAACATCACGTAGATCAGCTCGATTTTGATGACTTTGTACAGAGCCAAGATGCTGAATTCGACCGCACTCAATCTGGCAACCTGCAACTGAGACCAAGCCAGTACAGTGAGTTGGCGACCCAGTTCAATATTCGCCTAGCCGATACCCTAGTGATGAATTTCAATGTATTTCACCAATGGCAAAAAGACATACATGAATACCTACAATTGCCCGATGGCGACACTATGATCGGCAATGCGGGCCATGCGAGTCAGTTTGGTGGGTCACTCAGTGCGACCTGGCAAACTGAGAACTGGCTTGAAGGGAGCCAATTGAGCGTGAGCTATGATTATGCTCGTGCTCAGTATGACGACCCTCTCACTGGCAGTCGACCAGTCGATGGCCTTACGCCCCAGAGTGCTCATATCGAGTTTCGTCAAGATATGCAGCACTACAGCTGGGGGCTTGATATGTACATCCCAGAAAAAGAGACCAATTATTACGTTGACGAAATATACATAGAAAAAGACCAAATAGAAGTAAATGCGTTTGCAGAGTATCTACTATTCACTGATTTACGGATGCATATATCCGTTACTGCGCTCAACACGGCCAAGTACAGCTATGTGCAAAACTTTTACGCAAATAATCGAAGTGGCTCATACCTAGGCACAAGGCGTTTTGATGAACGTGTTGACCCCGTTGTCGCCGTTTCGTTACTGGGACAATTGTAGATTGGGGCATAGCGCCCCATTAAGCGACTAAGGTCAATGCACTAAAGGTAATTTAAAGCGGCAATGGCCATCACTGATGCTGCCGACCATTTCATCATAGGCAGTTTCCATATCGAGTGTGGCTTCTGTAGCACCGAGATGTGCCAGTTCAACCTCAGCTTCACGCAATGAGTTGTAGGTCACTACCTTACCCTGTTTGTCTGTGATCAGATGATAATTACCTAATACATCTAAACCACCAGCCAAATAATGATTGGAGTCTGCATAGCTAAGAATAATAGGGTCCATATAACTATGCTCAAATTGCTCTTTCAATTCTGTGCGATCCATAAAAACACCTCTTGCTAAATGGAACTACTTACTTAAACGCACTCACTCCCAGTTTAGTTCAAAAAATAAACAGAAACTATGTAAATTAAGCTTGGTGTACCAATTTTTTTAACTTGTGTATTTATTTCACTAACTTATAAAATAGTGCCACAAAAATAACAACAATACGGCGCCACCATGCTTAAACGATCGCTACTTATTGCTTGGGTACTATCACTGACAGCTTGCCAATCCACCCAAGACGACCTGACAGTTCATAGCCAAAACTCTCTGCCAGAATTACATATCGAGCCGACTCCTTTACCAGAGCTGAGTAAAGAGACTGTAGCTTCAGAGTTTCCCATCGCGCCAATGCAGGTTGAAGATGTTTGGCAGCGGATCCGCCAGCAAATCAGTTTCGCTCCATCAAGTCATCCTCGGGTACTGACTCGGGTAAATTGGTACCTCCAACATCCCAACTATATGGATACCATCAGCCAGCGCGCAGATCCGCTGCTGTACTATATTGTCACTGAAATCGAAAAACGTGGACTCCCTATTGAGTTAGCGCTGATGCCCTTGATTGAAACCGACTTTGACATGCAGGCTTATTCACACAAACACGCTTCAGGTCTATGGCAACTCACGCCTTTGATTGCAAAACATTATGGTATTGAAATAAACCCTTGGTATGATGGGCGTCAAGACCTCATTGATTCGACCAATGCTGCACTGGATTTTTTGACCTATTTGCACAAGCGCTTTGATGGCAATTGGTACCACGCTATTGCCGCCTATAACACTGGCGAAGGACGTGTTTTAAGGGCTATTGAAAACAATCGTAAAGCGGGAAAATCAACCGACTTTTTTGCCCTTAAACTACCGCGCCAAACGCGTCATTACGTGCCTAAGCTCATCGCAGCGACACAATTGCTTAAACAACAGCTCATGCCCTTTCCAGCCATTGCAAACCAACCGGCGATCAGCGTCGTTTCTTTGCCTGCTGCGACGATTTTAGACAGAGATCCAAACTGGTCTATGTTGGCTAAATTGAACACCGGCTACGCGCGTTTTCCGGCCTTGCTCGGTGGCCCCAATCGATTGATCATGCCCATAGATAAAACCGAAGAGTGGGCCGCTTATGCACAAAACCTACCGACCATGCCTAGTAACCAGTGGCAAACATACACAGTTCGTCGTGGTGATAGCCTCAGTGTCATTGCCGCCAATTATGAGCTCAGCGTCAGTCAATTAAAGTCATTCAACCAATTACGCTCAGATACCATACGTATAGGGCAACGCCTTGTATTGCCGGTATTGGCAGATCAACATTACACCTATACCGTCAAATCCGGAGACAGTTTATGGCGTATTGCTAAGCAATTTAATGTCTCGGTAAACAAGCTAAAGCAATGGAATGAACTATCAAACTCGACATTGCAGATTGGCAAGCAGCTGACCATATTTTTGGCTGCCCCCTGATCGCATCAAAAGGAAATGAATAATGTCTTCTCATCCAGACCAAATACCTGAGCCACCCAGCACTAAGCCCAAACTGAAATTGCGCTTATCACGCTCAAAAATGAACAGTATCTTGGCGCTATGTGCCATTTTAATCTCAGCGGCTTCCTTTTACGCCACCTACATGCAAGCCAAAGCCGCGCAGGAGCAAGTAACTGCTGCTGAAAGGCAGTTGTACGCAGAAACATGGCCATGGTTGCAGGTCAGCTACAGTGATTATGATATTGAAGCAGAGCGTGCGCATATGACAGTTAAAGTCAAAAATTCTGGCACCGGCCCCGCGCTGATCAAATCCATGAGTTTTTCCTACCGCGACACACAGTATGGCAGCTTAGTCGAGTTACTAAACGACTGCTGCAATCTAAATGCATATCAATCTGCACTCAAAGAGGCGCAAGCTGACAATGCCGACATCAACTACATGAAGCAGTTTGGCTGGTATGTGACCAGTAACCCCAATAATGCACTGCTAGCCGATGGCAACGATTTAGTGCTGTTTTCTATGGCGCGAAGTCAGTTTAACAACAGTTTATGGGAGAAAATTGGCGACATGGCCCATGACATAGAAGTAAATACTTGCTATTGCTCTCTACTCAAGCAATGCTACATAGTTAATAAAGCATCGGATGTAAAAAAGGTAGCGAATTGTTCCAGCGCTATACAGTAAATCGTAGAAAAGCAGCCAAACATATTTGTTTGTATGAAGGAGTCATTGCCCATTTGTATCTTGATACGCGGGGCAATGTAACCCTTGGCGCTGGTTTTCATATCACCAGCGCCAGTGCGCTCAATAAATTAGCATTGCGAGAAAAGACCACGCATAAAGCCGCTAGCCGGGCACTTAAGTGCCAAGAATTTGAGACCATCACACGTCTCCAGCCAGGACGGCTAGCCAGCTGGTACGAACCACATTGCAAACTCTACTTACCACATGAAGAGTGCATCAAACTACTGGAGAAAAAGATTGCCGAGTTTGAAGCGGAATTAGAAACGCTATTTAGTGCAAAAAATGGTTATATCCCCTTTCGCCGTATGCCAACCAATGCTCAGCTCGCACTACTCGACATGGCATACAATTTAGGTACTCCTAACTTGAGCCGAGCATGGCCCAACTTATTGCGCGCCATCAGCAGTGAAAACTGGCAGGATGCCGCTAAAGAATGTCGCCGAAAACATGTCAGTACAGCCCGCAACCAAGCCACAGAGCGCCTATTTAAACAGTGTGGCCATACCGGCATGTTGCAAAAGCTAAGTCACTTTATGCTTACCAAGGCACTCGCGTGGCTTAAGCGCTAAGTTTAAATGTATGGATAGGCGTGTAATGCAGTCCATCTGCCATTGAATGCGAATGATAAAGGTGAAACTGCGTCACAGAAATAGAAAAAGGCAAGATAGGCCTGTGTACCTGAGGTGTCGGTTTGACACTTCTAAATAATGTGATGTGCGGTGAAAACGGATGGGGGTTACGATACAGCCCTTGCTGCTCCGCGCAATGTCGCAATGGCTCAGCTAACTGCAATAACTGATGTGCATTTATGTGATCGGGCTGCAAATAAAATATCCCGTTGTGTGACCAGTAGCCGGTTTGCGAGAAGTGCAGTTGAAAGGGCGGCGGAGCGAGTGTTTCTGCGAACTCCACCAGCACCTCTTCTTGCCGGCTGTCCACTTGGCCCAAAAAAGCCAAAGTCAGATGCCAGTTGCGCATCAATGTGGGTGCTTTATTTGCACTCACATGCTGATCCAGCCAGCTTTGAATATCTAAAGCGTCGCTTTTTGCCAAGCCAATTCCAAAAAATAATCGCTTAGTTGCCACTATTTAAATACCACGCTTTTATCGCTTGGCCTGTAAGTACGGGTTTCTGGCTGTGTCCATTTTCCTTGTTTAAAGTATTGAGTTGCAACAGTAAATTTGCCATCTTTATAGCGACTGGTAGATTTGACTTCGGTAATACCATTTTGATTGCCAACAACCTGCTCGTAAGCCGCAAACTCATACTTGTTGATCACTTCAATGCGCCCTGAAGTGTAAAACCCCGCGGTGGTAAAGTAGTAAAACACCAAAGACTGCTTTTGTTTGTCCCAAAAGATCAAAGACTCGCCACCGTAGTCGCCTGAATTGATTGAGTGCAATGTTCTGATAGCGGTTCCATTGAGTGCGCGCTCCCAGCGACTAACATCTTGCACCGCAGGCGCATCTGCCGACATACTAAAGCTGGCTTGCCAAGTTCCCAAATAAGGCTTAAACACTTTAAGTTCGCTTGCCAACTCACCCGCCCAAATAGACGGGTTGTATATACATGCCATACATAACAACCAACGCAGAGTTTTCATCATTTTATTCCTCATTTTTTTAGACTGTAATTTATTCTGCATGGCTTTAACTTTAGTGTGCCTATATGTAAAGCACAAAAAAAGCGCTCAAGTGAGCGCTTTTTCGTGCATATTCGCAATTATGCTTTTTTATCTGCGGAAAAGTACTTACGACGCAATAGATCGTGTATTACCAGCTCTTGTTCTCTACCATACGCCTTGAACATGCGATTGTTGTGCATATGCAATAGTGAATTCAGCAATGAATCTCGAGTACAATTCAGTTGCTTTTCAGCGATCTGACGATTTAAAACTTCGATCACCGGGGCTGCACTGTTTTGCCATTGCTCTAAAATATTCAATATCGCAGATTGCGCTTCATCACATTGAGCCGCCTGTTCGGGTACTAACTTGATAAAATCATCGTCTAGCTTCTCTTGGTATTCGCGATAACGGTTACCCAGCTGCTTACGCAACGTACTGGTTTCATTGAACTCTCGACCAAAACCCTCACGCAATTGACTCACCAAAGTAAAACGCGCTTCATCCGTATACTCAAACATGCTCAACAGTCGATGGGTGCATGCCAGCGCAACGCGCCAACGAATATCTTCACCATACTCTTCTACTAATGCACATGATTGAGCAATTAATCGGCTATCAAACATAAACAGTGATTCAACCAAGCTCATTGATTCAGGGCCACCGTAACGCTCAACTTCTCGTTCGTAGGTCATTAGCTCAACCTTGTGAAGCTCTCCTGATTCAATTTTTGGATCCAGCAGTGCATTTAAGCGCGGCAACAATTGACCACACAATAGTTGCGGATCACCATGGAAACGCAGACGAATATGCCAATCAGGATCTCCATATCGAATAAAGAACCACTTATCATATAGCTCTGCATTTTGCTCAATCAAAGGTAATAATTCATCCGTCAATAACTGTTCGACCAATGAGTTACCTGAATAAATTTTTAAACTAAGCCACTCGGATCCAGCACTAAAACGACGCTTGATCGGCGCAGCGGTAATATTTGCAATAGGATCATCTGAGAAATGACTGTGTACCACAGCATGTTCGTTGAAAAACGGCACTATCACTTCATTGTTATAATGGTGACCAGCGCTATCCACAACACGAGAGCGATAAGCACTCGTCAATACTTCTTTTAGCTCGACTGTCATTTGGCCCTTGCTTTCTCCCAATAAAATGGCAAACATATCCGGGTTGCGTAAATCCAGCTGCAACACATTGTCTGCCATAGCAAAGCTTACTTGCGCATCCAACTGATATTTATTCATTAACTCGTCAAGCTGCTGGCGATTGAATTGACCTTTTTTATTTATCGCTTCCAACTCTGTACGCTCAATACGCCAAATCTTCTCACTGAGGATCAGATTATCTAACATCACTCGAGGTACAAATGAAGCACGCTCTGTGCTGGATGGCATGCTAAAGTGCGGCGCACGTCCCTCTTGGTGTTGCAGCATACATAGGAACTTGTATGCACTTAAGCTGCGCGCAGAGTAATTGTGTGCACTCGATAAACGTGGAATAACTTGCTTATTTAGACGCTTACTCCAGAGCTTCACTTTCTGACCTTCAACCCACACATGCAAATCACTGAGTGGAATTTGGAACTCGTCACTCAATGCACTGTCAGCCATAAACACAATTTCATATTGTCTCAAGTGCGGTCGAGCGATCACGTTACCAGGCCGCCCTTCAGGCATATGCACCACTTCTGCAAAAATGACGTCTTCACTGTGTGACTGTTCATGCGCTAAATGCTCGGTGACTGACTCTTTTAATTGCGCATCAAGGTGGCAGAATCGACCCAATAAGTTTGCTGCAGAAGGACCATAACAACCATTAAATTTGTAAACAGGGTTACCTCTATCATCTTGATACAGGCTCAGCATGGTGCCAAAAGAGTATGGAAAACTCTTAACTGCGTCTTTGTTGTTTATTTTTCCTTTAAGCTCTTTGCTCTTCAACACCACACAATCTTTACCCCGGTTTTCAGGTAAGCTCAGCGCGCGTTCAACAATGTTTTCAATCATGCTCACTTCAGGCGCTGTCGCCTGACTAGAACCATTGCGTGCCAAGTTTAACCCAGCCACTAACGGTGCTTCATAACCTGTTTCGGTAGAAATACCGATGCCTGATTCATCGTCTAAAATCACATCTAGAGGCACAAACTGGCCTTCAAAACGGCTATTGAACTGCGTCATAAACTGACTTAAACCAGAACTAGGGCTGGTGATAGTCAATCCAGCAATCACTTCCAATTGCTTTTGCACACGCTTGATTTCCATTTCAGAAATTTGGCACTGCTCAAACTCGCGATAAATATCACTTTGGAATAATTTGTTTTCTTGTGCCTTCACCGGCAAGTTTTCAAGGTGAGACAACAGCTGCTTATACGGCGCGATCTCGCCACTGCGTGCGTTATCAAGTTGCTCTATTTGGCTCAGTGCCGTTGCGAGCTTATCTGCCGCATCCAGCTCTTTAATGCCTTCAATAGATTTAAGTAATGCCTGATCTGGTGAATCGCCAGTCAATGGCAGTGGAATATCAGCCAGTAGCACACCTTCATCAATCAGGTCTTGAATATAACTTTCAACTTCTTCTTGATCCGCTTCTTGATAGTGAGCAAGAAAACGCGTAACTAGTTCATTGAAACTTAAACCTGGCTTAGCCAATTCCAGCGCAAACTTAAAATACTCATCGCTTTCAACGGCACTCAGCCGATACTGCATGGTGTCATCAGACAAGTAAGTCTCAATATAGCGACACTGCTCAGCAATAAAATAATGTGATGAATTTGGTTTGTAAGTCAGGTGATCTGAGCGAGAGGCATGTTTGATAAAATGTTCTTTTAACGCCGACAAATAAAACATATCAAGTCGGGTTTTGCGTGTATCTTTAGTGTGCGACGCTGGTGTTAAAGTGGTTTGGCTATCCACCTTCCCTTGGTGAATACCTGAAAACAAACCAAATGGCGTAGGGCGCGAACACATGCGTACCATGTATTTAATCAGTGCATGAGCGACTTTTTTACCCTGCTTAGAGTCTGGTTTAGTGCGCCATTGTTCGATGCGTTCCAGCAGCGAAGGACTGGCCAGATAAATCGCTTCTTCCACACCCGGTGTCGCCAACCACGCACTTAAAAGCGTGTTTGTGTCTTGGTTTTCATCGCCAAATGCCACCAGCTGCTCTAAAGCCAAACGCGGTGTACGTATTACAAAAAAGTTATCATTTTTTAATTGTTTGCTAGACATATTTGTACTCCTATACCATCAACAAACAGTCTGTCCAACTAACATCGTCATCTAACAAACTAACTAGCCCACACCCTATGCCCGCAAAGCCCATTAAAAAGCCGTAGTCAACTTCATGCTCTTTGGTCAAGCCGTTAAACGAGTACAAAGCTTCAAGTCCGCGTTCACGGTATTCATTTAAGCTGTAGTCAACCCAGTATTGCGTTGCTTTCACTAACTGCGGGTTTGGCATGCATTGATTCACAATTTGAAAGATAAGTGCCAGCCCAACAAATCCGTGGCATAACCCTGCATCATTGATATAGCCGCTTTTAGCGTCTCGTTTAGCTGCATGTAAGGCAATTTCCAGCGCGCGATCAACGTAGCTTGGGCGATCTAACGCCTGACCCGCTCTTGCCAGTATCAAGGCAATCGTGATGTCACCATAACACCAGCCCAAACGCGAGTTCGGCTCATCTTCGCCAGCACATGAGCCATAGCACGAAGGCGCATGATTGTGCCCAGTTTGGTTTTCCAATAGCCAATCACATGCGCCTGATACCAATTTAGCAACGCGCGCTTGTAGTGATGGGACTTTCAGTGCCGGTAGGAGCGCCCCGATCATGCCAGGTACACCATGCGCAAGCCCCAAATTGAACTCAGGCTTCTCTTTGTCATCAGTATCAAATCGATATACTGATTCTTTAGGTTGTGACCAAGCGATGTGACCGTTGTCAAAATACGTCGCGGTGCTCTCAAGTCCAGACACAATAATATCGAACAATTTAGTTTGGTCTGAGTACTTACTACGTCTGGCAGCGTAAGGCGCATAGCCAGATAAGCCCAGCACCATTTCAATTTCACCTGGCCACGGGTTGTAATCTAGAGCTTGTGTAAACAGCTCATCAACATCTTCAAGCAACTCGGCGTCATAATCATCTTGATCCGCTTGATTCAAATACTCTAATACCCAAGCTTGACCCGCAAGGCCCGTACTCAACTCAAAGCTTTGCTCAGCTAACTGCTCTTGTAATAATTCCAGCTTCTCTGAGAAAAGTGCTTCATCAACGGAGCTAGGATCCAACTGATGCGCTTTAAAGAGAAACAAAAGTTGTCCAGCAAGCCCGCTCAGTAGACCGTTTTTTAATTCTGTGTCGGTTTGAATATTACGGCTGACTTCTTGCGCTAGAACAGTGATGATGTCACCAATTTCCTGCCGTTGGCTGTCTGTAATTAGTAGTTGCTCTGACATGGTCTTCCTTAATTAATAAATCTTTATTTTTTTTCTTGTATCAATAAAAGCTAACTTAAATCATGAGGTAGCTCAATAGAGAGCGTTCTTCTTATCCTCATTTATACCGCTTATATTGTATCTATATGTGTTTCCTGCAGCCTGTTGCTTTCACCTATACGCAATGCTTTCTGGGTATAGGTGAACTTCGCAAAAACAAGCTACTCGCTTTGTGCTTCAAGCTCTTCCGCGTGTACTTTTTGTAATCGGATCTCCCTATCTGCTGAGGCAATCGTCTCTTTGCGGTGCGCAATGATCACTCGAGTCATATCCAATCGACTAACCGCTTCGTTGATGTCTGACTCTAAAGACGTATCAAGGTGGCTTGTCGCCTCATCCATAAAGAGAATTTTGGGCTGCTTATACAGCGCTCGCGCTAAAATAATGCGTTGTTTTTGACCACCAGATAGCGATGAGCCCATATCACCGATTAAGCTGTCATAGCCCATCGGCATTTGACTGATATCATCATGAATTGCAGCAAGTTGCGCACAATACACGACACGTTCCATATCAATGGGTGTATCAAAGAACGCAATATTGTCCGCGACCGACCCAGATAGTAATTCATCATCTTGCATCACTGCCGCGATTTGCTGGCGGTATTGACGCGCCCCGATTTGATCAATCGGCACATCGTCAATCAATACATCACCGCTTTTAGCCTGATTTAACCCAAGCATAATTTTAAGCAGCGTTGATTTACCACAACCTGACGGGCCGGTAATGGCTACTGACTCACCTGGTGCGATATCTAAACTTAACTTGTGCAGGACATCAGGTGTTGCATCTGAGTATGCAAAACAAATATTTTTCAGCTCAATTTTACCTTCAACGACATGTTTTTTAAGCTGCTCGGGCTGCAACGTTTCTTTGTCAGTCAAGGCGATATCTGCGATACGATCAAAGTGCAACCCAACCATTTTAAACTCGATAAGCTTTTCAATAAGGTTGGCTGTCTTGTCCATAAATTGACGCTTATACGACATAAACGCAAAGAGCATCCCGGTACTAAATCCACCTTCTAGTACTAGATGCGCAGCCAAATACACCACAAGGATGTTTTCAATACCAAAGAGCGCGCGGTTAATGGCATCGTATCCAATTTGGAAGTTACCCAGACGAATGCTTTGGTTAATTGCATTGGCATAGCGGTTTTGCCATTGTCCTTCACGCTTCACTTCCGAGCCAAAGAGCTTGATCGTTTGAATTCCGCGTACGGTTTCCATGAAGTTTGAGTTTTCCTCCGCTCGCGCCATGATCTCTTGCTCACTAATATTCCTAAATGGTTTATACATGGCGATCCGCACAAGCGCGTAGGCAATGACGGCGGTCAATACAACTACCGACAGCGTGGGGCTGTAAAAGAAGATCATCGCCAATGTGATAATGGCCATTAAACCATCTATGATGGCTTCAATTACGCCAGTCGTCAGGATCTGTTTTACCTGTTGCAGTGAGCCAAAACGTGATACCACATCCCCCATATGCCGCTTCTCAAAATAAGAGATAGGTAAACGCACTAAATGATGGAACAAATTAGCTCCCAGCTGAATATTCATTTGGTTACCAAAGTGCAACAACGTAAACCCACGCAGCGCATTGGTAGCAATTTCAAACACCAGTACGAGGAAAAAGCCTGTCGCCAACACTGTTAAGAGATTGGTATCACCAGTCAAAACCACATCATCGATGACAAGTTGAATATAATAGGGGGCGGCAAGGGTAAATACTTGCAGCAAAATAGACAGTAAAAAGATCAATATTAGAGAACGTTTAAGGCCAGTTATCCGACTCCAGAAGTCGGCAAACCTTAAACTAGGTTTCTTTTCTTGTTTCTCAAAGCTCTTTGTCGGTGTTAGTTCAAGCGCAACACCCGTGAAGTGCTTTGACGCCTCTTCAAGAGTAAAAGTTTTTTCGCCCGAGGCGGGGTCATGGATCACTATGCGTTTTTCATTGGCTTTTTTGAGTACCACAAAGTGGTTCATATCCCAATGTAAAATACACGGTGTTTGTAGCGCATCAAGATCTTCTAATTCTATGCGCAGAGGTCGAGAACTGAGTTCCAATTGCTCTGCAAAATGCATGATATCGAGCAGCGTTGCGCCTTCAATGGAAATACTGAACTTTTGTCTCAGTGTTGTGAGATCACTGTGGTAACCGTGATACGCCGCGACCATTGCCAGACTCGCTAAGCCGCACTCAGCCGCCTCTGATTGCAAAATGACCGGTAGCGAATTCCTTGACCAAAACTGTAATTTTTGTACCGGTGAGTTATCTTCCTGGTGCATATAAAGCCTTTTATTATCGTTATTGCAGCTATAGCTGTCCTTTAATACTAAATACCGGATCAAACAACCAACGTAGCAGTGATCGCTCTTCGATAATGATATCTGCATCCAACATCATGCCAGGTCGCAGTGGTGTCGACTTACCATATGCCTGTATATTTTGCTCAGATAGCGTCACGATGACACGATAAGCTGGCTCACTTATCATGCCTGGAACAATGGCTTCTTCAGGTAAAATCAATGAGTTACTAATTTGTTTTATTTGCCCACCATAAATTCCAAACTTTTCGTATGGGAAGGCGTGATAACGCAATTTAGCTTCTTGTCCCGACTCTATAAAACCAAAGGCTGAAGTAGGCACATAAATAACCGCTTGCATCTGACTGTTTTCGGGGATCACACTGAGCAAACGCTCTCCAGTGACTACATTTTTCCCCACTTTGGCTAATAAACCTGTCACGACGCCTGCTTTCGGTGCTCTCAGCTCACCTAAACGCTGTTGCTCGACTGATGAAAGCTGGATTTCCATGTCTGCACGCTGCGAATTCAATTGATTGATACGCTCTGCATGTTGCAGTGGCAGCTTTTCTAGTTGCGTGTCGTATTGCTCTATTTGCGCCTGTAGACTCAATTTTTCAGAGCGAATACTCGACGATTGCTGTTGCAGCGATAATAAGGTGTCTTTTTGTCTTTGCAGTTCCAACTCTGAAATATACCCAGTACCTTTTAAAGTACTGATTTGACCCACCATTTGCTCATTTAACTCCAATCGCTTAGTAAATGTCTGCGACTGATGATTTAATTCCACTAAGCGTTTTTGCGCTGTCGTTTTTTGTTGTTCTAACTCGGTCAAATCAAGGCGGTATTGTTGCTCTTGTTGGGCTATTAAACGTTCAAGATTTTTCAATTGAAATGAATATTGATTGAGTAGCGTTTGATTCAGCTCTAACGCTTGGGTGCTGTGTTTGGCAGATGCAATACGCAAGATGGGCTGATTTGCAGCAACAAACTGGCCCTCTTCAACCAATACTTCTGCAATGATCCCTTCCTGTGAAGCAACCATGCTTAATACCCCTGTATTGGGTTCTAAAACGCCAGTAACCCGCTCTTTACGGGCGTAACTTCCTAAAGTTAGGTAAATAATGCTGACGATCACTACAAATAAGATCAGAAAGGTGAGTGTTTTAAACACAGGTGGCTGAACTAAGCTCACAGCTCCTTCTAATCGGTGTCGCTTGTTCTCAAGTACTTCTTTGCGAAAGAGATTTTCCATAATAACTTGTACACCCGAATTAATTGTTTTTATTGTTAAATATTAATTAACCCCTACGCTAATGTATCACTTTAGAATCCAGAAAGGAATCTGGTACAAAAAAAGGGAAATAAATTCCCCTTTTCACCTTATCGCTACGATTTTTTTACCGGTCTTTGCCAACCAGAAATATTTCGTTGCTTACTTCGTGCTACAGCCAACTGTTCATCTTGTACTGTGGTTGTTATCACGGAGCCAGCTGCGACAGTAGCTTGTGCACCAATAGTTACAGGGGCAACCAATGACGAATTTGAGCCAATGAATGCGCCATCGCCAATGATTGTTTGTGATTTATTCACACCATCATAATTGCAGGTAATTGTACCAGCACCAATATTCACTTTCTCGCCAACTTGCGTATCGCCAAGGTAAGTAAAGTGGTTCGCTTTCGACCCAGATCCAAGTCGTGACTTTTTCATCTCGACAAAATTACCAACGTGGGCATTTTCTTCCATCACAGCACCCGGGCGCAATCGCGCAAACGGACCAAGTGTACAATTGGCTTTAACCTGTGCTTCCTCGACCACTGAGTTAGCTTTAATTTCTACACCATCACCAATAGTACAGTCTTTTAGCACACAGTTAGGACCGATGCGTACATCATTGCCAATGACAACTTTTCCTTCGAAAATGACATTTACGTCAATTTCAACATCTTCACCGGTAGTCACTTCACCACGTACATCAATGCGTGCAGGATCAGCTAAACTAGCGCCATTAATCATCAATTCGGTTGCTTGACGTGTCTGATAAGCACGCTCTAGAGCAGCCAACTGAACACGGTTATTAGCACCTTCAACTTCCATCTCATCATCTGGCTGTGTTGAATTGATCTCAACGCCTTCATTATGTGCCATTGCCACAATATCTGTGAGGTAATATTCACCTTGTGCATTATTGTTAGACAACTGACCAAGCCACTTTTTCAACAGTTCTCCGTTGGCAGCCATAATTCCAGTGTTGATCTCTTGGATTTTAAGCTGTTCTTGCGAAGCATCTTTTTGCTCTACAATACCTACTAACTTGCCGTTTTCACGTACCATTCGGCCATAACCGGTTGGGTTATCCAGCGTCACTGTCAGCACAGCTAATCCTGCTTTAGGCGTCACTGCCAACAATTTCTCTAACGTAGACTGCTTAGTCAGTGGTACGTCACCATACAAAACCAGTACGGTGTCATCATCACCTATATACTCTTTGGCAACAGCCACTGCGTGACCCGTACCTAATTGCTCTTCTTGCAATACCCAGTTCACCTGATTGTGAGATAAACGCGCTTTTAGCTGCTCACCACCATGGCCGTAAACTAGGTTAGTAGCCTTAGCGCCAAGCGCTGTTGCGTTATCTATTACATGCTGAACCATTGGCTTACCAGCAATAGAGTGTAGAACTTTAGGTAATTTAGAGCGCATACGAGTACCTTTACCCGCAGCGAGAATAACTGTATTTAATGCCATCAGTGATGAATCCTTTTTTGAGCTTAAGATTTCTTCACTTATACCTCTCACTTTAAGGTTGTCACTCCGTGTGCCCAACCAAACTCAATCGCAGGGTGAAATATCGTTCAGAAATTATTGCCGATATTTTAACTCGATTTATCCAGATTGATAGTCATAAAGATAAGTTACGTCAAAGAATTGATATAAAATGGTGAGAAAAATCGCCACACATTCTAACAACCTTGCAAATGCGCATGCTCTTATATTACGTAAGAATAGGCTCTGGAGGCTTTCTCAATTCTTCATAGATAACCACGTGATAGCCCTAACTTTATTGATCAAATCCTGCTTTTTGTATACCTGTAATAACTGACGGCTTTCCTCCAATTAAAAACTCAGTATTATTTACCTCATTGAAATAACAGAGGTTCTGTTATAGCAAATGCAGATATCTTCGATTGCTTTAATCTGCGGTTACCACCCTGGGAGCGCAGCATATAGCAATAACAGAGCAGCATAATAATAAGAAAAGAGCGTCAACATAAGACAAGGACACAAGCTCTCACTATCTGTCGTTCAAGGATTGAATGAGTAAGGAAGCTATTTCGTCTCAGCTTTGTATCAAAGCAAAGCTGATAATTTAGTACTGAGTGTCCTAATAGGCTTCGCAAGGAAGCAAGGCCTTTTTATCTCATCTTCATCACTCAAAGCTCAAATCACCAGCCAATGTTCGCCTGTATATAAGGAAAAAATGGGCATCATTTATACCTGTAAGAACGGTCAGTTAAATTCCTGATATACCTCATATACAGTTAGGTTAATTAATAACCAACAGCAGGAATACAAAAATGAAACTAACATTGAAAAAGCATCAGCTCAAAGCCCTTTCTAAAAAAGCTAGTCTACCTATTGATGTCACAGATCAAATTGGTGGTGGTACAGACTGTCCGTCATTTGGTGGTGGTGGTGCTTGTCGTGTTAACAAAATCCACGGTGATGATTTGTGTTTTTCTCTCGGCAACGGTGCATGCCCTGCACACTAATAGCAGCCGCACTTAGCCAGCCGCACTTGGCCAGCCGCCCCATACAATCGCGGTTTGGAGCTCGCTCCAAACCGCCTTTTTTGTACTTGCGACCCCAGCACAGCACCATTTTTACTTGGCGTTATTGTTGTACCGCCTGTTTAATTTGATTCGCGGGTTTGTCAATATTCGCATTTGCAAACCAAGGCGTCGATAACAGGGCAGCCATAAACTGCATGCCAAGTATCGCGTTAATCGTCATTCCCCCGACAATCACAGCGCCTAACCCGCGATAAATTTCAGCGCCCTCAGCAGGGCTTAACAATAGTGGCAACATACCTAGAATACTTGTTCCCGTACTCATATATATCGGTCGCCTGCGGTTTTTAATCGCGCATACAATAGCTTGGGCTTGCGCTAATCCATTCGCCCGGCCAATGCGTACTTGCTCTGCAATCAAAATGGCATTATTGATGACCAAACCAAGCAAGATGATAAACCCAATCATGGTGATCATATCTAGGCTTTGTCCATAAACAATATCTACTCCATTGAGTGCCAAAACACCGCCAAATAAAGCCATAGGCAAACTCATTAAAACCGCTAACGCGAGCTGCCAAGATTTAAGTGTTAACCACAACAACACGCTTAACACGGCTAACGCGCACAAAATTAGTAACAGAAACTCACGCAGAAATATGCTGAGATTATCGGCACTCCCTTGGAACGATACCAATACCGTCTGCTGCGGATCTAGCTGATTTAACTGCGCTTGTACACTCGCCTTCATTTTTTCTACAAATGGACCAACCGCCACTCCTTCGGGCGGCTCGATTGCTAATGCAACAGCCTGATCGCCATTCACCCTAAGCCACTCTGATGGCACCTGTACCATCTGTGTTGTTACCAATTGGTGCAGGTATACCAAGCCATGATCGGGCACCAAAATGGCGGTGTTTAATAAACTGTCGACATCCTTTACTTGTTCACCACTTAAATACATGGGTAAGGATGCACCTTGCGTATAATAGTGACCTAAATACAACCCATCCGTCAGCGTGACCAAATAATCATTCAGTGTCGCTCTGGTTAAACCTAAACGTGCAAGTGCGTTCGGTCGCACTGTGAACTCAATGCGTGTCATATGATTAGACAAAGGCGACTTCTCAGTTATTTTGGCAAGCGGATACAAACTTCTCAGCTGAGACATTAAGGTTTTTCCCATCGACTGCAATTCAGGTAGTGCAGCACCTGACAATTGCAGTTCAATAGTGCGGTTATCAGGTAAGGCAAAATTCAATAACTTGGCCTGCATCACATAACTGACAGTGCCTGGTAAATCGGCCAAAATATCCGTTTTTAGCCAGCTCCTAAAACGGCTCATATCCCAGTCATCACCGGGGTAGAAATACAACTGACACAGTTGAGTACTACAAAACATGCCATATGCGCCGTATTCTGGCGCAAGCTTTGTTTGTTGCGCATGCAGTAAACGAGCTTGAATTTTTTGCGCGATTTGCAGCTCAGCAGCTTGACTAGATAGTGGTGCTTCAAACACCACTACAGCATTGACTTTCTGTTGCTTTGGACTGGGGAGCACATCAAAATCAGGCAACCACATCACGCTCAGCACTACGGCCAAAGGCAATCCTAAAAATAATACACCGTGGCGCACGCCTGTGTGATGTATTGGCGCACTATGCCACCTTACATTTACATCTTTGCGGGTAGCTTTGAGAACGGGCCGCTGACGTAGAAAATATCGAGCCACCGCAGGCAAAACCACCAGCGCAACGATGACTGAAGCCAACAATGCATTGGACACAGTAAAAGCCAAATCAACAAATAATTGTGCTTCTACCGACTCCATCATAACCATAGGTATGAACACCAGAATACTTGATAGCGTAGAAGAGACAATGGCACCTCGAACCTCACGTGTCCCCTGTGCAATAGCCATATGGACAGCTTTGCCTGAAGCTAGGTGACGATTTATATTTTCAATCACAATAATGGCTGCGTCCAATAGCAAACCGGTTGACAATGCCATGCCAGCCAAAGATATTACATTGAGACTAAAATCTCCTATTTTCATCCCCAATATAACCAGAGACAAACACACAGGCACGGCAAGCATGATCAAGCCGACAGACCTCAAATCGCCAAAGAATAGCACCAACATCATACCTGCCAGTGCAATGCCAAGTAATAAGTTGCCATAGACTTGCAGCAAAGCGGAATTAATAGATTTGGCGTCATCACGGCTCAATGACAATTGCATGCCGTATCGTGGTAAAACATCGTCATTAAGCTGTTCAAAAACCGCTTTTACCTCTGCCATGGTGGCCAATGAATCTATATTTGCACCTGGCTCAAGGGTAAAATAAAACGCGCGCTTACCTTTAAACGCCGCATAACCCCATGGCGATGCAGGCCGACGCACTATCTTGGCAATTTCGTGTAACTGGATCACATGCCCCTGACGAACAGCGACATTCACATTACCCAACTCCTCCAGTGGTACTTGCCCGTTAAAGTGCAAGCTGTAATCATGGGAACCAATTACCATTTGACCGCCTGACTGATCTTTTAGTGCAGTCAATGCCGCTGCAATATCTTGAGTGGTTAAGCCCAATTGGGTCAATTGTTGCGGCTGAAATCGAATATCAATGCGTTGCTCAGTACTATTAAAGCCAGTTTCAATACGTGCAACACCCTGAACCTTGGCCAGTGCTGGCTCTATAATTTTCTCCATCACATGAATATAGTCTTGTTTGGTGTGCATTTGTTCGCCATACAACATAGCCGAAGCCAGGGTTAAATTCGCACCGGAAGACTGGTTGATCACACGCGGAGGTAGCACTTGCGTTGGCCAATTTGGTACTTGATTAATTTGCGACAATACCTCTAGATACAATTGATCAAGATCGCTCCCCGGATGAAAAAATAACTCTGTGGCTGCAAAGCTTTCTGATACCACTGACTCGATCCGATTCAAGCCATTTAAACTTCGCAATTGTTGTTCCAAAGGCGTCACTAGAGTTTGCTCGATTTCATCGGCCCCCTTCCCCTGCCAACTAGTATGCAAAGTTATACGTGGCTTTTCGATGGGTGGGAGTAAAGCGCTTTTAAGCGAAAAAACCTGATAGCCAGCAATCACTACTGACATCAGTGCCAAACACAAAATAACTCTGATCACCTGCTCAGATTGGATAAAAGGTCGTGGTGTTGTCATAGTTGATCAATTTCCCTTTGAGCCTGAGTTAAGGCCCCAGCATTCCATTCAGAGACCTCGACAAGATCTTGCTCATTCAAGCCTTGTTTTCCTACAGTCACGACTTTTTCACCCACTTTGAGCGCAGACCTGACAACAACCTGATCGCGCAGGTGATATACCACCTCAGCTTTGATCCGTTCAACACGAACACCATTCGTTAAACGCCATACAAATTGATTTGCGGAGTCTATTTGCAATGCATCATGCGGAATTTGAGTTAAATTTTCCTGCTCCATGCTGATGTGAACTTTTTTACTTTCCCCCACCAGTAGCCCAACCTCTGGAGTCATATCGTATCCGAGGATAAAATTTACGACTTGCTTATTTTCGGACGATATTTTACTGCCTCGCAAAAAGTGCATTGCGCTCAGCCCTACAGCATTAAAGGTTGCCAGCTTTAAACCTTGGCCTCCTCCTATTGCCTGATACGCGTGCATTGGCATATCGCAACTCAACTCTTGGGCTTGTTGCGGCTCAATGATAGCTAACAGCTCCCCTTGGCTAAGAAATTGCCCTGGTTGGGCATCAATTTGGATGATCTGCCCTGAAATTGGTGCCGTATGGCTAAGTTTCTCAATTTTATGCGAGATCACTGATAGTTGTGATTTCAGTCGATGCTTTGCCAATTGAGCAGCTTTAACCTTATTTGCTCTCAACATCAGCTGCTGTTCAGACGTATGGTCTCGGCTTAAATCCTGAAGCCGCTGATACTCGCTTTGCTCTAGTTGGAAGGTTAACTTGGCAGTTTGTAAATCAAGCTCCAGAAGTTCTTTTTGTTTGGCAAGGTAATAAGCGTCTTGTAGTGCGATGACTTCACCTTGCTCGACATAACTGCCGCGAGGCTTAATCCACTTGAGCTGCGCTTCGCTATGACTGGTAATGTGAAATTTATGAAGTGCTCGAGCGTGGCACCAAAGTGGTATTGTAGCGCCCTGCTGCCAATCCTTTACCTCTGCGACCATCACTTGCTTTTCTGCATACGCATTAAAAGAAATAAACATACTTAGTATCAATAAACTAAGTGATTGTATAAGTGGTCGTTGATACATGATATTCCCTCAGTGTTATCTTCCTAGCACACTATAAATTTAACATAAAAGCAACATGTAAAGTAACTGAAATATTTATCAGGAATGATATCGATCACAAAGAAAAAGATGGCACTGCAATGCCATCTGTATTATTGATGATTATATTGAAACAGTTAGGTGGTCTTCACCAAATTGTAACTCTGTACCCAGCTGACGGGAAAGTTGTGCAAACATTTCTAAGCTCGCTAGGCTTGAACTCAACCTAGGCGTACCCAACGTATGCCTGTGCTCCCCTTCGCCAAGGTCACATGGATAAATCTTAAGACTCGTCATCTTGCCATGCTCAAATTCACACACCGGTAAGAATGAAGTCCAATATTCACGGTGCTTTTTATACCCTTTGCTACCATTGCCATCGAGCCGATCCAATACATCTGTCACGCGATTCCCATGTCTTAAGCCAAGTAGCTCATACATCTCCCAAGGTTGCTTGGCGACAGTCAAGTTGTGGAATATAAAATTGCCTAATCCATAAAAGATTGGACAACCCTGATACACTTCCATTCCACGGTTGTGGTGCGGGCCGTGACCAAGAAAGATGTGTGCGCCTCGCTCAATACACTGGCGAGCAAAATGCTGCAAAAATTCAGGGGGTGTATGTGCATCTCCCAATTTCATTTGATGAGAGTGTAAGCTCACCATAACGAGATCACTTTGGCTCTTTGCCTCGTCAATAGACTGGAAGATACGCTCGACATCATGGGCATTGAGAGTATGGATACTTTTACTTTCTGGCCCTTGCTGAAAGTCATAGTCTCCAAAATAAAATACCTGATCCGGATCGTCACTAATGAGACTGCCTTTTTGCGCGGCATAGGCCAGCTCGGCATTGATATCTGTAGATTGCGCTATCTGCTTCAGCACCGCTAAGGCATCAGCAGATATCTGATGTACAGTTTCTACTCTCAGCGGGTTTAAACCTGGACGCCCCGACAGGTCAGGCGTTTGTTCACCTGCGCGATTATGATCATGAAAGGTTGTCGTTGCTGCAACCATCGCCACTCGCCCCCCTTGTGTTTCAAGGTAGGTAGGCGCAGCAGCTTCTCTGAGGTTGTTGCCCGCTCCAGCCACTTTAAATCCCCGCTCGACAAGGTGCTTTGTCGTCATCTGCAACCCAGCATGCGAATAATCCATAATATGGTTGTTGGCCAAAGACAAGGTGTTTATACCTAAAGCAGATAAGTTATCTAAAATGCGGTGATGAGTTTGAGCCCATGTCCCTCCGGAACTGGCTGCTGGAAACAATGTATTCGTCGTGTCACATAAGGTGGACTCAAAGTTACAAAACCGTACATCTGCTTGGTTAAAAAACCTAGCCAACTGCTCAAACTCAGTGCCTTTGGGTAGATCTCTATTGATAAAACAGTCACCTGCTGCAATGACATTAATTTTTGGCATTTTCAGATCCCCCAATCCAATCCGTTCGGTTTGTTACTGTTTTTATGATGATGTACACACCTAAACAGCACGCAGAAAATAAAAAGAACAAAGTAAGTGCTTGAGGTGCAACCAACTTAAGCGCAATTGCAACACCCAACAGTGCCAAAGGTGTGCAGATGTATGCCATTGAAACAATAAACCCCATTACCACACCCGTAGCATCCACAGGGATCATTTCTTGCAATCGCGTTGTTAGGTGGATACTTAACGAGCTAGATATCAAACCAACCAAAAACAACCCAAACCCAACACCGACCCAATTGCTTGCAGAATACAGCAACAAAAAAGCACTACACATAATAAATATCTGCAAATCCTCAATACAAAAACCGAGCATTTTTTTGTTATATATTTTACTAGAAATTAATACACCAACAAATAAACCAAGACCTAAAATAAAAAACAAGTAACCAATCCAATTAATTTCCATGCCTAATATATCTACTGCCAAAAATGGCATTAATGCAGGTATAGGCGCAACAAATATATTCAACATGAAAACCAACAAAACAATAAATTTAATTCCGCTGTACTGTGAGTTATTTAATATTTTACCGATCCCAGAAAAAACGTCTTTCAGACTCAATTTTTTCTGCTCATTGGCTTTATCATCTTGTTCTAGTGAACGCGATATCTTTGATTCACTCCAGGCTGATGCAATAAAACTAAGTCCATTCGCCAGATATAACGCACCAAAACTCACAATCGTAATAAAAAAACCACCAACTGCATGGCCGATAGGGGCTGAAATACGATTTGAAAACTCATACCAAGCATGCCCATCACACAATTCATCCTTAGCGACAGTGAGTTTGATAAGCTTAAGTGTGGCAGGTTTGTGTAGTGACTGGCACACCCCAATTCCTATCGTAATTAAAATTAATGCCATCAATAACCATTGCTTGGCAAACAAGTCTGAAAATATAAACAGTGCACCCAGTAACACAGCTAATACACCCGATATAAGATCGCCAAATATAACCACATTTCTACTTGAACTGCGATCCACCAGCGCGCCACCAAACAATCCCATTAATGCGATCGGTAACGAAGCCGCGATTAAATAAAGCGGGATCGCGGAGGTATATTCAGGGTGTGACTTCAACCACGCTAGTGAGGCTATCAAATGCAATTGACTACCGATAAAGCTGACCAAGCTACCTTGCCACAATAAGAAGAAGTTTCTCTTTTTGATGATATCTGCATTCATGATGCCGCTCTTTGTTTGGTTAAGGTGATCACCAAATCATCCTCTCCAGGCAAGCCATCAAATGATGTTTTTACATCAGAAATAGACAGTTGATGCTTGTGGCACATTGACTGAACAAATTGCTCATCAATGATATTAGTAGTCATCTGATAGTATTCGGACTCACGGGTTTCACAATCAATAAAGCAGAAGAATTTGGTGTAGCCGCTATCTGAATGTTTTTCGGCCCATGCAAGAATGGTCACATTACGGCCAGAAGGAAATGTTTTAGTGGTACGGTAAGTCTTTTCAAACTTGCTAATGTACTCTTCGTTCCACTTTTTTGTACTAATATGGAATACAAATTTACCGCTATCCGTTAAATTATCTCTGATTTTGGCAAAAAACTGATCATATGAGTCAAAATTCACCATGGGTAACGAGTCATATGGAAATAAGATGCAATCTGATACACGCAGGTTTTCACATGTTTCAAATAGGTCATATGAAATATCAATGAACTTGGTTTGCTTGGAAAGCGGTTCTAGATACCGTGCTGATGACTCACAAGGCTCGACCAATAAAAGCTGGCTCGGTTGCTTTTCAACTAAGTGTTTTGTGATGAAACCTTGCCCGGCACCAATTTCAATCACCGAATCCCCTTTACTGATCTGCCCTTTCCAGAAATCTAGCTCGCCTGGCAATGGGTGTCTGGTAAGTTGATAATACTCATTGAGCATACTACCCCAATCACCTTGCGTTTTTTCCTCAATCATATTTTCCTCCTTAATAAAAGATAGGGCTGAGGTGTTCAACACCTCAGGCCACTACAATAAAAACAATTAGTCGATGATGATTACGCGCTCTACCATGACAGCCTCCAAGTTATAATTTGTTTTAATATTCATTGTGTTAATCCTGTTTTGTACCGTTAGTACCTAGTCGATGATGATTACGCGCTCTACCATGACAGCCTCCAAGTTATAATTTGTTTTAATATTCACTGTGTTAATCCTTTTTTGTACCGTTAGTACTTAGTCGATGATGATTACGCGCTCTACCATGACAGCCTCCAAGTTATAATTTGTTTTAATATTCATTGTGTTAATCCTTTTTTGTACCGTTTGTACTTAGTCGATGATGATTACGCGCTCTACCATGACAGCCTCCAAGTTATAATTTGTTTTAATATTCACTGTGTTAATCCTTTTTTGTACCGTTAGTACTTAGTCGATGATGATTACGCGCTCTA